>NZ_JBVHRI010000003.1:0-359925 GCF_055566975.1 Streptomyces sp. NPDC027189
CTCCGTGAATGTTTTCCCGTAATCGGGACGACACCACGAGAGCGGAACCGTCCGAGGAATAATCGGACGGTTCACAGCGTCCTCGCTGTGCGCCTGCCGAACACTGTCCGGCAGGACTTTTTCAAAGGAACCTCGCCACCGGAAGTATCCGATGGACGGGGTATCAACATATCTGGCGTTGATTTTTGGCACGCTGTTGAGTTCTCAAGGAACGGACGCTTCCTTTGTACTCACCCGAGAGACTCTCTCAGGCTTTCCTCCGGGCGCTTCCCTTCGGTCTTGCGTTTCCGACTCTATCAGACTCTTTCGCGTCTGTTTCCCGGCCGGCGGGTTGTCTTTCGGGCTTTGAGTGCTTTCGCCTCGCGGCCTTTCGACATTCACTACGTTAGCCGATTCCCTCCGCAACTCATAATCGAGTTCCGCGAGTTTGAATTCGGGCATGCAGGCACGCCGAATTCGCCCCCGCCGAGGGGAAGTCGTAGGTAGTGGGTTGGCCACTCTCGGCTGCTGGCTGAACGCCGTAACCGGTTCAAGCGGCTCGGGCTACATTACGGATCCCCCAGGGACGCGTCAAGTTGAGCGGCGGCGTGGCGTATGGGACCGATACGGGCTCACCGTCGGGTCGTTGGCGATCCAGAAGCGCCATGGGTGGACGCCCCCGTCGCCGGCCACGCCCGTGCGGGGACCGCTGCGTACCTGGTCGGAGTGGATGGGGGTGCCCGTCAGGAGGGTCAGTGGGGAGCCCTCGGGACCGCAGGCATCAGTGCCGTTGAGCGACCGGCCCACCCCGAGTGCCGTGGCGAGGCGTGCGGGCCCTTTGGCCAGTTCCTTGTCACTTCGGGCCGGGAGTCGACGTTTGCGGGCCAGTTCGGCGCCCTCGGTGACCTCGCCGGCCCGCAGCAGGACCGCACTGGCCCGGCCCTCCGGACCGCACACCAGGTTCATGCAGTGCCACATGCCATAGGTGACTCACGAAGCATGCATGTCGGGCATCATCGGCACGGCAACGACAAGCAGGAGCCAGGCAGTGCGAGCGATCATCTACGCCAGGCTCAGCCCCACCCCGAGGGGCGAGGAGTCCAAGGGCGGGAACCTGACACAACAGGTCGAGCTGAGTCAGGCGCTCTGCGACCGGAACGGCTGGTCCGTCGTAGCCGTGATCGTCGAGAAGGACACCTCAGCCTCGACCAAGCGGGGAGCCAAGCGAAGCGACGAGTGGGAGCGCGTCAAGGCCCTGGTGGAGGACGGCAAGGCAGACGCCATCGTGTCTCGCCACTACGACCGCATGTATCGCACCCCTTGGGATCTTGAGGACCTGGTGGACCTGGCCGAGGCGACCGGCGTTACGCTGGCCGCCGCACAGGCTCAGGGAGTACTCGACCTCTCCACCCCGTCCGGCCGGCTCGCTGCTCGCATCGGAGCTGTGGTTGCTCGCAACGAGACCGAGATGCGAGTAGAGCGTCAGGTACTCGGACACCAGCGCCGTAGAGAGTCGGGGAGGCCCCTCTGGAGTACGCGCCCGTTCGGCTTCGAGCGTGACGGCAGGCACCGTGAGGCAGAGGCGGAAGCCCTACGGCAGGCGTACCGGGATGTCCTGACCGGTGCCTCCCTCTGGTCCATCGCGAAGGACTGGAACACTCGTGGACTGCTCTCGCCGCACGGCAAGGAGTGGCGCAGCTCGAACCTTCGGGGTGTCCTCTTGAAGCCGAGGAACGCAGGAATCCAGACGTACTCGCAGTGGGTCGAGAAACCGGACGGGAAGCGCGTGCGGCTGACCGAGGAGACCTGTGCGGGTAACTGGGAAGCGATCGTCTCCGAGGGCGTGTTCCGAGCCCTGGTCCGCTACCTGAGCGATCCCGAGCGCAACACGGGCGGCGGCGGCAAGCGCAAGGCCCTGTTGTCCGGCGTGGTCCGCTGCTCGAAGTGTCAGGCCGTCGTCACTCAGGGTTGGAGCAGGAAGAACGCGGCGGGCGAGCGGTACCGCATCTACACCTGTTCAGGTGGCCGGTGCATCACCTGCCCGGCAGACGCTCTCGACTCCTTCGTGGTCCGGAAGGTCATCGACAAGGCCGAGGAGTGGAACGCGGCACCGGCCACGGACAACGGAGACGAAGAGCGAGAGGCCAAATTGCTCGCCGAGGAGACTGCCGCATCCGAGAGGCGCACTGCCCTGGCGGAGATGTTCGCTGTAGGAGACATCGACGCGTCGACCCTGCGGACGGGCATCGGCAGGTGTGACGCCGACCTGACCAAAATCCGGGCCGAGCTGGCAGACCTGGCAGCGAAGCGGGTGCGCGTCGACCTGGGCGACGTCGAGTACCTGTGGGAGGAGCTGGACTACGAGGACCCCGATCGCATCGACTACGTGCGGACCGTCGTCATGCAGGTCTGCGAGCGAGTGGAGCTGATGCCGCGCGGTCGAGGGGTCCGAGGCTTCAAGGCCGAGCACTGCCGGATCACGTTCCGGAACTCCTGAGATCCGATCACGGAGAGCCGAGCCGACTGTCGGCGCTCAGTGAGCACGGGCCCTGTCTGACGAGAGTCGGGCGGTGCCCGTCGTCATACCCAGCGAGGAAGAATCGGACATCCCTCAGAGCCTCTGTGCGCCCCTCTCGCTCCCCAGTTCATGCAACAACGTGCATGAGTCACGTCTATGCATAGATGGTCGCGAACGGCCCCCGTACGGTCGCCTCAGGCAGCCGACCGGGCCGCCAAGTCAAGGGGGTTCCGCATGCGCGAAGAACTGACTCGGCTCACTGGCAACGGCAACGGCACGTGTGGGGAGGACGACTGCCCGAACGTCTACCGAACCGCTTCCGGCTCCATCGTGGTTCAGGACGACGTGTCCGACGCTTTCACTCCCCCGCAGGGGGAAGGGCTCGTGGAGATCCCCGAGAGCGTTCTTCGGGAGGCCGTTCGTGCTCTTGGATGGTGACGAGTGGCGGGCGATGCTCCGGGGCTTCCAGTCGGAAGCGTGGCGGCTGGAGACCCTGCCCCAGTACCTCGTACCGCAGGAGGCGGAAGAACTCGAAGCCTTCCGCGCAGGCAAGCGCGTCGACCCGGACACCTACTCGTCGGCGTACACGGAAAACCTGAGGCGGTTGCGCGGTGAGGGGAGGAGCAAGGGTCGAGTGCACGTCCTGACTCGACCGCTCTCCGAGTACCTGCGCTTCGAATTCTCCCGGTACTACGCACCGCACGTGCTCGCCGGGGAGGACATCCGCATCCTTGACGTGACCGAGCGGGAGAACCCGTTGCCGGATGTCGCGGACTTCTGGATGTTCGACCGCTCGACGGTCGTCCTGATGCACTACGGGGGCGAAGGCACGCAGACCAGCCGAGAGCTGTACGAGGGTGGCCCTGCGCCGTTCATCGAGTGGCAGAGCATCGCCGTTGCCGAGTCGGTTCCCTTCCTGGAGTACGTGAACGGGTGACGTTCGAAGCTGAGCAGCTTGGCGAGTCTGGTACCGAACTCGCCACTCTGCTTCGGGACTTGCGCAAGCGAGTCGGCCTCTCAGGGGACCGGCTCGCAGCGCGCTGCAACATGTCCCAGTCGAAGGTGTCTCGCATCGAGAACGGCCGGACACGGCCGTCCCTGGTCGACGTCGAGCAGATCTTGCGAGCGCTGGACGCTCCGCCGGAACTGGTCGCCGAGGTCTCCGCCCTCGCCAGGATGGCGAACACCGAGTGGCGGAACCTCCGAGACCTTCGGCGCAAGGGGCTCGGTACGAGACAGGCCGAGTTGAAGTCACTCGAAGCGTCCTCTACGCGCATGCGCTACTTCCTGCTCTCGATGGTTACCGGACTGCTCGCAACACCGGAGTACGTACGAGCGAGCCTGGCCCACTCGACGGCCGACACGAGCAAGGCCGTAGCGGGGAAGCTGGGACGGCAAGCCGTCCTCTACGACGCCTCGAAGCGGTTCACGTTCGTTCTGACTGAGCAGGCGGTTCGCTGGCCGGTCGTCTCGCGGTTGGCGTTGGCCGAGCAGATGGACCGCTTGGCCTCTCTGTCCTACCTTCCGAACGTTCGAATCGGCGTGATCCCCGTAGGGGCGCCAACGCCCCGAACTCCGCTGAACACCTTCACCGTCTATGACGCTGCCTTGGTCACCATCGAGACCACGGCGGGCAGTCTCGTACTCCGCGACGGCCGAGACGTTCAGAGCTACTTGACGGAGTTCGCCGGCTACGAGGAACGCGCGCTCTTCGGCGAGGAACTTCGAGCGAGGCTCGCCGAGTGGTCCGCTGCTTGTCGTGCATGAAGTTCAGTCCACAACGCGACTGAAGCGCGATCCCATGCAGATCTCACGCGATGCTCTTCGGCACAGACGCAGTCGGGGAGGTCGCACAGGATGAGCACGCCACGGACAACGATGCAGGGACCGGTGAACCTCACGCTTCCGCTCCCGCCGCCCAAGCCCGCGCCGGGCTGCGACATCTGCTCCGCACTGGTCAAGCAACGACAGGCAGCGCGTGACAGGGGTGAGCTGTCGGCGGCTACGGACGCTGATGTGGAGATTCGCAGCCACCCGCACCGGACACGGGGGCATCGATGACTCGTGCTGTGCTGCGGTACGTCAGACACCGGATCACGCGGCACCCGGACACTGATGTGACCTTCGAGGCGGAGTGCCTTCACTGCAAGTGGACGGCGCAGCCGTCGACTGACGGTGCGGCGGTCGACGTGGAGTGCATGAGCCACACCGGCCGGAGCAATCACCGGGGCTTCCGGCGTATCTGCACGTCGTTCGCGATGGTGATCCGGGACGAAGTCAAGGGGACAGGATGACGGCGTACGAGAAGTCACATCATCGACCGTGGGAGGCTAGGGATACGTCCGGTTTAGGCCTGCTTCCTCAATGGCATCGTGTAGGGCGACCCCTTCTTCCTCCCACGCCTTGAGAATCGCCGCGTACAGCACCTTATGTGCCTCGCAGTCCTTTACGTATTCCTCATGGGGAGAGAGCAGGTCGGGATCGCGTCCCCAGAGTTTGGCCACGTGCCTTCGGTGCTCTTGGCTCCGTATAGGGGCCTTCAAGAGTTCCCGGGCCAGCCACACTTCCTTGGTCATCCGTTGAGTCTGCTTGCGCTTGCCGCCCACTCATGACTCCTGGTCAGGTTGCCTCACCGCCCCTGGCGAAGACGGCTTGCGGAAGTCCCGGCGCAGGGCGCCGGGCTCTTGACGAAGACGCCTTGCGTATAAGGCTTGCTGACTTACCCCCTGCTTCTTTCGCCGCTGCCCAAATAGATAGAGAGGGAGCGAACGTTTCCGCAGGTCAAGCCTGGTGTTGGTACGCCTGAGAGGTGTACTCGGTACACGTGTGGCGCTTACCTCTGGCTAGCGTCGGTCCGGGTGAGGGCGGCACGGCTTGGGCGCGCCCTTCTCCTTGCGGAAACGCTGTCTGCGAGAGGACGAGGCAGGTGGCGTTGGACTCCGGGGCGATGAGGTCCAGCTTCTTGGCTCGGCGCACCGCGCCGCTAACGCTCTGCCTGCTGGGGATCACACTGTTCTCGTCGACTAGGACATGAGCCAGCTCGCTCGGCTGGAATGCCGCGTGCCCATCTCTGTCGGCCCAGCCGATCGCGGCGAAGTGCACGCGGTACGCGAGCGAGTGTCGAGCGTCGCTCGCCATGTCTCGGAAGTGGTACTGAGACACGGCACCCCATGGGCTGTTTCGGGGGAACCAGATAGCCACCTGTGGTGGCTCCTTCCTGTACGCCGAAGCGGGGCGCGGCTACGTGCCCGATGTCCCCGTCAAGCGGGGGTCATGTGGCCTCGTTCTTTCGGCGTGCGTACAGGAGTGATCAGTACGGCCCAACGGGCGATGGCGCGGGATGATTCCCGCAGGTGACGTGACCCGGAGCACAGCGCCGGAAGCAAAGAAAGGGCCCCACCCCTCCGGTCCGGGTCGGCGCACGTCGGCAGTCACTCGACCGGCCAGGAACGCGTCACGCGCCACGCTCGCGAGCGATCACGCATCTTCGGGACCAACTCCGCGCCGACTCACCGGCGAGCCGCGAGCGAGGCGCACAGCGGCTCAGGCTCCGGTGGACGGCTTGGCTCTCGGGCTCAGTCGGTACGCCGAGACTGTTGGATCACCGACGAGGTAGAAGCGGTGCTGCCAGTCGTGGGCTTTGCTCACGCCTACCCGAGGACCAACCCGGATGATTGCGGCGGGTACTGGCTCACCCTCGGACAGCGTGACGGAGGCGCCTGCCAGTAGGTCTGTGCCGTTGTGCTCTGCCGTGATGCCGAGCGCTTGGCAGAAGTTCCCCGGCCCCCGCGCGAGACGTGGACTCTCGACCTTGCCCCCTCGCCGCTTGCGTGCCAGGTCTTCCCCTGCGATGACCCTGCCTGCCCGGATGAGGACAGCTGTAGCGATGCCGTCTGCCCCGGTGACGACGTTGGCGCACCAGTGGAGTCCGTGAGACCGGTAGACGTACAGGTGTCCCGCGGGTCCGAACATGACGGCGTTTCGGGGTGTCCTGCCTCGGTAGGCGTGGGAGGCAGGGTCGGCCGAACCGGAGTACGCCTCGGTCTCCGTGATGGTGATGCTCACGGTTCCCTCGGGGGTCTCGTGGGTGAGGATGGCACCGAGCAGCTTGGGGGCGACTTCTTCAGCGGGGTGAGCAAGATCCATGACGTTCATGCTGACCGCCTTGACATGCCGTAGGTGAAGTAGACGTGGCCGGGCGGACCGAACATCACGTCGTTGCGGGCTGTGCGGCCGCGATAGGCGTGGGAGCCGGGGTCGTTCGGGCCGTCGTACGCCTCGACCTCTGTGAGGCGGAGCTCGATCGGACCGTCCGGGGTGGTGCGCACGAGGATGCGACCCAGGAGGTCGGGCGCGATGTCCAGTACGGGGCGGTCGAAGAACTCGCGTGTGAGGGGCGTACGGTCAGGGGCCGCGATCATGGCGTACGAGCGTAGTCCACCAAGCCGGAGTAGTCCTGAGTAGTCCGGACGGATGCTTGTCGATGGGGTGGCCAGGGCTCCTCTCTCTTGGAAGGGTGAGGGCGCGGAACCGTCCGCGGCCGGATCGCGTTTGTAGGGATCAAGGAATACAGACGGACACGGCAGATGGAACAGGCGTTGCCTGGGGAGGAAGTGACATGGGGTTCAAGCGGCTGCTTGCGAGCCTGGGGGCCGGTGGGGCTTCGGTCGAGACGGTGCTGACGGAGGTCAACACCGTTCCGGGCGGTGTCGTCCAGGGTGAGGTGCGGATCCAGGGCGGGTCGGTGACCCAGGCGATCGAGGGTCTGTCGGTCGGTCTGCAGGCCAAGGTCGAGGTCGAGGGCCACGACGACCAGGAGTACAAGCAGGACATCGAGTTCACCAAGCTTCGGCTCGGTGGCGCCTTCGAGCTGCAGGCGGGCGCGGTGCACGCGGTGCCGTTCGGCCTGGAGATCCCTTGGGAGACGCCGATCACCATGATCGACGGGCAGAGCCTGCGCGGGATGCACATCGGTGTGACCACGGAGCTGGAGATCGCGCGGGCCGTGGACTCCGGTGACCTGGACCCGATCAATGTGCACCCGCTGCCGGCGCAGAAGGCGCTCCTGGACGCCTTCATTCAGCTGGGCTTCCGCTTCAAGAACGCGGACATGGAGCGCGGTCACATCCGTGGTACGCGGCAGAAGCTGCCGTTCTACCAGGAGATCGAGTTCTTCCCGCCGTCCCAGTACCGTGGGCTGAACCAGGTGGAGCTGAGCTTCGTCGCGGACGACCGCGCGATGGACGTCGTCCTGGAGATGGACAAGAAGCCGGGCCTGTTCAGTGAGGGCAGCGACTCGTACCGGTCCTTCCAGGTGGGGCTGCACGACTACCAGGGCACGGACTGGGCCGCGTACCTGAATCAGTGGCTGTCGGAAGTCGGTAGCAAGCGCAGCTGGTTCTAGGCTACGAGCGCAGGCAGTCGGCCGAATCGGAGGTTGAGACGTGACCGAGGCGAAGAGGGCCCCGCTTCCCCATGACTTCCATCCGCCGGTGCCGTCGTTCACCGTGGTGAGCGACGACATCGCGCCGGGTGCGGTACTGGCGGACGCCCAGGTGTACGCGGCGGGCAATACATCGCCGCAACTGCGCTGGGAAGGCTTCCCGGCCGGGACGAAGAGCTTCGCCGTGACGTGCTTCGATCCGGATGCCCCGACGGGCAGCGGGTTCTGGCACTGGGTGCTCTTCGACATCCCGGTGTCCGTCACGGAACTGCCGACGGGTGCGGGCAGCGGCAAGTTCGAGGGGCTTCCCGAGGGTGCCGTGCACGTCCGCAACGACTACGGGACGAAGGACTTCGGCGGGGCGGCGCCGCCGCCCGGGGACGGACCGCACCGGTACGTCTTCACGGTGTACGCCGTCGACAGCGAGAAGCTGGGGCCGGACTCCGAGGTGTCACCGGCCGTCGTGGGCTTCAACCTGCGGTTCCACACACTGGCGCGTGCCCAGTTGATCGGCGAGTACGAGAATCCGTCGGAAAGCTGAGCAGCCAGCCAAGCGTTCACTGAACGTTTGCCCGCCTCTGGTCTTGGAAGTGATCAGAGGCGGGCATTTTTTATTGCGTTGTCCATCTCGGCGCGCCCGGCCAGAGTTGATCCAAGCCCGTCCGCCAGGGGGTGGGCCGGTGCACACGGGAGGTGGGCTGGATGCGGGACACGCTGGTACTGAACGCGAGCTTTGAGCCGCTGTCGACGGTGACGTTGAACCGAGCCGTCGTTCTGGTGCTGCAGGACAAGGCCGTCGTGGAGCAGGCCCACCCCGAACTCCGTATGCGCGGAGCGGCGCTCGACATACCCGTGCCCCGGGTGATCAGGCTCTGCCGCTATGTCCGGGTGCCGTTCCGAAGACAAGCACCGTGGTCGCGACGCGGTGTGCTGGTACGCGACCGGCACAGGTGCGCGTACTGCGGTCGGCGCGCCACGACCGTGGACCACGTGGTACCGCGGGCGCAGGGCGGCCAGGACTCCTGGCTGAACACGGTCGCCTCGTGCGCGGAGGACAACCACCGCAAGGCGGCCCGTACGCCGGAGCAGGCGGGTATGCCGCTGCTGCGGCAGCCCTTCGAGCCGACGCCGGCGGACGCGATGCTGCTGGCGCTCGGCCAGGACGACTTCGACTCGCTGCCGGAGTGGCTGGCACAGCCTGCGGCCTAGCTCGTACGACGATGGGGCCCACCTCCGCCGGGAGGTGGGCCCCATCGTCGTACGACGTCAGTCGGTGACGGAGGGCTTTTCGCGGCGCTCGCTGCCGCCGTTGCCCGAACCGCCGCCCATGGGGCCGAAGTTGCCCATGGCGCCGCTCAGGCCCTTGAGGGCGTCGCCGATCTCGCTGGGCACGATCCAGAGCTTGTTGGCGTCGCCCTCGGCGATCTTGGGGAGCATCTGGAGGTACTGGTAAGCGAGGAGCTTCTGGTCCGCGTCGCCCGCGTGGATGGACTCGAAGACCGTACGGATGGCCTGGGCCTCGCCCTCGGCGCGCAGAGCGGCTGCCTTGGCCTCACCTTCGGCGCGCAGGATCGCGGACTGCTTCTCACCTTCGGCGGTGAGGATCTGCGACTGGCGGATACCTTCGGCGGTGAGGATCGCGGCGCGCTTGTCGCGGTCGGCGCGCATCTGCTTCTCCATCGAGTCCTGGATGGAGGTGGGCGGCTCGATCGCCTTGAGCTCGACGCGGTTGACGCGGATGCCCCACTTGCCGGTGGCCTCGTCGAGGACGCCGCGCAGGGCCGCGTTGATCTCCTCGCGAGAGGTGAGGGTGCGCTCCAGGTCCATGCCGCCGATGATGTTGCGCAGTGTGGTGACGGTGAGCTGCTCGATCGCCTGGATGTAGCTGGCGACTTCGTACGTGGCGGCCCGGGCGTCGGTCACCTGGTAGTAGATGACCGTGTCGATGTTGACGACCAGGTTGTCCTGGGTGATCACCGGCTGCGGAGGGAACGGCACGACCTGTTCACGCAGGTCGATGCGGTTGCGGATCGAGTCGATGAACGGGACGACGATGTTCAGACCGGCGTTCAGGGTGCGCGTGTAGCGTCCGAAGCGCTCGACGATGGCGGCGCTGGCCTGTGGGATGACCTGGATGGTCTTGATCAGGGCGATGAAGACCAACACCACCAGAATGATCAGGACGATGATGATCGGTTCCATCGTTGCTCCCCGTACCCTTCTCCGCTCGGTAATTCCGGAAGATCTTATGGTTGTTGAAGATCTTGCTGGACGAGTCTGACAGACCGTCGTCTGCCACGTGGGGCGTTCGGTTCACTTGCGTCGTACGAGGTCACATGACGATCGCCGTGGCGCCGTCGATGTCCACGACGTCCACTTCTTGGCCTGCCTCGTAGGCCTGTCCGGCGTCGAGGGCACGTGCCGACCAGATCTCTCCGCCGAGTTTGATCCGACCACCGCCCGAACCGTCCACCCGTTCCAGGACGATGGCCTGCTTGCCCTTCAACGCCTCCACTCCCGTGGCGAGTTGGGGCCGCTGCGCGCGGTGCCGGGCCGCGATGGGTCGTACGACGGCGATGAGGGCGACCGAGACGACGGCGAAGACGAGCACTTGGATGACGACACCAGCGCCGAGGCCCGCAGAGACCGCGGCGGCGACGGCGCCCACGGCGAGCATGCCGAACTCAGGCATCGCGGTCACGACGAGCGGGATACCGAGCCCGGCCGCCGCAACCAGCCACCACACCCACGCGTTGATGTCGTTCACATGGTCATGGTAGGACCGCGCTCCGCCGGCGGACAGGGCGCGCGATCAACTGGGACACGCCCGGTCCGCGGCGCGGGTCCGGGCACTCCGCGCTCCGGAGTTCACAACGGGTCCGGGAGTCCCGGCGTTCAGGCCATCGGCAGGCCCTGCGCGGTCCAGCGCTCGCCGTTCTGTGCGACGACGAGCGGGAGGCCGAAGCAGAGGGAGAGGTTGCGCGAGGTGAGTTCGAGCTCCAGCGGGCCCGCGGCGAGCACCTTGCCCTGACGGATCATCAGGACGTGGGTGAAGCCGGGGGCGATCTCCTCGACGTGGTGCGTGACCATGATCATGGAGGGCGCGATCGGGTCGCGGGCGAGGCGGCCGAGGCGGCGTACGAGGTCCTCGCGCCCACCGAGGTCGAGGCCCGCGGCGGGCTCGTCGAGCAGGAGCAGCTCGGGGTCGGTCATCAGGGCGCGGGCGATCAAGGTGCGCTTGCGCTCGCCCTCGGAGAGGGTGCCGAACTTGCGGTCCAGGTAATCGCTCATGCCGAGGCGGTCGAGGAAGGCGCGGGCGCGCTGCTCGTCGACGTCCTCGTAGTCCTCGTGCCAGCCGGCGGTCATGCCGTATGCGGCGGTGAGCACGGTCTGCAGGACGGTCTGGCGCTTGGGGAGCTTCTCTGCCATGGCGATGCCGGCGATTCCGATGCGCGGGCGCAGCTCGAAGACGTCGACCTTGCCGAGGGTCTCGCCGAGGATGGTGGCGGTGCCCTGGCTGGGGAAGAGGTAGCTGGAGGCGACATTCAGAAGGGTCGTTTTTCCGGCACCGTTGGGGCCGAGGATGACCCAGCGCTCCCCCTCCTTGACCGACCAGGAGACCTGGTCCACCAGAGCCCGGCCCTCGCGGACCACGGATACGTCCTCCAGCTCCAGTACATCGCTCATGAGCGCGTTGTCTCCCATTGCAGTCTCGGCCGTCGCTTACGTCTGTGGACGCAGCCCCCAGGGAAAACCTACGCCACCGGTCGGTCGCTCCATTCCATCGGTCGGTCCTTAGGGTGGGGGCATGCTCTCGGAACCACGCTCTGGACAGTTGGCCGCATGGGGAAATGCCCTTTTGGCCGGACTTATTTCGCCGGATGACGCGGTGCTCGCCATCGTCGGCGAGGACGCGGTGCACCGGGTCGAGGGGCTGCCGGGCGAGTCGGGGCCCGTGGGGCTCACGCTCGCCCTCGGCCGGCTGCGCGCGCTCGGGGTGACCGGGCTGCGGGTCGCGCTGCCCGCGCCGGGGCATCCGCTCGGGCTGAGCGGACCGCCGGACTTCAACGCGCGCGCCATCGATGCCGAGGAGGCCGTCGTCTGTCACGGCGCTGCGCTGGGCCTGGTGCCGGAGGTGTACGAGGCGGGGCCTGACGGCGATGTGCGCGTGGAGGTCGTCTGGCACTGTCTGCCGGTACGGCAGGCGCCGCCCGCCGATGTGCCCTCGCTCGGGGAGGCCGAGCGGGAGCTGGCGGAGGCGTTGCGCGAGGCGACGGAGGTGTTGTCGCGGCTGGATGTGGCGGGGTCGGGGCCGGTTGCCGAGGCGGCGATCGATGCGTATCGGGCTCGGGCGGAGCGGGGGCGGGAGGTTCTCGCTCCCGGGTATCCGCCGCGGGCGGTGCGGGTGCTGGAGCTTGCTCAGCGGGTGGGGTTGCTGATCTCCGTCGCGTACGAGAACGGGCACGGTGGGGCGGTGAGCGCCTCGGAGATGGCAGCTCGGGCGGAGGCCCTGCGGCCGGTGGAGCGGACGGCTCGGCGGGCGCAGGTGGCCGCGTACAACGCGTTCGTGGAGGAGCGGGAGCGGGGGGTTCGCTGAGCGGGGTTCCCGTCGCCCCGGGTGGGGGCTGAGCTCGCGGTGAGTGCGCTTACCGGGTGCCGCTGTGTCTGGGAGGGGTGCGCCCCCAGGAACTGTCCGGCGGATCATGTCAAAGACGCGGGTCCTGGCACGCCCATCCGCGGCGTTGTCGTCGGTTGCCGACTCCCCCCAAGTTCTCGACTTCGCTCGAACAGGGGACCCCCATCGCGTCGTCGCCCTCCTCCGCCTCGCAGCTGGAGGCACCAGGACCCGCTCACCCGCGCTTATGAGGCGCCGCAGCTCCCCTCCGACCCGATCCGCCGGACCGGCCCTAGCGGCACGCATGCCCGCAGCTACGACCGGTGCGACAGCAGTCGGCGCCCGCCCTTCCCCAGCGGGTGGGGCCCACGCCCCTGCAGCGCACAGGCCCACAGGTATGACCACCGCGGCGGCGCCGTGCGGGCGACGAGGAAAGGCCCCGCGAAGTGTTTCCTTCGCGGGGCCCTCTCGCAGCTGGTGCGGGTCAGCCGTTGGCAGCCTCGTTGCCGAAGGCCGGGTTCAGCAGGCCGATGACGTTCACGCTGTTGCCGACCACGTTCACGGGGACGTGCACCGGGGCCTGGACGACGTTGCCCGAGCCGACGCCCGGGGAATTCATGGTCGCGCCCTCGGCACCCGAGTCGGCAAGGGCGGCACCGGCGGAAGCGCCCGCGGCGATACCGGCGACGGTGACGGCCAGGGCGGCCTTCTTGGCGATGTTCATGGGAAGCGTTCCTCCTGCGTGTACGGGTCCGACCCGGCCGCGGGTCGTACGCTGAGCAACGCCAGGGAGAACGCCGACGGCACGGGATACCGTCTCGAAAGGTCCGTTCGGTTCAGTCGGGCGATGAGACGACAACCTGACCGGCCTCCCAGGGGATCCCTGGAAGGCCGGTGGTCACAATGGTTCCGGTACGGAACTCAGCGGTTGACGCCGAGGTTGCCGAAGGCCGGGTTCAGCAGGCCGATGACGTTCACGCTGTTGCCGACCACGTTCACGGGGACGTGCACCGGGGCCTGGATGAGGTTGCCCGAGACGACGCCCGGGGAGCCCTCGGCGCTGCCGCCCGCCCACGCACCGTCGGTGGCGGAGGCCATGCCGGCACCAGCGGCAACCAGGCCACCGGCCACCATCGCGACAGCAGTGGCCTTCTTCAGGTTCTTCACTTCGAAACCCCTCCTTGCGATCACTGCGGCAAGTCGCCGCAGCACGCATTGGAGAACGGTCGAGATCCACAGAGGATGCGCCATCCGGGGGACATACACACGACGGTATGAATCTCATCCCGGAGTGGAACCCTCCGAATTGCCGCTCGCCGACGTACCCCGAGGAGTGGGCCAGAGCGCGGATCCGTCGAGTATCCGCTGGTGATCAGCCCGCCGCCCCATGCCGCACGGCCCAGAGCGCGGCCTGGGTCCGGTCGGCGAGGTCGAGTTTCATCAGGATGTTCGAAACATGCGTCTTGACGGTCTTCTCGGAGAGGACGAGCGCACGGGCGATTTCCCGGTTGGAGCGACCGTCCGCGATCAGGCCGAGCACCTCGCGTTCCCGCTCGGTGAGCGAACCGCCCCTCCCCTGGCCCGAGTTGGCCTCCTCCTGGGACAGCAGCGCGCCCGCGACCTCGGGCTGCAGCAGGATGTGCCCGGCGTGCACGGAGCGGATGGCGCCGGCCAGGGCGTCGGGGTCCACGTCCTTGTACACATACCCGGCGGCGCCCGCGCGCAGGGCCGGGACGACCGTGCGCTGCTCGGTGAAACTGGTGACGATCAGCACGCGCGCGGGGTTGGCGAGTTCGCGGAGCTTGCGCAGCGCGTCGATGCCGTCCATGCCGGGCATCTTGACGTCCATGAGGACGACGTCGGGCTTCAACTCCTCGGCGCGGGCGACTCCTTCGGCGCCGTCGGACGCCTCTCCCACGACCTCGATGTCGTCCTGCACCTCGAGGAAAGTGCGCAGGCCCCGGCGGACCACTTGGTGGTCGTCGACGAGCAGCACCTTGATTGCGTCAGCCACCAGGGACCTCCATCTCTATCGTGGTGCCCTTGTCGGGCGCCGATTCCACGGTGAGTGTGCCGCCGACTCCGCTCGCCCGGTCGCGCATCGACACGAGCCCGAGGTGGCGGCCCGCGCTGCGTATCGCGGTGGGTTCGAAGCCGCTGCCGTCGTCGGTGACGCGCAGCACGGCGCCCGGTCCACGCTTTTCCAGGGTCACGTCGACCTGGGCGGCGCCGGAGTGCCGCAGCGCGTTGTGCAGGGCCTCCTGGGCGACGCGCAGCATGGCCTCCTCCTGGGCGGCGGGCAGCGCCCGTACCCCGCGGCCGGCGAAGGTCACGCGCGCGGAGTGGGCGCGGTCGAGGACCTGGATGTGAGTGCGCAGAGTGGCGACCAGGCCGTCCTCGTCGAGGGCGGTGGGGCGCAACTCGACGACGGCCGCGCGCAGTTCGTCGGCGGCCTGCGCGGCGAGCGCGGCCACCTGCTGGAGTTCGCCCTTGGCGCGCGACGGGTCGCGGTCGACGAGGGCGGCGGCGGCCTGCGCGGTGAGGCGTAGGGAGAACAGCTTCTGGCTGACCGCGTCGTGGAGTTCATGGGCGAGCCGGGAGCGCTCCTCAGCGATGGTGAGCTCTCGGCTGCGCTCATACAGGCGGGCATTCGTCAGGGCGATCGCGGCGTGCTGGGCGAGGATCGTGAGCAGCTCCTCGTCGTCCTCGGTGAAGCCGCAACTGCCGTCCGCTTTGGGGCAGTTCTTGTTCGCGAGGAACAGTGCACCGATCACGTCGTCGCCGTCGCGGATCGGCAGGCCCAGGAAGTCGGACATGTCGGGGTGGGCCGAGGGCCAGCCTTCGAAACGCGGGTCCTTGCGCACGTCGGCCAGGCGCTCGGGGCGGGCCTCGTGCAGCATCGCGGCGAGGATGCCGTGCTGGCGCGGGAGCGGGCCGATGGCCTTCCACTGGGCGTCACTGACGCCGTCGACGACGAACTGGGCGAAGCCGCCGTGGTCGTCGGGCACGCCGAGGGCCGCGTACTGCGCGTCGAGCAGCTCTCGGGCCGAGGCGACGATCGTCTTGAGGACGTCGCGCACCTCGAGATGCCTGCTCATGGCCAGCAGCGCGGAACTCACCGCGTACAGGCCCGACCGGGGTCCTTGGCTCATGACCCCAAAGTACCGGCGGGGTGTGACAACGCGTATCGGACCTGTGATGGCGGTCGCCTGGGCCGGGAGGACTAGGACGAAGGGCCCTGGATCATTGCGGCCCGCGCACGAGGCGGTGGGGCGGCCGGGTTCCTACGTTGAAGACACCCGCCGGGAGCGGCGGTCACGGGACGAGGGGACGCATGTCATGCCGGTAGCGATCATCACGGGGGCTTCGAGGGGGCTGGGGCGGGCGCTCGGTGCGGCCCTGGCGGAGCGCGGCTGGGATCTGGTGCTCGACGCCAGAACGGCCGGGGTTCTGGAGGAGACGGCGGTGGCACTGTCCGGGTACGGGACGCGTGTGGAGGCGCTCCCCGGGGACGTCACGGACGCCGGGCACCGCGCCGAGCTGGTCGCGGTGGCCCGGAAGCTCGGTGGCGTCGACCTCCTGGTAAACAACGCGAGCGCGCTGGGGGCCGAGCCGCTGGTACACCTGGAGGAGCTGACCCTGGACGGACTGCGGCAGGCCCTCGAGGTCAACGTCGTCGCCGCGCTGGGGCTGATCCAGGAGGCGCTGCCGCTGCTGCGGGCCGCGCGGACGGGCACGGTCATCGACATCAGCTCGGACGCCGCCGCCGAGGCGTACCCGACGTGGGGCGGCTACGGAGCGTCGAAGGCGGCCCTCGACCACCTCTCCGCGGTCCTCGGCGAGGAGGAGCCGGGTCTTCGGGTCTGGGCGGTCGACCCCGGGGACATGGGCACGGACCTGTACACGGCAGCCGTACCGGACGACGACGATCCACGGCCGACGCCGGACAGTGTGGTTCCGGCCTTTCTGCGGCTGCTGGACGAGCGGCCGGTCAGTGGTCGTTACGGCGCCCCGGCTCTGCTGGAGGAGCGATGACGACCGCGATGGGGGTCCCCCCGCTCGAGGGCGGCAATCGAGAGTGGGGGAGGGTTCCGGAGGAGCTGTCGGCACAGGTGCCGGCCGAGCAGCGGGGGCCCGGGCGCGACCGGGACTCCGTACGGCTGCTGGTGTCGCGTGGCACCGAGGTGTCGCATCACGAGTTCGTGGAACTGCCGCGGCAGTTAAAGGCCGGGGATCTGCTCGTCGTCAACACCTCCACCACCCTGGCGGCCGCCGTCGACGCAAGGATCGGGCACGCGCGCGTGGTGGTGCATTTCTCCACGCGCGGCGATGACGGTCGGTGGGCGGTCGAGCTGCGGGAGCCCGACGGAAGGGGAACCACGCGCGCGCGTGCGGGCGGGCCCGCGGGAACAGAGGTCCGCCTCCCCGAGGACGTACGACTCGTACTGGAGGAGCCGCTTGCCTCGCGGAGCCCACGGCTGTGGTGGGCGCGGGTGTCGGACGCGGACGTCCTGGGGCTGCTGCGGCGGCACGGGCGGCCCATTCGCTACTCCTATACAGAGAGGGACCAGCCGCTGCCCGTGTACCAGACGGTGTTCGCGCTGCCGTCCGCCGACGGCGCGGGCAGTGCGGAGATGCCGAGCGCGGCGCGCCCCTTCACCGCGCGCGTGGTGGCGGAGCTGGTGAGCCGGGGTGTGCAGTTCGCGCCGATCACGCTGCACACGGGAGTCGCGTCGGCGGAGGCCCATGAGCCGCCGTATCCGGAGCGGTACGAGGTGCCCGGAGCGTCGGCGCGGCTGATCAACGCGGCGAAGGCCGGCGGCGGCCGGATCATCGCGGTCGGTACGACGGCCGTGCGTGCCGTCGAGTCCGCGACGGGCCCCGACGGAATGGTCCGGGCGGCGAAGGGCTGGACCGATCTCGTGGTGACCCCGGAGCGCGGGGTGCGGGTCGTCGACGGACTGCTGACCGGGCTGCACGAGCCGGAGGCCTCGCATCTGCTGATGCTGGAGGCGATCGCGGGACGGGCGGCGATCGACCGCAGCTACGACGAGGCACTGCGCGGGCTCTACCTCTGGCACGAGTTCGGGGACGTGCACCTCATCCTCCCGAGCGAGGCCCCTCACTCTGAGCGTTGCTCCCGCAACTGCAGGTGAGATTGATGTACGACCGATGTGAGCCCGCACATAGGGCGCACATCACGTACGAAGGTACATAGGAGATAAAGGGATCCCGTATGAGCGGGGCAGACGTGACAGTCTGCCCCGTTTTGCCCTTTCCGTGTCCACTACCCGGCTTCGTACGTCACACCTTTGCCACAGCATTTTGCGGCCGCTAAGAATTGCCTCCGTCGCTCAGCGCCTCGGGTTCCGTCCCACGGCGCTTGTTCCGGAAACACTCTGTCCCCACCGGACCGAGAGCGACCTCCGCGCTATTCGAAGAGGTCCATCAGTGATGTCCAAGAACGTCAACACTCCTGGTCATAGTCCGAAGCTGACCAAGGCCCACAAGCTTTCGGTCGCCGGTGTCGCGACCCTCGGTGCCGCCGCTCTCGCCTTCTCTCTGGTCCCGGGCAACTCGCAGACCGTCACGACCGACGCGGCCTCCACGGCCCAGGTCGCCTACAGCGAGCAGCCGATCAAGGACGTGAAGGCCCGCATCACGGACCAGCTGGCCGGCGCCGATCTGAAGGCCCAGGCCGTCGCGGCGAAGAAGAAGGCCGCTGACGACGCCGCTGCCGCCGCGAAGAAGAAGGCGGCCGACGAGGCCGCCAAGAAGGCCGACGAGGCCGCCAAGAAGAAGGCCGCCGCCGAGGCCGCCGCGAAGAAGAAGGCCGAGGAGGCCCGCGCCAAGGTGCAGGCCGCGAGCCGCTCCGCGCAGCGCCCCACGGTCCAGACCGTCGCCATGAAGACCTACGCCAACAACCTCGACGGCTGGATCCGCCAGTCCCTCGACATCATGGCGAAGCACGGCATCCCGGGTTCGTACAACGGCCTGCACCGCAACATCATGCGCGAGTCCTCGGGCAACCCGAACGCCATCAACAACTGGGACATCAACGCCATCAACGGCATCCCGTCGAAGGGCCTGCTCCAGGTCATCCCGCCGACGTTCAACGCGTATCACGTAGCCGGCACCTCGTGGAACATCTACGACCCGGTCGCCAACATCACGGCCGCCGCCAACTACGCGGCGGACAAGTACGGCTCGATGGACAACGTCAACAGCGCGTACTGAGGCCGAGCGCGGAGCTCCGACACGTACGCCGAAGGGCGGCACCCCGCTGGGGTGCCGCCCTTTCCATGCCTGAGCAATTACTTCCGCATGACCTCGGGCTCGTGGCGGCGCAGGAAGCGGGCCACGAAGAAGCCGCAGACCACGCCGAGGACGATCAGGGCGACCATGTCCAGGGTCCAGGCCCCGGCCGTGTGGTCCCACAGCGGGTCCGTGCTGCTCGGGTCGTCCTGGTTCGGGAAGATGTTGTTGAAGTCCAGCGTGGTACCGGAAGCGGCGACCGCCCAGCGGGCCGGCATCAGGTACGAGAACTGGTTGACGCCGGGGGTGCCGTTCAGGATGAACAGGCAGCCGGTGAAGACGACCTGGACGATCGCGAACATGACCAGCAGCGGCATGGTCTTCTCGGCGGTCTTCACCAGCGAGGAGATGACCAGGCCGAACATCATCGACGCGAAGCCGAGGGCCATGATCGGGATGGTGAGCTCGACCTTGGGCAGGCTGGTCAGGATCAGGCCCTCGTCCGGGACCGTGCGGCTGCCGAAGCCGATGGCGCCGACCAGCGCGCCTTGGAGCAGGGTGACCATGCCGAGGACGATCACCTTGGACATCAGGTACGCGGAGCGGGACAGACCCGTCGCTCGTTCCCGCTCGTAGATCACCCGTTCCTTGATCAGCTCACGGACGGAGTTGGCGGCGCCCGCGAAGCAGGCGCCGACCGCGAGGATCAGCAGCACCGTGGTGGCCGTGCCGTTCGCGACGTGCACGCCCTGCTTCGTGATGATCGGGTTGACCAGCAGCGTCTTGTCCGAGTCGATGAGCAGGCTCACCGAGCCCAGCACCGCGGGCAGGATCACCGTCAGCGCCAGGAAGCCCTTGTCGGAGGCGATCACCGAGACATAGCGGCGGATCAGGGTCATCAGCTGGGAGCCCCAGCTCTGCGGCTTGGGCGGCTTCATCGCCTGCGGCGGCGGCATCTGCGTCGACTGAGGGGCGACCGCGTCGATGTCCGCGGCGTACATCTGGTAGTGCTGCGAGCCCTTCCAGCGGCCCGCCCAGTCGTAGTCGCGGTAGTTCTCGAAGGCGGAGAAGACGTCGGCCCAGGTCTCGTAGCCGAAGAAGTTCAGCGCCTCCTCCGGCGGGCCGAAGTAGGCGACGGACCCGCCGGGCGCCATCACCAGAAGCTTGTCGCAGATCGCCAGCTCGGCCACGGAGTGCGTGACGACGAGCACCGTACGGCCGTCGTCGGCGAGGCCGCGCAGCAGCTGCATGACGTCGCGGTCCATGCCCGGATCGAGGCCGGAGGTCGGCTCGTCCAGGAAGATCAGCGACGGCTTGGTGAGCAGCTCCAGGGCCACGGAGACGCGCTTGCGCTGGCCACCGGAGAGGGAGGTGACCTTCTTCTCCTTGTGGATGTCCAGTTTCAGCTCGCGCAGCACCTCGTCTATGCGGGCCTCGCGCTCCGCGCCCGTGGTGTCCGCGGGGAAGCGCAGCTTGGCCGCGTACTTGAGGGCCTTCTTGACGGTCAGCTCCTTGTGCAGGATGTCGTCCTGCGGGACCAGACCGATGCGCTGGCGCAGCTCGGCGAACTGCTTGTACAGGTTCCGGTTGTCGTAGAGGACGTCACCCTGGTTGGCGGGGCGGTAGCCCGTGAGCGCCTTCAGGAGCGTCGACTTGCCGGAGCCGGACGGGCCGATGACCGCGATGAGCGACTTCTCGGGCACGCCGAAGGAGACGTCCTTCAGGATCTGCTTGCCGCCGTCGACCGTGACGGTCAGATGGCGGGCCGAGAAGGAGACCTCACCGGTGTCGACGAACTCCTCGAGGCGGTCGCCGACCAGACGGAACGTCGAGTGACCGACGCCGACGATGTCGTTCGGGCCGAGCAGCGCCGAGCCGCCCTTGGCGATCGGCATACCGTTGACGTACGTGCCGTTGTGCGAGCCGAGGTCACGGATCTCGAAGCGGCCGTCGGGTGTCGCGTGGAACTCGGCGTGGTGCCGAGAGACCTGAAGGTCGGAGACGACCAGCTCGTTCTCCAGCGCACGACCGATGCGCATCACGCGGCCGAGCGAGAACTGGTGGAACGTGGTGGGGCTGCGGTCGCCGTAGACCGGCGGCGCCCCCGCGCCACCACCGGGTCCCTGCTGCGGCGGGATATTCGCCGCCTGTTGCGGCTGCTGCCAGCCCTGCTCCGGCGCCTGCTGCTGCGGCGCCTGCTGGGCCCAGCCGGGACTCGCGCCCTGCGCCGCGTACGGCTGCTGCTGGGGCTGGGCGACCGCGGCCGCGGCGCCCGACAGGTTCAGGCGCGGTCCGTCGGTCGCGTTGCCGAGGTGCACGGCCGAGCCGGGGCCGATCTCCATCTGGTGGATCCGCTGCCCCTGCACGAACGTGCCGTTGGTGCTGCCGTGGTCCTCGATGACCCAACTGCGGCCGCCCCAGCTGATCGTGGCGTGACGCCAGGAGACCCTGGCGTCGTCGAGCACGATGTCTCCCTGCGGATCACGTCCGAGGGTGTATGGCCTGGACGCATCGAGCGTCCAGGTCCGTCCATTCAATTCCAGTACGAGTTCCGGCACTCCATGCCCCACTGAGTTGTCCCCCGAGTTACCCCCATCGCAGGGAGTCTAGGGATGTCGAACATCGTGGGGAACTATTTCAGTACGAGCCCCCTGACCGAAAGTCGGGCCTTGTGAAGGATGCGTTCGGGCGGGTTGCCCGTTTCCGTTGACGGGGTTGAAACCGGCCCGGAGAGTGGTAATCCCACGCGAGGGGGACATCCGCGGTGGATCGCCGCGGCGCGGATCGGGGGGTCTGACGATGAGTATCGAGACCGCGGACCACGGCGGGAGTGCCAGGAGTGTGCCCTGGGGCGACGTACTGCTGTCCGCGATCGCCTCTGTGAGCTGGGCGTTGATCGGAATGGCCGGCACGGCCGCGCTCGGGCTGCATCTGCTCGGGGCCGACGCGGCGGGCTCGCTCGGGCCGATGACCGCGGCGGTGGTGGCACTTGGGGCCAATGGTGCGGTCAAGCCGTCCGGCGATGTGTCGGCCTTCGGCCTGAAAGGAGCGGAGGCTCACACGGCCCTGCAGATCACGCCACTGGGTGTGGGGCTGGTCGGCGCGCTCCTCATGTCCTGGTTCTTCCTACGATCCCTGCGCGGGGCGGCAGTTGTGATCGCGCCCTCCGAACTCCTCGCGCGCGTGGGCGCGGTGGTTCTTCTCTTCGTGGCGACGCTGGGCGGACTCGCCTGGGCCGGTCACGACATCATCACGATCGACGGGAGCAAGCTCGGGCTCGACAAGGTCACGGGCGGCGGAGGACTCGGCGACATCACGGACAAGCTCCCCGGCGGGCTCGGAGACCTCGGCGGGCTGCTGCCCGACAAAATCGGCGATCTGGTGAACGCGAAGGCCGCCGTGGGGTTCACGGTCGACACCGTGCCCACGCTGCTCGGGGGCGCGGCCTGGGCGGCCGGCATCCTGGTGATCGCCCTGCTTGCCTCCCGACGTACGCCGCTGCCGCGCGGCTGGGCGGCCGTGCACCGGGTGGTGCGCCCCGCCGCCTCCGCGCTCGTCAGCGTGTTGCTGGTCGCGGTCCTGGCCGGGCTCGCGGCGGCCGCGTACGCGGCGATCGGCGACGCCCATCCCAAGCGGATCGCGGGCGCGGCCCTGCTCGGCGCGCCCAACGGTGTGTGGCTCGGCATCCCCATCGGCCTCTTCGTCCCCTGGGACGGCAAGGCCACCGGCGAGCTCGCCAAGCTGCTCCCCGACCCCCTGGACAGGCTGCTGAGCGTCAACTCCGACCAGCCCGTCACGCTGG
The DNA here is from genome assembly GCF_055566975.1 of Streptomyces sp. NPDC027189. Lineage (NCBI taxonomy): Bacteria > Bacillati > Actinomycetota > Actinomycetes > Kitasatosporales > Streptomycetaceae > Streptomyces > Streptomyces sp. NPDC027189. The sequence continues at coordinate 22,613 of NZ_JBVHRI010000003.1, forward strand.
GTCGACTCGCCGAACTCGACGGCCGCGTGTGGCTGTTGGGGGTGGCGACCGCGGTCATGATGCTGTGCGCGGGTGTCCTGGCCGCCGCGCGTACGCCTTTTGTACGGGGGCCGGGTGCCACTGCCGCGGGAGGCGCGGGTGCCACAGATGTACGGGGCGGGGGTGCCCTCGGCTTCGCAGGGCGCTGCGCTCTTCGTCTGGGCGTCGTGACGGCGCTGGCACTGCCGCTGCTCGCGTGGCTGACGGAGGTGTCCGCGGACGCCTCGCTGTCGGTGCTGGGCTTCGACGCGTTCGGTGCCGGGGTCGTGTTGCACGGGCACCTGGGCATGGCGCTGCTGCTCGGCGCCGCGTGGGGTGCGGGGGCGGGGGCGGCGGGGGCGCTGCTCGCGTGCGCGAGCGGGGCCGCGGGGCGGCGGGCGGCGCCGCTGGCACTGGGTGACGCGGGGGGCTCGGTGCCCGCGGCCGAGTACCCCGTGCTCGCCGGGGAGTCCGGACCGTACAGCCCCCAGGCCTCGTACCGTCCGCCGAATCCCGACACCAATCCGTATCTGCGACTGCCCGACGAGCTGCGGGAGCCGGAGGACGGGCGGCCGCCGGGAGGTGTGCGGCCGCCAGGAGGTACGCGGCCCCCGGCGGCTTCGCGGCCGCGCGACGACGTGTACGGGGCGCCGACGGTGGTGGGGCCGATCGGGCCTCAGCCGAAGCCACGGCAGGCGCGGCCTCAGGAGGGGCCGCCGCCACCGCCGCCACCGCCGGACGGAGGGACACCGGCGCCACGGAGGCCTCGGGGGGGCCGGTGACTCGGGGGCCGGTGACTCGGGGGCCGGTGAAACGCCTCCACCCGGTGGTGGGTCGGGGCCGTGCCGGTATTCGCCGTCGCCGGTGGATCAGACGTTGGGTTGTGGGGAGCCGTTTCCAGATCCGAACGTAAGCGACGGGCATTCGATGTACCGGCACGGTCCCTCCCGTGCGTTCGCGGCTGCCGATGCGTGGGGCTTACGGCACGCCCCCTTCCGTACGTCGAGGGCTGCGGGTGCGTGGATCTTTGAGCCCCGCAGGTACCCATCAGCCCGTCCGGCGTTTGAGGACGAGGCCGTCGAGGCCGATACGGGGGGCTGGGGGCGGAGCCCCCAGGGACGGGAAGGGTAGGGGCGGAGGAGGCGAAAGAACTCGGATTCGCACCACCGGGCAACGCCACCTGCCGACGTACGGTGGCGGCGTCGGCGGGCGTCACCCAGAGTTCACTGTCCGCAAGGCGGACCGCGCGGGCGGAGGGCACTGGGCGCCGGATACGGTGGGAGGCACCATGAGCGCTTCGCAGACCTCTGACGTCCCCACTCTCCTCGTCAAGATCTTCGGCAAGGACCGGCCCGGCATCACGGCCGGACTCTTCGACACCCTCGCCGCCTACTCCGTCGACGTGGTCGACATCGAGCAGGTCGTCACCCGTGGCCGGATCGTGCTGTGCGCGCTCGTGACCGAGCCGCCCGCCGGGATCGAGGGTGATCTGCGGGCCACCGTCCACAGCTGGGCGGAGTCGATGAAGATGCAGGCGGAGATCATCTCCGGCCTGGGCGACAACCGGCCGCGCGGACTCGGACGTTCGCTCGTCACCGTGCTCGGGCACCCGCTCACTGCGGAGTCGACGGCGGCGATCGCCGCGCGGATCACGAAGACCGGCGGCAATATCGACCGTATCTTCCGGCTCGCCAAGTACCCGGTGACGGCGGTCGAGTTCGCCGTGTCCGGTGCGGAGACAGAGGCGCTGCGCACCGCGCTGATGACCGAGGCCTCGGCGCTCGGTGTCGACATCGCGGTGGTCGCGGCGGGGCTGCACCGGCGGGCCCAGCGTCTCGTGGTGATGGATGTGGACTCGACGCTCATCCAGGACGAGGTGATCGAGCTCTTCGCCGCGCACGCCGGCTGCGAGGCCGAGGTCGCCGAGGTGACGGCGGCCGCGATGCGCGGGGAGCTGGACTTCGAGCAGTCGCTGCACGCGCGCGTGGCCCTCCTGAAGGGGCTGGACGCCTCGGTGGTGAACAAGGTGCGCGAGGAGGTGCGGCTCACGCCGGGAGCGCGGACGCTGATCCGTACGCTGAAGCGGCTCGGCTTCCAAGTCGGTGTCGTCTCGGGCGGGTTCACTCAGGTCACCGATGACCTCATGGAGCGGCTCGGGCTCGACTTCGCGCAGGCCAACACGCTGGAGATCGTCGACGGGAAGCTGACCGGCAGGGTCATCGGCGAGATCGTGGACCGCGCAGGCAAGGCGCGGCTGCTGCGCCGCTTTGCCGCCGAGGCAGGCGTGCCGCTCGCCCAGACCGTGGCGATCGGCGACGGCGCCAACGACCTCGACATGCTCAACGCGGCGGGTCTCGGCGTCGCGTTCAACGCCAAGCCGGTCGTGCGCCAGGCCGCGCACACCGCGGTGAACTTCCCCTTCCTGGACACGGTGCTGTATCTGCTGGGCGTCACCCGCGAAGAGGTCGAGGCGGCGGACATGCACCTGGACGATCACTGAGCGCACATGCACAGATGGGGCCCGGCACCGCCTTGGTGCCGGGCCCCATCGCGTAGACGTGGGTTACTCGGTCGGCGCCCAGTAGTCGCTCAGCGTGGCCGCTGCGGGCTCCAGGGACTTCCAGGAGCCCTCGAAGGAGAGCACCGCGAAGGCGGCGGTGGGGAATCCTCGGCTGTTCATCCGGGTGCGGGTGTCGCCCTCGGCCTGGCCGGCCAAGATCTCGGCGAGTCCGTGCAAGCCCGGGTTATGGCCGATCAGGACCACATTCTGCGCGTCGTCGGGGGTTTCGTTCAGTACGGCGATCAGCTCGCCGGGCGAGGCCTCGTAGAGCCGCTCCTCATAGACCGTTTTCGGCCGGTGGGCGAGCTCATGGACGGCGAGCTTCCAGGTCTCGCGGGTCCGGGTCGCGGTGGAGCAGAGGGCCAGATCGACGGGGATGCCGGTGTCGGCCAGCTTGCGTCCGGCGACGGCGGCGTCCATGTGGCCCCGGTCGGCGAGCGGCCGCTCGTGGTCGGGCACCTGTGGCCAGTCGGCTTTCGCATGCCGGAAGAGAACAATCCTGCGGGGTTCTGCGACGCTCATGCGTCCCAGCTTCGCATGAAACAGGCCATGCGGCGCAGGGAGTTGACGCGCTCCCCCGGCAGGGGTGACGGGGCAGTCCGGCACGGCCCGTCAAGGGGCGCTCAGGGCGCCTGGAGCAGCACCGTGTGCTGGACGTGCTCGAAGACCTGGGTGATCGCCGCGTCGCCGCCCGCGGCGTGCGCGTCCGCCGGGTTGAGTATCAGGAGCAGCAGGGTGACGAAGGCGAGCGTCGGCAGGGCCAGGGCCCACCAGGGCAGCCGGATGTCGACGCGGCCCGAGGTCGCCGGGTGGGGCCTGGTGTGCGTACGGGCCGACATGACGCCTCCGTGGCTTCGAGTGCTCCGTGGTCCGCGTCCTCGCGGCCACACCTCGAAGTTACGGAATCCGCGGCCCTCAACCCATCCGGTGATCCACCCAGTTGACCCTGACACTCACCCCCTAGGGGATGGGGGGTTAGCCCCACCATCAGGGGGGCGCGTCAGGGCGAGGCGATCGTCGCGATGATGCCGATGATCACGGTGATGGCGAGGAACGTGCCGAAGACGAGCAGCATCTTCTTCTGGCCGTTCTGGGGGTTCGGTTCGAGCACTGGCATACGACCAGTCTCGCACCCTTCGTCCACCCCCTCAGGGGTGGGGTCGGCGTGCGACCTCGTCCTCCACCGTGCGGTTGCGGCCCGCCAGAATGCCCACCCCGATCTGCGGAACCATCAGCGCGGCCATGAGCGCGAGCGGCAGGCCCCAGCCGCCGCTGTGCTGGTAGAGCACGCCCACCAGCAGGGGGCCCGGGATCGAGAGGAGATAGCCGGTGCTCTGGGCGAACGCCGAGAGCTTGGCGACGCCCGCGCCGGTCCGGGCCCGCATGCCGACCATGGTGAGGGCCAGCGGGAAGGCGCAGTTGGAGACGCCGAGCAGCACGGCCCAGGCCCAGGCGCCGCTCGCCGGGGCGAAGTACAGGCCCGCGTATCCGGCCAGTCCGCAGGCGCCGAGCGCGACCACGATCGGCCCCTGGTGGGGCAGCCGCGTGGCGAGGCGCGGGATGACGAAGGCCAGCGGCACGCCCATCACCATCGTGACCGCGAGCAGCAGTCCTGCGGTCTCGGCCGCGACTCCGGCATCGCGGAAGATCTGCGCCATCCAGCCCATCGTGATGTACGCGGCGGTGGCCTGCAGCCCGAAGAAGACGGCAAGCGCCCAGGCGGTACGGCTGCGGGTGATGCGCAGCCCGTCGGGCTCCCGTCGAGCGGACGTGCCGGTCCCGGTGGCGGGACTCCGACCGCCGGCACCGGTCCCGCTATCGGCACGCCGACCGGCGGCACCGCCCTCGGATTCGGCACCCCGCGCGCGAACGAGCAGAATCCACGGCACCACGGCCGCCGCCGCGAGCCCCGCCCACACCGCGAGCCCGGACTTCCAGCTGCCGCCCAGGGCGTCGGTCATGGGCACGGTCACCGCGGCGGCGGCCGAGGTGCCGAGCGCGAGGGCCATCGAGTACAGGCCGGTCATGGAGCCGACCCGGTCCGGGAAGAAGCGCTTGACGATCACCGGCATCAGGACATTGCTGACGGCGATGCCCATGAGCGCGAGGGCGCTGGCGGCCAGGAAGCCGGCGGTGTTCCCGGCGAACGGCCGGATCGCCAGGCCCGCCGTGATGGCGACCATGCCCGCGCAGACGACCGCGCCGGGCCCGAAGCGGCGGGCGAGCCGCGGTGCCATGACTCCGAAGACGGCGAAGCACAGCGGCGGTACGGAGGTGAGCAGTCCGGCGACGCTGCCGCTCATGCCGAGCCCGTCGCGCACCTCTTCGAGGAGGGCGCCCAGGCTGGTGATGGCCGGGCGCAGATTGAGCGCGGTGAGGACGATGCCGGCGACCACGAGTCGCGTCGTCCACGCGCGCGTGGACGACGACGGGGACTCCACGCTCTCGGCGGAGCTGCGTATCGGTGTGGACGTCATCGTCCCGGTCTCCTCGCCAGTCATGTCACCCATCATAGAATCATGGGATGATTGGCTGTCCAATCCCCTTGCGTTAATCTCCGGAGCCTCCGGCCCCGCGCGACCGACCACCCCGGACCGCCCGTACGAAGGACCGCCATGCCGCTGAGCCACCCCCGCCGTTCGGCGCTGTCCGAGCAGGTCATCGCCGAGCTGCGGAACCAGATCACCTCGGGCGAGTGGCCGGTGGGCTCCCGCATCCCCACCGAGCCGGAGCTGGTCGGGCAACTCGGCGTCGCCCGCAACACGGTCCGCGAGGCCGTCCGCGCCCTCGCCCACAACGGCCTGCTCGACATCCGCCAGGGGTCCGGCACTTACGTGGTAGCGACCAGCGAGCTGGCGGGCGTGATGCACCGCCGCTTCGCGGACGCCGACCCGCGGCACATCGCCGAGCTGCGCTCCACCTTGGAGTCGAGCGCGGCGAAGCTGGCCGCCGAGCGGCGCACCGAACGCGATCTGAAGCAGCTGGACGTGCTCCTCGCGCGCCGGGAGGAAGCGTGGGAGTCGGGCGACGCGGAGGCCTTCGTGACCGCCGACGCGACGTTCCACCTGGCGGTGGTCGCCGCGTCCCACAACGACGTCATGACGGCGATGTACGCGGACCTGGGCGAGGTGCTGCGCGACTGGCTGCGCGAGGACGTCGGCAAGGAGCTGACGCCGGAGACGTACATGGACCACGCCCGGCTCGTCGACGCGATCCGGGCGGGCGACGCGCAGGCAGCCGCCACCGAGGCCGCGGGCTATCCGTTCCTGTGCCGTCCGGGACGGCTCGGCGGGCAGGACCCGGACCTCACCTCTGGTGGCTGATCCAGACCGAGCGGATCTCCTTCCAGCACCGGCCGGTGAGCCGCACCGTGGCGGCGGGCGCGGTGTCGACGAGGGTGCTGTCGGTGTCGAGGTCCCACCAGCGGGCGCACTCGATGTGCAGGCTGACCCGGTCGGTCTCCGGGTACGGGTTGTGGCAGTAGGCGACCACCCGGGAGCCGGTGACGGTGGTGCGGCACTCGGCGCCGAAGAGCTGCGGGCCAACGGGTTTTCCGGCCCCCACGCGCGGGTGGGGCGTGGCGTCGTACGGCAGAGCCATCACCAGAGCGACAGCGGCGAACACCGGGGCGAAGCGGCGGGACAGGCGCACAAGGGGACCTCCTCGGCCGTACGGCTGCGGGGCGGTGCGTACTCCCAGCGTGCGCGGTATGGGGCCCGGGCCGCCCGACCGGATGGGCCAAATGGGCGATGCCCCGGTCCCCGCACAGTGCGGGAAACGGGGCGTCGGCCTCGCAGAGGAAATCAGGCGCCGATGGCGTGCAGACCGCCGTCCACGTGGATGATCTCGCCCGTGGTCTTCGGGAACCAGTCGCTCAGCATCGCGACGACACCGCGTCCGGCCGGCTCCGGGTCCTTGAGGTCCCACTCCAGGGGTGCGCGGGAGTCCCACACGGCAGCGAGCTCGCTGAAGCCCGGGATGGACTTGGCGGCCATGGAGCCGATGGGGCCCGCGGAGATGAGGTTGCAGCGGATGTTCTGCTTGCCCAGGTCGCGCGCCATGTAGCGGTTGGTGGCCTCCAGGGCGGCCTTGGCCGGGCCCATCCAGTCGTACTGCGGCCAGGCGTACTGAGCGTCGAAGGTGAGGCCGACGACCGAGCCGCCGTTCTGCATCAGCGGCAGGCAGGCCATGGTCAGCGACTTCAGGGAGAACGCCGAGACGTGCATGGCCGTGGCGACCGACTCGAAGGGCGTGTTCAGGAAGTTGCCGCCGAGGGCGTCCTGCGGCGCGAAGCCGATGGAGTGGACGACGCCGTCGAGGCCGCCCAGCTCCTCACCGACGATGTCGGCCAGGCGGGCGAGGTGTTCGTCGTTGGTGACGTCGAGCTCGATGACCTTGGTGGGCTTGGGGAGCTTCTTGGCGATGCGCTCGGTCAGCGTGGGCCGCGGGAACGCGGTCAGGATGATCTCGGCGCCCTGCTCCTGGGCCAGCTTGGCGGTGTGGAAGGCGATGGAGGACTCCATCAGCACACCGGTGATCAGGACGCGCTTGCCCTCGAGAATTCCGCTCATGGTGTTCAGTGACCCATTCCCAGTCCGCCGTCAACGGGGATGACGGCTCCAGTGATGTACGAGGCGTCGTCCGAGGCGAGGAACCGCACCGTCGCGGCGATCTCCTCGGGCTGCGCGTACCGGCCCAGCGGCACCTGCGACACGATGTTCGCACGCTGGTCGTCGGTGAGCGCCTGGGTCATGTCCGTGTCGACGAAACCGGGCGCGACGACGTTGAACGTGATGTTGCGCGAGCCGAGCTCTCGGGCGAGCGAGCGCGCGAATCCGACCAGGGCGGCCTTGGAGGCGGCGTAGTTCGCCTGCCCCGCCGAGCCGAGCAGCCCGACGACCGACGAGATGAGGACGACGCGGCCCTTCTTGGCGCGCAGCATGCCGCGGTTGGCGCGCTTGACGACGCGGAAGGCGCCGGTGAGGTTGGTGTCGATGACCGAGGTGAAGTCCTCCTCGGACATGCGCATCAGCAGCTGGTCCTTGGTGACGCCGGCGTTGGCGACGAGGACCTCGACCGGCCCGTGCTCGGCCTCGATCTCCTTGTAGGCCTGCTCCACCTGCTCGGTGTCGGTGATGTCGCACTTGACGGCGAGGAAGCCGGACGGCGGCTCACCGGAGCGGTATGTGATCGCGACCTTGTCGCCGGCATCGGCGAACGCGCGGGCGATGGCGAGGCCGATGCCCCGGTTGCCTCCGGTGACGAGAACCGAGCGGCTCAACGGATCACCCTTTCGATAGCGGAATGGAACCCCTGCAGGACAGGCGCCTTCATCAAAAACCTATCGGTCCGATCCGCCCCGCGGAGAATCGGGCACCGACAGTGGGACCGGTGACTCACTGTCGGATCCCTACAGAAAGCCGTGGTCGGCCGACCGAAAGTTGTCACCTGCCCGGGAAAGACGTGGCCGCCGGGCCCGCCCGCGCGACATGATCGGACCCGACAGGCCACGACAGCAGGGAGACCTCGGTGCCTCATTCCATCGACGAAGCCTTCACGGCGCTACCGCTGCGCGCCCTGGCCGATGCCGCGCTCGCGCGGGCGCGGGCGCTGGGCGCCGAGCACGCGGACTTCCGGTTCGAGCGGGTGCGCAGCGCGGCCTGGCGACTGCGGGACGCCAAGCCCGCCGGGTCGTCGGACACCACGGATCTGGGGTACGCGGTGCGGGTGGTGCACGGCGGGACCTGGGGGTTCGCGTCGGGCGTCGATCTGACGATGGACGCCGCGGCGAAGGTGGCGTCGCAGGCCGTGGCGATGGCGAAGCTGTCGGCCCAGGTGATCAAAGCGGCCGGGTCCGACGAGCGCGTGGAGCTGGTGGACGAACCGGTACACGCAGAGAGGACGTGGATCTCCTCGTACGACATCGACCCGTTCTCCGTACCGGACGAGGAGAAGGCAGGGCTGCTCTCGGACTGGAGCGCGCGGCTGCTGGCGGCCGACGGCGTCAATCACGTCGACGCCTCGCTGCTGACCGTCCACGAGAACAAGTTCTACGCCGACACCGCCGGGACGGTGACCACACAGCAGCGCGTGCGGCTGCACCCGCAGCTCACCGCCGTGTCCGTCGACGAGTCCAGCGGAGAGTTCGACTCGATGCGGACCCTCGCGCCGCCGGTCGGGCGTGGCTGGGAGTACCTGATGGGCACCGGCTGGGACTGGGAGTCCGAGCTCGGGCAGATTCCTGAGCTGCTGGCCGAGAAGATGCGGGCGCCGAGCGTCGAGGCGGGCGTGTACGACCTCGTCGTCGACCCCTCCAACCTGTGGCTGACCATCCACGAGTCCATCGGCCACGCCACCGAGCTGGACCGGGCGCTCGGCTACGAGGCCGCGTACGCCGGGACCTCCTTCGCCACCTTCGACCAGCTGGGCAAGCTGAAGTACGGCTCCGAGCTGATGAACGTCACCGGTGACCGGACCGCCGAGCACGGCCTCGCGACCATCGGGTACGACGACGAGGGTGTGGCAGGGCAGTCCTGGGACCTCGTGAAGGACGGGACGCTCGTCGGGTACCAGCTGGACCGGCGCATCGCGAAGCTGACCGGCTTCGAGCGGTCCAACGGGTGTGCATACGCCGACTCCCCCGGGCATGTGCCCGTGCAGCGCATGGCCAATGTGTCCCTGCAGCCGGATCCGGCCGGGATGTCGACGGAGGACCTCATCGGGGGCGTCGACCGCGGCATCTACGTCGTCGGCGACCGGTCCTGGTCCATCGACATGCAGCGCTACAACTTCCAGTTCACGGGGCAGCGCTTCTTCAAGATCGAGAACGGCCGGATCACCGGTCAGCTGCGCGATGTCGCGTACCAGGCGACGACCACCGACTTCTGGGGTTCGATGGCCGCGGTCGGCGGTCCGCAGACCTATGTCCTGGGCGGTGCCTTCAACTGCGGCAAGGCCCAGCCGGGCCAGGTCGCGGCGGTCTCGCACGGCTGCCCGTCCGCCCTCTTCAAGGGCGTGAACATCCTCAACACCACGCAGGAGGCCGGTCGATGAGCGCCCGTACGAACAAGCCGCATGAGGTCGTCGAGCGCGCCCTCGAACTCTCCCGCGCCGACGGCTGCGTGGTGATCGCCGACGAGGAGTCGACCGCCAACCTGCGCTGGGCCGGCAACGCGCTGACCACGAACGGGGTCACGCGCGGGCGCACGCTGACCGTGATCGCCACCGTCGACGGCCGCGAGGGCACGGCCTCCGGGGTCGTCTCGCGCTCGGCGGTGACCGCCGACGAGCTGGAGCCGCTGGTGCGGGCCGCCGAGGCCGCCGCGCGCGGCGCCGGTCCCGCCGAGGACGCCCAGCCGCTGGTCACCGGTGTGCCGGAGTCCCCCGACTTCACGGACGCGCCCGCCGAGACCTCCTCCACCGTCTTCGCGGACTTCGCGCCGGCGCTCGGCGAATCGTTCGCACGCGCGCGTGCGGGCAGCCGCGAGCTCTACGGGTTCGCCAACCACGAACTCGTCTCCAGCTATCTCGGTACGTCGACGGGGCTGCGCCTGCGGCACGACCAGCCCAAGGGCACGCTGGAGCTCAACGCGAAGTCGCCGGACCGTACACGGTCGGCATGGGCCGGGCGGTCGACCAGGGACTTCAAGGACGTCGACCCGGCGGCGCTGGACGCGGAGCTGGCCGTACGGCTCGGCTGGGCCGAGCGGCGCATCGACCTGCCCGCGGGGCGCTACGAGACGCTGCTGCCGCCGACCGCCGTTGCCGACCTGCTGATCTACCAGATGTGGTCGGCGGCGGCCCGGGACGCGGCGGAGGGCCGGACGGTCTTCAGCAAGCCCGGTGGCGGCACCCGTGTCGGCGAGAAACTCACCGAGCTGCCGCTGACGCTGCGCAGCGACCCGAACGAGCCGGGCCTGGAGACCGCCCCCTTCGTCCTCGCGCACTCCTCGGGCGACGACGCGTCCGTGTTCGACAACGGGCTGCCGCTCACGGCCACCGAGTGGATCCGCGAGGGCGAGCTGAAGCACCTGTCGACCACCCGGCACACCGCGGGCCTGACCAAGCTTCCGGTGACGCCGTCGATCGGCAACCTCGTCCTGGACGGCGGCGCGGACCGCTCCCTGGAGGAGATGGTCGCCGCCACCGAGCGCGGCCTGCTGCTGACCTGTCTCTGGTACATCCGCGAGGTCGACCCGGCGACGCTGCTGCTGACCGGGCTGACCCGGGACGGCGTCTACCTCGTCGAGAACGGCCAGGTCGTCGGCGAGGTGAACAACTTCCGGTTCAACGAGTCTCCGGTGGACCTGCTGGGGCGGGCCACCGAGGCGGGGCGGACGGAAAAGACGCTGCCGCGGGAGTGGAGCGACTGGTTCACTAGGGCTGCGATGCCCGCCCTGCGGGTGCCGGACTTCAATATGAGCTCTGTCAGTCAGGGCGTATAACCTCGTACCTGATTACGAGACCACTGAAGGAGATACGAGAACCGTGACGGACATCGTCGACGAGCTGAAGTGGCGGGGCCTGTTCGCCCTGTCCACTGACGAAGGTGCTTTGCGCAAGGCGCTCGCGGACGGTCCCGTCACGTTCTATTGCGGCTTCGACCCGACCGCGGCCAGCCTGCACGTCGGCCACCTGGTGCAGGTCCTGACCATGCGCCGCCTTCAGCAGGCGGGCCTGCGCCCGCTCGCCCTGGTCGGCGGCGCGACGGGCCAGATCGGTGACCCGCGCCCGACGGCGGAGCGCACGCTGAACGATCCGGAGACGGTCGCGAACTGGGTGACCCGGCTGCGCTCACAGATCGAGCCGTTCCTGTCCTTCGAGGGCGAGAACGCCGCGGTCATGGTGAACAACCTCGACTGGACGGCCGGCCTGTCGGCGATCGAGTTCCTGCGGGACATCGGCAAGCACTTCCGCGTCAACAAGATGCTGACGAAGGACTCCGTGGCCCGGCGCCTGGAGTCCGAGGAAGGCATCAGCTACACGGAGTTCAGCTACCAGCTGCTGCAGGGCATGGACTTCCTGGAGCTGTACCGGCGCTACGGCTGCACGTTGCAGCAGGGCGGCAGCGACCAGTGGGGCAACCTCACCGCGGGCCTCGATCTGATCCATCGCCTGGAGCCGCACGCCAATGTGCACGCGCTGGCGACGCCGCTGATGACCAAGGCGGACGGCACCAAGTTCGGCAAGACCGAGGGCGGCGCCATCTGGCTCGACCCCGAGATGACGACGCCGTACGCGTTCTACCAGTTCTGGCTGAACGTGGATGACCGGGACGTCTCCACGTACATGCGCATCCTGTCCTTCAAGTCCCGCGAGGAACTCGAAGAGCTGGAGAAGCAGACCGAGGAGCGTCCCCAGGCCCGCGCCGCGCAGCGCGCGCTGGCCGAGGAGCTGACGACGCTGGTGCACGGCGCCGACCAGACGGCCGCCGTGATCGCCGCGTCCAAGGCCCTCTTCGGGCAGGGCGAGCTGGCCGAGCTCGACGAGAAGACGCTGGCAGCGGCCCTCTCCGAGGTGCCGCACATCCAGGTCGCCGAGCTCGGTCTCGTCGTGGACCTCTTCGCGGAGGTCGGCCTGGTGGCGAGCAAGTCCGCCGCGCGCCGCACGGTCAAGGAGGGCGGGGCGTACGTGAACAACGTGAAGGTCGCCGCCGAGGACGCGACCCCCGCCAAGGAGGACCTGCTGCACGGGCGCTGGCTGGTGCTGCGCCGGGGCAAGAAGAACCTGGCCGCGGTGGAGGTCACGGGCGGCTGAGCCCGAGCGTGTACATAGGGGGCGGCTCCGTCACGGGCCGCCCCCTGCGTCGTACCGCCACGCCTGCCGGTCGCACCGCCGAGCCGTCCGGTCGTGCCGTCAGGCCTTCACCTTGTTGCCCCGAACCGCCATGTAGAGCATGTCGCCCAGGAACACGATGATGATCGCGGCCACGAGCTGGAACAGATGCCGCATCCAGTCGATGCCGGCGGTGGCATCCACGCCGACCGCACGGGCGATCGCGTTGCCGACGATCGCGCCGAGGATGCCGAAGATGGTGGTCAGCCAAAGCGGGCTGTGCTGCTTTCCCGGAATGATCGCCTTGGCGATCAGGCCCAGCACGAACCCGACGATGATCGCCCACAACCAGCCCATGTCTGCCTCCTAGTACGGCTCTACGTGAGCAGTACGCCCAGTCTCGGGTTGTCCCGCCATACGGCGCATGTCGGGCGCAGCCATACGCGGTACGGCGCATCATGTCCGCCCCGTCAGGACATGACCCGGTCTCGAATGCGACGCAGCCGCGGCGTAACGTGGGACGTGTTCGGGCCTGCTTCCTTGACCGGGTTCGGACCGGGTCCGGACCGGGGAACGTCCGACACAGGCGGGTGGTGGAACGTGATGCGGAAGCAGAGCAATGTCCAGGTCTTCCGGATCACCGGGGCCAGGCAGGGGCTCGACGAGGACGTACGGGGCAGGCAGCGCCGCTATGTCATCTCGATGTCCGTCCGCACGGTCGCCGTGATCCTCGCCGCCACGCTGTGGAACGTCGAGCGGCATGTCGCCATCGTCGCGCTGGTGCTCGGGCTGCTCCTCCCCTACATCGCCGTGGTGATCGCCAACGCGGGCCGGGAGAACGCGCCGTCGCTCCCCTCGACATTCGTCAACGTCCCCACCCGTCCGATGATCGCTCCGCCGCGTGAGGACGGCTTCGCGGAATCCGTCCCGGAGGACGTCCCAGAAGATGTCGCGGCCGACCCAGGGGACACGCCTGCGGGACACGGCGCACGACCTGACGTGACCCCGACCTGACCACGGAGGATCCTCCGAAAGCGGAACCCAGCCGCGTACCAAGCTCAAGAAAAGCTCAGATCAATCATGTTGTTCCGGTGCCGGGCGACGGGTTACCCGTGACATACTTCGTACGCGCTCCGCATCCCCCGTCGGAGCGACGGACCGACGCCGGGCAGCTCCCCCCGTGGCTGCTCGGCGTCGCCTTTTCGGAGCCGTCTAGGGTTGAGCCGTGACTTTCCCGCTCCCCGATTCCTCCCCCGCGACTCCGCGGTGCTCGGCCAAGGGCTGCCGTGCCGATGCCGTGTGGGTGCTCGCCTGGAACAACCCGAAGCTGCACACGCCGGAGCGTCGCAAGACGTGGCTCGCGTGTGAGGAGCACCGCGAGCACCTGTCCAAGTTCCTTGGTGTGCGCGGGTTCCTGAAGGACGTCGTGAAGCTCGACGAGTGGGAGGAGCCCCGGCCGCCGGAATCCACCGGGGGTTAGCTCAGCCGCCGGAATCCACCGGGGGTTCGCTCAGCCGCCGGAATCCACCGAGGGTTAGCTCAGCCGCCGGAGTCCACCGAGGGGTTCGCTCGGCTGCCGGAGTCCCGTGCGGTTCGGCTCAGCCGCCGATCGCCGACATCGGGCGCTCCGGCTGCAGGAACGCGGGGTCGTCCAGCCCCGAGCCCGCCTTCTTGCCCCACATCGCGACCCGCCATATGCGGGCGATCTCCTCGTCGGGGGCGTCCGAGCGCAGCGCGGCCCGCAGGTCGGTCTCCTCGGTGGCGAACAGGCAGGTGCGGACCTGGCCGTCGGCCGTCAGGCGGGTACGGTCGCAGGCCGAGCAGAACGGGCGGGTGACCGAGGCGATCACGCCGACGCGGTGCGGACCGCCGTCGACGAGCCAGCGCTCGGCGGGGGCGGAGCCGCGCTCGGCGGCGCCTTCCTCGGTGAGGTCGAACCGCGTGCGCAGTGCGGCGAGGATGTCACCGGCGGTGACCATGCCCTCGCGCTTCCAGCCGTGCTGGGCGTCCAGAGGCATCTGCTCGATGAAGCGGAGCTCGTAGTCGTGCTCCACCGCCCAGGCGAGCAGGTCCGGGGCCTCGTCGTCGTTCAGCCCCGGCATCAGTACCGAGTTGACCTTGACCGGGGTCAGGCCGGCGTCGCGGGCGGCTTCGAGGCCCTCGATCACGTCCTTGTGGCGGTCACGGCGGGTGAGGGTCTTGAAGACGTCGGGGCGCAGGGTGTCCAGCGATACGTTCACCCGGTCCAGGCCCGCCGCCTTCAGGGCGGTCGAGGTGCGCTTGAGGCCGATGCCGTTGGTCGTCAGGGACATCTGGGGGCGCGGCTCCAGGGCGGCGACCCGCTCGACGATGCCCACGATGCCGGGGCGCAGCAGGGGCTCGCCGCCGGTGAAGCGGACCTCGGTGATGCCGAGGCTGGTGACGGCTATGTCGATGAGACGGACGATCTCGTCGTCCGTGAGCAGGTCGGGCTTGGCCAGCCACTGCAGGCCCTCTTCGGGCATGCAGTACGTACACCGCAGATTGCAGCGGTCGGTCAGCGAGACGCGCAGGTCGGTGGCCACTCGGCCGTAGGTGTCGATGAGCACGTGGGCCCCCTCCCTCGATCCGGATCACATCTTTCAGACACCTGCGAGCCTACGTGACGCAACTGACATCGACAGCGGCCGGATCCCACGAGGTACGGCTCGGCCCCGTCGTAGGGACCTACTAGTAGTGATCTACCAGCGTCTACGACGGGGCCGTCGGCGGTGCGGACTCAGTGCGCTCCCGTGCCCGTGAGGGACCGAACCTCCAGCTCGGCGTACTTGCCGGCGTCCGGCTCCTCCTTGGACAGGATCGTGCCCAGCCAGCCCAGCAGGAAGCCGACCGGGATCGAGATGATGCCCGGGTTCTCCAGCGCGAACCAGTGGAAGTCGACGTCCGGGAACATCGACGTGGGCTTGCCCGAGACCACCGGCGAGAAGAGCACCAGGCCGACCGCGGTGACCAGACCGCCGTAGATCGACCAGAGTGCGCCCTGCGTGGTGAACCGCTTCCAGAAGAGGCTGTAGAGGATCGTCGGCAGGTTGGCGGACGCGGCGACCGCGAAGGCGAGCGCGACCAGGCCGGCGACGTTCAGGTCGCGGGCGAGGGCGCCCAGGCCGATGGAGACGGCGCCGATGGCGATCGTCGCGTAGCGCGCGGCACTGACCTCCTGCTTCTCGGTGGCCTGCCCCTTCTTGATGACGTTCGCGTAGATGTCGTGCGCGAACGAGGAGGACGAGGCCAGTGTCAGACCGGCGACGACCGCGAGGATCGTGGCGAAGGCGACGGCCGAGATGGAGGCGAGCAGGATGGCGCCCCAGGTGGAGTCGACGCCTCCCAGGTGCAGCGCCAGGAGGGGTGCCGCCGTATTGCCCGCCTTGTTGGAGGCGACGATCTCCTCCGGTTTGATCAGCGCGGCGGCGCCGAAGCCGAGCGCGAGTGTCATCAGATAGAAGCCGCCGATGAGGCCGATCGCCCAGTTCACCGACTTCCGCGCGGCCTTGGCCGTGGGCACGGTGTAGAAGCGGATCAGGATGTGCGGCAGGCCCGCGGTACCCAGGACCAGTGCCATGCCCAGGGAGATGAAGTCCAGCTTGGTCGTGGACGTGGCGCCGTACTTGAGGCCGGGCTCCAGGAAGGGCGTGCCCTTGCCGCTGTTGTCGGCCGCCTTGCCGAGCAGGTCGGAGATGTTGAAGTTGAACTTCAGCATTACCAGGAAGGTGAGCAGCAGGGCTCCGACGATCAGCAGCACGGCCTTGACCATCTGGACCCAGGTGGTGCCCTTCATGCCGCCGATGGTGACGTACACGATCATCAGGACGCCGACGAGGGCGACGATGCCGATCTTGCCGCCGTCGCTGGTGATGCCGAGGAGCAGCGAGACCAGGACGCCCGCGCCCGCCATCTGGGCCAGCAGATAGAAGATCGACACGACGATGGTGGAGGTGCCCGCGGCCGTTCGGACCGGGCGCTGGCGCATGCGGTATGCGAGGACGTCGCCCATCGTGTACCGGCCGGAGTTGCGCAGCGGCTCGGCGACCAGGAGCAGGGCCACCAGCCAGGCGACCAGGAAGCCGATGGAGTACAGGAAGCCGTCGTACCCGAAGAGGGCGATCGCGCCCGCGATGCCGAGGAAGGACGCGGCGGACATGTAGTCGCCGGAGACGGCGAGGCCGTTCTGGAAGGCGGTGAACTGGCGGCCGCCCGCGTAGAAGTCGGCGGCGCTCTTGGTCTGGCGGCCGGCCCACACGGTGATGACGAGGGTCGCGGCGACGAACACCGCGAACAGGGTGATGATCAGCGGCCGGTGCTCGCTCGCCTCACCGGCGGCCAGGGTGATCGCGGGGCTCATGCCTCGCCCTCCATCCGGGACTTGATGGCCTCGGCCTTGGGGTCGAGCTTCGCGGCGGCGTGCCGCGAGTACCACCAGGCGATGAGGAACGTGGTGAGGAACTGGCCGAGGCCGAGCACCAGGGCGACGTTGATGTTGCCGAACAGCTTGGTGCCCATGAAGTCGCCCGCGTAGTTCGAGAGCAGGACATACAGCAGGTACCAGGCGATGAAGGCGACGGTCAGCGGAAAGGCGAAGGAGCGGTACGAGCGGCGCAGTTCACCGAACTCGGCGCTCTCCTGCACCTCGACGAACTCCTCGGTGGAGGGGAGTGGGTATCCGGCTTTCGAGGGTGGCGGTGCGTCGGTGGCCACGGTGTCTCCTCGCGTTACGGGTGCGGTTGCGACGGTGGACGGGGGCGAGTCGGAGCTCGCGGACGGGGACGGCTCGGGTACGGACATGCGGTTCTGACCTCACAGTGACGCGGATCACGTAACCAGTAGCGACGGTTCGACTCCTGTGCGTAATCCAGTAGGGGGCTCGATCGTCCTCGGGCTCCCTGCTCAAGGTCACGGCGCCACGCGTGGACCGGTTCAACTCCCCCGACTTCTTTCGGAAGTCATCGACGGAAGTCATTGCTGGCCAGGTCGGACGAGGGATAGCTTCGGCCTGCACCACTCCGTCATGTACCTGCCCGAGCACCACCTGTGTTCGGGCAGCTCCGTTTTCCGGATGATGTGGAGATCCCATGGCTCATCTGCGATCCAGACGCCGCCTCGCCCTGGCCGTGCCGGTCGTTCTGTCGCTCACCGCCTCGCTCGGCTTCCTGCCGGGCGCCGCGTCGGCCGCCCCGCGCACGGGGTCCGCCGCGACGAGCGCGGACAGCCCCAACCTGGCGTACGTGGTCAACACCACGACGGACCACCGCACGATCGAGTCGGTGAAGAAGGCGATCGCGGCGGCCGACGGCACCGTCGTCATCGCGTACGAGAAGATCGGTGTGATCGTCGTCCATTCCGCCAACCCGGACTTCGGGAAGCAGATCCGGGCGGTACGCGGAGTGCAGTCGGCGGGCGCGACGCGGACGGCGCCGCTGGCGCCCGCAGGGACGACGGACGAGGGCGCGGCGCAGGTGCTGTCGGCCGCCGAGGCCGCGAAGGTCGCGCAGGGCGCCACGTCGGGCGCGGAGCCCCTCGAGGCCGACCAGTGGGACCTGCGCGCGATAGGCGCCGACAAGGCCGCGAAGATCAACCCGGGCAGCAAGGACGTGACGGTCGCCGTGATCGACGTCGGCGTCGACGACACCCACCCGGACATCGCCCCGAACTTCTCCGCCTCGCAGTCCGCGAACTGCGTGGGCGGCAAGCCGGACACCACGTACGGCGCCTGGCGTCCCGTGGACGCCGACCACTACCACGGCACCCATGTCGCGGGCGAGATCGCCTCGGCCCGCAACGGCGTCGGTGTCGCCGGTGTGGCGCCCGGTGTGAAGGTCGCGGGCATCACGGTGGCCGAGCCGGACGCGGGCCAGCTCTTCTTCCCGGAGAGCGTCGTCTGCGCCTTCGTGTTCGCCGCCGACCACGGCGTCGAGATCACCAACAACAGCTACTACGTTGACCCGTGGCTGTACAACTGCATGGACGACCCCGATCAACGCGCAATTGTTGACGCGGTCAACAGGGCCCAGCTGTACGCCCAGAAGAAGGGCACCCTCAACGTCGCCGCGGCGGGCAACTCCAACGACGACCTCGACTCGGACGCGATCGTCGACGACTCCAGCCCCGACGACTCGACGCCGGTCACCCGCACGATCGACCCGCACGAGTGCTTCGACGTGCCGACCCAGCTGCCGGGCGTCGTCACCGTCAGCTCGACCGGCGTCAAGGGCGCCAAGTCGTACTTCTCCAGCTACGGCGACGGCGTCATCGACGTCGCGGCGCCGGGCGGCGACAAATACCAGATCCCCGACACGCCGTCGCAGAACGGCCGCATCCTCTCCACCATGCCGAACAACCAATACGGCTTCCTGCAGGGCACGTCAATGGCGACGCCGCACGTGGCCGGTGTCGCGGCACTGCTGAAGTCCAAGTACCCCTGGGCCTCTCCGGCTCAGCTCCAGGCCCTCCTCAAGGCCGAGGCGGACAACCCGGGTTGCCCGACCGACCCGTACGACGGGAACGGCGACGGCGTCGTGGACGCCACCTGCGCGGGCGGCAAGCGCGTGAACGGCTTCTATGGATTCGGGATCGTGAACGCGCTGCGAGCCGTCAAGTAATCCGTTGCCGATCGTTGGATCAAGTAACCGCCAACGACCGCCGGTTGAGCTTCCGCACGGCTCACGGCTCGTACAGCTCGTCCGCGAATCGAACTGGAGACTCCATGACAGCGCCCTACAAGCGCTCCCGTCGCGCCATAGCGATCCCGCTCGGGATGGCCACGGCGACGGCCCTCGCCTTCCTGCCGAACGCCACCGCGTCGGCACAGGAGGCACCCCAGCAGGTTGCCGCCGCCGACGCGACCTCGCTCAGCTATGTCGTCAACGTCCGCCCCGGACACGGCATTTCCGCCTCCGTGGAGAAGGCCATCGCCGAGGCGGGCGGCACCATCGTGACGTCGTACGACCAGATCGGTGTCATCGTCGTGCACTCGTCGAACGCCGACTTCGCCAAGACGATCCGTGGCGTACGCGGCGTGGAATCGGCCGGGAACACGCGCAACGCGCCGCTGCCGGCCCAGTCGACCACCGACGAGGGCACGCCGAAGGCGCTCACCGCCCAGCAGGAGCAGGTCGCGAGCGCCGAAGCGGTGGACGGGCAGGACCCGTTGGAACCGCTGCAGTGGGACCTGCCCGCCATCAAGGCGGACAAGGCGCACGAGAAGACGCTCGGCAGCAGCAAGGTCACCGTCGCCGTGATCGACACCGGCGTCGACGACACGCACCCCGACATCGCGCCGAACTTCGACCGCGACGCGTCCGTCAACTGCGTGTCGGGCAAGCCGGACACGGCCGACGGGGCCTGGCGGCCCACCGCCGCGGAGAGCCCGCACGGCACGCACGTGGCGGGTGAGATCGCGGGTGCCAAGAACGGCGTCGGCATCACCGGTGTCGCTCCGGGGGTCAAGGTCGCCGGCATCAAGGTGGCCACCACCGCCGGCTACTTCTACACGGAGGCCGTGGTCTGCGGCTTCGTGTGGGCGGCCGAGCACGGTGTCGACGTCACCAACAACAGCTATTACACCGACCCCTGGTACTTCAACTGCAAGGACGACCCGGACCAGAAGGCCCTGGTCGACGCGATCACCCGTGCCTCGCGGTACGCGGAGAAGAAGGGCGCGGTCAACGTCGCGGCGGCGGGCAACGAGAGCTACGACCTGGCCGCCGACTCGATCACCGACCCGGTCTCCCCGAACGACGGGACCCCGTCGGACCGGGTGATCGACCCGTCCAAGTGCTATGACATTCCCACCCAGTTGCCGGGCGTCGTCACGGTCGCGGCGACCGGCGCGAAGGGCATCAAGTCGTCCTTCTCCAACTACGGCCTGGGCGTCATCGACATCGCCGCACCCGGCGGCGACTCGACGCGCTTCCAGACGCCGGCCCCGCCCGCCACGAGCGGTCTGATCCTGGGGCCGCTGCCCGGCGGAAAGTGGGGCTACATGGCCGGTACGTCGATGGCGACCCCGCATGTCGCGGGCGTGGCCGCCCTCATCAAGTCGACGCACCCGCACGCCCCCGCCGCACTGGTGAAGGCCCTGCTGTACGCCGAGGCCGACGCCACGCCGTGCACCGACCCGTACGACATCGACAGCGACGGCAAGGTCGACGCGGTGTGCGAGGGGCCGAAGAACTACAACGGCTTCTACGGCTGGGGCACGGCGGACGCACTGGACGCGGTGACGAAGTAGGGCTCTTGTGCAGATGGTTCGGGCCGGGCGGACGATCCGTCCGGCCCGGCCCTCTCGCACGGCAGGATCTCGGGCATGCATGTGTACGAAGATCCCGCGAACTGGACTCCTGAACCGGTCCGGCCCAGGTGGCAGTTGGTGCTCCGTTTCATCGCGTCCGTGGTGTACGCCCCGGTGCTGGGTGTGGTGTGGGTGGCGACGGCGCTCGCCTTCATCACGATCGGTCTCCTGGTGGAGGTGATCGCCGCGTTCAGTGAGCGCGCCGAGCACGACTTCGGAGAGTTCATGGATCGGACGCTGGACCGGCTCGGTGACCTGGCCTACTGGTGCGTGTGGTGGCCTGAGGTGCGGCACGAGGGCGACACCGAGTACTACAGGGCGAGGGTCGACAAGGAGGTCGCCGAGTGGACCGCGGCGGCCTCTGCGCCACGCAAGCCGAAGAAGGCGAAGCCGCCGGTCGAGTGTGAGATACCGCTGCACATCTACCGGGGCGTCGGCGGGAGTTACGTCGCCGAGGTCGCCCTCGCCCAGGGATGGGAGCTGCGCCCGACGGACGTACGCAAGGAGGTGCGCCTGTGGTGGGCGGCCGCCTCTGATGTTGATCGAGTCCACCCTGCATAGTGCTTGTATGACTCATTCACCGATGGTTGCTGTGTGGGAGGGGCTGGGCGGAGATCCCGCGCTGCTTCCCCGGGTTTCGACCGTTGTGCGCGAGGGCGCGCTGGAGGCCCGGCTGCCCGTGCGGGAGTTGGGGCGGGGGTGTGTGGGGGCGTGTGCGCTGGCGGCCGCCGAGTTGGCGGCGCGGCGGGCCGGGCTCGCGGAGGTGCCCCGGGTACGGGTGGACGACGGGGCTGTCGCCACGGCGTTCGTCAGCGAGCGGCATCTGCTGATCGACGGGCGGCCGCCGGTCAACTTCGCCCCGTTGTCGCGGTTCTGGCGGACGGCGGACGGGTGGGTGCGGACGCACGCGAACTATCCGCATCACCGGGCAAGGCTGCTGGGCGCGTTGGGGCTGGCGGAGGACGCGACGGTGACGGACGTCGCCGGCCTGCTCGCCGAGCGGTCCGCGGCGGAGGTGGAGGAGACGGTGTACGGCGCCGGGGGCCTCGCCGTCGCACTGCGCAGCGCCAAGGAGTGGGCCGCGCACGAGCAGGGGATCGCGGTGGCCGGGCGGCCGTTGATCGAGCACGAACGCGTGGACACCGCACGCGCGCGTGTGCTCTCCCCGCTCGACGGCGATCCGCTGCTGCCCGCCGCCGGGGTGCGCGTCCTGGACCTGACCCGGGTCATCGCGGGCCCGGTCGCCACCCGCACTCTCGCCCTGCTGGGCGCGGACGTGCTGCGCGTGGACGCGCCGCGGCTTCCCGAAGACCCCGACGCGCACGCGGACACCGGCTTCGGGAAGCGGTCGACGACGCTGGACCTGTCGACCGACCGGAGCACGTTCGAGGAGCTGCTCGCTTCGGCGGACGTCGTCGTCACCGGGTACCGGCCCGGCGCGCTGGACCGGTTCGGGCTCTCCCCCGAGGCACTGGCCGAGCGCAAACCCGGCCTGATCGTGGCGCAGTTGTCGGCGTGGGGAGCGTACGGGCCGTGGGGTGAGCGGCGGGGTTTCGACAGCCTGGTGCAGGTGGCCACCGGGATCGCCGCGACGGAGGGCTCACCGGAGCAGCCGGGTGCGCTGCCCGCGCAGGCACTCGACCACGGGACGGGCTACCTGCTGGCGGCGGCCGTGCTGCGCGCGCTGACCGAACAGTCGGAGCATGGGTACGGCCGCGTCGTACGGCTGGCGCTGGCGCGGACCGCGGCGTGGCTGACGGACGGGATCGAGCGGGGTGAGGCGCCGGGTGCGACAGAAGACTCCGCGGCGGAGGAGGCGTACGACCGGCCGGACGCCTGGCTCGCCGAGCGGGAGAGCGGCATAGGGCGGCTCCGGTACGCCCTGCCGCCGGTCTCGTTCGCGGGCGGGCCCGTCGACTGGGCCCGGCCGCCGGGGACTTGGGGGACGGATCCGGCGCGATGGGGCTGAGCCGGGCACGGTGGGGTCGTGGAGTGTTTGATTCGCCCCCGCCGCCCCCTGCCCTTCCGGTCTCTGGGAGCTCCGCCCCCAGACCCCCGATCGGCCCGAACGGCCTCGTCCTCGAACGCCGCACAGCCTGAGAACACCTGAGCCGTCGCTCGATCAGAAACGTACCTATGGGCGGAATGCCGTTCCACCAGTTCTTTCCGTCCACTTGCCCTGATCTGTAACGACTGTTGAAGATCGTGAGGTGACGTTGACAAGGCCATCAGCCGACGCGGCGGACGCGAGCGAGCCGGCGCGGCGCCGGGCCACCGGCCGGGCCGTCGCCGTGCTCGCCCTGGTGGCCGCCGCGGCCCTGATCCCGCTGCTCGGCCCGCGTACCGCACTGCACGGTACGGGCGAGGCCGCGGCGCCCGGTGTCGGCGGCATAGCCGTGCTGCGTACGGTGCTGTTCGCGGCGCTGAGCGTCCCCGCGGGCGAACTGTTCGCGGCCCGGCTGGCCCGCCGCCTGCCCGGGGCGCCCCTGGAGGACGCGCCCCGCAGCTGGGCGCCCTACACCGCTGCCGCCGGATTCGTCGCCGCGTTGGGGCTCGCCTCCGTCGTGGCGACCGGCAATCTGCTGCCGCACCACCTCTCCGACATGGACGTCGGCGGGCTCTACCGGACCCGGGACGGCAAGCTGGCGCTGCTGGAGGTCAACGCATTCGCGGGCGCATGGCTGTGCGCCCGCTCGCGCCGACCGGGTAGCCAAGTGTGGCCGCTGGCCGCGCTGGTGGTCGCCGAGGCGCTGCGCGCCCACCCCGCACCGGAGCACAGTCCGCTGGTCGGCTCCTGTCTGACACTCATTCATGTCACGTGCGCCGCGCTGTGGGCGGGCGGTCTGCTGCACGTCCTGCGGATGCTGCGGAAGTGGCGTGTCACGGCTCCGGAGGCAGGCGCCGCGCTGCTCGGCCGCTACGCGCGCGTAGCGGCCGTCCTGTTCGCGGCGATCACCGCGACGGGCATCTGGAGCGCGCTGCGCCGCATGCCGTCCGGCACGGTCCTGGACCAGCTGACGTCGACGGCGTACGGCCACACCCTGCTCGCCAAGGTGCTCGTCGTGACGGCCGTCGCCGTCCTGGCCGTATGGGCGCGACTGCGGCTGCGCCGGGCGGCGGACCCGCTCAGCGCCTGCTCCCCCGCGCGTGCGGAGGTCCTGGCACTGGGCGCGGTCGTCGCCGTCTCGGGCGTGCTGACGGCGCTGCCGCTGCCGATCAGGTGGTGACCGTCAGTTGGTCACGAGCACCTTGAGGGCGGTCCGCTCGTCCATCGCCTTGTAGCCGTCGGGCACGCCCTCCATGCCGACGGTCATGTCGAAGACGGGCGACGGATCGACGGTCCCGTCGAGGACGTCGGGCAGCAGCTCCGGAATGTAGGCGCGCACGGGCGCGACACCACCGCGCAGGGCGATGTTCCGGTCGAACATGACGCCCAGGTCGAGGCCCGTACCGCTGCCGTGCGGAACGCCGACGAAGCCGATGGCGCCGCCGTCGCGGGTGATGTTCACGGCCGTCTTCATGGACTGCTCGGTGCCGACCGCCTCGACGACACAGTGCGCGCCCTGGCCCCTGGTCAGCTCCCGCACGGCCTCGACCGCCGCGTCGCCGCGCTCGGCGACGACGTCCGTGGCACCGAAGCGGCGCGCGATGTCCGTACGCACCTGGTGGCGTCCGAGCGCGATGATCCGCTCGGCACCGAGCCGCTTGGCGGCCAGCACGGCGCACAGCCCGACGGCCCCGTCGCCGACGACGGCGACGGTGGCGCCCTTCCGGGCCCCGGCGCCGAGGGCCGCGTGATGGCCGGTGCCCATGACGTCGGACAGCGTCAGCAGGGCCGACAGCAGGTGGTCGTCGGAGGCCGCGTCCTTGGGCAGCTGTACGAGGGTGCCGTCGGCGAACGGCACGCGCACGGCCTCGCCCTGCCCGCCGTCGTACCCCACGGAACCCCAGAAGCCGCCGTGCTCGCACGACGTGGTGAGCCCCTCGCGGCAGTAGTCGCACACGCCGTCGGACCACATGAAGGGCGCGACGACCAGGTCACCGCGCCGGAGGCCGGTCACCTCGGAGCCGGTCTCCTCCACGATGCCGAGGAACTCGTGCCCGATCCGCTGCCCCGGCTGCCGGGCCGCCTCGCCGCGGTACGCCCACAGGTCGCTGCCGCAGATGCAGGCGCGCAGCACCCGAACGACCGCGTCGGTGGGCAGCTGAACAATGGGCTCGGGCACGTCCTCCACACGCATGTCGTACGGGGCATGGATGGTGGTGGCGCGCATGGCGAGGATCCTTCTCGTGCGGGGCGTCGGTGGATGCGCTCAGGGGGTGGTTGAGCGCATCTCACCGTACGCCGCCGTCGGCGCGGGGCGCGCGCCGAGGGTGCCCAGCACCCCGCGGACCAGCAGATACTGTCCAGCGGCGTACGTGAGCATGATCCAGAAGTCCGGCCTCGGGAGCTGCGGCCAGTCGGCGACTCCGGTGGCGATGAGCGTGTCCGAGAGCATGAAGAGAGCGCCGCCGAGACCCGCCACGAGCCCGAGCCTGCCGGCCCCGTACGCCATCGCGGTCAGCAGCAGGCTGTAGCCCGCGACGGGGATGCGGAGACCGGCGGGCAGGTCGGGCCACAGGAGGGTGACGGTGACGACGAGAGCGACCGCGTATCCCCCTGCGAGCCAGGCTCCACGCGCGCGTGGAGCGCCTTTTCCGAAATGAGGCTTGAAGAGGACGAGGTAACACACGTGTCCCGCCGCGAAGGAGGCCATCCCCACGAGGAAGGCCGGGTCGGCGTCGGACAGCAGCAGTACGTCGCCGCCCCAGCCGCAGAGCAGGGCGGCGACCAGGAGCCGCGGGCCGCCGCGTACGCCCGCGTGGGCGGCGAGCAGCGGCATCAGGAGCGGCTTGGCGATCGTGTGCCCGAGGTCGTACCCGGCGGCCAGGGAGACGAGGTCGACGACCACCGCGAGAACGAAGGCGACGAGCAGCACGCGCGCGAGGCGTGGGTTCACGCGACGGGCTCCGTGACCGGCTTCTTCGGAGTGACCGCTCCGGCCGGCTGCCAGCCGGGCCCGCGGAAGACCCGCCCCGCCCCCTCGCGCCAACTCGCGGCCGCCTTCAGGTCCCTGGCGATTGCGGCGTACTCATGCGTGGCCACGCGCAAGGGGTTGTACGTCGCGATGTTCTTGGTGAGCCCGTAGACGGGCCGCTCGGTTTCGGCGACGAAGGATCCGAAGAGCCGGTCCCACACGATGAGGATCCCGCCGAAGTTGCGGTCCAGGTAGCCGCCTTGGGAGGCGTGGTGGACGCGGTGGTGGGAGGGCGTGTTGAACACGAACTCGAAGGGGCGGGGCAGCTTGTCGATGCGCTCGGTGTGGATCCAGAACTGGTAGACGAGGTTCGCCGAAGAGCAGAACGCGAGCGCCGCCGGGTGCACGCCCAGGGCGATCAGCGGGACGTAGAAGGGCCACACGGTGAGGGAGGTCCATGGCTGGCGCAGGGCGGTGCTGAGGTTGAACTTCCGGCTGGAGTGGTGGACGACGTGGCAGGCCCAGAGGATGCGGATGACGTGATGCCCGCGGTGGGACCAGTAGTAGAAGAAGTCCTGGGCCAGCAGCATCAGCGGCACGGTCCACCACAGGACGGGCACGCGGAGGGGTGTGAGCTCGTAGATCGCCGTGTAGATCGCGACGATCGGGATCTTCCAGACGAAGTCGAAGACGAGGCTTCCGAGCCCCATGCCGACACTCGTCGCGGCGTCCTTCGCCTCGTATCCCGCGGCGTCCTCGTCCGGATGGATCCGGACGCTCACCATCTCGATCACGGTGAGCAGCACAAAGGCGGGTATGGACCACAGCACGACATCGGGCAGGTTCGGCATGGGTGCACCGTAGAACCGCTGGTCCGCTGCGGCTAGGGGTTGTTACCCACAAGTATTACCGGCGGTACGCGCTTGCTTCTTGGTGATCTCCGCCAATGGTCGTGCGGCACCGGACAATGCGTTCACACGCCGACCGCCCCCAACAGCGCCCCCGCCGCGTATGTCACGGCCATCGCCAGCGCGCCCCCGGCCGCGTTCCGCAGCACCGCTCGCCCCGCGTCCGCCGACCCCAGCCGCGCGCTGCTCCAGCCGGTCAGGACGAGCGCGGCCAGCACGGACACGACCGTGACCCCCAGCCGCCAGTCCGCAGGTGGGAGCACGATCGCCAGCAGCGGCAGCAACGCGCCCACGGTGAACGACAGGAAGCTCGCCCACGCCGCGTGCCAGGGGTTGGTGAGGTTCTCGGGGTCGATGCCGAGTTCCACGCGCGCGTGGGCCTTCAACGCGTCCCGCTCGGTCAGCTGGACCGCAGCCTCCCGGGCCACGTCCTGTGACAGACCCCGCTCCTCGAGCAGCTCCGTCAGCTCCTGGAGCTCTGCCTCCGGCTGCTCCTTGAGCTCCCGTTTCTCCTCCGCCAGGGCGGCCAACTCCGAGTCCCGTTGGGTGGAGACGGACACGTACTCGCCCGCCGCCATCGACATGGACCCGGCCAGCAGTCCCGCGAGCCCCGCCGTGAGCAGCGCGGCGCGGTCGCTCGTGGCGCCCGCGACGCCGACGACGAGGCCCGCGGTGGAGACGATGCCGTCATTGGCGCCCAGGACCGCGGCCCGCAGCCAGTTCAGCCGCGAACCGAGCGCGCCCCCGTGGGCCTCGTCGTGCGAAGGTTGCGTCACACGGGGAGGATCGCACTGCGGGCGCCCCAGCCACGCACCGACCCGTCGGGCCGTCACCACACCCGCACGGACCCGTCCGGCGCTCACCACACCCGCACGGACCCGTCCGACGCTCACCACACCCGCACGGACCCGTCCGACGCTCACCACACCCGCACGGACCCGTCCGGCGCTCACCACACCCGCACCGGCCTTGTGGGGCCCTTACACACCCGCACCGACCTGTGGGGCCGTCACCACACCCGTACCGACCCTCCCCTCGCGAACACCGGGCTCGTCGCGTCCGCGGGCGGGGTGCCCAGCGGCTCGGCGATTTCGTCCACCGTCGGGCCGGCCTTCGCCGCGATCCCGTCCAGGTAGGCCAGGTCGAAGCCGTAGACACGGGCCGCGTTGCCGCCGACCATCGCCGCGATCTCCTCCCGGGGCAGGCCCGCGTAGGAGATGCGCAGGCCCTCCCGGGAGTAGGGGTGGGTGCCCTCGTCGTGCGGGTAGTCGCTGCCCCACATGATCTTGTCGAGGCCGATGCGGTCGCGCAGCGGCACCTCGTGCGGGCGCATGAAGCTGGCGCCGACGAAGCAGTTGTCCCGCCAGACCTCCGAAGGGCCCCTGCCCATCGCCGCGGCCAGTCCCGCGCCGAACTTCGACTCGGCCGTGGACGCCTTGGTGGCGGCCGCCACCAGCCGCCCGTGGTAGTAGTCCAGCATGTCGAGCACCCCGGGGATCCACCCCGAGCCCTGCTCGGTCAGCACCAGCTTCAGGTCCGGGTGGCGACGGAACGCGCCGCCGAAGATCAGGTGCCACAGCGCGCGGTGCGAGAACCAGGTCGTCTCGACCATGAACACCGCCCGGGCGGCAGGTTCGTCGCCCAGCGGCGGCGACGCCGAGCCCGCGTGGTGGTTCACCGGCACGCCCAGTTCCGCGCAGACCGCCCAGATCGGGTCGTACGCCGCGGAGTACAGCTCGGGCAAGCCCGAACCCGGCGGTGTGCCGGGCAGCAGGAGGCCGCCCCTGAGGCCCGCACCCGCGGCCCAGCGGATCTCCTTCACCGCCTCGTCCACGTCGTTCAGAAGGATCTGGAACACGCCCGCCCGACGGCCCGGCGCGGCCGCGCAGAAGTCCGCGAGCCAGCGGTTGTGGGCGCGCAGCCCGGCCCACCGCTGCTCGAACTCCTCCGCCGTCGGGGCCGGCGCCATCAGGGAGGCCGACGGGAAGAACGGCGGGATGGTGTTGGGGAAGACGACCTCCGCGACGATCCCGTCGTCCTCCAGCTCCGAGAGGCGCCGCTCGGAGTTCCAGTTCTTGTCGGCCGTGTCGGCGAGCAGGTCCTCGTACGGATTGACGTACGTGGCCGCCCACGCGTCGAACGCCTCGTGGTGCCGCCTCGCCAAGTACGGCTTGTAGTCGAGAAGGTCGGCGCCCGCGTGACAGTCCGCGGAGATCACCGTGTACCGATCGCTCATGACGTGGCTCCCAGGACCGGGAAGTCGTGGTCGGTCAGCCAGTGGCGGCCCACCTCGCGCGAGCGCGCCCAGGACGCCTCCACGGCCGTCTGGTCGTCGCTCTGGCCGAGGTCGGCGGGGGTAGGGCCGATACGCCGGGCGAGCGGCGTCAGCTTCTCGACGTCGAAGCCGAAGACGTCCGCGGCCGCCAGTCCGAGCATGCGGCGCGTCTCCTCGACCGGGATGTCGTGGAAGGTTTTCGCCAGCCACGCGCGCGTGTCGGGCCAGGTGCCCTCGGGGTGCGGGAAGTCGCTACCCCAGAGGATGTTGTCGACGCCGATCTCGTACCGCTGGGCCAGTTCGCGGCGCTTGGTGTTCGTCGCGCAGATGAAGAGCTGCCGGTCCAGGTACTCGTGCGGGGGCCGCTTCAGCTCCGCGAAGGGCGACAGCTTCTTGCCGCCGTGCGCGCCCAGGTAGAGGCGGTCCATGAACCAGAGGAGGTTCGGCAGCCACCAGCAACCCGACTCCGCGACCCCGAACTTGAGGCCCGGGTACCGCTCGAAGACTCCCGACCACAGCAGGAACCAGAGGGGGCGGGCGGGCCACCAGGTCACCTCGCTGACATAAATGCCGAGGTGGTCGCCGTACTCGTGGCGCGGCGCCGCCCCGGAGTGGGTCACCACCGGCATCCCGCACTCGGCGGCGGCCGCCCACACGGGGTCGTAACGGCGGTCGTGGTACGGCTCCTTGTCGACCCACATGGAGGGAATCATCAGGGCGCCGAGCCCCGACTCCTTCGCGCGGTACACCTCCTCCACCACGCGCGACACCTCCGCCGTGATGGGCAACAGGGCGACTCCGCAGTGCCGTTCCGGGTTCTCGGACACGAAGTCCGCCAGCCAGCGGTTGTGCGCCTGCGCGCCCGCCATGCCGAGTTCGGGGTCCTGGTCCCCGGAGAGGCCGAGGCCGACACCGAAGGGGGCGGCCGTCTGGCTGTCCACGGCGTCCGCGTCCGGGAAGACCACCTCCGCGGCCACGCCGTCGCCGTCCAGCTCCTTGAGGCGCTGCGCGGTGTCCCAGCCGCCGCGCAGGCCTTCCTCATTGTCCTGGAACCACTTGTTCGCGAACGCCTCGTTCCGGATCCCGAGCCGCGTCATCTCCTCGCGGCGCCGGTCGCGGCCCGCGAGGAACTCGTCGAATTCGCGGTGGAAACGGGGGTCCAGATAGGGCCGGTACTCCTCGGTGGGGAGTCCGGCGTGGCAGTCGGAGGAGATGATCAGGTAGGGGTCCTGGCCGGCCATCGCCTGCCTCCTCAGTCCAGAATGAAATTCTCTAGGTACGACGGTTCGGAGCGGTCGAGCATCGACTGCGACCGCGCCCGGATCTGCCGGTCGCTGTGCTCGCTCTCGGGCAGCAGCCAGAAGCGGTCCTGTCGGATCCCTTCGGCGACGAGGTCGGCGACCTCCTCGACGGGCGTGAAGCGCACCTCGTGGCCCGCCTCCTTCATCGCGGCCTCCCACTGGTCGAGGCTGCGGTACGGGGTTTTCCTGGGCCGCCGCTTCGCGTACCGCGTCGGCCGGTTGCGGTGCGACTCCCACAGGCCCGTACGGAGCATGTGGGGCCCCGGGAAGAGCACGGACGCGCCCACGCGCGCGTGCTCCGCCTTCAGGTGGGCGTACAGCGATTCGGTCATGGTCACGACGGCCGCCTTGGTGACGGCGTACACGGAGGCGGTGGGCAGCGGGGCGATCCCGCCGTCGCCGGAGGAGGTGTTGACGACGTGGCCCGGCTCGCCCTGGGCGATCATCCGCGGGACGAACGCCTGGACGCCGTGGAAGACGCCCCAGACGTTGACGGCGAACGCCCACTTCCAGTCGTTCGGGTCGTGCTCCCACATGCGGCCCTCGGCTCCGGATCCGACCCCGGCGTTGTTGCACAGCACGTGCACCGCGCCGTACTTCTCGTAGGCGTCCTCGGCGAGCGCGACGACCTCCGGGCGCTCCCCGACGTCCACCACGCGCGCGTGCACGTCGGCGCCGTCCTCCCGCAGCTCGGCGGCGGCCTTCTCCAGGGCGGCCTCCTCGACGTCCGCGAGGACGACCTTCAGACCGTCCGCCGCGAACCGCCGTGCCATCGCGAGCCCGATCCCGCTCGCCGCGCCGGTGACGACGGCGACCTGTCCTTCTCCGAGCTCCATCAGACGCTTCCCTCCGGCGGGCCGTCGAGGATCTGCTGCGGATCGTCGTAGCGCTGGTGGATGTACGGCAGCAGGGCCTGGGCACTGACCCGTTCGACGACCTTGCCCTTCTGGTCGGTGGTCTTCTCGCCGATGGTGATCTCGACGAGTTCGCGTACGGCGAGATCGGCGACCGGGTCGTACATCGACTCGCGCAGGACGACGTCCCCGGTGACGCGCTCCAGCCTGCGCACCTTCTCGTTGCGCAGGCAGTGCACGAGGACGGGCTCGGCGTCGAAGCCCGAACCGTCCACCGCGGGAAGGAATTTGAAGTAGAAGTCGGTCTTCTGGGCGGGCTCGGGCAGCGGCAGGTCACCGCTGACCGCGCCGCGCACCTCGACGAACGCGATGCCGTGCCGGGCGAGCGCAGCGCGGACGACGAGGCCGTCGCGCTCGACCGTCACCTCGCCGAGCTTCTTGGGCTCCCCGAAGACCTCGCGGCCGCCGATGAGGGCCCGCTCGTGGGTCATCGGCATGACGAGCGGGTACCAGCCCTCGACGCCGTCGTGCGCGGCGGCGACGGCGAACGAGCCCGCGCCCAGCGGGTATCCGGGCAGGTCGACCTTGCTGATGTTCACCCGTACCAGGGGCCGCCCGGTGGGTTTCAGCGGGGGCGGCAGGACCGCCGCGACCGCGTCCGGATCGCTCTCCCAGACGGCCACCACGCCGGTGGACCAGATGTCGGGGAGCTTGGAGCTCGCGGTGCGTGCGGCGGCGATCTCCGCCTCGGTCCGTGCTCCGTACCTCACTCGTGCCATGTCGTACCGCCCTTCACCGAAGGCATCGAAGGTTCCTGATGGTCCGTCACTGGCGCCTGTAACACAGTTACAGCAGACTCCGCGAAGGGTAAATACGCGTGCGGACACGGACTTGGGAGCACCATGGGAAGACCGGCACTCACGCGCGACGAGATCCTGGAGACCGCCGCCGGGCTCGTGAAGCAGCACGGCCCGGACGCCCTGACGATGCGCAAGCTCGCCGCCGAGCTGGGCACCGCGGTGACCTCGATCTACTGGCATGTCGGCAATCGCGAGTCGTTGCTCGACGCACTCGTGGAGCGGACCGTCGCGGACCTCGGCGTGATCCGACCCACCGGGCGCACGCCGGCGCAGCGCATCGTGTCGGTGGCCCGCGCCCTGCGCCGACAGCTGCGCGACCACCCGCACCTCGTCGCGATGGTGCACGAACGCGGCCTGACCGAGCGGATGTTCCTGCCCGCGCAGCGGGCCCTGGTGCATGAGGTGCACGCCACGGGGCTGCGGGGCGCCCGCGCGGCCGAGGTTGTACGGGCCGTGCAGTTCCAGGTCGTCGGCTTCGTCCTGGTCGAGCGCAACCGCGAGCGCGCGCCGGTCCAGCAGCCCGCCGAGGAGCAGCTGTGGGGCACCGAGAGCGCGGAGGACGACCCGGGCCTGGCCCGTGCGCTGGCCGGGCCGGTCGACCAGGAACGGCTGTTCGTCACCTCCGTACGGGCGTTGGTGGAAGCGCTGCTCGCACGCTGATCCGGACCTCGAAAATATTCGGTGGCGGCGCGGACCGCCGCCTCCCTAGACTCCGTGATCGCGGGGGCGGCTCCGCAAGCGTGCTTCCTTCTCACTCTTTCTATGACACCCGTAGCGCGCTCACTCTCCGCCCCCGCCTCACACACGTTTCCGGGGGGAATCCGTTTGTCCGTGCTGTCGTCCGTGCTGCTCCGCCGCCTCCGTACCGTCTACGTCGACCAGGCCGGACCACGCCCGGGCGACCCGGCGACGTCCGAGGGCCTGACCGCCCTGGAGGCCGAGCTGCTGGACCGGGGTTTCGCCCCGACGGCACCGCTGCGCGCCGCGCTCGCCTGGCTCGGCCCCGCCGGACTCGCCGACGCCGGTGGCTCCCTGATCCGGCAGATCGACGCGGAGCTGGGCGCCGACCGCACGCACATGCCGCTGTTCCGCAGCTTCCCGGCCTCGGTGCCCGACGACACCTTCGAGCTGTACGTCGACCGCGTCTTCACGCTGCTGCTGCAGTGGCCGGCCCAGCCGTGCGTGCTGTGCGGCACCGTCGGCAGTGTGCACCCCGTGTCGCCGTGCGCCCACCTCGTGTGCCGCACGTGCTGGGACGGCGCCGACTACTCCGGCTGCCCGATCTGCCACCGCCGTATCGACGGCGGCGACCCGTTCCTGAGGCCCGCCGAGCCCCGCCACCGGCGCGAAGTGCCCACCGGCCCGCTGAAGTTGCTCGCCCTCGGCACCGACCAGAAAGCCGACGCCACGAAGGCGCTGCTCCGACTGCTGGCCCGGCGTACCCCACTGCCGCCGCAGGACCGCGACGACGTGAAGCTGCTGCTGGCGCACGCCCCGGCCGCGCTGAACTGGATGCCCGAGGACATCCCGGTCCGCGAGACGAAGGCGCTGGTCCTGGGCAGCCTCCTGCTGGACCGGCGTACGCGCGAGGCCGTGCGCCCGCTGCTCGCCGCACATCTGACCACCGCCACCGACGTCCTGCGCCTGCTGCACGTCTGGTCGGGCGGCGAGGCCGATCTGGTCGAACCGCGGCGTTTCCGCTCCCTCCCGCGCGCGCTGCGCCGCGAACTCCTCGCCGTACTTGACGGGTTCGAGGCGTCGTCGCTGGTCGAGGACGTTCTGCGGCATCCGGTCGCCTGGAAGCGCGCCGCCGAGATCCTGCACCCGTACGAGCAGCACGCACGTCACCCGAAGGCCGCCCTCGCCTTCGCCGTACTGCGCGCCACGGACACCTCCGCCACGCCGCTGGGCGAGGCGCTGCTGCGTACGGCGGCCGCGTACCCGGAGGCGGTACGCGTCGACGGCACGCGCCTCAAGGCCGACACCTGGGGCACACGCACCGAACAGGCCCTGCGAGAAGACGATTTCACCGCAGCACTCGCCCTGCTGGCCCAGCGTCCGGGCGAACTGCTGCGCAGGATGGACCACGTGCTGCGACTGCACGACCTGACGGGGCTGCCGGACGGGTTCGCCGACACCCTGCGGCGGGTCCTGCCCAAGGCCGGTCCCGGCCCGCTGCTCGCCGCGCTCGGGAGGCTGCGCATCCGGCATCTCCCGGGCGAGCGACGGGTGTTCTTCCCGCGCGGCCAGGTGACGCACTCCTTCACCGTCGACGACACCCGGGCCCCGCTGGCCAAGGCGGTCACCGAGGGCGTCTGCGCGCTCCTGGAGGCGGAGGCCCTGCGTCGCCTGGCCGGCGCCTCGCGCTTCGACCTCGCCGTCCTCGACTCGGGTCTCGCGGGCCTGGCCGTCCCCTCCGCCGACCGCGCGTCCGCGAAGGCGCTCGTCTCCGTGCCGCGCGGCAGCAGCCAGCCACTGCCCCAGGGCGAGGTCCTGCGGCTCTTCCTGCACTGGACGCAGCCCGACAAGACGCGCGTGGACCTCGATCTGTCCGTCGCGCTGTACGACGAGGACTGGACGTTCACGGGCGTGTGCGACTACACGAACCTCGTGTACGGGGACCGGGCCGCCGTGCACTCCGGGGACCTCACCTCGGCTCCGGCACCCGACGGCGCGACCGAGTACGCGGACCTGGACCTCGCGCTGCTCGCCGACGGCCGGGTGCGGTTCGCCGTGCCCATCGTCTTCAGCTACAACAACGTCCCCTTCGAGCGGCTTCTCGACGCCTTCGCCGGCTTCATGGCGCTGCCCTCGAAGGACAGTCGCGACGCCTCGTACGACCCTCGGACGGTGCGCCAGCGCTATGACCTGGAGGGCGAGTCGCGCATCCACGTCCCGATGCTGGTCGATCTGGAGCGCCGCACGTTCCTGTGGACGGACCTGCATCTGCCTCCGTCGGAAGGCTTTCACAGCGTGCACCGGCACAGCGGCGACCTCGGGCGTATCGGCAAGGACCTGTTCCAGTACTTCACCTCGGGCCGTACGACGTTGTGGGACCTCGCGGTCTGGCATGCGGCGGCCCGTACGGACGCGGTCGCCGTGGTCCGTCGCGCGCCCTGGACCGACGAGCTGTGGCACTACCACCGCCGGGAGGGCGAGACCGACTTGGCCTTCGCCGCACGCGTGCGTGCCCTGGAGCCTCCGGAGTGGCGGCGCCCCTCGGAGGACGCGGAGGCGCTCGCTGCCGAGACGGCCGCCAAGAAGCACGTGCTGCTCGCCCTCGTGCACGGTGGCGTCGCCCCGGAGGGCTCGACCGGCTCCGTGTACCGGCTGCTGCCCGGCCCGGTCGACGGCTGCGGTCTGGAGCCGCTGACGGCGGGTGACTTCGTGGCGGCACTGGGCTGAGAGGTGGTAGTGGCGCCGGTTCGGACAGCCGGGCGCGGCGTCAACTCCGGGGCCGCGCGGCGCCATTACGGGGTCCACGCGCGCGTGGCCATGTCCGGGGCCCTGGGAGCCCCGCGTTCCGGGCAGGCGACGGCCTGACTGTCAGTCGTGGCCCGTATCCTCAGTGACCATGCTCGAAGACCTCACGACCGCAGCGTCCTGGCCGGCCGCGTACCCGCAGGGGTACGCGGTCGTTGACGTGGAGACCACAGGCCTGGCCCGCGACGACCGGATAATCTCGGCCGCCGTCTACCGGCTGGACGCGCGCGGTGAGGTCCAGGACCACTGGTACACGATGGTCAACCCGGAGCGGGACCCGGGCCCGGTGTGGATCCACGGCTTGACGAGCGAGATGCTCGAAGGGGCACCGCTCTTCCAGGACATCGCCGAGGAGTTCGCCGACCGGCTCGCCGACCGCGTGCTGGTCGCGCACAACGCGGTCTTCGACTGGTCGATGATCGCGCGGGAGTACGCGCGCGCGGAGCGCGAGGCTCCGGTCCGCCAGCGGCTGTGCACCATCGCCCTCTCCAAAGAGTTGGGGCTGCCGCTGCCCAACCACAAGCTGGAGTCGCTGGCCGCGCACTTCGGAGTCGTACAGCAGCGGGCGCACCACGCGCTGGACGACGCACGCGTGCTGGCGGAGGCGTTCCGGCCGAGCCTTCGCGCGGCCGCGCGCGGCGGGGTGCGGCTGCCACTGCTGGAGTGCCGGCCGCTCAAGGAGTGGTCCGACAGCCCCGCGATGCCGCGGATCGGGCGCCAGCCGGGCGGTTATCCGTCCGGGAGCGGCTATCCGTCCGGGAGTTGGCGCCCTTCCCGCAAACGTCCCGCATGCCCGTATCCCAACCCAGGCCGGTATGAAGAGGGCAAACCGCTCAAGCAGGGCATGCGGGTCGCGTTCTCCGGGGACACCTCCGTCGACCGCGAACTGCTGGAGGACCGTGCCGTCGAGGCCGGGCTGCATGTCGCGACGAGCCTGTCCCGGCTCACCAGCCTGCTCGTCACCAACGACCCGGACTCCAGTACGTCGAAGGTGGTCAAGGCCAAGCAGTTCGGGACACCGGTGATCGACGAGGCGGCGTTCGGCCAGCTGCTGCGGGACGTGGAGCCGGCGACGGAGAAGTGACCCGGCAGCCGTCGGCGGACGCCCGGGACCCCTGCCTGCCGGACGCCGGGGCCCCTGATGGACGTACGAGGGCTGACGGACGTACGGGTGATTGGCGGGCGACTCGCCCGGCGCCCGCTCGCCCGCGCCGCGTCGGCCCCTCACCCTGTGGCGCATGGCGAGATGTGAAGTATGCGGCAATGACTACGGCATGACGTTCGAGGTGCACGCGCAGGGCGCGGTGCACGTCTTCGACTGCTTCTCCTGCGCGATCCACCGGATGGCCCCCATCTGCGAGCACTGTCGCGTCCAGGTCATCGGCCAAGGGGTCGAGGTCGAGGGCCACTGGTTCTGCGGCGCGCACTGCGCCCGCGCGGAGGGGAAGGTGGGGATCATCGACAAGGTCTGAGCCTCGCTCTCCGGTCCGGCACGGGGCAGCGCCCCGAGCCCGGCACGCGCCATCGGCACGGCCCTCGGCGGGACCCTCCCGTCGGGGGCCGAATCATGCCGAGTAACGTCAATGGGGTGTACCGCTTCCTGTTGACCCGGCAGTGGGTGATTCTCACCCTCGTGACCCTCGCGCTCATCCCGACGATGATCCGGCTGGGCTACTGGCAGCTGCACCGCCATGAACACAAGGTCGCGCTGAACACGGTGATCTCCGACTCGCTGGCCGCTAAGCCGGTGCCCGCCGAGTCGCTCACCGCGCCGGGACAGCACATCAGGCACGACGACCTCTACCGCCGGGTGACGGCGAAGGGGCACTTCGACACCGCGCACGAGGAGGTCGTGCGCCGCCGGACCAACTCCGACGGCGCGGTCGGCTACCACGTCCTGACCCCGTTCGTCCTGGACGACGGCCGGGTCCTCATCGTCAACCGGGGCTGGATTCCGGCGAACGGCGCGCAGACCGCGTTCCCGAAGATCCCGGCGCCCGCGAAGGGCGAGATCACCGTCACCGGGCGGCTCATGGCCGACGAGACGACCGCCGACAGCGGCATCAAGAACGTCCAGGGGCTGCCCGACCGCCAGGTCATGCTGATCAGCAGCGAGCAGCAGGCCCAGCGGCTCGGCAAGCAGGTCCTCGGCGGCTACATCGAGCAGACCGCGCCGGAACCCAAGGGCGACTCCCCCGAGCTGATCCCCGACCCCGAGCACAGCGACATCGGTCCGCACATGGCGTACGCGATCCAGTGGTGGCTGTTCTCGGCGGGCGTTCCCGTGGGCTGGGTGATCCTGGTCCGCCGCGAGCGCCGTGACCGGACGGAGGCCGCGGCAGCGGAGGCCACACCGGAAACGGCCGCGGCGGCGGTCTAGCGCCGGGGCCCCCGGGTGGGGGTTCGCGCCACCCTGGCGGCCCGATTGGCTCGCGCCCTCCTCGGGAACCCGTCCACCGTGCAGCAACGCATCGAGGACTACGCGCTCATCGGGGACGAACAGACCGTGGCTCTGGTGGGCCGCGACGGCTCCGTCGACTGGTTGTGTCTGCCCCGCTTCGATTCCGCGGCTTGTTTCGCCGCGCTCCTTGGCGACGAGGACAACGGGCACTGGCGCATCGCACCCAAGAGCGCGGGCTCCTGCACCCGGCGCGCGTACCGTCCGGACACGCTCGTGCTCGACACCGAGTGGGACACCGACGAGGGCTCGGTCCGGGTGACCGACCTGATGCCACAGCGCGAGCACGCCCCCGATCTCGTACGCGTCATCGAGGGGCTGAGCGGCCGGGTCACGATGCGCAGCCTGCTCCGGCTGCGCTTCGACTACGGCTCGATCGTGCCGTGGATGCGCCGGTCGGACGGCCACCGCGTGGCGGTCGCGGGCCCGGACTCGGTCTGGCTGCGCAGCGAGCCGCCCGTGCGCACCTGGGGCAAGGACTTCGGTACCCACTCGGAGTTCACGGTCGAAAAGGGGGAGAAGGTCGCCTTCGTCCTGACCTGGCACCCCTCGCACCGGCCGCGTCCACCTCTCTGCGACCCCTTCGAGGCGCTGCGCACCAGCGTCGAGGACTGGCAGGCGTGGGCGGCGCGCTGCCGTTACGACGGCCCGCACCGGGACATCGTCATGCGCTCCCTGATCACCCTCAAGGCACTCACCTACGCGCCGACCGGCGGCATCGTGGCCGCCCCCACCACCTCGCTGCCCGAGGAACTGGGCGGCGTCCGCAACTGGGACTACCGCTACTGCTGGCTGCGCGACTCCACGCTCACGCTCGGCGCGCTCCTGGAGGCCGGCTACCTCGAGGAGGCCGAGGCCTGGCGCGACTGGCTGCTGCGCGCGGTCGCGGGCGACCCGGCGGACCTGCAGATCATGTACGGCCTCGCCGGCGAACGCCGGCTGTCCGAGTACGAACTGCCGTGGCTGCCCGGCTACGCGGGCTCGTACCCGGTGCGGGTCGGCAACGACGCCGTACAGCAGCTGCAGCTCGACGTGTACGGCGAGGTCATCGACTCCCTCTCGCTGGCCCGGCGTTCCGGCCTGCCCTCCAAGCCGCACATGTGGCGGGTGCAGGTCGCCCTGATGGAGTTCCTGCGGACGGCGTGGCGGCAGCCGGACGAGGGGATCTGGGAGGTGCGCGGCCCGCGCCGGCACTTCGTGTACTCGAAGGTCATGGCCTGGGTGGCCGCCGACCGCGCCGTCCGCACCCTGGAGGACGACCCGAAGCTCGAAGGCGACCTGGAGGGCTGGCGCGCGATGCGCGACGAGGTGCACCGGGAGGTGTGCGAACGCGGCTACGACCCCGAGCGGAACACCTTCACGCAGTCCTACGGCTCCCGCGCGCTGGACGCCTCGCTGCTGCTCATCCCCCACGTCGGCTTCCTGCCGTACGACGATCCGCGGGTCCTCGGCACGATCGCCGCGGTCCGCGAGGAGCTCAGCCACAACGGCTTCCTGCGCCGCTACAGCATCGAGGAGACCCGGATCACGGTCGAAGAGACCCGGGTCAGCATCGAGCAGACCGGCACCGAGTCGACCGCCATCAGCACCGAGCGGATGGGCGTCGGCACCGAGCAGTCCGCCCTCGACGGGCTGCCGGGCGGTGAGGGCACGTTCCTCGTCTGCTCGTTCTGGCTCGCGGAGGCGCTGCATCTGACGGGTCGTACGGAGGAGGCCCGTGAGATGTTCGAGCGGCTGGTGGGACTGGCCAACGACGTGGGCCTGCTCTCCGAGGAGTACGACCCCGTCGCCGGCCGCCAGCTCGGCAACTTCCCGCAGGCGTTCAGCCATATCGGTCTGGTGGGTACCGCCCTCGCCCTGTTCGGGGGCGAGCAGGCAGGATAGGGGCCATGGATCTTGGACTGAAGGACCGTGTGTACGTCGTCACGGGAGCCACCCGTGGCCTGGGCAACGCCGCCGCGCGTGAACTCGTCGCCGACGGTGCGAAGGTGATCATGACGGGGCGCGACGAGAAGCGCGTCGCCGACGCCGCGGCCGCGCTCGGCCCGAACGCGGTCGGGGTCGGCGCCGACAATGCCGACCCGGAGACCGCGGCCCGGCTGATCGCCGCCGCCCGTGAGCACTTCGGCGGCTTCGACGGCGTCCTGATCAGTGTTGGCGGCCCGCCGCCCGGGTTCGTCGCCGACAACACCGACGAGCAGTGGACGGCCGCGTTCGAGACGGTCTTCCTCGGCGCGGTGCGGTTGGCCCGCGCGGCCGCCGCGGAGCTCGGCGAGGGCGGTGTCATCGGTTTCGTGCTGTCCGCCTCGGTGCACGAGCCGATCCCCGGGCTCACCATCTCCAACGGTCTGCGCCCCGGTCTCGCGGGCTTCGCCAATTCACTCGCGGACGAGCTGGGCCCGCGCGGCATCCGCGTGGTCGGCCTGCTCCCGTCCCGTATCGACACCGACCGCGTCCGCGAACTCGACGGCTACTCCGCCGATCCGGAGGCCACCCGCGCGGCCAACGAGGCCCGCATCCCACTGCGCCGCTACGGCACCCCGGAGGAGTTCGGCCGCACCGCCGCGTTCCTGCTCTCGCCGGCGGCGTCGTACCTGACGGGCATCATGCTGCCGGTGGACGGCGGAATGCGGCGCGGCTTCTAGGTTCCTGACCGACAGGGTCCTCGCCGACAGGCTCCTCGGCGGCAGGTTCCTCGCCGACAGGCTCCTGGCCGACAGGGCCCTGAGCGAAGCTCAACTGACCCGCTGAGCACGGTGCTTGACCCCGCGGAGGCGCACCTCCGCGGGGAGCGCGGCGAGGCCCGCCGAGTCCCGCGCGTGCGCCAGCGCCTCGGCCGTCAGCAGGTGCAAGGCCTGCCCGGGGTCCACATGGGGCTCCAGCAGGAGCTGCACCCGCGCCTCGGGCACGCTGCGCCGTCCGGTCAGCAGGATCTGTGCCTGCTCGACGCCGTCCAGCTGCGTCGCCTCGGTGGCCAGTACGCCTTCCAGTGCCCGCCCGCGCAGCAGCGCGCCCTCGCCGTCGCCGGTGTCGACGAGCACCTCGGCGAGCCGGCGCCGCCGCAGCACGGCCGCCAGCCACCACAGGGACAGCAGCACCAGAATCGCGAGGGCGGCGATGACGGTGGGCCACCACCAGCCGTGGTCCCGCCACCGGGTCCGCTCGGCCTGGCTGAGCAGTACGTCGTGCTGCCCGTCGTGGATCCACCACGAGGGCGGGTTCGCACCGAGCCCGACGGCGAGCACGGAGCCGCCGAGGACGACCAGCCCCAGACCGAGGATCCCGAGCAGTACGCGGTTGACCATCCGGAGCACCGGCCTCACCCCTTCCGTCCGGGGCGCCGGACGTGCACCGACAGCGCGGGCGGCCGGGCGAGCCCGAGCCCCCTGATGCCGTCGGCGAGCGTGGCGTCCAAGTCGGCGCGTACGTCGTCGAGTTCACGGAAGTGCGAGACCGCGCGGACGTCGGCCTTCGTACGTCCCATGCGTACCCGGACCGACTGCACCCCGGCGACCTCCATGGCCCGGTCGCGCAGCGCCATCGCGGCGGCGCGCCGGTGCAGCCCGGCCCGGACGTCGGCGTGGGTGCGCCGCATCGGCAGGACCTCGCGCAGTCCGGGCGTGACGGCGAGGACGATCAGCCAGATGCCGAGGGTGGCCACTACTCCCGCGCCGACGAGCACCCAGGTGTCGTCGAGGGGCCGTTCGGCTAGCTGCAGGGCCAGCGACCTGCGCCAGTGCATGGCGGGCCGGCGGGCTCGTACCGCCGCGACGTCGTACAGGAAGGCGCCCGCGGCGACAAGGATCAGCACCGCGAGGATGCCCGCGGGAACGCGGCGCGCGGACCAGAAACGGCCCTGGCCGCCGTCCTCGTCGTCCACGGTGTGCAGCGGTTCGTATGCCGCCGCGGAGGCGGACTGACCGAGTGCGCTCTCACCCGTCTTCTCCAGGACAGGCATGCGCTGGGTGCTGTCGGAGCCCTGGGACTCGCTCATCGCGTCCTCCCCTGTACCGTGCCGGGTGCCTGCGCCAGGTGCAGCCGCTCCACCTGGACGGCCACCTCCGGCACTTCCATCCCCGCCAACGTCCTTACCCGCTCGGCGACATGGCGACGCACCGCGTTGCACCGGCCACCGATATCGGAGGGGTAGTCGAGTTCGAGGGTGACGCGAAGGCGGGCGCTCTCGTGGTGCACGACCACACTCGCGTGCGGGGGCACGGCGTCCGGGGGCAGCGCCGGAAGCACCTCGCGCGCCGCCTGCGCGGCGATCTTCGCGACGACCCGGTCGGCGATCCGGGTCGCGCCCCGCTCGGCCGCCACGACGACCGTCACGGGCCGCCGCGTCTCACCGAGCCGGTCGACATGACCTGGCACGCGTCACCGCCGTCGGTTGTCGCGGGTGCGGAAGAAGTCGCCGACGTCCAGGTCCCCCTCCAGGAACCGCCCGACGACGAACCCGATGGCCCCCAGCGCGGCCACCAGCAAGAAGGCCCCGAATCCGCCGAAGTACCCGGCGAAGCCCAGCGCCATTCCGGCGATCATGCCGATCACGGCCAAGCTCATGGTGCGCTCCTCAGCAATTCGGTGGCCGAGTGATCACTAGCGGTTCGGTGGCCGGGCGACAGCGATTCGGTGACCGGGCGGTCACTGGAGCCGCGTCTCCGGCTCCTCCTCTTCTTCCTCGGGAAGCTTCACATCACTCACCGCGATGTTGACCTCGACGACCTCAAGGCCCGTCATGCGCTCGACGGCCGCGATGACGTTCTCGCGCACGGCGCGGGCCACGTCGCCGATCGAGACGCCGTAGTCGACGACGATCTCCAGGTCGAGCGCGGTCTGCACCTCGCCGACCTCGGCCTTCACACCGCGCGAGACGGACTTCGAACCGCCGGGCACCCGATCGCGCACCGCCCCGAAGGTCCGGCTCAGTCCGCTGCCCATCGCATGCACACCGAGCACATCACGGGCCGCGAGTCCGGCGATCTTCTCCACGACGCCGTCGGCGATCGTGGTCCGTCCCCGGGTTGCGGGATCACCGCCGCCGCGCTTGGTGACACCGGGCTTGCGGGTCTGGGGCGACCCCTTCTCGCCGGCGGGGGTCTCCGTCCGGTCCGGCTCCGTCATGTCGGTCATGGCCGTACGTCCCTTTCGGTCGTCCTCCTTCACCCACAGTAAGTGGGGTTCCGCGGTCGCGCGCCGGGGATGCGGCAGGCTGGAGCAATGACGGCGGACCGGTGGACGCAGGTTGTACGGCATCAGCTCGGGCTCGGCAGACTGCTGCCCCTCGGCCTCCCGCGCGACGGCGCGTGGATCACGGAGTGGGCGGCCGACTCGGTACTGCGGCGCGCGGCCGATCCCGTGCTCGGTGTGCGGCTCGGCACGCTCCGGATCTCACTCGCCGACCCGGACGAGACGTACGACCCCGCCGTGCCGCCTCCGCCCGGCGCGCTGCCGCCCGGTCCCCTCCGCATCGCCGCGGAGTTCGCGGCGCGGACGGACCCCACCGCCCCTGGCGTGGAGCCGCTCCCGACGACAGCGGGCCGCCTGCGCCTGGCCCTGGCCGCGGCGGCGACGGAACGCCTCGGTCTGACGGTCACGGATGTGGATCTACGGGTGACGGAGCTGCTCGGCCAGGACGAGCCCCCCGTCGCCGTACGCCCTGACGAGGTGCGAGAGGCCGGCGAACCGACGGTTCCCGAGGAGGCGCGGGCAGCGGCCGCCGC
Source organism: Streptomyces sp. NPDC027189 (assembly GCF_055566975.1). Lineage (NCBI taxonomy): Bacteria > Bacillati > Actinomycetota > Actinomycetes > Kitasatosporales > Streptomycetaceae > Streptomyces > Streptomyces sp. NPDC027189. The sequence continues at coordinate 66,168 of NZ_JBVHRI010000003.1, forward strand.
CCGGTCGGTCCCGGGTGTGACCCACCTGACGGACCTCCTGGGCCGCCCGGTGCACATCGAGGACGCGCCGGGCGGGGACCCCGCCCTGCCACGCCGCCACGTCCGCGTCGAACTGGCGGTCGCGGCGGACGAGCGGACCGTCGACGTGGCAAGGGCCGTCAGGACAGCGGTCACGCGGACCCTGACGGACACACCATCGGTGGCAGTACTGGTAACCGCCGTGGGCTAGAGCGCCCCTGAAGGGGCGCGGGGAACTGCGTGACCGGCCCGAGTACGACCCGCAGCCCCAGGACGGTCTCAGTCACCCACCCCGGCGAGGTCCCGAAGCCGCCGAGCCTGAGCAGCACGCTCAGCAACCCGCTGCTCCTCATAGGACCGCTCCTGCGCCCCGCGCAGCAACGCCTTGGTCTCAATGACGGCATCCCGCGGCGCGGCAAGCAGTGCGGCGGCAAGGTCTCGCACCGCGTCGTCGAGCTGCTCGCCGGGCACGGCAAGGTTGGCGAGCCCGGTGCGCTCGGCCTCCTCGGCCGACACAAAGCGCCCCGTCACGCAGATTTCGAGCGCGCGGGCGTACCCCACGAGGTTCACCAGCGGATGCGTCCCCGTGAGGTCGGGCACGAGCCCGAGGCTGGTCTCGCGCATGGCGAACTGCACGTCGTCCGCGACAACGCGCAGATCACAGGCGAGCGCGAGCTGGAATCCCGCGCCGATGGCGTGCCCCTGCACGGCGGCGATGGACACGATGTCGCTGCGCCGCCACCAGGTGAACGCCTCCTGGTACTCGGCGATGGTCGCGTCGAGCTCGGCATCGGAGCCGCGCGCGAGGTCGATGAACGACGGTTCCCCGTCGAAGCCCTCGGGCGTGAACGCCTGCCGGTCGAGCCCGGCGGAGAAGGACTTGCCCTCGGCGCGCAGGACCACCACGCGGACGGAGCCCGGCAGTGACCGGCCGGCCTGCGTCAACGCCCGCCACAGAGCAGGACTCTGGGCGTTGCGCTTGGTCGGGTTGGTCAGCGTCACCGTGGCGATCGCTTCGTCGACGGTGAGCCGTACGCCGTCCTTGTCGAATACCGGGTCGAGCGAAGCCATGGGGCGCCTCCGATGGGTGCGGTCGGATCAGGTGTGTACCCCACGAGGGACACACCTAAGTGACTGCACAGTAACCACCCGGTCGATCACCCGACCGACCGGGTGGCCACCACCGAAGCCGATGGGGACGCCCGGCCTCAGGCCGAGGCGGCCTTCTTGCCCCGCGTCGCTCCACCACGCCCTCGGAGCGTGACGCCCGACTCGCTGAGCATCCGGTGCACAAAGCCATACGAGCGGCCGGTCTCTTCGGCCAGCGCCCGGATGCTCGCACCGGAGTCGTACTTCTTCTTCAGGTCTGCCGCGAGCTTGTCGCGCGCGGCGCCGGTCACCCGGCTGCCCTTCTTCAGAGTCTCGGCCACCCGTGCCTCCTCATGGGAAGTGCGCTCTGGACTCTCATGATCACCCCTCACGGGCCTCATGGCCACCCATTCGGCAAGGTCCGTAAGACAAGGTTTTGACGACAGGAGCCCATCCCCACGAGTGGAATTCCAGGTTCCGGCTGCCGTCGTCCGTACGGCCGAACGGGTTCATCCGCGAAGTACCTGGTCAGCGACGCGAGACGGCCGAGCCCTTGGGAACACAGGGCTCGGCCGCGAAATCGATGTAGGACACACCTCGGTACGAGGAGATCTCACACAGATGATGGATCACGGATCGGCCGAATGATCCATACGCAGTGGATCAGCCATTCGATCACGCCGGGCTGACACTCGGTGAGGCTCGGGCAACGACTCAGGCAGCGACTCAGGCGAGAGCCACCAGATCCGCGTAGTCCGCGCCCCACAGGTCCTCGACGCCGTCCGGCAGCAGGATGATCCGCTCCGGCTGGAGCGCCTCGACGGCGCCCTCGTCATGGGTGACGAGGACGACGGCGCCCTTGTACGTGCGCAGCGCGCCGAGGATCTCCTCGCGGCTGGCCGGGTCGAGGTTGTTCGTCGGCTCGTCGAGCAGGAGCACGTTCGCGGAGGAGACCACGAGGGTCGCGAGCGCGAGACGGGTCTTCTCGCCGCCGGACAGGACGCCGGCGGGCTTGTCGACGTCGTCGCCGGAGAACAGGAACGAGCCGAGCGTCTTGCGGACCTCGACCAGGTCGAGGTCGGGGGCGGCGGAGCGCATGTTCTCCAGGACCGTGCGCTCGGGGTCGAGGGTCTCGTGCTCCTGCGCGTAGTAGCCGAGCTTGAGACCGTGGCCCTGCACGACCTCACCGGTGTCGGGGTTCTCGACGCCGCCGAGGAGCCTGAGAAGGGTCGTCTTTCCGGCGCCGTTGAGGCCGAGGATGACGACGCGGGAGCCCTTGTCGATGGCCAGGTCGACATCGGTGAAGATCTCCAGCGATCCGTACGACTTCGACAGGCCCTCGGCGGTGAGCGGCGTCTTGCCGCAGGGCGCGGGCTCCGGGAAGCGCAGCTTGGCGACCTTGTCGGAGGCCCGTACCGCTTCGAGTCCGGCGAGCAGCCGGTCGGCGCGCTTGGCCATGTTCTGCGCGGCGACCGTCTTGGTGGCCTTGGCGCGCATCTTGTCGGCCTGCGCGTTCAGCGCGGCGGCCTTCTTCTCGGCGTTCTGCCGCTCGCGCTTGCGACGCTTCTCGTCCGCCTCGCGCTGCTGCTGATAGAGCTTCCAGCCCATGTTGTAGACGTCGATCTGGGCGCGGTTGGCGTCCAGATAGAAGACCTTGTTGACAACCGTCTCGACGAGGTCGACGTCGTGGGAGATCACGATGAAGCCGCCACGGTAGGTCTTCAGGTAGTCGCGCAGCCAGACGATCGAGTCGGCGTCGAGGTGGTTGGTCGGCTCGTCGAGCAGCAGCGTGTCCGCGTCCGAGAAGAGGATGCGGGCCAGCTCGATACGGCGGCGCTGACCACCGGAGAGGGTGTGCAGGGGCTGGCCGAGCACACGGTCGGGCAGGTTGAGCGCGGCGGCGATGGTGGCGGCCTCGGCCTCGGCGGCGTACCCGCCCTTGGTGAGGAACTCCGTCTCCTGGCGCTCGTACTGCCTCAGGGCCTTCTCGCGGGTGGCACCCGTGCCGTTGGCGATGCGCTGCTCGTTGTCCCGCATTTTGCGGATCAGGGTGTCCAGACCGCGCGCGGACAGGACGCGGTCGCGGGCGAGCACGTCGAGGTCGCCGGTGCGCGGGTCCTGCGGGAGATAGCCGACCTCGCCGGAGCGCGCGACGTTGCCTGCGGCGGGGATGCCCTCACCCGCGAGGACCTTGGTCAGCGTCGTCTTGCCCGCCCCATTGCGGCCGACCAGGCCGATGCGGTCGCCCTTGGCGATACGGAAGGTGGCGGACTCGATGAGGATGCGGGCGCCGGCGCGCAGCTCGATACCGGAGGCGGAGATCACGGACAGACTCCAGGGCAGGGTCGTTGGCGGGGTGGACGGCTGAGGACGTTCCCGCCGTCTAATGCGCGAGGAGAATGGCCATGGGCCAAGTCTAACGGGGCCGTGCAAGCACTTTTTCTGTGTGCGGGTGTTCGACACTGTGATGCTCGCCCCGCCGCTCGTTGCCCAGCGGCGTCCGGTCCGGGGTGATCCTGCCCAGCTCGTCCACCGCGACGATCTCGACGGTCCAGCTGTCGGTGGCCGCACAGGGCTGCGCGATCAGCAGCGCCGTACGGACACGCACCGCGCGCGCGGGTTCGAAGGCGCAGCCGCGGCGGGCGGGCAGCACCCAGCGCAGGTCGCCGTCGGCGATGCGGTACGCGGCGATGCGCTGCGGGGTGACGACGGCGAGCATGCGGGCGCCCAGGGCCCGCAGCACGCCGCTGCCCCGGTGGGCCGCGAGCCAGGGTGCGGCCCCGGGAAGCGCCCGGTGCCAGCGGACCGCGCTGCCGTCGCCGCGGACGGTGGCGGTGACCAGCCCGTCGTCCCAGAGCGCGATCGCGTCCCCGCGCGCGGGGAGCACGGCCAGCGGACGCCGGCCCTCCCGCCTGTACGTCCACCGGAGGCGCCCGGTTCCTTCGTCGTACGCCTCGACGGTGGCCCCCGTCGTCCGCAGCGAGGGTCGGTCCCCGTGCTCCACGCGCGCGTGCACCGTGACGTGGTCTCCGTAGGGGGCGGTGCGGGCCTGGTGGGCTGCCGCGAGGAGGGGAACTGCCAGCAGGAGGGCGAGAGTGGCGGGGAGGACGCGACGGAGAGCGTGGCCCGCGGGAGCGGGGGGAGGGAGTCGCTCGGCCTTCGCGGGGCGCGGGCCGGTGGGGGCGGTCCGCGGGGCGGGCCCCGTGCGAGCCGGTCGCGGCGACGAGGCGGACTCTGTGCGAACGACTCGTGGCGGCGCGGACTCCGCATGCGCCGGTCGCGGACGCGGCGCGGACTCCGCATGCGCCGGTCGCGGACGCGGCGCGGTCCTGGGGGTGGGGGCAGGCGCGGTCGGGGTGGCCGGTGGATGCCGGGCAGGTGACTCCGGATCCGTCACCTCGATCGGCAGAACGACCACATTGCCCCCTCGCCACCACAGCCCACGGATCCGGCGCAGAGCGTAGACGCGGGTGGCTCGGAGGTCCGTCGGGACACGGCGGACCGGCGGGAACGCGTCCCCCGTTCGGACCTCCGCCCGAGGCCGGGGACCTGGGGGCGTACGAGGATGGCGCCAGAGCGACGTACGGCAGAGGGTGGTGTGCCCATGCAGTTCGACGACGACGCCGACCTGGACACATCCGAGGTCCAGGATGTGCGCGGCAGTCGAATCCCCGGCGGCAGGGCGACCATCGGGGGTGGCATCGCCGGCCTGCTCGCCCTGCTCATCGGACTCTTCTTCGGAATCGGTCCCGACGAGCTCGGGCTCTCCTCCGGGAGCGACCATCCCGCGTCGACCTCCTCTTCCCTCGCGCAGGTCCAGCAGACCTGCAAGAAGGGCAGCGACGCGAACGCCAGGGAGGACTGCCGCATGGTGGCGGTGGTCAACAGCGTGCAGGACTACTGGGCGCAGGAGTTCGCGCGCCGCAGGGGCACCTACACACGCTCCCCGACGGTCTTCTTCAGCAATCGGGTCGGCACGGCCTGCGGCACCGCCACGTCCGCCGTCGGGCCCTTCTACTGCCCCGGCGACCGCAAGGTCTATCTGGACCTGGGCTTCTTCGACGAGCTGCGCACCAAGTTCGGTTCCAGCGGCGGGCCGTTCGCGCAGGCGTACGTGGTGGCGCACGAGTACGGGCACCACGTGCAGGACCTGATGGGGACACTGGGCAAGTCGCAGAACGGACTGACCGGCGCGAACAGCAACTCGGTGAAGGTGGAGCTGCAGGCCGACTGCTACGCCGGGGTGTGGGCGCACCACGCGACGACGACGAAGGACCCGTCGACGGGCCGGCCGCTGATCACCAGCCTCACGGACGCCGACATTCGCGACGGCCTGGACGCGGCGGCGGCCGTCGGCGACGACCGGATCCAGGAGAGGTTCCAGGGCCGGGTGACCCCGGAGACCTGGACGCACGGCTCCGCCAGGCAGCGGCAGCAGTGGTTCTACGAGGGTTACAGCACCGGCGACATGGCGCGATGCAACACGTTTCGCTGAGGCCGGACGGCAGACGGCTTCCGCTCGCCGGGGCGTTGTCAGTGCCCGGTGCCAGACTGGGCAGCAGGTCGGATTCCGGCGGCGGTTCCGGCGGCGCGACGAGAGGGAGTGATCGGCATGGCAGGCATGGACGGCGGGCGCCCGAGCATCTACCCGACACTGCTGTACGCGGACGCGAAGGCGGCGATCAGGCAGCTCACGGAGACCTTCGGCTTCAGCGAGACGTCGGTGTACGAGAGCGACGAGGGCGGGGTCACCACGGTGATGCACGCCGAACTGGTGCAGGGCAATGGCGCGGTGATGCTCGGCTCCAAGGGCCGCGGCGGCATCTTCGACACCGCGATGAAGGACGCGGGCCCAACTGCGGTGTACGTGGTCGTGGACGACGTCGACTCGCACCACCAGCGGGCCGTGGACCACGGCGCCGAGATCCTGATGCCCCCGACGGACCAGGACTACGGCTCGCGGGACTACATGGCCCGGGACCTCGAGGGAAATATCTGGAGCTTCGGCACGTACGCCCCTGAGATAGGGGCGTAGGACCCCGTCGGCTTCCCTCGCCGACTCCCTGCCCGGCTCCCCCGTCAGCTTCCTCCGGTGTGCACCTGGAAGGCGGCCCGGCGTACGGCCTTGGCAAGCGCCGGGTCCGGGTGCGCGGCGGCGAGCGCGACCAGCACCTGCACGGTGCGGGGGTGGCCGACCGCGCGTACCTCGTCCAGGAGCGCGGGCACGGTGGGCTGCACCGCGGACTCCAAGTGCCGTACGAGGAGCGGGGCTTCACCGTGGTCGGCGACGGCGGCGGCGGTGTCGACCCACAGCCAGGTGGACTCCTCGCGGGTGAGCACGTCGTGGGCGTCCTCGGGGTCGTGACCATCCTGCTCGGCGAGCCACAGCATGGCGTAGGGACGCAGCGAGGTCTCCTCGGCCACCGCGCGCACGTCGGGCTCGGCGGGGGCGCCGACCACGCGCAGCGCCTCGAAGGCGAGACCGCGGGTGAGGGCGTCTTCGCCGCGGGCGGCGTCGAGGAGTTCGGTGACGGCGCTGCCGACGGGACGGGCGGCCAGCCAGGCGCGGTACTCGGCGCGAGCCGCATTGGGGCGCAGTTGGGCGCAGCCGCGGAGCATGTCCTCGGCGGACTGCTCGATGTTCCCGGCGGGACTCTGCGCGGCGACGCAGATCTGCTCCAGCTTGACCCAGACCGCCCAGCTGCCGAGCGGGGTGAGGGTGGCCTGGCCGTCGGCGCAGGTGAGCGCGCCCACAGAGGCGAGGGCGTGCAGGGCCCAGTCGAGGAGCGGGGCGAGGAGGGCGTCCGCGGCTTCGGGTGCGGCCTGCGGGGCGGGCTCCGGCTGGGGTCCGTACGGGATTTCACAGCGCTCGGTGCGCAGTTCCGTGACGCGCTGTTCGAGGAGATCGAGGAGCTGTTCCACGGGGACGGGCCCCGCGGAGAGCTGGAGGAAGGAGAGCACCTGAGGCATCGCGGAGACGACCTCGGCGACGGCGGCGGGTTCGCGGTCCGCGGGCTCCGGATACGCGAGCGACCAGGCGTCGAAGAGGGCGACCCAGCCGCGCAGTACGGCGCTGTCGTCGCGGTTCCAGGCGCGCAGCCGCCAGCCCGGGCGGGCGCTGTCGCCGTGCACCTCGACAAGACCGGCCAGGCGTGCGGTGTCCCAGTCTGCGCGGACCTGAGCCGGGGTCAGCCTCAGGTCGGCGGCAGCCCGTTCCGCGGTGGCATCGGAGAGAGTGCCTTTGCTGCCGGGGGTCGCACCGTCGCGTCCCGGGCGCAGGGCGGCGTCGGCCCAGCGGGCGACACGGGCCGCGCCGGACAGGCCGGTGCGCGCCATACGGGCCAGTTCCGCGGGCGGCGGTGTGCCCTCGGGCGGCCGCGGTGCGGGGCGGCGCGTGCGGCGCTGGGTCACCGCTCGGGGGGCGGCGGCCAGGGGCCGCGGGCTGACGAGTCGGAGCCTGGAGTCGCGCGGGTTACGGGACGTCACGGGTGCAGTCTTCCGGTTGACGGTCGGAAAACCCAAACGGAATGTCACGGCAGGCGACGGGGGTGGTGAGCGCGGGGCGTTCTCAGGGCGCTCGACACGCGGAAACGAGCCCTCGCGAGAGTTGTCCGGGGGCGAACCGGAAGGGCGCCGGCGGGTTCCGCGGGGTGCTTCGTGGGGACCGGCTGTCGGGCTCCGTCGGAGGCGTGCCGGGGCGCTTACATCAGGGGGGTGAGGAAGCGGCGCAGGGCCTCTTCGTAGCCCTCCGGGTCGGCGTTCCACATGGCGCCGTGCGGGGCCCCCGGGACCGTGTACAGGGTGACCAGGTCCGGGCGGCGCTCGGCGAGGCGGCGTGAGGTGTCCCAAGGGGCGATGGTGTCGTCCGGGCCGTGCAGCACCAGGGTGGGCACCTTGAGGTGGTCGGGGTGCGCGGCGTTCCCGATGCGGTCGCCGTGCAGGCCCGTACGGCCCTGGGCAGCGCGCACCGCGAGGGGCAGCAGGGCGCTGGGGGTGTGGCGGGCCGTGGCGAGGGCGCGCAGTGTGGTCTCCCAGTTGAGGACGGGCGAGTCCAGGACCAGGCCGGAGATCCGCGCGCGCAGGGCGGAGTGCGCGGCGGCGCGCAGGGCCATGGTGGCGCCGATGGACCAGCCGTACAGGACGACCTGCTCGGCGCCGTACCGTACGGCGTACCGGATGGCCGCGTCGAGGTCGCGCCATTCGGTCTCGCCGAGGTGGTTGAGGCCGTCCTGGGAGCGGGGTGCGCCGAGGTCGCCGCGGTAGGCGAGGTCGAGCACCGGGAAGTGCTGACGGTTCAGGAACTCCATCACGTTCATCGGATGTTCGCGGGTGGCACCCAGGCCGTGCACGGTGATCACCCAGGTGTCGCGGACGGCGGGCACGAACCAGGCGGGCAGAGCACCGAGTTCGCCGGGTATGTCGACGTCGGCGTGGGCGAGACCGAGGGCGGCGCTCGGGTCGCCGATGTGCAGGTTCGGGGTGAACCACACCTTGTCGCCGGGGTCCAGGGAGCCGTGGGTGACGCGTTCGAGGCGGCGTACGACCGTGTCGGCGGGGTGAGGCGTGCCCTTCATGACCGGTCCGACGACCGCGTGGGAGCCGTCTCCGGCGAGGCCGTACCTGCCCGGGCGCTGGGAGGCCAGGTCCCGGGTGAGCGTGATCCCGCCCGCCGTCGTGGCGTGCACGGTGAGCCGGGGCTCGGTGGGCAGGGGCCTGCCGGGCGACGTCTTCAGCGCGGCGTCACTCGCGAACCGGCCCGCCGCCACGGAGGCCGCGCCCGCGGCTATGGCTACGGTGACGGCAGCTGCCATGGCTCTGATGGTGCGCACGCGTCCAGTCTCCCGGGGGAGCCCGCCATCGGCCAGCGGGAGGTGGGGCTGGGATGACGTCTTCCGCCCGGGCTGGGGCCTGTGCGCTCTCGTGGTGCGGGTGGTGCGGCATCGCCGGGATTCCTACGTGTCCGCCGCCCGCCGTCGCTCAGCCCCGCTGCCCGTACCCCCGTAGCCGCTCCCTCGCCTCCTGGGTCTGCTGGGGTGACAGCAGCGTGGGGGTCAGGCCCGGGACCGAGGAGGCCAGGAGCCAGACGCGGGACATCCACTCCAGCTGGGCCGTGCGGTCGTACGCCTGGTTCAAGGAGTCTCCGTAGGCGATGGTGCCGTGGTTCTGGAGAAGGCAGGCAGTGCGGTCGGCGAGGGCCTGGAGCATGTTCTCGGCCAACTCCGGAGTGCCGTATGTCGCATAGGGGGCAACACGGACCGGCCCACCGAGGGCGCCCGCCATGTAGTGGATCAGCGGGAGCTCGGGGACGAGCGTGGAAACCGCCGTCGCGTGCGCGGCGTGGGTGTGGACGACGGCGCGCGCGTCGGTTCCGCGGTAGATCGCGAGGTGCATCGGCAGTTCGCTCGTCGGAAGAAGCGAACCGAGCACCTGCCGGCCGTCGAGATCGACACCGACGGCGTCGTCGGGCGCCAGCCGGTCGTACGGCACTCCGGTGGGCGTGACCAGGACGGTGCCGCCGACCCGTACCGACACATTGCCCGACGTACCGACGACCAGCCCGTCGGCCACCGTCCGACGGGCCGTCAGCACGAGCTCGTCCCACGCCCGTTCCACCGCGTCCCGCGCGTCCCTCGCGCCCAACTCGCCCCGTCCGGGCGCATCCTGTACGTCCTCCCGCACGTCCCGTGCGTCCCGCCGCTGCTCAGCCATGCCGCGATCCTGCCAGGCACGGACGTCAATACACCGTAGGCCAGGGCACTTTAGGGCGGAACCCGTGCGTCCGTAAGGTCGCATATGGGCATACATACCCCTCTGTCGGCGATTGGCTGGCGATCGATGAGCATGCGCTGATCTTCCAGTAACCTCTGGGGGATTTGTCGTGCACGTCGCCATTCCGGGGGGAAATATGGCCCGTGATCACAAACCATTCCGTCGCCGTGTCCGCGTCATCGCGGCAACGGCCATCGTGGGGGCGCTCACCGCGGGTGGGACCGCCCTCGTCGCGGTTCCGGCCTCCGCGGCGAGCAAGCCCAAAGGGCACGACGTCTCCTCGCACCAGAAGAACGTCGACTGGCAAAGCGCGAAAGCAAAGGGCGCCCGGTTCGTCTACGTCAAGGCGACCGAGTCCCACACGTACCGCAATCCGTACTTCAGCCGGCAGTACAACGGCGCGCGCAACGCGGGCATCCTCCGCGGCGCCTATCACTTCGCGGTGCCGAACAAGTCGTCCGGCACCGCCCAGGCCGCGTACTTCGTGCGCAACGGCGGCGCCTGGCACTCGGACGGCTGGACGCTGCCGCCCGCGCTGGACATCGAGTACAACCCGTACGGCAAGCGCAAGTGCTACGGCCTGAGCAAGGCCAGGATGGTGAGCTGGATCAAGGCGTTCAGCAACGAGGTCAAGCGGGAGACCGGCCGACGTCCGGTGATCTACACGACCACGCACTGGTGGAACAACTGCACCGGCGGCAGTCGCGCCTTCGCCGCGAACCACGCCCTGTGGCTCGCCCGCTACGACTCGGCGGACGCGGGTGCACTGCCCGCCGGCTGGTCGTACTGGACGTTCTGGCAGTACGCCAACCGCGGCAGCCTGCCGGGTGACCAGAATCTCTTCAACGGGTCCATGACCTCGCTCAAGAGGCTCGCGCGGGGCTAGAGGCTGATAGCGGAGCCCGATATTCCGCCCTTGTTCGAGACGCCGGGCCGCCCCTCCGTCAAAAACGGAGGGGCGGCCCACCGCTTGAGACACCCCACGGCCCGCCCCAGTTCATCTTCCGTTCACTCAGGTTGCCTACGGTCCACCTGCCACTGACGTCAAAGAGAAGCCTGGGTAAATGGAACACATCACGCTCCTCCTCGGAATCGTGATCGTCACCGCTCTCGTGTTCGATTTCACGAACGGTTTCCACGACACTGCCAACGCGATGGCGACGACCATCTCGACCGGCGCTCTGAAGCCCAAGACGGCGGTGGCCATGTCCGCCGTGCTGAACCTCGTCGGTGCGTTCCTCTCCGTCGAGGTCGCCAAGACGATCTCCGGCGGGATGATCAACGAAGAGGGCATCCGCACCGAAGTGATCTTCGCGGCGCTCGTCGGCGCCATCCTCTGGAATCTGCTGACCTGGCTCCTGGGTCTGCCCTCCAGCTCCTCCCACGCACTCTTCGGCGGCCTGATCGGCGCCGCGGTCATGTCGGCCGGCTGGTCGTCCGTGAACGGCTCGACCGTTGTCACCAAGGTGCTGATCCCCGCGGTCGCCGCGCCCATCGTGGCCGGACTCGCCGCGATGCTGGCCACCCGGCTGACGTACAGGATCGGCAACCGCGCCGAAGAGAAGGCGACCGCCAAGGGCTACCGCGCCGGCCAGATCGCCTCCGCCGGCCTGGTCTCGCTGGCGCACGGCACGAACGACGCCCAGAAGACGATGGGCATCATCACCCTGGCCCTGGTCACCGGCGGCGTCCTCGCCCCGGGCTCGAACCCTCCCACCTGGGTCATCGTCTCGGCCGGTACGGCCATCGCGCTCGGCACCTACCTGGGCGGCTGGCGCATCATCCGCACCATGGGCAAGGGTCTGACGGACCTCGCGCCGCAGCAGGGCTTCGCCGCCCAGACCAGTGCCGCGACCGCCATCCTGGCCTCCTCGCACATCGGCTTCTCCCTCTCCACCACCCAGGTCTGCTCCGGCGCCGTGATGGGCTCCGGCCTCGGCCGCAAGGGCGGTGTCGTCCGCTGGTCGACCGCGACCCGGATGTTCGTCGCGTGGGGTCTGACACTGCCGGCCGCCGGTCTGGCCGGTGCCTCCGCCGAGTTCCTCACCAAGCAGGGCACGTGGGGCATCGTCGCCACGGGCGTGCTGCTCGTCGCGGGCGCCGGGGTCATCTGGACTCTCTCCCGCCGCCAGCCGGTCACCGTCGACAACGTGAACGACGTCGCCGCCGAGCCCGCGGGCGTCGTCACCACGGCGATCGCCGCGGTCACCCCGCCGCCGGCCGGTTCGATGGCCACGGCCGACACCGACCTGAAGACCACCATCCCGGCCCCGGACGCGGAGCCCACCCGCCCGGCCACGGTGTAAGGAAAGAACAGCATGAACATCGACTGGGCAGCCCTCGCCTCCGTCTTCGGAGTCAGCCTCCTCACCACCGTGGCCCTCGTCGGCCTCTTCACCCTCGGCATCGTCGGCCTCTCGAAGCGAGAGTCGGCGTCGGCCCAGGGCGGCTCCGCCGCTCTCGCGGTCACCGGCGCCTACGCCTGCTTCGCGGCGTGCGCGGCGGCGGTGGCGTACGGGATCTTCATCATCGTGGCCTGACGCCCGCGCACCCTCGCCGAGTGCCCTGCCGGACCTCCCTCACGGGAGCGACCGGCAGGGCACTCGCATGTCCGGATACGGCCACTTCCGAGGGCATGCCCCGGCAGTCTCCCCAGGCCTCACTCGGTCGCGTACATCACCGGACCTTCCCTCTCGTCACCAGAGCCCCAGAACGACTACGTCACGGAACCGATATCCGGCGCCGCGCACCGGGAGCGCCGAGCACGTACAAAAACGCCTGCCACTGGGGTCGGGAGAAGACGACACGTCCCCCGCGCCGGTTCCACGAGTCGCGGACCAGCACCGCGTTCCCGGAGACCGCCACTTCGACGCACTCGTCGTCCCCACTGTGGCTGCTGGTGTGCCAGCGCAGCACGGACGGGTTCCTGTGGCCCACACCGACCCCCTCCTGCCCGAGAGCAGGCGCCCCCCGCGCTGGACCGCTCGCCCCTTGTCGCAAACCAGTCCAGGAAAGCCTGATTTGACCGCCTAGGGGAAAACCGGCCCGCTGGTCGGCCCTGTGGGCCTCAGCACACTCTCCCCTCGCAGGTCAACAGCAAGTTGACGGGTCTTCCGACCCCGTGGTGGACTGCCCGAGCCAAGTACGGCGACATGAGAGGAAGCCGGTGCGAGTCCGGCGCGGTCCCGCCACTGTCACCGGGGAAGTAAGTCCCCGGGAGCCAGGAACTCTCACCGCCGGTCTCGTCGAACCAGGGCGTGGACACCCTGAGTGAGGACATATCGCCATGCGCGGCTGCCCAAGTTCTGTGCGAACGACGCGAACTACGCGAACGACAGTTGTGCCCGACCTGACGGTCGGCTGAAGCGGTGCGTGCCGATCGCGTCTTCGCGTACGGCGCCGCCGCCGGCCTTCTCGGTGACCTGCTGCTCGGCGACCCTCGCCGGGGGCATCCGGTCGCCGCGTTCGGGCGGGCCGCGGGAGCCGTGGAGCGGGTGCTGTGGCGGGACCACCGCGGGTGGGGCGCGCTGCACACCGCCGTGTGCGTGGGCGGTGCCACCGGGCTCGCGGCGCTGGCCCGTCATTCCGTACGCCGGTCCCGTACCGCCTCCATCGCACTGACCGCCGCCGCCACTTGGGCCGTCGTCGGAGGGACCTCCCTCGGGCGCGAGGCGCGCGCGATCGGCGACGCGCTCGCGGTCGGCGATGCCGAGGTGGCCCGGGAGCGGCTGCCCCATCTGTGCGGGCGTGATCCGCAGGCACTGGACAGCGACGGCATCGCGCGAGCGGTCGTCGAGTCCGTCGCCGAGAACACCTCCGATGCCGTGGTGGGCGCCTTGGTGTGGGGGGCCCTCGGCGGTGTGCCGGGGCTCGTCGCCTTTCGTGCCGTGAACACGCTCGACGCCATGGTCGGGCACAAGTCCCCCAAGTACCGGCGGTACGGGTGGGCTTCCGCGCGGCTCGACGATGTCGCGGGCTGGCCGGGGGCGCGCTTGACCGCCGTGCTCACCACCGTCGCGGGACGCGACCCGCGCGGGGCCGTGCGCGCCTGGCGCGCGGACGCGCACAAGCATCCGAGTCCCAACGCGGGGCCCGTGGAGGCGTCGTTCGCGGGGGCGCTCGGGGTACGGCTCGGGGGGACCCTCTCGTACGGGGGACGGCTTGAGCACCGGCCCGTGCTCAACGGGGAGGGCCGAGCTGTTGCGGTGCGCGACATCGAACGGGCCGTGCGGTTGTCGCGACGGGTGAGCTGGCTGGCGCTGGGGGCGAGCGCGGCGGGGGCTCTGCTGTGGGGTCGGGTGACAAGGCACCCGGCGCTACGGGCTGTGCCCACCCTCCCCCAAGCTCTCGGCTTCGCTCGACCAGGAGGGACCCCCAACGCCCTGCGGAACGACTGCCCACAGCGTTGGAGGACGACATCATGACGGGTCGTGGACTGCTCATCGCCGGAACCACCTCCGACGCCGGCAAGAGCGTCGTGACCGCCGGGGTCTGCCGGTGGCTGGTGCGGCAGGGCGTCAAGGTCGCGCCGTTCAAGGCGCAGAACATGTCGCTGAATTCGTTCGTGACGCGCGAGGGCGCCGAGATCGGGCGCGCGCAGGCCATGCAGGCGCAGGCCGCGCGCGTGGAGCCCACCGCGCTCATGAATCCCGTACTCCTCAAGCCGGGGAGCGACCGGAGCAGTCAGGTCGTCCTCATGGGCAAGCCCGTGGGGGAGCTCTCGGCGCGCGGCTACCACGGAGGGCGGCAGGAGCAACTCCTCGGGACCGTGCTGGACTGCCTCGCCGAGTTGCGGGGCACGTATGACGCGGTGATCTGCGAGGGGGCCGGCAGTCCTGCCGAGATCAATCTGCGGCGTACCGACATCGTGAACATGGGGATCGCCAGGAATGCCCGGCTCCCTGTGCTCGTCGTCGGCGACATCGACCGCGGGGGCGTGTTCGCCTCGTTCTTCGGAACGGTCGCGCTGCTGTCGCCCGAGGACCAGGAGCTCGTCGCCGGGTTCCTCGTCAACAAGTTCCGCGGGGACGTCTCCCTGCTGGAGCCCGGACTCGAGATGCTGCACGGCCTCACCGGGCGGCGCTCGTACGGCGTCCTGCCCTTCCGGCACGGCCTCGGCATCGACGAGGAGGACGGGCTGCGGCTCGCTTTTAGATCAAACACAGTGCTGCGCGGGGCGGTCCGGGAGTCGGAGGTCACCTCCCCCGTCGGCGAGGACATCCTCCGGGTCGCGGTCTGCGCGATCCCGCTCATGTCCAACTTCACGGACGTGGACGCGCTGGCCGCCGAGCCGGGTGTCGTCGTGCGGTTCGTGGACCGGGCCGAGGAGCTGGCCGACGCGGACCTCGTCGTCATACCGGGAACCCGGGGGACGGTGCAGGCGCTGGAGTGGCTGCGAGAGCGCGGACTGGCGGACGCAATCGCGCGCAGAGCCGCCGAGGGACGGCCCGTACTGGGCATCTGCGGTGGCTTCCAGGTGCTCGGCGAGCACATCGACGACGAGGTCGAAAGCCGCCGAGGCCAGGTGGACGGCCTCGGACTCCTCCCCGTGCGCGTGCGGTTCGCGCGCGAGAAGACCCTCACCCGGCCCGTCGGCGAGGCGCTCGGCGAGCGCGTCGAGGGATACGAGATCCACCACGGCGTCGCCGATGTCACGGGCGGCGAACCGTTCCTGGACGGGTGCCGGGTCGGCGCCGTCTGGGGCACGCACTGGCACGGCTCGCTGGAGTCGGACGGATTCCGGCGCGCCTTCCTGCGCGAGGTGGCGGCCGCCGCGGGCCGACGCTTCGTGCCGGCCGCCGACACGTCGTTCGCGGCGCTGCGCGAGGAGCAGCTGGACCGGCTCGGCGATCTGATCGAGGAACACGCGGACACGGACGCGCTGTGGCGGCTCATCGAGTCGGGCGCGCCGTCAGGACTGCCTTTCATTCCACCGGGAGCGCCCGCATGAGCACAGTGTTGTTGTTGTCGACCGCCGACACGGATCTGCTGGCGGCGCGTGCCTCCGGCGCGCCGTACCGGATCGGCAATCCGACCCGAGTGGATGTCACGGAGGAGCTCCCGGGGCTCATCGAGGGCGCGGACATCGCCGTCGTACGGCTGCTCGGCGGCAAGCGCGCCTGGGAGGACGGCCTGAGCACGCTCAAGGCGTCGGGCATCCCGACCGTGCTGCTCGGCGGAGAGGCCGTCCCGGACGCGGAGTTGATGGCCGAGTCGTCGGTGCCGGCCGGTGTCGTGGCCGAGGCGCTGCGCTACCTGGTGGAGGGCGGCCCGGCGAACCTCACCGAACTGGCCCGCTTCCTCTCCGACACCGTGCTGCTCACGGGTGAGGGCTTCGAAGAGCCGCGGAAGATGGCCGAGTACGGCGTCCACGGCGAGCGTGTCTTCGTCGAGGGGCGCCCGACGGTCGGCGTGCTGTTCTACCGGGCGCACCAGCTGTCCGGCAACACGGCCTTCGTCGACACACTGTGCGACGCGATCGAGGCGCGGGGCGCCAACGCCCTTGCCGTGTACTGCGGTTCGCTGCGCGGCGCGGACGCGGGCCTGTACGAGATCCTCCAAAAGGCCGACGCGCTGGTCACCACCGTGCTCGCGGCGGGCGGCACGCACGCCTCGCAGGCGTCCGCCGGGGGCGACGAGGAGGCCTGGGACATCGGCGCGCTGGCCGACCTCGACATCCCTGTCCTGCAAGGGCTCTGCCTGACCTCGTCGAAGAGTGCGTGGGATGAGTCGGACGCCGCCCTCTCCCCCATGGACGCGGCGATGCAGGTCGCGATCCCGGAGTTCGACGGGCGGCTCATCACCGTGCCGTTCTCCTTCAAGGAGCAGGGTCCCGACGATGTGCCGGTGTATGTCGCCGACCCCGAGCGGGCCGCGCGCGTCGCCGGAATCGCCCTGCGCCACGCACAGTTGAAGCACAAGCCGAACGCCGAGAAGAAGCTCGCGCTCGTCTTCACCGCCTACCCGACCAAGCACTCGCGGGTCGGCAACGCGGTGGGGCTCGACACGCCCGCTTCGGCGGTACGGGTCCTGGACGCGCTGCGAGGCGCCGGGTACAGCCTCACCGAATACCCTGCGGGCGGCGACGAGTTGATCCATCGGCTCATCGCGGCCGGCGGCCACGACGTCGAGTGGCTCACCGAGGACCAGCTCGCCGCGGCGCCCGCGCGCGTGCCGCTCGCCGACTACCGGGCGTGGTTCGACAAGCTCGACCCCGAGCTGCGGGACGGGATGCTCGAAGCCTGGGGCGAGCCGCCGGGCTCCCTCTACGTCGACGGCGACGACATCGTGCTGGCCTGCCTCCAGTTCGGGAATGTCGTCGTGATGATCCAGCCGCCGCGCGGCTTCGGCGAGAACCCGATCGCGATCTACCACGACCCGGACATGCCGCCGTCGCACCACTACATGGCGGCCTATCGGTGGCTGGAAAACTCGTTCGGCGCGGACGCCATCGTGCACATGGGCAAGCACGGCACGATGGAGTGGCTGCCGGGCAAGGGACTCGGTCTCAGCAGCGGCTGCGCGCCCGACGCCGTCCTCGGTGAACTCCCCCTCGTCTACCCGTTCATCGTCAACGACCCGGGCGAGGGCACCCAGGCCAAGCGCCGCGGTCATGCCACCGTCGTCGACCACCTCGTACCGCCGATGGCGCGCGCGGACACCTACGGCGATCTGGCGAAGCTGGAGCAGCTCCTCGACGAGTACGCCCTCGTGTCCGACCTGGACCCGACCAAGGCCCCGGCGGTCCGCGCCCAGATCTGGACCCTCGTCAAGGCGGCGGAACTCCACCACGACCTGCATGTGGACGAGCAGCCGGACGACGCGGCGTTCGACGAGTTCGTCATGCACATCGACGGCTATCTGTGCGAGATCAAGGACGTGCAGATCAGGGATGGCCTGCACATCCTCGGCGGCGGGCCGGAGGCCGAGGCGCGGGTGAATCTGGTGCTGGCGGTGCTGCGCGCCTCGCAGGTGTGGGGCGGCGCGGCCAACGCGCTGCCCGGTCTGCGGGCCTGCCTCGCCGAGCACTTCGGCCTGGTCGAGAAGGAGCTGCTCGCGGAGCCGGGCGCGCCGGTGAAGGCGCCGGTCGAGCTGACGGATCTCGTCGAGGGCCCGTCCCGCACGGCGGCCGACGCGATCGACCTGCTGGAGCAGCTGTGCCGCCGGATCGCCGAGGGCATGGAGGAACGCGGCTGGGTGACCGCCGAGAGCGCCGCGCTCGTACGGGAAGTACTCGGCGTCGAACTCCCGGACGCGGTCGCGGTGTTGGAGTTCGCCTGCCGTGAGGTCGTGCCGCGGCTCGCCCGTACGACGGACGAGATCGACCACATCCTCCGGGCCCTTGACGGCGGTTACGTCCCGGCGGGCCCGTCCGGCTCGCCGACGCGCGGGCTCGTCAACGTCCTGCCGACCGGCCGCAACTTCTACTCCGTCGACCCCAAGGCGATCCCGTCCAGGCTGAGTTGGGAGGTCGGGCAGTCGCTCGCCGACTCGCTCGTGGCCCGCTATCTCCAGGACACCGGCGAGTACCCGACGTCCGTCGGGCTCACGGTCTGGGGCACGTCCGCGATGCGCACCCAGGGCGACGACATCGCCGAGATCCTCGCGCTGCTCGGCTGCCGCCCGGTGTGGGACGACGCGTCGCGCCGGGTGACCGGCTTCGAGGTCGTGGCCCTGGAGGAACTGGGCCGGCCGCGGATCGACGTCACGGTCCGGATCTCCGGCTTCTTCCGGGACGCGTTCCCGCACGTCGTCGGTCTCATCGACGACGCGGTGCGGGCGGTCGCCGAGCTGGACGAGCCCGCCGACCGGAACTACGTGCGCAAGCACGCCGACGAGGACACCGCCGAGCACGGCGACCGGCGGCGCGCGACGGCCCGTATCTTCGGCTCCAAGCCGGGGGCGTACGGGGCCGGCCTGCTTCCCCTGATCGACGCGCGCAACTGGCGCTCCGACGCGGACCTCGCCGAGGTGTACGCGGTGTGGGGCGGCTACGCGTACGGGCGCGGGCTCGACGGGCGGGCGGCGCGCGGCGACATGGAGACGGCGTTCAGGCGCATCGCCGTCGCCGCGAAGAACGTCGACACCCGCGAGCACGACCTCGTGGACGCGGACGACTACTTCCAGTACCACGGCGGAATGGTCGCCATGGTGCGCCATCTGACCGGCACGAGCCCGGAGGCGTACGTCGGTGACAGCGCCGTACCGGACCAGGTGAAGACCCGGACCCTCGGCGAGGAGACGCACCGCGTCTTCCGCGCCCGTGTCGTCAACCCGCGCTGGATGGCGGCGATGCGGCGGCACGGCTACAAGGGCGCCTTCGAGATGGCCGCGACCGTCGACTACCTCTTCGGGTACGACGCCACGGCCGGGGTCGTGGACGACTGGATGTACGAGAAGCTCAGCGCGGAGTACGTCTTCGATCCGCAGAACCAGGACTTCATGAAGAAGTCCAACCCCTGGGCGCTGCGCGGCATCACCGAGCGCCTGCTGGAGGCCGCCGACCGCGGGCTGTGGGCCGAGCCGGACGCCGACACGCTGGAGCGGCTGCGCGCCACCTATCTGGAGCTCGAAGGCGACCTGGAGGGCGACGACCAGTGAGTACTCCGTTTCCGTTCACGGCAGTTGTCGGTCAGGACGACCTGCGGCTCGCGCTGCTGCTGAACGCCGTGTCGCCGGCCGTGGGCGGTGTGCTGGTCCGTGGCGAGAAGGGCACCGCCAAGTCGACCGCCGTCCGTGCCCTCTCGGCCCTCATGCCGCAGGTGGACGTCGTCGCCGGGTGCCGTTTCTCGTGTGCCCCCGCGTCACCCGATCCGGCCTGCCCGGACGGGCCGCACCAGCCCGGGACGGGCACCCGACGGCCCGCCCGCATGGTGGAGTTGCCGGTCGGCGCCTCCGAGGACCGGCTCGTCGGCGCCCTCGACATCGAGCGGGCGCTCGCGGAGGGCGTCAAGGCCTTCGAGCCGGGGCTGCTGGCCGACGCGCATCGCGGGATTCTCTACGTCGACGAAGTGAATCTGCTGCACGACCACCTCGTCGACCTGCTGCTCGACGCCGCCGCGATGGGCGCCTCGTACGTCGAACGCGAGGGCGTCTCCGTTCGGCACGCCGCCCGCTTCCTGCTCGTCGGGACCATGAACCCCGAAGAGGGCGAGCTGCGGCCGCAGTTGCTGGACCGGTTCGGACTGACGGTCGAGGTGGCCGCCTCTCGGGAGCCCGATCAGCGGGTCGAGGTCGTCCGGCGCAGGCTCGCGTACGACGACGATCCCGGCGCGTTCGCCGCGCGGTGGGCCGACGAGGAGTCCGCCGTGCGGGCGCGGATCGTGGCGGCGCGCGAGCTGTTGCCGTCCGTGCGGCTCGGGGACGGGGCGCTGCGGCAGATCGCGGCGACCTGCGCGGCCTTCGAGGTGGACGGCATGCGGGCCGACATCGTGATGGCGCGCACCGCGACCGCGCTGGCCGCCTGGGCGGGGCGGACCGAGGTGCTCGCCGAGGACGTACGACAGGCGGCGCTGCTCGCGCTGCCGCACCGTCGGCGGCGCAACCCCTTCGACGCGCCGGGACTCGACGAGGACAAGCTCGATGAGACGCTGGAGGAGTTCGGCGGGCAGGACGGGGACGGCGACGACGATCCTGATCCGGACGGGCCCGGTGGCGGCGGGCAGCCGCCTCAGGACGGGCCCGACGACGGTTCCGCACCGGAGGCACCGGGCGAAGCTCCCGCGCAGGCCGAAGCGGGTGAGGGCGGGCAGCCTCGGGCGGCCGGCGAACAGTCCCCCGTACGGGCCGCCGAACCCTTTCGCACGAAGGTGCTGAGCGTGCCCGGTCTCGGCGAGGGCGCGGCCGGCCGGCGTTCGCGGGCGCGGACCGAGCACGGGCGGACGACCGGGTCGCGACGGCCCCGAGGGGCGCTCACCAAGCTGCACCTGGCGGCCACCGTGCAGGCGGCGGCGCCGCATCAGCGGGCGCGCGGGCGGTCGGGGCGCGGTCTCGTCGTACGGCGGGACGATCTGCGCCAGGCGACGCGGGAGGGGCGTGAGGGGAACCTCGTTCTCTTCGTCGTCGACGCCTCCGGGTCGATGGCGGCGCGGCAGCGGATGAGTGCCGTGAAGGGTGCGGTGCTGTCGCTGCTGCTCGACGCGTATCAGCGGCGGGACAAGGTGGGGCTCGTGACCTTCCGCGGGTCCGCGGCCGAGGTCGCGCTGCCGCCCACGTCGTCGGTGGACGCCGCCGCGGCCCGCCTGGAGTCGCTGCCCACGGGTGGGCGGACGCCGCTCGCGGCCGGGTTGCTCAGGGCGCACGAGGTGCTGCGGGTCGAGCGGCTGCGCGACGCGGCTCGACGGCCGCTGGTTGTCGTGGTGACGGACGGGCGGGCCACAGAAGGAGGGGCGGCGCGATGGGGGTCCCCCCAGGCGTTCAGCTCTGGGGGAGCCTCGGCCAGGGGTGGTGGTCGGGCGACGGGTGCGACGGAGCCGGTCGCGCTGGCCGGACGGGCGGCCCGGTTGTTCGCCGCAGAGGGAGTCGCGTCCGTCGTCGTCGACTGCGAGGCGGGGCCCGTGCGGCTCGGGCTCGCGGGGCGGCTCGCCGGTGAACTGGGCGGCACCGCGGTGACGTTGGACGAGTTGCGGGCCGATTCCATCGCCGGGCTCGTGCGTGATGTGCAGGAGACGCAGAGGACTCCGAGGAGGGCCGCGTAATGCCGCAGGGGCAGCCGAGTGTGGTGCCGGACGACGGCCTGACGACACGTCAGCGCCGGAATCGGCCACTTGTCGTCGTGCACACGGGGATCGGGAAGGGCAAGTCGACCGCCGCCTTCGGGCTCGCGCTGCGTGCCTGGAATCAGGGATGGCCCATCGGAGTGTTCCAGTTCGTCAAGTCGGCGAAGTGGAAGGTCGGGGAGGAGAACGCGCTGCGTGTGCTGGGCGCCTCCGGTGAGGGCGGGTCCGTCGACTGGCACAAGATGGGCGAGGGCTGGTCCTGGGTCCAGCGCGACTCCCAGATGGACAACGAGGAGAAGGCCCGCGAGGGGTGGGAGCAGGTCAAGCGGGACCTCGCCGCCGAGACGTACCGGCTGTACGTCCTCGACGAGTTCGCGTACCCCCTGCACTGGGGGTGGGTGGATGTCGATGAGGTGGTGGCCGTGCTGCGGGATCGGCCGGGGACTCAGCATGTCGTGATCACCGGGCGCAATGCCCCCGAGAAGCTCGTCGAGTTCGCCGATCTTGTGACCGACATGTCCAAGGTCAAGCACCCGATGGACGCAGGCCAGAAGGGCCAGAGGGGTATCGAGTGGTGATGTCCGTCCCTCGGCTGGTCATCGCCGCGCCCTCCTCGGGCAGCGGCAAGACCACCGTTGCCACGGGGCTGATGGCGGCCTTCGCCTCGCGGGGGCTTGCCGTGTCCCCGCACAAGGTGGGGCCCGACTACATCGATCCCGGGTATCACGCGCTCGCGACCGGGCGCGTGGGGCGGAATCTCGACGCGTATCTGTGCGGGGCGGAGTTGATCGCGCCGTTGTTCGCGCATGGTGCGCGTGGGTGCGAGCTCGCTGTCGTCGAGGGTGTGATGGGGCTGTACGACGGGGCCGCGGGGCAGGGGGAGCTGGCCTCCACGGCTCATGTCGCGAAGTTGCTGCGAGCGCCCGTCGTGCTGGTGGTGGATGCGTCGTCGCAGTCGCGGTCCGTTGCCGCGCTGGTGCATGGGTTTGCTTCCTGGGATCCCGAGGTGCGGGTCGCGGGCGTGATCCTCAACAAGGTGGGGTCCGAGCGGCACGAGGGGATGCTGCGGGAGGCGTTGGACGAGTCCGGGGTGCCCGTTCTCGGGGTGCTTCGGCGGGTTCAGCAGGTGGACACGCCTTCTCGGCATCTTGGGCTGGTGCCCGTTGCCGAGCGGCGTTCGGAGGCCGTTGAGGCGGTTGCCGCCATGGCCTCGCAGGTGCGGGAGGGGTGCGATCTCGATGCGCTCTTCGCGCTGGCGCGCAGTGCGCCTGCGCTGTCGGGTGCGGCTTGGGATGCGGCTGAGGCTGTTGGTTCTTCGCCCCCGCCGCCCCTTCCCCTTCCCGATCCCTGGGGGCTCCGCCCCCAGACCCCCGATCGGTCTGATCGGCCCCGTCCTCAAACGCCGGACGGGCTGAAGGTGATCGCCCTTGCCGGGGGACCCGCCTTCACCTTCTCCTACGCCGAGCATGCCGAGCTGCTCGCCGCCGCCGGGGCCGAAGTCGTCACGTTCGACCCTCTCCGGGACGAGCAACTGCCCAAGGGAACGGGCGGGCTGGTCATCGGGGGCGGGTTTCCCGAGGTGTACGCGCCGGAGCTGTCCGCCAACGAGCCGCTTCGGAAGGCCGTTTCCGAGCTCGCGCTCAGTGGCGCGCCCGTTGCCGCCGAGTGTGCCGGGCTGCTCTACCTGTGCCGTGAGCTCGACGGGCAGCCCATGTGCGGGGTGTTCGACGCCACGGCCCGGATGAGCGAGCGGCTCACCCTGGGCTACCGGGACGCCGTCGCCGTGTCCGACAGTGTGCTCGCCGGGGCCGGGACCCGGATGCGCGGGCACGAGTTCCACCGGACCGTCGTCGAGCCCGGCGCCGGAGCGGCTCCCGCCTGGGGGGTGCGCGCCCCTCAAAAGCGCGTCGAAGGTTTCGTACAACAAGGTGTGCACGCGAGTTATCTGCACACGCACTGGGCGTCCGAGCCCGGTGTCGCCCGTCGGTTCGTGGAGAGGTGCCTGACGTCATGAGCAGCAAGCTGATCGGAGTCGGGGTCGGCCCCGGCGATCCGGAGCTGGTGACCGTCAAGGGCGTCAACGCTCTGCGGACCGCCGAGGTCGTCGTGGTGCCCGTCATGGACACGGGGGAGCGGGGGCGCGCCGAGGCGACCGTGCTGCACTACGTGCCCGAGGAGAAGGTCGTACAAGTCGTCTTCGCGCTCAACGAGCGGAGCGACCGGGGCCGGCGCGAGGCCGCCTGGGATGCCGCCGGTGCGCGCGTCGCGGAGTTGCTCAAGCGGCACGCCGCCGTCGCCTTCGCCACTATCGGCGACCCCAACGTGTACTCGACCTTCACCTACCTCGCGCACACCATCGGGGAGCTCGTACCGGGGACGGAGATCGAGACCGTGCCCGGTATCACCGCCATGCAGGACCTCGCCGCGCGGTCGGGGGCCGTGCTCACGGAGGGGACCGAGCCGCTCACCCTGGTGCCGGTGACCGCCGGGGCCGCTGTGCTCAAGGACGCCCTGAACGGGCCCGGCACGGTCGTCGCGTACAAGTTCGGGCGGCAGGCGCCAGAGGTCGCGGAGGCGCTGCGCGAGACCGGGCGGATCGACGACGCCGTGTGGGGCTCGGCGCTCGGGCTCGAGGACGAGTCGATCAGGCCGGCGGGCGAACTCGACGGTGGGCCACTGCCGTACCTGTCCACGCTCATCGCGCCCGCTCGGCGCGACGGCGGACGCGGCGGAAAACTGTGAGCGGTCCACGGTGCGGATCAGCCCGCGATGCCGACCACCAGCCAGATGAAGCCCACGCCCGCGACCGTGCACAGCAGGGTCGAACGGGCCGGGTGCTCGTGGTGTGCCTCGGGGAGGATCTCGGCGGCGGCGAGGTAGAGCAGTACGCCGCCGAAGAGGCCGAGATAGCCGCCGAGCAGCTCCTCGGGGATGGTGACGAAGAGCGTGGAGGCCGCGCCGACCACGGGGGCCGCCGCGTCCGCGAACAGCATCGTGATCGCCTTGCGGCGGGCGTTCCCGTACAGGCTCGTGATCGTGTACGTGTTGAAGCCGTCCGCGAAGTCGTGGGCGATCACCGCGAGGGCGACCGCCAGGCCCATGCCGCCGCCGACCTGGAAGGCGGCGCCGATCGCGACACCGTCCATCGCGCTGTGGCCGACCATCGCGGCGGCCGCCGTCAGGCCCACCTCGGGCGCGCGTCCGCCGTTCTCCTCGCCGCCGTGCGCGGCCTGACGGTGGGCCAGCAGGCGCTCCACCAGATGGGCCAGCAGGAATCCGGCCACGAACAGCAGCAGCGCGGTGGGGACGCCGAAGACTTCCTCTCCCGCCGCGTGCAGCGCCTCCGGCAGCAGGTCCATGCCGACCACACCGAGCATCAGTCCGCCGGCCAGGCCCAGCACCAGGTGGCGGCGGTCGGTCACGCGCTGTGCCGTCCAGCCGCCGGCCAGCGTCATCAGGAACGCGCCGAGCGCGACGAGGACCGCCATACGCCCTTGCTATCCGATCGACCCCCGTTCGCGCACGTCCGACGGCCGCGCGGGCACTGACTTTTCGCAGCACCCGAGTTTTTCGTAGGAGAGGACCGATTTCCATGGCCGATGCCCCCACCGGCAAGGTGACCTTCGTCGGCGCAGGGCCCGGCGCCGCCGACCTGCTGACGTTCCGCGCCGCGCGCGCCATCGCCGAGGCCGACGTCGTGATCTGGGCGGCCAGCCTGGTGCAGGCCGAGGTCCTCGACCACGCGCGCGAGGGCGCGGAGATCCTCGATTCGGCGACCATGTCGCTGGAGGACGTCGTCGCCGTGTACCGGCGGGCCCGCGCGGAGGGCTTGAGGGTGGCTCGGATCCACTCCGGCGACCCGGCCCTGTGGGGCGGTACGCAGGAGCAGGTCGACCGATGTGCGGAGATCGGCATCGCGACCGAGATCGTCCCGGGCGTCTCCTCCTTCTCCGCCGTCGCCGCGCTCGCGCAGCGCGAACTGACGATTCCCGAGGTCGCCCAGTCCGTGATCCTCACCCGGCTCGGCGGCGGCAAGACGCCGATGCCGCCCGGTGAGGAGGTCCGCGAGTTCGCCCGGCACGGCACGACCATGGCGCTGTTCCTGTCGGCCGCCCGCAGCGGCCAGCTCGTACGGGAGCTGCTGGAGGGCGGCTACCCCACCTCCACGCCGGTCGTGGTCGCGTATCAGGCGACCTGGCCGGAGGAGCTGATCGTGAAGTGCACGATCGAGACGCTGGAGGAGACCGTCAAGGAGCACAAGCTCTGGAAGCACACCCTCTTCCTGGTCGGCCCGGCGCTCGACGCCAGCGGCACCCGCTCGCACCTCTACCACCCCGGTCACTTCCACGGGTTCCGCAAGGCCGACCCGCAGGCGCGTGCGGAGCTGCGCGCGGCGCGGAAGGGCAATCCGTCGTGATCAGTGTCTTCGGTACGGGGACGGGGGCGCCGCTGCCCCCGGATGCCGCGTCCGCTCTCGCCGATGCCGGGCTGGTCGTGGGTGCCCGGCGGCATCTGGCGGCCGCGCGGCCGCCGCAGGAGGCCGAGCAGATCGTCCTCGGGCCGCTCGCACCCGCCCTCGACGACATCGAGCGATACCTGAAAAAAGGGGAGAAGCGGGAAGGCCGGGTCGTCGTGCTCGCCTCCGGCGACCCCGGGTTCTTCGGGATCGTGCGGGCGCTGGCCGAGCGGTTCGGGGCGGACCGGCTGGACGTCAGCCCCGGCGTCTCGTCCGTCGCGACCGCCTTCGCGCGGCTCGGACTGCCCTGGGACGACGCGGTGGTCGTCAGCGCGCACGGGCGTGATCTGCGCACGGCCGTCCAGGTCTGCCGGTCCCAGCCCAAGGTGGCCGTGCTGACCGGACCCGGCTCCGGACCCGCCGAGCTGGGCGCCGCCCTCGCGTACCGCAGCGCTGAACGCGTCCTCGTCGTGGCGAGCGCCCTGGGCGACCCCGAGCACGAGCGCGTGGAGCGGGTCACGCCCGCCGAGGCCGCGGCCCGTGACTGGGGAACGGCCGTGAGCGTCGTCCTGTGCCTGGACGAGTCACGTGCCATCGCCCCCGTACGGACCCTCGCCGGGCCACCGTCCGGGCCCGCCCAATGGGCCCTGGACGAGAGCGAGTTCGCACACCGCGACTCGATGATCAGCAAGTTCGAGGTACGGGCGCTCGCGCTGGCCCGGCTCGGGCCGCGCCTCGGCGAGCTGATCTGGGACGTCGGCGCGGGCTCCGGGTCCGTCGCCGTCGAGTGCGCGCGGTTCGGTGCCGCCGTCACCGCGATCGAGAAGACGCGGGACGGCTGCGACCGCATCCGCGCCAACGCCCAGGCGCACGGCGTGGACGTACGGGTGGTGCACGGGGCCGCTCCCACGGTGCTGTCCGATCTGGACGACCCGGACGCGGTCTTCATCGGCGGCGGCGGACGTGAACTGCCCGCCATCGTCACGGTCTGCGCGCGGCGGGCCCGGCGTGCCGTCGTGGTCGCCATGGCCGCGCTGGACCGCGTGCCGGCGGCCCGGGACGCGCTCACCGGTGCCGGGTTCGACTGCGACGGCGTGCTGCTGCAGTCGTCGCGGCTGGCGCCGCTGCCGGGTGGCGTCACCCGGCTCGCGGCCACCAATCCCGTTTTTCTGCTGTGGGGCGTCCGGCCTCCGGCCCGTACCGAAGGAGTCCCCCAGTGATCGGCCTGATTTCCGCCACGGCGGCGGGGGCGGTGGCCCGTGACCGGCTCGCCACCGCCTGGCCCACCCGTACGCGGGTGTACGACGGGTCCGTGGGGGACGCCGTTCGGCGGGCGTTCGCCGAGTGCGACCAGCTCGTCTGCTTCCTTGCCACGGGGGCGACCGTGCGGCTCGTGGCGCCGCTCCTTTCCGACAAGGCGGCTGACCCCGGGGTCGTGTGTGTCGACGAGGCGGGCCGGTTTGCCGTGTCCCTCGTCGGGGGGCACGGGGGCGGTGCGAACGAACTCGCCCGCGAGGTGGGTGAGTTGCTCGGGGCCGCGCCTGTGGTGACCACTGCGACCGACTCCGTCGGGATGCCGGGGCTGGATACGCTCGGGTTCCCGGTGGAGGGGGATGTCGCCGGGGTTTCCCGGGCCATGCTGGACGGCGAGCCCGTCGCGCTGGAAGCGGAGGTGCAGTGGCCTCTGCCCGCGTTGCCGTCGCATGTCACGTACCCGGCGCCGGGGGCTGTGCCCACCCTCCCCCAAGCAGTCGGCTCCGCTCGGGCAGGGCAGACCCCCATCGCCCAGCGGGACGATTGCCCACAGCCGGCTACGCCCGTCATCCGCGTCACCGACCGTGCCGTTGAGCCCGTCGAGCGGGAGGTCGTGCTGCGGCCGCCCTCGCTTGTTGTCGGTGTAGGTGCCTCCAAGGGCGCGCCCGTCGATGAGGTGCTCGGGCTCGTCGAGGACGCCCTCCGGGAGGCCGGGCTGTCGGCAAAGTCCGCTGCCGAGGTCGCCACCGTCGACGCCAAGGCGGACGAGCCCGGCATCCTCGGGGCCGCCGAGCGCCTCGGGGTGCCCGTCGTCACGTACACCGCCGAGGAACTGGCGAAGGTCGAGGTGCCGAACCCCTCGGATGCTCCGCTCGCCGCCGTCGGGACCCCTTCCGTGGCGGAGGCCGCCGCCCTCGTAGGCGGTGGTGAACTCCTGGTCCCCAAGCGCAAGTCGGAGCGCGCGGACGGGCAGCCGGCGATGGCGACCTGTGCGGTCGTGCGTCGGCCTGCGCGCGGGCGGCTCGCCGTCGTCGGGCTCGGGCCGGGTGCGCGCGATCTGCTCACCCCCCGTGCCAAAGACGAACTCCGCCGCGCCTCCGTGCTCGTCGGGCTCGACCAGTACGTCGACCAGATCCGTGATCTGCTGCGGCCCGGGACCCGGATCCTGGAGTCGGGTCTCGGCGCCGAGGAGGAGCGGGCGCGTACGGCGGTGGCGGAGGCCCGGCGCGGGCAGGCCGTCGCGCTGATCGGCAGCGGCGACGCGGGCGTGTACGCGATGGCGTCGCCCGCGCTGGCCGAGGCGTCCGACGACATCGACGTGGTCGGGGTGCCCGGAGTGACCGCGGCGCTCGCGGCCGGGGCGATCCTGGGCGCGCCGCTCGGCCACGACCACGTGTCGATCAGCCTCTCCGATCTCCACACGCCGTGGGAGGTCATCGAGCGGCGTGTGCGCGCGGCGGCCGAGGCGGACATCGTGGTCACCTTCTACAACCCCCGCAGTCGGGGCCGGGACTGGCAGCTGCCGAAGGCGCTCGTGATCCTCGCCGAGCACCGGGAGCCGACGACGCCGGTGGGTGTCGTACGCAATGCCTCCCGGGCCGACGAGTCGAGCCGGGTGACGACGCTGGGGTCCCTGGATCCGGCGATCGTGGACATGATGACCGTGGTGACCGTGGGCAATACGGCGACCCGGGAGATCGCCGGGCGCATGGTGACACCGCGCGGCTACCGCTGGCAGGAGGAGCCCAAGTGAGCCGAGTGAGCCAGGTGTTCCCCGGGACCCGGGTCGTGCACCCCATCGAGCAGGAGTCCTTCCGGCGGCTGCGCGCCCGCCTGGACACCTCGCACTTCGCGCCGCTGACGCGCGCCGTGGTGGAGCGGGTCATCCACTCCGCCGCCGACCTGGAGTACGCGGCGGACCTCGTCACCGACGAGGTCTCCCTGGAGAAGGCGCACACGGCGCTGCACGCCGGGGCGCCCGTCGTGGTGGACGTCGAGATGGTCGCGGCGGGCATCACGCGCCGTGACACCGTCTGCCGTCTCAAGGACGCCAAGTCGGGCCCCGGCCTGACCCGTTCGGCACATGCGATCCGGCTCGCGTACGAGGATGTCGGGCCCGGCGCGCTGTGGGTGATCGGCTGCGCGCCGACCGCCCTGGAGGAGTTGCTGAGGCTGGACGCCGATCCGGCGCTCGTCATCGGTCTGCCCGTCGGTTTCGTCGGCGCTGCCGAGTCCAAGGCCGCGTTGCGCGAGAGCGGGCTGCCCGCGGTCAGCAACGTGTCCGAGAAGGGCGGTTCGGCGGTCGCCGCCGCCGCGCTCAATGCCCTGCTGTACCACCCCGTGACCAAGGCCTCCGAGCCTTCGAAGGAGAAATCGTGACCACCCCGCCCCCCGCCCTGCTCATCGCCGGACACGGCACCCGGGACGAGGCCGGAGCCGAGGCCTTCCGCGACTTCGTACGGGAGTTGGGGCGCCGTCACCCCGAACTGCCCGTCGCGGGCGGGTTCATCGAGCTGTCCCCGCCGCCGCTGGGTGACGCCGTGACCGAACTGGTAGAGCAGGGTGTACGGCGTTTCGCCGCAGTCCCGCTGATGCTGGTGTCCGCCGGTCACGCCAAGGGGGACATCCCGGCGGCGCTGGCCCGCGAGAAGGAGCGGCACGCCGGGATCTCGTACACGTACGGGCGTCCGCTGGGCCCGCACCCGTCGCTGCTCGCCGTCCTGGAGCGGCGGCTCGACGAGGCCCTGGGAGGTACGGCCCGTACGCCCGAGGACCGCGCCGATGTGACCGTGCTGCTCGTCGGGCGCGGCTCCACCGACCCGGACGCCAACGCCGAGGTGCACAAGGCTGCGCGGCTGCTGTGGGAGGGCCGGGGGTACGCGGGCGTCGAGACGGCGTTCGTGTCGCTGGCGGCGCCGGACGTGCCGTACGGGCTCGACCGCTGCGTGAAGCTGGGCGCGCGCCGGATCGTCGTGCTCCCCTACTTCCTCTTCACGGGCATTCTCCCCGACCGGGTGCTGCAGCAGACCGAGGGCTGGGCCGCCGCGCACCCCGAGGTCGAGGTGCGGTCCGCCGATGTGATCGGCCCCGAGCCGGAGCTGCTCGACCTCGTCATGGAGCGCTACCGTGAGGCCGTCAAGGGCGATCTGCGGATGAACTGCGACTCGTGCGTGTACCGCATCGCCCTGCCAGGCTTCGAGGACAAGGTGGGGCTCCCCCAGCAGCCGCACTTCCACCCGGA
Source organism: Streptomyces sp. NPDC027189 (assembly GCF_055566975.1). Classification (NCBI taxonomy): domain Bacteria; kingdom Bacillati; phylum Actinomycetota; class Actinomycetes; order Kitasatosporales; family Streptomycetaceae; genus Streptomyces; species Streptomyces sp. NPDC027189. Next base: position 96,712 of record NZ_JBVHRI010000003.1, read on the forward strand.
CGACGACGGTCACCACCATCACGGGCACCACCACGATGGTCACGCGCACTCGCATTCTCATGCGCACTGAGGGGGCGGGCGAGGGCGAGGCGTACCAGGGGAACGTGTACGAGGGCAGTGCGCACGATCTTCGTCACCACGGTGACGCCGAGGTGCGCGACGACGGGTCGGCGCTCATCGATCTCGCCGTGAACGTCCGTGCGGACACGCCTCCGCCATGGCTGCGCGAGCGGATCGCCGCGTCGCTGAGCGGACTCGCGGCCTACCCGGACGGGCGGGCCGCGCGGGCCGCGGTGGCGGCGCGGCACGGGCTGCCGGTGGAGCGGGTGCTGCTCACGGCGGGTGCGGCGGAGGCGTTCGTGCTGCTCGCGCGTGCCCTGAAAGTCCGCGGACCGGTGGTCGTGCACCCCCAGTTCACGGAACCGGAGGCCGCGCTGCGGGACGCGGGCCATACGGTCGACCGTGTCCTGCTCCGCCCTGAGGACGGCTTTCGTCTCGACCCCGCGGCCGTCCCCGAGGACGCCGACCTGGTCGTGATCGGCAATCCGACCAATCCGACGTCGGTGCTGCATCCGGCCGCCTCGATCGCCGAACTCGCCCGGCCCGGGCGGGTGTTGGTGGTCGACGAGGCGTTCATGGATGCGGTGCCGGGGGAGCGCGAGGCGCTTGCCGGGCGGACGGACGTGCCCGGGCTCGTGGTTCTGCGCAGCCTCACGAAGACGTGGGGGCTGGCGGGGCTGCGCATCGGCTACGTCCTCGCCTCCCCCGAGACGATCGCTTCGCTGGAGCGTGCCCAGCCGCTCTGGCCCGTTTCCACGCCCGCCCTCGCCGCGGCCGAGGCCTGTATGTCCTCCCAGGCACTGGCGGAGGCGGCGCACGCGGCCCACCGGATCGCGGCGGATCGGGCCCATCTCGTCGCCGGGCTCGAGGAGTTCGGGGCGGACGGACTGCGGGTCGTGGAGTCCGCGGAGGGGCCGTTCGTGCTGATCCGCCTCCCGCGTGCGGCCGCCGTGCGGCGGCGCCTTCGCGGTCTCGGCTTCGCCGTGCGACGCGGGGATACGTTCCCCGGGCTCGACGAGGAGTGGTTGCGGCTGGCGGTCCGGGACCGGGGGACGGTCAACCGGTTTCTGCAGGCGTTGGACCGGGCGGTGACGGCGGGCGGGGGCTGAGAGGGGTTGTTCGCCCCCTCCGCCCCTACCCGTCCCGTCCCTGGGGCTCCGCCCCAGACCCCGTTCGCGCAAGTTCCCCGCGCCCCTTTTCCGGGGCGCGGGGAACTGCCCAATGCACGGGAATGGGTAGGGGCGGAGGGGGCGAACAACCCTCCCGCGTCAGCCCCGGCGGCGGCGCGTCAAGGCCACCGCTCCCGCGCCCGCCACCAGCAACGCGATCGCGCCGCCCGCGATGTACGGCGTCACGGAGCTGCCCCCGGTCTCGGCGAGGTTCGCCTCCGCGGGAGCCCCCTGGGGCTTCACGTCGGACGACGGATCGGCGGGCTCGGCCTGCTCCTGCTGGGCGGGGGGCGCCGCCGGGGACGAACAGGTCGCCCCCGCCAGGGTCACGGTTCCCTCGACCTCGGCCACGTTCAACTTCAACGGATTGATGGACACCTTGAGTTCGAGCGTGGACGCGGCCGCCGTACGGGACGTGGTCTCGGTCTTGGACAGGTCGAGGCGGACCTCACCGACCCCGGGCACCTTCACCTCCGTCGGCCCGCCCACCGACAGCGTCACCTTCTTGCCGAGGACGCTGACCCCGCCGAGAAGGTTCGCGGTGGCCACGGGCTTCTTCCCGGCCTCGCACGTCGCCTTCGAGGTCACCTGCTCGACCTCGATGAGCGACAGCAGCGGCAGCCCCGGGACATGGACCACCGCGTGCGCGAGATCCGTGGAGCCCTCGGCCTTCCCGGCGGACACCGTGGCCTTCGCGGTGGCGACGTCCGCGCGCAGCACGCTGAACGCACGCCCGCCGTCGACACCGTCCAACCGCGCGGTGAGCGCGGTCTTTCGGGCGCTGTGCGGCGCCTGCACCTCGTTGAGGGAAACCGTGAGCGGAACGTCCACGGTCTTGTTGAGCAGGGACACGTCGAGCCCGGTACGGAGCACGACGGCACTCGCGCGACCGTGGTCGGTGGTCGCGTGAGCGGAACCCGCGCCGGCCAGCACCACGGGACCGGCGGCGAGGACACCGGCGGCCGCGGCGGCGAAACAGCGTGCGGGCATGCGGAAGTTGTTGCTGTTCAAGGGTGGGACCCCCATAGAAGAAAAGCTTGGGACCCGGCAAGAATTACGCACTGAGAGTGAACAGTCAGCAACCTGACGCGACTTCACTCCAACGTGGGGTTTCCGTGAATCAATTCGAATCTCGCGGCACGGGTGTTCCCCGCCGTCACCCATTCACCTGCCCCTGCGCGATTACGCCGGTTGACGCTCCGGCGCACGGACGCTGATGTTCAACGAGCCGATCCGGCGCCTCGTCACGCTCCGTCAATCAGCCGAAGGCATCTGTAGTCACCGGACCGCCCGCCCGCTCGACAGGCAACAAGGCGCGGGCGCTCCTATGCTGGTCCTGCCGGGCCTTGGGGCCCGAGGGTGGGGCGGGGCATCCATGCTTGGAGTCAGCCATGACGCACTCATCCGGACGCTTGCGCAGGGGTGCCGTCACCGCCACGGCGGTGGGGACCCTCATGGTTCCCCTCGCGAGCGCTACCGCCGTCGGGGCGCCCACGCTCGGTCACACGGCTGCCACCGCCGCCGTCACCTCCACCGAACCACCCTCGCCGTCCGCCTCGCCCTCGGGCGGCGTCCGCGCGCTCACCCCTGGCGTGCTGCACCGGCTCGACGTCACCGTGCAGCAGGTCATGCGACAGGCGAACATCCCTGGGGTGACCGTGGGCATCTGGACGCCCGACAAGGGGAGCTACGTACGGTCGTTCGGGGTCGCCGACAAGAGCAACGGCCAGAGGATGTCGCCGTATCTGTACGAGCGGATCGGCAGCGAGACCAAGACCTTCACCGTGACGGCGCTGCTGAAGCTGGTCGACGAGGGCAAGGTGGGCCTGGACGATCCGATCGCCAAGTACGTCTCCGGTGTGCCCAACGGCGACACGATCACGCTGCGCCAGCTGGCCGGGATGCGCAGCGGGCTCTTCAACTACTCCGAGGATCCGGACTTCTTCAAGGCGCTGACGTCCGATCCGCAACGGCCGTTCACACCGCAGCAGCTGCTCGACTACTCCTTCAAGCACCCCGTGCTGTTCCCGCCCGGCGAGAAGTTCTACTACTGCAACACCAACCTCATCCTGCTCGGCCTGGTCGTCGAGAAGAAAAGCGGCCTGCCGCTCGGGGACTACATCAAGAAGAACGTCCTCGCACCGGCCGGAATGAATCACACAGTCTTCCCGACCGACGCGGCATTCCCGAACCCGCACGCGCAGGGGTACACGAACCAGACCGCGGACGGGAAGGTCGCGGACGCGGCCGACTGGAATCCCTCCTGGGGCTGGGCGGCCGGCGCGATGATCTCCAATCTGAACGATCTGCGCACCTGGGCGCCCACAGTGGCCACGGGCGTGTTTCCCGACGGCTCCCGCATGATCAGCCCCGCCACACAGAAGCAGCGGCTCACCACGCCCCCGACCACGATCCCGGGCGCCGGGTACGGGCTCGGCATCTTCAACGTCCAGGGCTGGATCGGGCACAACGGTTCACTGCCGGGATACGAGTCCCTGACGATCTATCTCCCGTCGGCGAAGGCGACCCTCGTCGTGCTGCTGAACACCGACATCAACTATCAGGGCGCGGAGCCCAGCACCGTCGTCGGCCAGGCCATCACGGAGATCATCAGCCCGCAGCACGTGTTCAACCTGCCCGCACAGTCGGCGGCGCACTGACCGCCGCGACGGACAGGGCCCGGAGGTGGCGGGCCCCGGCAGGCCGGGGCCATCCGCTCCTCGACGCACGGCGGCCCTAGCCGACCACCCGCCCGTTCAGCACCACCCGGCGCGGAGCCACAAGCACCCGTACGTCCGCCCGCGGATCCGCCTCGTACACCACGAGGTCCGCGGGCGCCCCCTCGTCGAGGCCGGGCCGCCCGAGCCACCGCCGTGCGCCCCATGTGGTGGCGGACAGTGCCTCGACGGGCGGGATGCCGGCGGTGACGAGTTCGGCGACCTCGGCGCCGGCCAGTCCGTGGGCGAGCGAGCCGCCGGCGTCCGTTCCGACGTAGACGGGGATTCCGGCGTCGTACGCGGCGCGCACGGTGTCGTAGCGCCGCTCGTGCAGTCGTCGCATGTGCGCCGACCAGCGCGGGAACTTCGCCTCGCCACCGGCCGCGAGCTGCGGGAAGATCGCGATGTTCACGAGCGTGGGGACGATCGCGACCCCGCGCTCGGCGAACAGCGGGATGGTTTCCTCCGTCAGACCCGTCGCGTGCTCGATGCAGTCGATGCCCGCCTCGACCAGGTCCCGGAGCGAATCCTCCGCGAAACAGTGCGCGGTCACCCGCGCGCCCAGGCGGTGCGCCTCGGCGATCGCCGCTTCCACGGCCCCGCGCGGCCAGCAGGCGCCCAGGTCGCCCGTGCCGCGGTCGAGCCAGTCGCCCACCAGCTTGACCCAGCCGTCGCCGCTCCGCGCCTCCTGGGCGACGTACGCGACCAGGTCCTCCGGCTCGACCTCCCACGCGTAGTTGCGGATGTAGCGGCGTGTGCGCGCGATGTGCCGACCGGCGCGGATGATCTTCGGGAGATCGCCGCGGTCGTCGATCCAGCGGGTGTCGGAGGGCGAGCCCGCGTCCCGGATCAGCAGGGTGCCCGCATCGCGGTCGGTCAGCGCCTGCTTCTCGGAGACGCCCTCGGGGACGGGGCCGTGGGTGTCGAGCCCGACGTGGCAGTGCGCGTCGACGAGTCCGGGCAGCGCCCAGCCCTCGACGGTACGGACGTCACGGGCGCCGGCGGGACGCTCGTACGAGATCCTCCCGCCGACGACCCAGAGTTCGTCACGGACGTCGTCAGGTCCGACGAGGACCCGCCCCTTCACGTGCAGCACCGCGCGATCGCTCATGACGGCACCTTAATTCCTGCCGAACGGCGGGGCGCTAGGGCCCCTTTTCGGTCTCCTCCACGTCCGCCATCGCCGGGTCGAGGAGCCGGGACAGGAAGTGGCGGGTGCGCTCGTGGCTCGGGTTGCCGATGACCTGGGCGGGCCTGCCGTCCTCGACGATCACGCCGCCGTCCATGAAGACGACCCGGTCGGCTACCTCGCGCGCGAAGGTCATCTCGTGGGTGACGACCATCATCGTCATGCCCTCGTTCGCGAGCATCCGCATCACGGCGAGTACGTCACCCACGAGCTCGGGGTCGAGCGCCGAGGTCGGCTCGTCGAAGAGCATCACCTCGGGGCCCATGGCGAGCGCGCGGGCGATGGCGACGCGCTGCTGGCCGCCGGAGAGGGAGGCCGGGTACGCGTCGGCCTTCTCCGACAGGCCCACCCGCCGCAGGTTCTCGGCGGCGATCCTGGCGGCCTCCTCCTTGCCCCGGCGCAGCACCCGGCGCTGCGGCAGCGTCAGGTTCTCGGTCACCGACAGGTGCGGGAAGAGGTTGAACTGCTGGAAGACCATGCCGATGCGGCGGCGTACGGCGTCGATGTCGACGTCGGGGTGCGTGACCTCCGTGCCGCCGACGAAGACCTGGCCCTTGGTGGGCTCCTCGAGGAGGTTCACGCAGCGCAGCAGCGTGGACTTGCCGGAGCCGGACGGCCCGATGACGCAGACGACCTCGCCCTGCCCGACCTCCAGGTCGATACCGCGCAGGACTTCGTTGTCGCCGAAGGACTTGTACAGGTCCCGGACCTGGATCTCTGGAGTACTGCTCACTTGGTGGCCTCCCCGGCCTTGGCCTCCAGGCGGCGCACGACGAAGCCGAGCGGCACGGTGACCAGCAGATAGCACAGGCCCGCGACGAGGATCGGGGTGGAGTTGGCGGTCTGGCTGGCCAGGTCGCGCCCGAACTTGGTGAGTTCGCGCTCCTCCAGGGTGACACCGAGGAACAGCACCAGCGAGGAGTCCTTGAAGAGGAGGACGAGTTCGTTGGTGAGCGGCGGGATCACGATGCGGAACGCCTGCGGGATGATGATCGAGACCATGGCCCGGGCGTGCGAGAAGCCCAGTGAACGGGCCGCCTCCATCTGCCCCTTGGGCACCGCCTGGATGCCCGCGCGGATCGTCTCCGCCATGTACGCGGCCGACACCAGGCCGAGCGCGAGCGCCACCTTGCCGTACGTACCGCCGGGGATCTCCGTGCCCGGGAACGCCAGGGGCACGGCGACGCCCACGAAGACGAAGATCAACAGGGCGGGCAGGCCGCGGAAGATCTCGATGTAGATGCCGGCGAGCCAGCGGTAGGGGCCCACCGGAGACAGCCGCATCAGGGCGATGACCATGCCGAGCACGAGGCCGAACACGAAGCCGGACATCGTGTAGAGCACGGTGTTCTTCAGCGCCAGCGTGATGACGTCCGGGAACATCTGCGTGACCAGGTCCCACTGCGCGAACTGGTTCTGCAGCCGTCCCCAGTCGGCCGTGACCGCGAAGGCGATCACGGCGGCGACGAAGACGACGTACTGCGCGCCACGCGACAGGGCACGCTTCTGGCGTCGGGTCAGGCCGGACTTGCGGGGCTGGACTTGTGCGTCGGCACCGCTCATGAGGCGGACGGGGCGGCGGAGGCCGCGGACTCGTCGTACGGGCCGATCCACTGCTCGTAGAGCTTCTTGTACGTGCCGTCGGCCTTCGCGTCCTTGATCGCCTTGTTGATGGCGGCGAGGAGCTTGGTGTTGCCCTTCTTCACCGTGAAGCCGTACTGCTCACCGGTGTTGAGGTTGTCGACCACCTTGAAGGCGTCGGCGTTGGCCTTGTCCTTCAGCCAGCCCTGGACGACGGGGTAGTCGATGACGACGGCCTGGACCTGGCCCGTGCGCAGGCCGTTGAGGACCGCGTCGGAGGACTCGAAGGAGACCGGGTCGAAGCCATGCTTCGTCGCGTAGTCCTCGCCCGTGGTCTGCGCCTGCGCGCCGAGCTTCTTGCCCTTGGACTTCACGTCGGCGAGGGAGTTGATGCCGCTCTTCTTGTCGACCAGGACGGCCTGGGTCGCGTCGAAGTACGGGTCGGAGAAGTCGACGTTCTTCTTGCGCTCCTCGGTGATCGTCATGCCGGCCGCGGCAAGGTCGCACTGACCGGAGTTGAGGAACGCGCCCGTCTTGAAGTTCTCGAAGGGCGTGTCGACGATGGCCTGCTTCACACCGAGGTCCTTGGCGACCAGGTCGATGAGAGAGACGTCGAAGCCCTCGTACTTGCCGTTCTTCTCCGACTGGAACGGCGGGTACGGGAGGTGGGTGCAGGTCGTGAGCTGGCCCGCCTTCACCACGGGGACGCCCTTGGCGGTGGCCTTGCCTCCTCCGCTGTCCGAGGAGCAGCCGGCCACGAGCAGCAGCCCGGCCGTCGCGGTGGTGGCGGCCAGAATGCGGGTCCGGCGTCCGAGGACCGAGTTCACGGGGACCTCCTGTGGGGAAACTGTGGGTTCCGATTATAAGGAAAGGTTTGAGTTGCTCAAATCAATCCGATGGTTGCTGGGCTGTCCGGCCTCAGATCTGCTGCCAGGAGGGGGCCAGGTGGTCTCGTGCCGGTGCCCGACGGCGCGTGGCCGCGGTCTCGCCGGGCGCGGCGCGGGATCGTCCGCCTCGGGCGCGTCCGCTGACCGGCGGGCCCCTCCCTCGCCGCGTCCGAGGCCCAAGGGATCGCCGGTTACGCTCAAATCCGCGCACTCGCGTGCTGGAAAAAACGCGTACCCGCGCATCGGAACCGTGAGCGAAGAGAGCACCGCCGTGACCCATCCCCTCCTGGACCTGGCGCCGCTGAGCGCCGCGCACTTCGCGTCGATCGAGGACCGCGTGGCCCGGTTGCTCTCCACCGAGCAGGACGTCGTGATCATGCAGGGCGAGGCGCTGCTCCCGCTGGAGGGGGCCATTCGCGCGACGGCCGGACCCGGCACGACCGCGCTCAACGTGATCACCGGTCCGTACGGGCAGACCTTCGGGGACTGGCTGCGGGACTGCGGGGCGACCGTGATCGATCTGGCGGTGCCCTTCCACACCGCCGTCACCGCCGCGCAGATCCGCGAAGCCTTCGCCGAGCACCCGTCGATCGACTTCGTGTCGCTCGTGCACGCGGAGGCCGCCACCGGGAACACCAATCCGGTCGCGGAGATCGGCGAGGTCGTGCGCGAGCACGGCGCGCTCTTCTACCTGGACGCGGTCGCGTCGATCGGCGCCGAGCCGGTGCTGCCGGACGCGTGGGGCGTCGACCTGTGCGTGATCGGGGCACAGAAGGCGATGGGCGGCCCCGCGGGGGTGTCGGCGGTGTCGGTGAGCGAGCGGGCGTGGGCGCGGATGGCCGCGAATCCGACGGCGCCGCGTCGCTCGTATCTCTCCCTGCTGGACTGGAAGGAGAGGTGGGTCGACGGCGGACGCAAGGCGTTGCTGCACGCGCCGGCGCAGTTGGAGATGCTGGCGCTCGAGGCGTGCGTCGAGCGCATCGAGGGTGAGGGACTGGACGCGATGATGGACCGTCACGCCTCGGCCGCGGCGGCGACTCGGGCGGGGGCCGTCGCCCTGGGCGGTGGGCTCGAGCCGTATGTGTACACGGCGTCCGACGCCGCGCCTGTCGCCACGACGTTGCGGGTGCCGGTGGGGGTTGACGCGTCGGCGTTGGCCGCGAAGGCGTTGGCCTCGGATCCGGCGCTTCCGCTGGTCGCGGGTGGGGGTGCGCTCGCGAAGGAGATGATCCGGGTGAACCACTATGGGCCCGATGCGACTCGCGGGGTCGTCCACTCCAGCCTTGCGGGGCTGGGGGCCGCGTTGGCCGAGTTCGGCGTTTCGGTGGATCTGGAGGGGGCGCGGAGGGCCGTGGCGGGGGCCTGGGGCTGAGGTCCGAGCGTTTCGTCGCCCCCTCCGCCCCTGCGCGAACTTTTAGCGGGGGTCTGGGGGCGCAGCCCCCAGGGGACGGGAATGGATAGGGGGCGCCCGTGGGCGAAAAAACCGGGATCCCGCAGGAAAAAGGGGATCCCCCACCCGCCTATCCAGTAATTAATTCAGCGCAGCTTCCCGTATTCTTCTGCCCGCTTTCCGGATGCCTAAACGCAAAGATTTCGCGAACGCCAACCAACGTAATTCGGGCAGATCTCGCGGCCATTACATGGCTGTGACGCACTCCACACCGCGCCCGCTTCCTCCCGTATTTTCCGGTCAAAACGGGAGCTAATGCCACCCGCTCGCGCACCCCTCACGGGCGCGCGATAGCACATGGACGCGCCGCACGTAACCCCGACCGACGATGCAATTTGAACTTTCCCTCGGTAAATTCAATCCGCATGACCGCCGCACACGCAGACCTGCAAGCGGAATTCCTGGAAATGCCGGAGGGCCTTCGGATCGACCGTCCGGAGGTGGCCGACGGGGCCACACTCTGGCGTATCGCCAAGGACTCCAGAACCCTCGATCTGAACTCCTCGTACAGCTATCTGCTCTGGTGCCGTGACTTCGCCGGCACGTCGGCGGTGGCGCGCGACGCGGAGGGGACGCCCGTCGGTTTCGTCACCGGGTACGTCCGGCCCGAGCGCCCGCGCACGCTGCTCGTATGGCAGGTGGCCGTCGACGGCGCGTACCGCGGGCGCGGGCTCGCCGCGGCGCTGCTCGACGGGCTGACCGCGCGGGTCGCCGAGGAGAGCGAGCACGCGCTGACCACCGTGGAGACCACGATCACGCCCGGCAACACCGCCTCCGAGCGCCTGTTCACGTCGTACGCGCGACGCCACGGCGCGGCCGTAGAGCGCGAAGTGCTGTTCCAGGCCGAGCAGTTCCCCGACGGGCCGCACGATCCCGAAGTGCTGTACCGCATCGGTCCTGTCTCCACCCTCTCCCGCTGACCTCCCCCGATCTCCTTCTCCCCCACGCTTCGAGGAGCGATTCGCTGTGAGCATCACCCAGCCCGACCTGAGCGTCTTCGAGACCCTGGAGTCGGAGGTGCGCAGCTACTGCCGTGGCTGGCCCACCGTCTTCGACCGGGCGCAGGGCAGCCGGATGTACGACGAGGACGGACACGAGTACCTCGACTTCTTCGCCGGCGCGGGGTCGCTGAACTACGGGCACAACAACCCCGTTCTCAAACGGGCCCTCATCGACTACCTGGAGCGCGACGGCGTCACCCACGGGCTCGACATGTCGACGACGGCCAAGCGCGGCTTCCTGGAGGCCTTCCAGAATCTCGTCCTGCGGCCGCGCGATCTGCCGTACAAGGTCATGTTCCCGGGGCCGACCGGCACCAACGCCGTGGAGTCCGCGCTGAAGTTGGCGCGGAAGGTGAAGGGGCGCGAGGCGATCGTGTCCTTCACCAACGCCTTCCACGGGATGTCGCTGGGATCGCTCGCCGTGACCGGGAACGCCTTCAAGCGAGCCGGCGCCGGGATTCCGCTCGTGCACGGCACTCCGATGCCGTTCGACAACTACTTCGACGGACAGGTCCCCGACTTCCTCTGGTTCGAGCGGCTGCTCGAGGACCAGGGGTCGGGGCTCAACCACCCCGCCGCGGTCATCGTCGAGACCGTGCAGGGCGAGGGCGGCATCAATGTCGCGCGGCCCGAGTGGCTGCGGGCCCTCGCCGACCTGTGCGCGCGGCGCGACATGCTGTTGATCGTCGACGACATCCAGATGGGCTGCGGACGGACGGGAGCGTTCTTCTCCTTCGAGGAAGCGGGCATCGTGCCCGACATCGTGACCGTCTCCAAGTCCATCAGCGGCTACGGGCTTCCCATGTCCCTGTGCCTGTTCAAGCCCGAGCTGGACATCTGGGAGCCGGGCGAGCACAACGGCACCTTCCGCGGCAACAACCCCGCGTTCGTCACGGCCACCGCCGCCCTGGAGGCGTACTGGGCCGACGGCTCCGCCATGGAGAAGCAGACCCGCGCCCGCGGCGAGCAGATCGAGCAGGCGCTGATCTCCATCACCGAGGAGAACCTCGCCGACGTCAAGGAGTACCGGGGGCGGGGACTCGTCTGGGGCATGGAGTTCACGGACAAGGAGCGCGCGGGGCGTATCGCGCAACGCGCCTTCGAACTCGGGCTGCTCATCGAGACGTCCGGGCCGGAGAGCGAGGTCGCGAAACTCCTCCCGGCGCTCACCATCACCCCCGACGAGCTCGACGAGGGGCTGCGCACCCTCGCCCGCGCCGTACGCGAGACCGCCTGACACACACCCGAGCCACGAGAGAGAGGCATCGCACCACCGTGATAGTCCGTTCGTTCAAGGACATCGAAGGCACCGACCGGCATGTCAAGTCGGCCTCGGGCACCTGGGAGAGCAAGCGCATCGTCCTCGCCAAGGAGAAGGTCGGCTTCTCCGTGCACGAGACGATCCTGTACGCGGGTACGGAGACGTCGATGTGGTACGCGAACCACATCGAGGCCGTCGTGTGCGTCGAGGGCGAGGCCGAGCTCACCGACGACGAGACCGGGCGGAAGTACACGATCACGCCCGGCACCATGTACCTCCTCGACGGTCATGAGAGGCACACCATGCGGATCAAGGAGGACTTCCGCTGCATCTGCGTCTTCAACCCGCCCGTCACCGGACGGGAGGACCACGACGAGAACGGCGTCTACCCCCTGCTCACCGAACCCGAGGAGGTGTGACAAGCGCATGACCACCCTCACCGATCTCTACCCCAGCCGCGGCGCCACCGAGGTGTCCGCGCCCCGTCAGGACCCGGTCGTGTGGAGCGCGCCGGGCGAGCCGGGACCGATCGCGGTCTCCGAGCTCCAGGCGTACGAGCGCGACGGCTTCCTCGCCGTCGAGGAGCTCATCACCGAGGACGAAGTCGCCGTGTACCGGCAGGAGTTGGAGCGACTCGTCGGCGATCCGGCGATCCGTGCCGACGAGCGGTCCGTCGTCGAGCCGAAGTCGCGGGAGATCCGGTCCGTCTTCGAGGTGCACCGGATCAGCGAGGTCTTCGCCCGTCTCGTCCGTGACGAGCGCGTGGTCGGGCGGGCCCGGCAGATCCTCGGCTCGGACGTGTACGTCCACCAGTCGCGGATCAACGTCAAGCCGGGCTTCGGGGCCAGCGGCTTCTACTGGCACTCGGACTTCGAGACCTGGCACGCCGAGGACGGTCTGCCGAACATGCGGACCGTGTCCGTCTCGATCGCGCTGACCGAGAACTACGACACCAACGGCGGCCTCATGATCATGCCGGGGTCGCACAAGACGTTCCTCGGGTGTGCGGGTGCCACCCCGGAGGACAACTACAAGAAGTCGCTGCAGATGCAGGACGCGGGCACGCCCTCCGACGAGGCGCTCACCCGCTTCGCCACCCGCCACGGGATCAAGCTCTTCACGGGCCGGGCCGGCTCGGCGACCTGGTTCGACTGCAATTGCATGCACGGCTCCGGGGACAACATCACCCCGTTCCCGCGCAGCAATGTCTTCATCGTGTTCAACAGCGTGGAGAACGCGGCCGTGGAGCCGTTCGCGGCGCCGGTGCGCAGGCCCGAGTTCATCGGGGCGCGGGACTTCACTCCCGTGCGGTGATCTGAAGGCACATCGGGCCCGGTACCGCCGCAGGGGGTGCCGGGCCCGGCCCGCGTCACAGCCACGCCAGTGAGGCGGCCTCCGTCACGGCCACGCCATCGACGCGGCCTCCGTCACAGCCACGCCAGTGAGGCGGCCCGCTCCAGTACGTCCCTGATCGCGGCGTCGTCCCCCGCAGCGCCCCGAGGCACTTCGCCGGGTGCGTACCGCCCGCCCACCAGCAGGCAGAAGTCCACGGGATCCAGGACGAGTTCGGCCCGTACCGGCTCGTCCTCGGAACCGAGCACCCACTGGGCGTCGGGTTCTCCCCCGGTCACCGCGAACAGCACCGGCGCTGCCGTGGGGCCCAGTGCCATGCCGAGGATGCGGACGGCCAGCCGGACGAGTTGCCACAGGTGCGGATCCGGCGGCGGGGGCACCGCGAGCCCGAAGGCCCGCCCGATGTCGTCGGTGTGGATCCACGCCTCGAAGGCCCGCACGACGAAGTGGTCCGCGACGGGCAACCGTACGCCCATCAACGTGGTGGCGTGCGCGGCCCGCTCGGGATCCCTCGCCTCGGGCGTGGCCAGCAGCGCTCCGGCCTGCGCGGTCCACGCGGCAACGGTCTCCTCGGGCGTACGCCTCTGCTCGTACGCGATCACGTCGGCGGTCCGCGCGGCCCAGGCGTCCGCCCATCCCGTCCCCTCCGCGACCCGGGACTCCGGCACCCGCGCCGCCAGGCCCAGTCGTCGCGCGAGCGGCTCGTCCGCCGCGATCAGGTGGGCCACCGTGGCGTGCACGTCCCAGTCGTGCACGACCGGCGTACCCCAGGGGCCGGGCCCGTCCAACTCCCGCAGCACTGCCTGGAGTCCGGCGACGGCGGCGGCGTACGGGGCGGCGTGCCAGGCCACCCGAGGTGCCGCGGGACGGGCGCGCAGGGCGACGGTGAGGACGCCGTCGATGCCGGCGGAGGCGACGTTCGCCAGGGGTGGCCGTGGGGCGCCGTCCAGCAGCCGTACCGTCTCGCGCAGCCGCTCCGCCTCCGCCGCGCAGGACTCGCATTCCGCCAGGTGCAGGGGGACCGTCTTCTGGTCGGCGGGGGGCAGCGCGCCGACGGCCCAGGCCGCCAGCAGGTCCCGTACGCCTTCGTGGTCGGTGCTCATCACATGCCGCCCTTCCGGGCCACGGCCGGCATGGTGGCCGCACCTCGCCCCGCTGTGGCCACCATACGCACGCCCGGCCCGGCCGGGCCCACTCGCGCCGCCATCACGCGCCCCTCTCCAGTGCCGGATCCGGTGGATCGGCCAGGGATTCGGCGAGCTTGCGCAGGGCGGAGCGCAGCCGGGTCTTGGCCGTGCCCTCGGGGATCCCCAGCTCCACGGCGGCCTGCCGGTAGGTGCGGCCCGCGAAGTAGGCGAGATGGACGACTTCCCGCTGTGGCTGCGGGAGTTCGGCGAGGGCGCTGTGCAGCAGCAGCGAGCGCTCGCGGTCGACGACCGTCTCGTCGGGGCCGGGTCCGGCGTCGGGGATGGCGTGCAGCGCCGAGTCGTCCGTGCGGGCGTCCTTGCGGTGCCGGGCCTCGCTGCGCACCCAGTCCACGGCCCGCCGGTGGGCGAGCATGGACAGCCAGGTGCGCAGCGAGCCACGGCGCGGGTCGAAGGCGTACGGCCTGCTCCACAGCTGCGCGAAGACCTCCTGCGCCACGTCCTCGGCGGCGGCCGGGCTGCGCGTGACCCGGACGGCGACCCGTCGCACGAGCCCGCCGTACGCGGCGTACGCCTCGGCCAGCGCGGTCTCGTCCCCGTACACCAGCCGCCGATGCAGCTCGGCGTCCGTGAGCGTCGGATCCACCGGCACCACCACCTCGTGGTGCCTTCCTAGCGCCCTCCCGTACCCCGCGCCAGAGGGCGAACCCCTCAGCCGGACAGGACGTCCAGCAGCCGGTCGACATCCGCGGGCGTGTTGTACAGGTGGAAGGCGGCCCTCAGGTTGCCCGCACGGTCCGACACTTCGACACCCGCGCGGCTCAGCTCGGGCTGACGGTGGCCGAGGCCGGGCACGGAGACGATCGGTGAGCCGGGGGCGGGGACCGGTGCGTGGCCCAGGGCGTGCAGACCCTCGCGGAAGCGGTCGGCGAGGGCGAGGTCGTGGGCGTGTACGTTCGCCACGCCCAGCTCCTCGATCAGGGCGAGGGAGTGCCGGGCACCGGCGTACGAGAAGAGGCTCGGGCTCTCGTCGAACCGCCGTGCGGAGTGGGCGAGTTCCTCGACGGGGCCGTAGCAGCTGTCCCAGGGGGCCTCCCCCGCGACCCAGCCCGCGAACACCGGGGTGAGCCCGCCGAGGTCCTCCGGGACGACCAGGAAGGCCACGCCCCGCGGGCAGACGAGCCACTTGAAGGCGACGGAGGAGACGTAGTCGTACGCGTCCGCCCGCAGGGGCAGCCATCCGGCGGCCTGGGACGCGTCGATGTACGTGCGTGCCCCGTGCGCCCGCGCGGCGTCGCGGATCCCCGCCAGATCGGCGACCCGCCCGTCCGCGGACTGCGCGGCGCTGACCGCGACGAGCGCCGTGCCCGGGCGTACGGATTCGGCCATCCGCTCCAGCGGTACGGCACGGACCTTGAGATCGCCGCGGACGTGGAAGGCGGTCACGACCGAGCTGAAATCCGCCTCGGCGGTGAGGACTTCGGCGCCCTGCGGCAGCGAGGCGGCGATCAACCCGCTGTAGACGGCGACCGAGGCCCCGGCCGCCACCCGGCGTCCGGGAACCCCGACCAGCCGGGCGAACGACGCGCGTGCCGCCTCGACGTCCGCGAACATGTCGGCCGGCCGCCCGGCGGCGACGGACTCGACGGCGGCGCGCATGGCGGTCACCGTGCGCGCCGGTACGAGTCCGGTGCTCGCGGTGTTCAGATAGGTGTTCTCCGGGGCGAACTCGGCACGTACGAGGCTCTCGAAGGTCTCCATGGGACCACTCTGCGGTCCCAGGAACCCCCCGTCCATTGCCGATTTTTACGTGGAACCGCTAAGAGGCGCTTATACGTGGGCTCCGACCTGCGCTTTTCAGCTCTGCGGCACCGCGCATCCGTCCGGGCCGCAGGCCTCCGCGTCGGCCGAACCGTCCTGGATCAGCTGGAGCGGCGGCCGCTCGCCCCACGCCTGGGTCAGCGCCTGCGCGAAGACCTCGGCGGGCTGGGCACCGGAGACGCCGTACTTGCGGTCGAGCACGAAGAACGGCACCCCGTTCGCGCCCAGCTCGGCGGCCTCGCGCTCGTCGGCGCGCACGTCGTCGGCGTACGCGGCCGGGTCGGCGAGCACCTTGCGGGCGGCGTCGGCGTCGAGCCCGGCGGCGCCGGCCAGCTCCACGAGCCGTTCCTCGTCGTCGAAGACGGTGCGCTCCTCGGCGAAGTTCGCCTTGTAGAGCAGGCCGATCAGCTCGTCCTGCCTGCCCTGCTCCTTGGCGAAGTGCAGCAGGCGGTGCATGTCGAAGGTGTTGCCGTGGTCGCGGTCCCGGGTGCGGTACTCCAGGCCCTCGGCGGCGGCCTGCGCGCCCAGGTTCTCCTCGCCGGCCTGGGCCTGCGCCTCGCTCATGCCGTACTTCTTGGTGAGCATCTTGATGACGGGCTGGATGTCGCCCTTGGCGCGGCCCGGGTCGAGCTCGAACGAACGGTGTACGACCTCGACCTCGTCGCGGTGCGGGAAGGCGTCGAGCGCCTTCTCGAAGCGGGCCTTGCCCACGTAGCACCAGGGGCAGGCGATGTCGCTCCAGATCTCGACGCGCATGTCTTCGGCTCTCTCCAGGTCGTACGGGTACGGGGTACGGGGTACGGGGACACCCTCCAGGGACGTCGGTGTGTGAACGTTCAAGCGGCTGGTTTCATTCCCCGGTCAGGCAGGCGGTCGTTCCCCGGTCACGGAGAAGTGCAGGTACAGGTGGTGGTCGCCCTCGGCCGGCGGGTTCTCCGGATCGGGGATCCAGCCGAGGCGGGCGTAGAAGGCCTGGGCGCGCCGGTTGTCGATGTGTACGTCGAGGACGGCGGTGCGCTTGCCGTCGGCCTGCCACTCCTCGACGCAGGCGGCGTGCAGCTCGGTGCCGATACCGCCCCGCCAGTGGTCGGGGTCGACGTGGAACTGAAAGAGCTTCACTGTTTCCGCGGGGGCGCCCTCGGGGGTGCGGAAGGAGGCGATGCCCGTGATCCGGCCCTCGTCAACGAGGCACAGCACATGCCCGTCCGGCCGCTCGATGACGCTCTGCCAGGCCGCGAGCCAGTCGGTGCCGTCCTGCGGGATCCCGTCCGGGTAGTACGTCGCCCGGGCCCGAGCGTGCAGGGCGGCGATGGCCGCGGCCTCGGCGGGGAGCGCGGTCCTGATCACCCGGCCCACTTGCTTCACACGGTCTTGGATCATGCAGCCGAGGACGCTCCCGAGGCGACCGCGGTTCCCAGCCGGCTGAACCGGGTGCGGTAGGCGCTCGGGGTGAGGCCGGTGCGGCGGACCAGATGGCCGCGCAGCGAGTCTGCCGTGCCGAGACCACAGGCGCGGGCCACCTGGTCCATGGGGAGGGTGGTGGTCTCCAGGAGTTCCTTGGCACGCTCGATGCGCTGGTGGAGGAGCCACTGCAGGGGGCTGACCCCGCTCTCGGCGTGGAAGCGGCGGGTGAGCGTGCGCCGCTCACGCCCGCGTGCCGGGCGAGATCGGTGAGCGTGAGGGGCTTGTCCAGGTTGCGCATGGCCCAGCCGCGGATGTTGGTGCCCCGATGGGGGCACGCACGGACCGCGCCGAACAGGAACAAAAGTTCGGCTGCGACGCCGTTCTCCCAGCTTCTTCAGCGGTATGCACGGCAGCCTCGGCATCAGCGCCCGCTGCTCCCAGTGACGCAGCTCCTCAGCTGCCGTCTCTGAGGTCCCTCGGCCAGCTGGGCCGGAACTCGATGCCGTCGTAGGTCACCACGCAGCCCTCGCCCATGGGCGACTGGGCCATGAAACCGATGAGAGCCGCCCCGGTCTCCTTCTCGTCGCCCAGCGTGAAGAGGCGCACGAAGGTCCAGCGCTCGCCGTCGCGCGAGGCGTGGAAGGCGAAGGCTCGACCCGTGCGGCTCACCCGGAGCCACACGGAACTGCCGTCCACCGTGAAGGAGTTGGCGTCGTCGGAGTGCCCCCGGGTGACCACCGTGCAGACGGTGGGCACGTCCGGGGAGTACTCCAGGCACAGCTTCGCCCACGCCCGCTCCCCCACGTGGACGTAGAGGACCCCCGCGTCGAAGGAGGCCGCGAAGCCCACCGTGACCCGGGCGATCAGCTGGAAGTCCCCCTCGGGCGCCCCGAGCAGCCGGGGCGCGTCGGAGGCGGGGTCCAGGCCTTCACCGGTGGGCGGCACGAAGCGGTCCTGGCGGGGGCCGGCCCAGCCGGTGAGCACTCCGTCCTCGTACGACCAATGGCCGTCGGGGCCATAGGTACGGAGGAGGAAGGGGAGTTCGGGGAGTTCGACGTCCATCCGGTGAGTCTCTCAGGTCCACCCCCGCGCCCTGTAAGGGGCGCGGGGCAGTGACGGATGACGCTACGCCGCTCGAGTGCGACAAGCCACAGACGGCCCCCGGCTCACGGACAACCGACGGTCCAACGGCGCACCCGGCGGAGCGCTAGCGCTCCAGACGGCCGTTGAAACGACGCGGCAGCTCCAGCGGGTTGTCATCCCGCAGCTCCGCCGGCAGCAGCGCCTCCGGCGCGCTCTGGTACGCCACCGGCCGCAGCCAGCGCTCGATCGCCGTACCGCCCACCGACGTCGACGTCGAGGTCGTCGCCGGGTACGGACCGCCGTGGTGCTGGGCTGGGGCGACCGCGACACCCGTCGGCCAGCCGTTCACGAGCACGCGCCCCGCGAGCGGCGTCAGCTCGGCGAGGATCTCCGCGCCGCGGCCCTCGCCGGCGGCCTCCTCGGTGGAGAGCTGGACGGTCGCGGTGAGGTTGCCGGGAAGGCGGGAGAGGACCGCGCCGGCCTCGGACTCGTCCTCGTAGCGCGCGACCACGGTGAGCGGGCCGAAGCACTCCTCCAGGAGCAGGTCGTGCTCGCCCTCGGTGGTGAGCTTCCGCGCCGGCACGGTCAGGAACCCGGGGCTCACGGTGTGCTCGCCGCCCGCGCCGGGGGTCACCGGGGACTCCACGTCGGGGAGTTCGGCCCGCGCGGCGACGCCCGCGATGAAGTTGTCCCGCATGCGGTGGTCGAGGAGCACACCGGCGTCCGTGTCGCTGACCGCGTCCGTCAGGGACTTCACCAGGCGGTCGCCCGCCGCGCCCGCGGGCGCCAGCACCAGGCCCGGCTTCACGCAGAACTGGCCGACACCCAGCGTCATCGAGCCCGCCAGCCCGGCACCGATCGCCTCGGCCCGCTCGGCGGCGGCGGCCTCGGTGATCACGACGGGGTTGAGGGAGCCCAGCTCGCCGTGGAAGGGGATCGGCACGGGCCGGGCGGCCGCCGCGTCGAAGAGGGCACGGCCGCCGCGTACCGAACCGGTGAACCCGGCGGCGGCGATCAGCGGGTGCCTGACCAGCTCGACGCCCGCCTCGAAGCCGTGGACGAGGCCGATGACGCCCTCGGGGATGTCGTGCCGAGCGGCGGCCCGGCGCAGTACGGCCGCGACCAGCTCCGACAGCGCCGGGTGGTCGGGGTGCGCCTTGACCACGACCGGGCACCCGGCGGCCAGCGCGCTCGCGGTGTCGCCGCCCGCGACGGAGAAGGCGAAGGGGAAGTTCGAGGCGGAGTAGACGGCGACGACGCCCAGCGGCACCTTGTAGCGGCGCAGGTCCGGGATCGGCGGGGTCGCGGTGTCGTCGGGGTGGTTGATCACGACGTCGAGGAAGGCGCCCTCGTCGACGATGTCCCCGAAGGCGCGCAACTGGTAGCAGGTGCGGGCGAGTTCGCCGGTGAGCCGGACCGGTCCGAGCGCGGTCTCCGCGTCGGCGGCCTCGACGAGCTGGTCCTTGGCGCCTTCGAGCAGGTCGGCGGCGGTGCGCAGGAACGCGGCGCGTACAGTGCGGTCGGCGAGCGCGGGGCGTGCGGCGTGCGCGGCGCGCACTGTCTCGTCCACCTCCTGGGCTGTGGCCTCCACCGCAACCTGTTCACGCTGCTTCCCGGTACGGGGGTCGACACTCCAGACTGGTGCTGCTGCCACCGCGGATCCCTCCAGATGTGTTGCCGCAGTTCTTCACCGCAGTTCTTATGTCACCCACCAGGGGCGTTCGATATACTGAACGCCGTCTCTGTTGGTGAATATGATGCGGAGACTATTTCCCGTCCAACGAAGGGGTCAAGGGCGATGTCGGCAGGCGAGACAGGCGGCGGGGCGCAGGTCAAGTCCGCGGTGCGGACCGTGGAATTGCTCGAATACTTCGCCGGCCGGCCCGGAATGCACTCCCTGGCCGCGGTCCAGGAGGCCGTCGGTTATCCCAAGTCCAGCCTGTACATGCTGCTGCGTACGCTCGTGGAGCTCGGCTGGGTCGAGACGGACGCGACGGGCACGCGGTACGGCATCGGCGTACGGGCGCTGCTGGTCGGCACGTCGTACATCGACGGCGACGAGGTGGTCGCCGCGGCCCGGCCGACGCTGGACCGGCTCTCCGACGACACGACGGAGACGATCCACCTGGCGCGCCTGGACGGCACGAACGTCGTCTACCTGGCCACCCGCCAGTCCCAGCACTACCTGCGCCCCTTCACCCGGGTGGGCCGCCGGCTGCCCGCCCACTCGACTTCCCTCGGCAAGGCGCTGCTCGCCACCCACACCGACGAGCAGGTCCGCAAGATGCTCCCCGAGACGCTTCCCGCGCTCACCGAGCACACGATCACCGACCGGGAGAAGCTCATCGAGGAGCTGCACCAGGTGCGGGAGCAGGGCTTCGCGGTGGACCGCGAGGAGAACACGCTGGGGCTGCGCTGCTTCGGCGTGGCGATCCCGTACCGCACGCCCGCCCGCGACGCGATCAGCTGCTCGGTTCCGGTGGCCCGTCTCACCCCCGCGCACGAACAGATGGTCAAGGACGCGCTGTTCGACGCGCGCGACCGGCTCACGCTCGCGACGCGGAGGCTCTGACGTGTCCGGCATGGATGTCATCCTGCGCGAGGTCCACGACAGCGATCTGCCGGTCTTCTTCCGCCAGATGAACGACCCGGACGCGCTCCGCATGGCCGCGTTCACCCCGGAGGACCCCGCCGACTGGACCGCCTTCGACGCCCACTGGCGTCGTATCCGCTCCTCGTCCGAGGTCGTCGTGCGTACGGTCCTGGTGGACGGCGACGTCCTCGGCAGCGCGTCGGTGTACGGCTCGCCGGGCGAGCGGGAGGTCACGTACTGGATCGACCGCGCGTACTGGGGCCGCGGCATCGCGACCGCGGCGTTGCAAGCCCTGCTGGCGCAGGTCGTCGAACGCCCGCTGTACGCCCGCGCCGCCGCGGACAACACCGCCTCCCGCCGGGTCCTGGAGAAGTGCGGCTTCCACGTGACCGCCCGGACCAGCGGCTACGCCAACGCCCGCGGCGCGGAGATACCCGAGATCGTGCTCACCCTGGAGGCCTGAGCACGACGTGACGCCCGGCCCGGGGCCGGTTCGGCACCGCCGCACAGCACCGTGTCGGCGGTGCCGGAGCCCTCCACACGTCAGACGGCCCCTCCCCCGTCCGGCGGAGGCGGATCGTCGTCGCGCAGGACGTGGGTGAGGGCCGCCACCGGGAGCGTGGAGGCATGACGCAGACACTCGCCTCCGCTTCGGACACGGCCCCCGCGGGATCCGTGGGCAGCAGCCGGCTTCGCCGGATTCTCCGTGCCCTCGCCATCGTCTCGTGCGCGCCGTATCTCTCCCTCAAGGTGGCCTGGATCGCCGGGAGTCACCTCGGTATCCCCGAGGGGAGCTCGCTGCTGGAGCACCGGACCGGCCTGGCCGTGGCCAACAGCATCACCGTGCTGATGGACGGGACCGTCATCGTGATCGCGCTGCTGCTCACCCGGCCCTGGGGGCTGCGGGTGCCCGCGTGGCTGCTGGCCTTCCCGATGTGGGTGGCCACCGGCCTGCTCGCGCCGATCATGACCGGCTTCCCGCTCCAGCTCCTGGTGAAGGCCCTCGGCGGCTCCGGGAACAAGGCCTTGGAGAGCGGGCGGGAACCGTTCCTGGACGAGTGGGTGTTCGGGGTCGTCTACACCGGGTTCATCGTGCAGGGTCTCGCCCTGGGCACGCTGTTCGTGCTGTACGCGCGGGACCGCTGGGGACACCTGTGGCGCGGGCGGGTGTGGGAGCTGCCGGTCAGCCGGGTGGGCGCGGCCCAGCGGGCGACGGCGGTCGCGGCGGCCGTACTCGCGCTGTTCCCGCTCGCCACGCACCTGCTGTGGGCCTGCGGCGGCACGGCGGGGCTGAGCGCGGGCCGGGTTGCGGACCGGACCAGCGACTTCTACGTACTGGAGGCCATGTACGTGGTGTTCCTGGTGGCCACCGTCGCCGGCGCGTGGATCCTCGCCTTCCGGCGCGGGCGGGCCCTGCCCGTGATGGCGCCCCTCGCCCTCGCCTGGGTCGGCTCCGGGGCGGTGGCCTGCTGGGGCGGCTGGCTGTCGCTGGCCGGTCTCGCAGTGGACGACATCGGCAAGCGCCCGACGGAGCTGATGGACCTCACCTACGCTGTGCACATGATCGTCGGCATGCTCGTGGTCACCCTCGGCGCGTACTTCTTCGCCGAGCGGACCGGCGCTGCCAGGCCGCCACGGCGCGCCACGTGAGGGAGTTCGCCCGGTTCCTGTTCGGACGGCGGGCGCGCCGGCGGTGGATCCATCTGATCCTCGGCGGCGCGCTCGCGATGCCGTACGTCCTCGTCGGTGAGGTCATCGTCGGACCGGTCACCGACTCGCGTTACGTGTTCAACTCCTTGCCCCTCCAACTCATGTCCTTCGCCGTCGGGTTGCCGCTCGCCGCGATCACCGCACTGTTCCCGCTGACCCGGCCGATGTCGGTGGCCGGGGTGCGCGCGCTGTGCGGGGTCGACGGCGACCGGCTCGCCGACGGGCCCCCGCGCACCTGGGCGGCCCGTCGGCGCGCCGTCGGCTGGTTCACGCTGCACCTCGGCTTCGGCGGGGTCATCAGCGGGATGTCGCTGGCCGTACCGCCCTTCGCGGCGGTTCTCATCGTGCTGCCGGTCGTCGCGGGGCTGCGCGACTCCCGGCTCGGGCTGCCCGAAGTCCTCGACCACACCTGGGCGTTGGCGCTGTCGCCGGTCGCCGGGGTCGCGACGCTCATCGCGCTCGCGGCCTGCGCCGCCGTCTGCGGGAACCTGCTGGCCCGTTGGGCGCCCGCGCTGCTCGGGCCCACGCCCGAGGACCGGCTCGCGGCGGCCGAACGCCGCGCCGCCGACCTCGCCGTACGCAACCGGCTCGCCCGCGAGCTGCACGACTCCGTCGGCCACGCCCTCAGCGCGGTCACCCTCCAGGCGAGCGCCGCCCGCCGTGTCCTCGACACCGACCCGGACTTCGTCCGCGAGGCCCTCGCCGCGATCGAGGACACCACGCGGCGGACGGTGGGCGAACTGGACGCGGTGCTGGGCGTGTTGCGGGAGGGCGACGATCGTTCCACCGCTCCGGCCCCCACCCTGGCCGCCGACCTCGACGGCCTGCTGCACCGCACCCGCGCCGGCGGCCTGCGCGTGCGGGCCACCGTCGAAGTGGATCCGGACGACCTGCACCCACTCGTCTCCCGGGAGGCCTACCGCATCGTGCAGGAGGGCCTGAGCAACGCCCTCAAACACGCGGGCGCGCGAACACCGGTCACCCTGCGGATCACGGGGAACGGCAGCGAACTGGAGATCACCACGGAGAACCCGACCACAGCGACCGGCGTTCCCCGCCCGGGCGGCGGTCACGGCCTGCGGGGCATCGCCGACCGCGCCCGGCTGCTCGGCGGCACGTGCGAGGCGGGCCCGGCGGACGGGGTGTGGCGGCTGACCGTACGACTGCCCGTCGAGAGAAACGAAGGACCCTCATGACCAGCCCCCGCGCCGACTCCCTCCGCATCGTCCTCGCCGACGACGAACGCATGGTGCGCACCGCCCTGCGCGCGATCCTCGCCGCCGAGCCCGACCTGGAGGTCGTCGGCGAGGCGGCGACCGGTGCCGAGGCCTTGTCCGTCGTCCGGGAGCTGACACCGGACGTCGTCCTCATGGACGTACGCATGCCCGAGATCGACGGCATCCGCGCCACCGAGCAGATCCTCGCGACGCTCCCCCACCCCCCGCGCATCGTCGTCGTGACCACCTTCGAGAACGATGCCTACGTGTACGAGGCGCTGCGTGCCGGAGCCTCGGGGTTCCTGCTCAAACGGGCCGAGGCGGACGCGCTCGTGCAGGCCGTACGGCTGGTCGCGCGCAGCGACACGCTGCTGTTCCCGTCGGCGGTGCGGGCGCTGGCCGCCGAGCACGCGCGGTCGCGGCCCACCCCGCCGCCCTGGGTGGCGAAGCTCACCGCACGGGAGCGCGACGTACTGCGGCTGATGGCCACGGGGCTCACGAACGCCGAGATCGCCGGGCGCATCGGGGTCGGACCCGCGACGGTGAAGACGCACGTCGCGGCCGTCCTGGCGAAGACGGGCACCCGCGACCGCACCCAGGCGGTGATCGCCGCCTACGAAGCGGGCTTCATGAGAGACGGCGGCTGACCCCCGCCGCCGAGGGACGAACTTCATGAAGGACGCATGAGAAATGCGGGCGGAAGGGAACGATTCGCTCCTCCTCGCTCGTCCTTCTGAGCGGGATGAACAAGACGATCAGGCGTGCCGCCGTCTTCACTCTGCTGCTCGTGCTCTCCCTGCTGATCAGGGCGACCTGGGTGCAGTTCTACGACGGCAAGGCGCTCGCGGACAACAAGGACAACCGGCGGAACGCGATCTCGCTGTACGCGAACCCGCTCGGGAACATCATCGTGGCCGGCGACGCGATCACCGGTTCCGCGCAGACGAAGGGCGGCGACCTCAAGTACAAGCGCACGTACAAGGACGGCAGTCTGTACGCGGCGGTCACGGGCTACAGCTCTCAGGTGTACGGGGCGACCCAGCTGGAGGGCATCTACCAGGACCTGCTCGACGGCACGGACACCCAGCTGAAGAACCCGCTCGACACGATCACCAACAAGCGCGCCGACCCGGGTGACGTGATCACCACGATCGATCCCGATGTGCAGAAGGCGGCGTACAACGCCCTCGGTGACAAGAAGGGCGCCGCCGTCGCGATCGACCCGAAGACGGGCAGGATCCTCGCGGTCGTCTCCACACCGTCGTACGACCCTTCGCAGCTCAGCACGGGCAACTCCGCCGCCTGGACGAAGCTGACGAAGGACGCGGACAAGCCGATGACGAACCGCGCTCTGCGCCAGCCGCTGCCGCCGGGCTCGACGTTCAAGCTGGTCGTCGCGGCGGCCGCGCTGGAGGACGGGCTGTACTCGGACGTGGACACGAAGACGGACAGCCCGGATCCGTACACGCTGCCGGGCACGAGCCGGGAGCTGTCGAACGAGAACCCGAACGCGCCCTGCGAGAACGCCTCGATCCGCGTCGCGCTGCAGTACTCGTGCAACAACGTCTTCGCGAAGATGGCCGTCGACCTGGGCCAGGACAAGGTCAAGGCGATGGCCGAGAAGTTCGGCTTCAACGACAAGACGCAGGACGTGCCGGTCCGGGCGTACACCAGCGTGTACCCCTCGGACATGGACAAGTCCTCCACGGCGCTGACCGGCATCGGCCAGTTCGACGTGACCGCGACCCCGCTCCAGATGGCCATGGTGTCCGCTGCCATAGCCAACGAAGGCAAGCTGGTCTCGCCGCACATGGTGTCGCAGACCAGTGACGCCGACGGCAATGTGTTGAAGAACTATGACGACAGCACGGAGACCAAGGAGATCGTCAGCTCGTCCACGGCCGAGCAGCTCCAGTCGGCGATGCAGACGGTCATCACGGACGGCACGGGTACGAACGCCCAGATCTCCGGCGCGACCGTGGGCGGCAAGACCGGTACGGCCCAGCACGGCGAGAACAACAGCAAGACGCCGTACGCCTGGTTCACGTCGTACGCGAAGTCCGACTCCAATGGCAAGGAGGTTGCCGTGGCGGTCATGGTCGAACAGTCCGACGCGGCCCGCTCCGAGGTCAGCGGCAACGGCCTGGCGGCGCCGGTGGCCAAGGCGATGATGAAGGCAGCCCTGAAGAACTGAGGGTTCCCTTCCCCGCACCCCTGACGGGAGCGAACCGTTGGGGCGCGGGGCAGTGACATGTGCGGCTCCGCCGCGTGGGCGCGACCAGCCACGAACAACCCGCAGCCGACGGACGAGTCACTTCACCCCGAACAACTGCTCCACGGGATCAATCGCGAAGTACACCAGGAACAGCGCCGAGGCAGCCCACAGCAGCCAGTGGACCTCCTTCGCCTTCCCCAGCACCGTCTTGATCAGCACATACGCCAGGAACCCGGCACCGATCCCGTTGGTGATGGAGTACGTGAACGGCATCACCGCGATGGTCAAGAACGCCGGGATGGCGATCTCGTACTTGTCCCAGTCGATGTGCTTGACCTGGGTCATCATCAAGAAGCCCACCGCAACGAGCGCGGGCGCCGCGGCCTGCAGCGGAACGATCGTGAGCAGCGGCGTCAGGAAGAGGGCGAGCGCGAACAGGCCACCGGTGACCAGGTTCGCGAACCCCGTGCGCGCGCCCTCACCGACGCCCGCCGCCGACTCGATGTACGAGGTCGAGGAGGACGCCGAGGCCGCGCCGCCCGCGACCGCCGCGGCGCCGTCGATGAGCAGCACCCGGCCGAGGTTGGGCACCTTGCCCTCGTCGTCGAGCAGTCCCGCCTCGGCGCTGATGCCGACGACCGTGCCCATGGTGTCGAAGAAGTCGGACAGGACGAGGGTGAAGACGAGCAGGACGACGGTGATCGCGCTGGTCTCCCCGAAGGAGCCGAACAGGCTGAAGTGACCGAGCAGTCCGAAGTCCGGCGAGGCCACCACATCGTCGGGGACCTTCGGCGTGGTCAGGCCCCAACTCTTGATGTCGGCGGCGGAGTTGATGATGATCGCCACGATCGTCATGGTGACGATGCTGATCAGGATCGCGCCCTTGACCTTGCGCGCGAGCAGCCCGATGGTCAGCAGAACTCCGAGGCAGAAGACGAGAATCGGCCAGCCGGCGAGCGCACCCGTGCCGCCGAGCTGCACCGGCACCGTCGTGTTCGCGACGTCCGGGATACGGGTGACGAACCCGGCGTCGACGAAGCCGATGAAGGCGATGAACAGGCCGATGCCGACGCTGATCGCCTGCTTCAAGGGCTGCGGTATCGCGTGCATGACGGCTTCGCGCAGGCCCGTCACCACCAACACGCAGATGAGCAGGCCTTCGAGCACGATCAGGCCCATCGCGTCGTCCCAGCTCATCAGCGGGGCGATCTGGAAGGCGACGACCGCGTTGAGGCCGAGGCCCGCGGCGAGCGCGAGCGGGAGGTTGCCGCCGACGCCCATGGTGATCGTCATGACGGCGGCCACCAGGGCGGTGGCGGTGGTCAGTTGGACGGCGTCGAGCTGGTGGCCGAACTTGTCCTTGGCGCTGCCCAGGATGATCGGATTCAGGACAAGGATGTAGGCCATGGTGAAGAACGTGGCGAAGCCGCCGCGTATCTCCCGGCCGAAGGTCGAGCCCCGGGCGGAGATCTTGAAGAACCGATCGACGCTGTTCTCCCCCGGTGGCACGGCACTTGGCCGGTCGGTCACCTGCTGCGTTTCGGACATGGCGATACTCCTCGCTACCTGCGTGCTGAGTGTGCGGATGCTGGCTGGATTGTTCCCGCGTTGAACCGCTTTCAGGTTTTCCCCGTGTTACGGAATCGAGTTCGACCTGCCATACGGTGTTCGAAGCCCTGTACGGAACGCTGGTACGCTCTCGCATCCCGCCCCACGCGAGCACCACTTCTTCACAGGTGAAACACAGGGGCCGTATACGCACGCACCCGCATCGGTGCCGAGAGCCGCAGCGAGGAGAGGTCGCCCGTGGGCACTGCCGTCGACGACGCCGCCTCCGTGGAGTTCCACGCCTTCTTCGAACGGCACTACGCCGAACTTGCCCGCCTGGCATACCTGTTGACCGGCGAGGCGGACGCCGCCGACGATCTGGCGGCGGACGCGCTGCTCGCGCTGTGGCACCGCTGGGACCGGGTGCGCGCGGCGGACCACCCGGTGGCGTACGCGCGCGGTGTGGTCGCCAACCTCGCCCGCACCCGCATACGCAGCGCGGTGCGGGAGCGCCGGCGGATCACGCTGTTCTGGTCGCAGCGCGAGGACAAGACCGAGAACCCCGATATACCGGGCAAGATCGATGTCCAGGAAGCGTTGCGCAGACTGCCGTTCCGCAAGCGCGCCTGTGTCGTTCTCCGGCATGCTTTCGACCTCTCGGAGAAGGACACGGCTCTCGCCCTCGGGGTTTCCGTGGGTACCGTGAAGAGCCAGACGTCGAAGGGCATGGCGGAGTTGAAGCGGCTTCTCGGCACCGACGAAGCACCGATGCGGGTGCACGCGGAAGTGCTGCCCACGGGCGGAGCCGGAGGTAGGGACCGATGAGGAAGGCGCAGGACGTGCACGACGAGCTGCGCGCCGGGCTGCGTGAGGCGGCCGAGGCGCACGAGCCCGACCGCGCGCGCATCCTGGCCCGGGTCGAGCGAGGGATGGCGGAAGGCCACGAGCGGCGGCCCGCGCGGCGCGCGGCGCGTCCGCCACTGCTCGGCTGGGCCCGTGTCGTGGGCGCCACGGCCGCGGTCGCGGGCGTCCTCGCGGTGGGCGGCTACGCGGTCGCCTCCGCGGTGAAGGACGACACCCCGGCGCAGCAGACCGTCGCGGTCTCGCCGACCCCCGATCCGTCGCCGGACGCGACGAGCCGGGCGCCGGTCGCCCCGGACCCCACCCACCGTTCCGGTACGTCGAAGCAGTCCGGGAAGCCGAGTTCGTCGCCTTCCGCAACCCCGACGCCCGAGAACTCCGCCTCCGCCACGGCGCAGCCGCCCGCCAAGGGCAACCAGGACGGCCCGCTCTGGTCCGACGGCTCGGTCGACCCGCACAGCAACGAGTTCTGGGCGCAGAGCAATGTGACCCTGAAGCCGGGCAAGCAACTCAGCTCGCTCACCGTCGAGTTGAGGATCAGGCAGACCGGCGGGGTCACCGACGCGGGCGCCTGGCGTTCGCTGCCCGAGGACGACTTCACCACGACGGTCGCGGAGAAGGACGGCTTCCTCGTCTACACCTGGGTGCTCAAGCCGGACCACACGGTCTGGCCGGGCGAGTGGGTGTTCGCGGGGCAGTACGACCACGACCGCGGTGGCCGGGACGCGAAGGACGACAGCTACTCGGCGACGGCCACCACCACGAACGGCGAGCGGTCCACCGTGACCGGTGACTTCGCCGCCCAGGGCAGCGACGGCTCGGCGGCCGACGGAGATTCGTAAGAGAATTTCTGGAGGGGCGGCAACCCTCTCCTCAGCAGTGGCGACCAGGAGACGCAACGGTCTCCTCACCACTCAAGGAACTCGGTTCATGACTGCACGAGTTGAACAGCGCGTCCGCCATCGCCGCCGGGTCACCAAGCGGCGTGCCGTGATCGGCGGTGTGGCCGCTCTCGGCATCACCGGCGCGGCGATCGTCACCACGACGATGCTGTCCTCGGCCGGCGCGGCGTCGGCCTGGCCGACGGCCACGGGCAGCAAGGCCGTCCCGTCGACGATCTCGGTGTCCGGCACGTACGACGGCAAGCTGAAGAAGTTCTACGGCAGCGGCGACCTCGGCACCGACAGCCAGGACGAGGACCAGGGCCCCATCTTCGAGCTCGCCGACGGCGCCACCCTCAAGAACGTCATCATCGGCACCCCGGCCGCCGACGGCGTGCACTGCCTGGGCAGCTGCACGCTCCAGAACGTGTGGTGGCTGGACGTCGGCGAGGACGCGGCGAGCTTCAAGGGCAAGTCGTCGTCGGCCGTGTACAAGGTCTACGGCGGCGGTGCGAAGAACGCCGACGACAAGGTGCTGCAGTTCAACGGCGCCGGCAAGCTCGTCGTCAGCAAGTTCCAGGTCGAGAACTCCGGCAAGCTGGTGCGCTCCTGCGGCAACTGCAAGACGCAGTACAAGCGCACGATCATCATCAGCGACGTGGATGTCACCGCGCCCCTGAAGGCGATCGTCGGCATCAACTCCAACTACGGCGACACGGCCGCGCTGCGCAAGGTGCGCGTCCACGGCGACAGCGGCAAGAAGATCAAGACCTGCGTCCGCTTCCAGGGCAACAACACCGGCAAGGAACCCACTGAGCTGGGAACCGGCCCGGACGGCACATCCTGCAAGTTCACGGCGTCCGACATCAGCTACGAGTGACGCCATCACCTTGAGCCTTCACGGAAAACGCCGCACGCGCCGACGTGTGCTCGGGACCTCGGCGATCGGTGTCCACACCAGCCCGACACCTCCTGCCTCGACACCTGCTGCCTCGACGCGCTCGCTCACCACGGGTTCGTACCGGGGAATGAACCACGCGTTCGCTTTCCACGTCCCTACCAGTGACCTGCTGACCTGAGCCCCCCTCGGTCAGCAGAGGAACGCCCCCGCCGGTGACGACCGGCGGGGGCGTTCATTCATACGCGACAGGTCAGTTCATGGTCGAGCCGATGGTCGTGGAGCCCGTGGTCAGGAACGTCGTCGAGGGCAGCGAACCGCTCGACGAGCGGGCCCCGTACGCGGTCGTCGCGTCCGTCGACCTGAAGGCCGGCGTCGAGACACCGCTGTCCCAGTTGTTGGCCGCGGAGACCGTGGCGGAGCCGAGCTTGTACGCGGTGAGCGTGATGCGCGTAGAACTGGTGCCGTTGGCCGTGGACTTGAGCGTGGCCGTGGGGTAGTACGTACCGCCGCGCACCTGGATGGTCGTACCGGCGGCCGCGTTGACCACCGCCGACTCCAGCTGGGCGGTGGTGGAGACGGTGACCGTGGTGGCGGCGGCCTGGGCCGAGCCGTTGTCCGAGAGGCCGAGGTAGACGCCACCCGCCCCCGCGGCGACGGCCACCGCGGCGGCGATCGAGAGCGTGCGGGTCCTGCGGTGGCGTCCGATGCTCTGACGCACGGGGCGTTCCTTTCCTAGGGAAATGGGGCTCCAGGCCCTGTCGGGCCGTACGAAGCGGGCCGGAGGGGCCGCCCCGGCCCGCTTCTGCTCTCTGGTCGCCGCCGCGGCCAAATGGGTTGCCAAGGTCCCCGCGCAAGCGATCGAAACTTTTCGCCGCCCCCACCACGTCCGCATCGATTGACACACCGTCCCCAACTGGTGACACTCCGAGGGCAGTTCAATCAACAGAATCCATCAGACTCCGACAGGATGTGTCATGCGACGCCGCACCGCCCGCACGCTCCTGATCCCCCTGTTCGCCCTCCTGCTGGGCCTGCTCGCGGCACCGCCCAGCCCTGCCGCGCAACCCGGAGCACCGCACGTGAACAAACAGAAGTACGCCGGCTATCTCTTCGCCTATTTCACCGGCGAGGGCACCGCCGACGGGGAGCAGATCCGCTACGCCCTCAGCCGTGGCAACGACGCCTTGCACTGGCGGGAGTTGAACGCCGGAAAGCCCGTTCTCACCTCCGACCTGGGCGAGAAGGGCCTGCGCGACCCGTTCGTGATCCGCTCCCCCGAGGGCGACACGTTCTATCTCATCGCCACCGACCTGAGGATGTACAAGAACAGCAGCGGCAGCTGGGACTACGTCCAGCGGCACGGCAGCAAGTCCATCATGATCTGGGAGTCCACCGACCTGGTCCACTGGACCGACCAGCGGCTGGTGAAGGTCGCCCCCGACAACGCGGGCAACACCTGGGCCCCGGAGGCCTATTGGGACGACACGCTCGGCGAGTACGTCGTCTTCTGGGCGTCCAAGCTCTACGCCGACGACGATCCCGATCACACCGGATCGACGTACAACAAGATGCTGTACGCCACCACCAAGGACTTCCGCACCTTCAGCGAGCCGAAGGTCTGGGACGACCCCGGCTACTCGGTGATCGACTCAACGGTCATCAAGAACAAGGGCAGTTACTACCGCTACACCAAGGACGAACGCGACCCCACCTCGTCCAGCCCCTGCTCGAAGTTCATCACCGCGGAGAAGTCGGCGTCTCTCACGAACACGAAGTACGACTTCGTCTCCGACTGCATCGGCAGCGGCTCGATCAACCGCGGCGAGGGGCCGACCGTCTTCAAGTCCAACACCGAGAACAAGTGGTACCTCTTCATCGACGAGTACGGCGGCCGCGGCTACGTCCCCTTCGAGACGACCGACCTCGACTCCGGCAAGTGGACCATGTCCACGGACTACCAGCTGCCCGCGAGCCCACGGCACGGCACCGTCGTGCCGGTGACACAGGCGGAGTACGACCGGCTGCTCGCCGCGTATCCGGTCACCGGGACCTCGGTCATGGACGCGACGGCGCACGGGCAGAAGGGGTACGCGGTCGTCACCGAGGCCGCGTCCAAGGTCGTGCTGCCGATGGAGCCCGGAGCGGACCTCTCGCGGCTCGCGCCGAAGCTGTGGGTCGGCCAGGGTGCCGAGCTCAGCCCCAAGTCCGGCACGCGCCGCGACTTCCGTGAGCCGCGGACGTACACCGTGACGGCGGCGGACGGGACGAGCCGGACGTGGACGGTCGAGGCGGTGCCGACCCGAAGTCCCGTCCTTCCGGGCCTCAACGCGGACCCCGACGTCCACTACCTGGACGGCCAGTACTGGATCTATCCGACGACGGACGGCCACGCGGGCTGGAGCGGGACGAGCTTCAAGGCGTACTCGTCGAAGGATCTGGTGCACTGGAAGGACCACGGGGTGATCCTCGACCTGGGACCCGATGTGGCGTGGGCGGACAAGAACGCCTGGGCACCGGCGATCGCCTCGAAGAACGGCAAGTACTACTTCTACTTCTGCGCCGAGCAGCAGATAGGCGTGGCCGTCGCGGACTCCCCGACGGGTCCCTTCACGGACGCCCTCGGCACACCCCTGGTCGCCAAGGGCCAGTTCACGGGCCAGATGATCGACCCGGCTGTTTTCACGGACGACGACGGCCGGGCGTATCTCTACTGGGGCAACGGGCACGGGTACGTCGTGCCGCTGAACGACGACATGGTGTCGTTCGACGCGACGCGGGTGAAGGAGATCACCCAGACCGGCTTCCGTGAGGGATCCTTCGTCGTCAAGCGGCAGGGCACGTACTACTTCATGTGGTCCGAGGACGACACCCGCAGCGAGAGCTATCACGTCGCCTACGCGACGGGACCCTCCCCGCTCGGCCCGTGGACCAAGCGGGGCACGATCCTGTCCAAGCGCCCGGAGTACGGCATCAAGGGCACCGGCCACCACTCCGTGGTGAACGTCCCCGGTACGGACGACTGGTACATCGTCTACCACCGGTTCGCCCTGAACGGACCCGGGAAGCCGGGCGGGGACGGCACGCACCGGGAGACCACCGTCGACCGCTTGGAATTCGCGGCCGACGGGACGATTCTGCCGGTGGTGCCGACCCTGGAGTCGATCCGCCCCGTGCGGACCGGCCGTTCCTGAAGAGGCTCAGCTGACGAAATACGTCGGGTTCGGGAGCTTGTACGTCTTGTCGGCGTAGCCCCCTTCGAGGTCGGAGTACTGGTCGCCGAAGTCTGCGATGACCTCGTACCCGAGGGACTCGATGTGCTTGCGGGTGCCGGACTTGTACTGCACGGTCGTGCAGTTCCAGGCGGCGGCGGTGGCGCAGTCGCTCAGGTACGCGGGCGGGTTCGCCGCGTCCTTGAGGAACATGTGGTCGGCGTCGAGGTTGATGTCGGCGCCGACCTTCTTCAGGTTCTCGACGGCGGAGGCGCGCTGCGACTCCTTGAGGCCCGAGTTGTAGAAGACCTCGACGCCCTTGGACTCGGCGTACTCGACGAGTTCGGGGGTGCCGAAGACGGCCGGGCGGTCGGCCTGGGCCACGTACGCGGCCCAGGAGGCCGAGTTGTACGTGTAGTTGGTCTTCTTCTCGTAGTCGAGGGAGAGCAGCAGCGTGTCGTCGATGTCGAAGACGACCGCGGGGTTCTCGCCGTGGTGCCTGGCCTTGTGCGCCGCCTTGTCGATGTAACGCTTGGCGTCCGACTCGAGGCGCGCCAGGTCCTTGGCGTACTGGCTGTCCGCGGACGCCTGGTACACGCCGTTGCTGTCGAGCGTGGTGCCGTAGTAGGTGTCGATGTCCTTGACCAGGAGCCCGATGTTGTACGGCTCGTGGGTGGAGTTCGCCGTCGACTGGCCGGCGGTGGCTACGCCGGTGCCGTAGAGGGCAGCGCCGGCGACGACACAGGCGGCGCCTATGGCTGCCGCTCTGAGGGACTTCCGCATGGATTCTCCGGTATCTGGGTGTGGTGGATTCCGCACCAGGTCACGCACTGTCTACGCGCATCACGTGCGCGATGCGCGGGCCTTTATCCGATCGATACCTCACCCACAGGAAAAGAGAAGCGGGCCGGTGCTCCGGCCCGCTTCCGTCTCCCTGGAAGACGTCAGTTCATCGTGGCGCCGATGGTCGTGGATCCCGTCGTCAGGAACGTGGTCGCGGGCAACGAGCCGTCGGACTTGCGGGAGTTGTACGTGGTGGTGGCGTCCGTGGAGATGAAGGACGGGGTGGCGATGCCGGAGTCCCAGTTGTTGCCGGCGGAGGTGACCGAGGAGCCCCTGGACACGGCGGCGGAACCGTTGCTCACGGCCAGGTTCTTGCCCAGCTTCGCGGAGCTGGTCGCGAAGTAGTAGCCGTACTTGCCGTTGGCGTACGCGGTGGTGCGGTTGATGACGATCGCTCCGGTGTTGGAGTTCTCGGTGAAGCCGTTGCCCGCGTCGTCCCAGGCGGCGGAGTTGTTGACGACGTGCGCGACCACCTCGCCGTCGCCGCCCATTTTGTAGCCGTTGCCGTCGCCCGCGAAGGCCGAGTCGGACCAGCGGTTCTTGCCGTTGCCGAAGGACCACGTGTGCTCGACGGTGACGGGGGACGAGAAGGACCAGAGGTCGATGCCGTCGTCCGAGTTGTTGTACAGGCGGGCACCGGTGATCAGGTTGCCGGTGCCGGAGCCGAACTTCACCGCGACGCCGTCCGCGTTCTCGCCGTGGTTGGCGGCGTCGTAGTTGCCGTACGAGTCGATGTTCCTGACCGTGTTGTCGACGGTGCCGTCGCCGGTGAGCGTGAAGCCGGAGTCGCCGCCGTTGATGGTCTTGATGTTGTTCCAGTTCGTGCCGGTGCAGGACTGGCAGACGACGGCGCTGTTAGGTCCCGGAACCGTCCGGCTTCCGTGTCCCGTTGGCGTTGTCGTAGACGATGACGGCGTCACGTGGGTCGTGGGTGGCACCGCGCAGCGTCAAGTCGGTCTTGTCGGCAGGGATGGTGACGACTTCGCGGTACGTGCCCGGGTGGACGACGATCGTCCGGCCGGGGCCGTCCACCGCGTCCACGGTGGCCTGGACCGAGTCGCCGGGACGGACGTGCATCTCCCGGCGTCCGGCCGCGACGGCGGGCGTCGCGCCGACAACCGTCAGCGCCCCGGCCATGAGGAAGGCTCGCCGACGCATCTCAGCACCCCTTCCATGGGGTCCAGTCGCCGAGATACCCCTCACGGGTCGCCGACTCGGCCTCCTCGTCGGTGAGTTGTGGCCTGTTCTCCGCGACGCTGATGACCGCGCCCGGACCGGTGTTCCGGTACTCGGCGAACCGCTGGCTCTGCCACGGGTAGCCGGCCGACATGTTGGTGTAGGGCGCGACCGCGTCGATCCCGGCGTCGAGGCGAGTGTCGCGGACGGTCAGCATCGGCCGGGCCGTGGTGTCCGAGCCGGGCACCCAGGGACGGGCCAGCTTGTAGTAGGCGTCCGGGGCCTCGCTGGTGATCCGGCTCAGCAGTCGCAGTAGTACTGGCGGGCGAAGCCGGCGAGCGCGATGGAGTCGGCGGCGCGACGGCGGTGTACGAGCTGCCGCCCCGTACGGCTTCGTCTTCGCGCCGTCCACCGCCGTTCCGGGTGACGAGGTAGCCGCGCGGGTTGGCGGCCGAAGACGAAGTCGACGTCGCCCTCGACGTAGATCGCGAAGAAGGGGACACCGCGCCACAGGTCGGCGACCACGGCTGCCGGGAAGACGGTGGAGGTGTCGGACAGCCAGCTGGTGCCGTACTGCCCGATGCCCGCGTCGGCGAGGTAACGCGTGATCCCCGTCTGGGAGTTGTAGAGCAGCACCCAGATCGCGGAGGTCAGCACACCGGAGACGGCCCACGGGGAGAAGACCAGCGCGCGGCCGACCGCCCGCCCCACGAAGGTCTGGTTGACGATCAGCGCCAGCGCCAGCCCGAACAGCAGTTGCAGTCCGACCTCGACGAAGACCCACTTGGCGCTGAAGGTCAGCGTGTCCCAGAACTGCGGGTCGTCGGTGAAGGCGTGCACGAAGTTGTCGAAGCCCGCGTAGCCGTTGCGCCACGGCTTGGTCGGGTTGTAGTTCTGCAGGCTGTAGTAGAAGACGCTGATGACCGGGTAGGCGATGAAGCCCAGCATCAGCAGGCCCGCCGGGGCGATCAGCAGATACGGCAGTTTGCGCGGCGTCGCCGAGCCACGGCGCCGCCGGGGTGGCGCGGGCTGTTTCGCCACGGCTGCGGCTTGGGCCATGACTGTTCTCCGTTCTTGCGGGTGCCGTGGAGCGCTTGCTGTCAGTCGCACAGGAAGCGCTTGCTACATGCACATGGTTGAAGCGCTTCACAGATGTGGTTCGGGATATCGGCCAGAAGAGAGCGGTCCTCGCGGGCCGCTCTCACCCGGCGTAGGGGTCCGGCACCTTGCCCGGCCGGGCCAGGAAGGCGAAGTCGCAGCCGGTGTCCGCCTGGGTGATCTGCTCGTTGTACAGCGCCCCGTAGCCGCGCTCGTACCGCTCGGGCGGCGGCGTCCACTCCGCCCTCCTGCACTCCAACTCCTCGTCGTCCACGTTGAGTTGAAGCGAACGCGCCTCGACATCGAGGGTGATCGTGTCCCCGGTCCGCACCAGTGCGAGCGGCCCGCCGACATACGACTCGGGCGCCACGTGCAGCACACACGCGCCGTAACTCGTGCCGCTCATCCGGGCGTCGGAGATCCGCACCATGTCCCGTACACCCTGCTTCAGCAGATGGTCGGGGATGGGCAGCATCCCGTACTCGGGCATGCCGGGCCCGCCCTTGGGCCCGGAGCCCCGCAGGACGAGCACGCTGTCCGCGGTGATACCGAGGGACGGGTCGTTGATGGTCCGCTGCATGGCCTTGTAGTCGTCGAAGACGACGGCGGCACCGGTGTGCTTGAGCAGCTGCGGTTCGGCGGCGATGTGCTTGATGACCGCGCCGTCCGGGCACAGGTTGCCGCGCAGCACGGCGACACCGCCCTCTGCCGCCACCGGGTTCTCCCGGGTACGGATGACGTCGTCGTTGTGGACGAGCGCGCCGTCGAGCTGCTCCCGCATGCTGTCGTACGACACCGTCGGCCGGTCCAGGTGCAGCAGGTCGGTGATCCGCGACAGGAATCCCGGCAGGCCGCCGGCGAAGTGGAAGTCCTCCATGAGGTACGTCCGGCCGCCGGGCCGGACGTTGGCGAGCACCGGCACGGTCCGCGCGATCCGGTCGAAGTCGTCGAGCGTGAGGGTGACACCGGCCCGCCCGGCCATGGCGATCAGATGGATCACGGCGTTGGTGGAGCCGCCGAGCCCGAGGACGGTCGTCACCGCGTCCTCGAAGGCCTCCGCGGTGAGGATGTCGGACAACTTCCGGTCCTTGCGGACGAGTTCGACGATCCTGAGCCCCGCCGCCGCGGCCATCCGGTCATGACCGGAGTCGACGGCGGGAATGCTCGACGCACCGGGCACGGTGACACCGAGTGCCTCGGCGGCCGCGGTGAGCGTGGACGCCGTACCCATGGTCATGCAGTGCCCCGGAGAACGGGCGAGCCCGCTCTCCAGCTCGGTCATCTCACAGTCCCCGATGAGCCCGGCGCGCTTGTCGTCCCAGTACTTCCACATGTCGGTGCCGGAGCCGAGGACCTCATTGCGCCAGTGACCCGGAAGCATCGGCCCGGCGGGCACGAAGACGGCCGGCAGATCGACGGAGGCGGCCCCCATGAGCAGCGCGGGCGTGGACTTGTCGCAGCCGCCCATCAGCACGGCCCCGTCGACCGGATAGGACCGCAGCAACTCCTCGGTCTCCATCGCGAGCAGGTTGCGATAGAGCATCGGGGTGGGCTTCTGGAAGGTCTCGCTCAGCGTGGACACCGGGAATTCCAGCGGGAAGCCCCCGGCCTGCCACACCCCCCGCTTCACGGCCTGCGCACGGTCCCGCAGATGCACATGGCACGGATTGATGTCGCTCCACGTGTTCAGGATCGCGATGACCGGCTTGCCCAGGTGCTCCTCGGGCAGATAGCCGAGTTGCCGCGTCCGCGCCCGGTGACTGAAGGAGCGCAGCCCGTCGGTCCCGTACCACTGGTGGCTTCTCAGCTCCTCCGGGCGCTTCATATGGACCACCCCGCGGCGATGCCGGCGACTTCCGCGCGCTCGGCCTCGGGCAGCGGCTTGCTCGGCGGGCGGACGTCCCGGCGGCACAGCCCGAGCGAGGCCAGGGCCTCCTTGACCACGGTCACGTTGTTGGCGGAGCCGTTGGCCGCGCGCAGTTCCTCGAACCGGCGGATCTGCTCCCACACCTTCATCGCCCCCGGATAGTCCCCGGATCGAAGCGCTTCGATCATGTTCAGCGAAACGGAGGGGGCGACGTTCACCAGCCCGGAGGTGAACCCGGTGGCACCCGCCGAGAAGTACGAGGGCGCGTACGGCTCGGCGAGCCCGGCCACCCACACAAACCGTTCGAGCCCGGCGTCCCGCGCGAAGGCGGCGAAGCGCGCGGCGTCCGGAACGGCGTACTTCACCCCGATGACGTTCGGGCACTCGTCGGCGAGCTCGGCGAGCCGCTCCCCCGCGAGCAGCGGATTGCGAATGTACGGAACGACCCCCAGCTCGGGTACGGCCGCGGCGATGGCCCGGTGGTAGTCGACCCAACCGCCCTCCGACACATACGGATGCACGGGCTGATGGACCATCACCATCTGTGCACCGAGATCGCGCGCATGCCGCGCCGAGGCGACCGCGGTCGGCACGTCGTGCCCGACACCGACAAGAATGACCGCCCGGTTCCCGGTCTCCTCGAGGGTCAACTCGGTGACAAGCTGCCGCTC
Organism: Streptomyces sp. NPDC027189; assembly: GCF_055566975.1. Taxonomy (NCBI): domain Bacteria; kingdom Bacillati; phylum Actinomycetota; class Actinomycetes; order Kitasatosporales; family Streptomycetaceae; genus Streptomyces; species Streptomyces sp. NPDC027189. The sequence continues at coordinate 135,623 of NZ_JBVHRI010000003.1, forward strand.
TTCAGGCGTCAGAGCGTAGAACTCACCGGTATTGCCGTTCGGTGTAAGGGTCTTCACTCCGCCGTCGAGCAGCCGACGCAACAGGGCCCGATGGGTGTCGCGATCGATCGCCCCGTCTTCCGCGAACGGTGTCACGGGGATCGCCACGACCTCGGCGAGCGCCGCCCGCTGGGTCTCGTACGTCGCTGTCATTCCTGTCCATCCTCTTCCTGGCCCTGGGGGAAGGCCCGTTGCACGAACGACGCGATATGCGCGTGCAGCGCGTCGGCCGCACCGTCGGCGTCACCGGCGATGGCGAGCCGCAGAATCTCCCGGTGCTCGCCCGCCTCGCGCTCCCAGGACGGGTCGGCGGCCCAGGCGACCGCGGACACCAGAGCGGCCTGGTCCCGCACCTCGTCGAGCATCCGGCCGAGCAGCGGATTGCCGCAGGGCACGTACAGGGCGCGGTGGAACTCCCGGTTGGCGAGCGAACGTTCGGCGGTGTCGGTGGCTTTGTCGGCGCGGGTCAGCGCGTCCCGCGCGGCATCGAGCGAGGCCCCGCGCCGCACGGCCCGGCGCAGCGCCTCCGGTTCGAGCAGCAGCCGCACGTCGTACACCTCGCGCGCCATGTCCGCGTCCACCATGCGCACCGTGACGCCCTTGTACTGGTTCATCACGACGAGCCCGGTACCGGCCAGTGTCTTGAGCGCCTCGCGCACGGGCGTCTTCGACACCCCGAACTGCGCCGCGAGTTCGGTCTCGACCAGGGCCTGCCCCGGGGTCAACTGCCCGGTGAGGATGCGGTGTTTGATCCCCTCCAGCACGAACTGCGTGCGGGACGGGATCGGGGTGGGCACAGAGGTCATGCGCGCCTCTCGGATCTCACGTGTCGGATCGCAAGGACCAGATGCCATCGGATCCAGCGGACCGTTCCACTGCATCTGATCTCGCATATCGCGTCTCATATATGACGTACGAAGTACGACGCGTTGAAGGTAGGAGCGTGACCGTGTTTCGTCAACGCTTCTGGCAAAAGAAGTTGGACTGACCGGGGGGTGGGACCGGTCCTCAAAGAGCCGTGGTGTCACCCTCACGAGCCGTGGTGGTCCGGCCGCCGAAGACGGCCGCGGCGCGCTCGGTCGCCGACTCCGGCGTGAGCGTCGGCCCTACGTGGGTGACGAGCAACTCCCCCACACCCGCCTGCTCGGCGACCGCGCCGGCGTCCTCGGGTGTGAGGTGCACCTGACGTTCACTTCCGCGATGCCGGTCGATGTCGGCCTCGCAGAGGAAGAGGTCGGCGCCGACGGCGAGTTGGGCGAGCGCGGGGCACGGCCCGCTGTCCCCGGAGTACGCGAGGACGCTCCCCTCGCATTCGGCCCGCAGCCCGTACGCCTCGGTGTCGTGCACGACGGCACGCGTACGGAGCCGCAGTTCACCCAGCCGAGCGTCATGCCCGTCGTACAAGGTCCGGAAGTCGAGGACCCCACCCAGAAACCCGGGATCCAACTGCCCGAAGAACCCGGCGAGCCGTTGCCCGAGCTCGGGCGGCCCATAGACCGGAAGGGGCGCGGACGGGGTGAGCCCGCCGTACGCGAACCCGTATACGGCGGAGACGAGGTCCGCGCAGTGATCCGCGTGCAGATGCGAGATCCAGATGGCGTCCAGTCCCGCCGGATCCGTATGCCTCTGCAATTCGGCGAAGCTCCCGGGCCCGGCGTCGACCCACACCTCGGCGCCCCCGCCGCGCAGCAGATAGCCGGAACAGGGGCGGCCGGGCTGCGGGTGCGGGGAGGCGGTGCCGAGGACGGTGAGGCCGAGAGACATACGGGGAGCGTACGAAATGGCGCGTCGGCGGGCGCCCCCTTTTACGTCGTGCGCCTACGCGTGCCCGACTTACGTCGTACGCCTGCGCGTGGCGTGCTCGTCGTACGCCTACGCCTGCTCGCTACGGCTTCCAGCCGGGGTCGCGCCCGCTGAGTCCGATCGCCCGGTCCAGCAGCGGCGCGTCGTCCGGCACCGGCACGACCGGGCCGAAGATGCCGCCGCCCCGGCTCGGATCCTCGGCCGCGGCGGCGAGGAATTCGTACGACGCTTGCAGGGCGGCGGCGTCGGGCTCGTACGCCTGGCCGGTGGCCCGGGCGAGGTCCCACCCGTGCACCAGCAGCTCGTCGGCTGCGACGGCAGCCGCCACCGGCCCCGGCAGGGTCACGCCGCCCGCCCGGGTCACACCGGTCCAGGCGGCCGGGTCGCGCCAGGCCTCGGCGAGCTCGTCGAGCGCCTTTGGCAGGGCCTCGCGCCAGCCGGGCTCGATGTCGGGCACGACGTCGCCCGGGCTGGTGTCCGTCGTGGGGCCCAGGTCCTTGCGCCCGGCGTTGCGGAAGGCGACGGCCAGCCCGGCCAGGTGCCCCAGCATGTTGTGCACCCCGTACCCGGGGCAGGGGGTCACGCCGTCGAGCTGCTCCTCCGTCACGGCCTCCGCGAGGCGCGCCACGATCAGGGCCTGCGGGCCCAGGTCCAGTGTTGTCGGTGTCATACCGCCATCGCCCATGGTCGGGCTCCTCTCGTCACGGGGTCGTCAAGAGGTAGACCGTCGGCCGTACGAAAACTCATCGCTCCCGCTCCCGAGATCATGCTCAGGCCTCTGTTCACGCGTTCGAGCCGCCGTGATGCTCAAGCGTGGGACCACGAAAAGCGTGATGCTCATGCAGGGGCCACAAAAGGGAGTCACGCCATGAAGGCGATCGTTCAGGATGCCTACGGATCCGCAGACCTCCTGGAACTGCGCGACATCGACCGTCCCGTACCCCGCGACGACGAAGTGCTCGTCCAGGTCCGCGCCGCCGGTGTCGACCCGAGCGTGTGGCACCTCATGACGGGCCGGCCCTATGTGGCCCGTCTCGCCCTCGGGCTCCGCAAGCCCAAGAACCCGGTCCGGGGCTGGGACGGCGCCGGACGCGTCGAGGCGGTCGGGGCGAGGGTGACCGGCTTCAAGCCGGGCGACGAGGTCTTCGGCAACTGCGAGGGCTCGTTCGCCGAGTACGCGCGCGCCAAGGCCGACCGGCTGGCGCCCAAGCCCGCCAACTTCACGTTCGAGCAGGCCGCCGCCCTCCCCGTCTCGGGCATGACCGCCCTCCAGGCCCTGAGCGGCAAGGCGCGCCCGCAGCCGGGTCAGCGGGTCCTCGTCATCGGCGCCTCCGGCGGCGTGGGGACCTTCGCCGTCCAGCTCGCCACGATGTATGGCGCCGAGGTCACCGGCGTGTGCGGTCCCGCGAGTGCGGACCTCGTCCGCTCGCTGGGAGCCGCCCACATCATCGACTACACCCGCGAGGACATCACCGACGGCCCCCACCGCTACGACGTCATCGTCGACAACGCGGGCCTTCGCCCGCTGCCCGTCCTCCGCCGCGCCCTCGCCCCACGCGGCACCCTGGTCATCGTCGGCGGCGAGGGCGGGACCGGTTTCTTCGGCGGTCTGAGCCGCGGTCTCCGGGCCGTCCTGCTGTCCCCCTTCATCGGGCAGAACCTCCGCAACCTCATCTCGGTCCCCCGCCGCGATGACCTCCTGACCCTCAAGGAACTCGCCGAGAAGGGCAGCATCACTCCGCCCATCGACCGCACCTACCCCCTCTCCGAGGCCGCCGAGGCCGTCCGCCACCTGGAGAAGGGCCACCCCCGGGGCAAGCTCGTCATCACCATCTGACGGCGCTCTCTAGGGCACCTTCCCGATCCCGGGGCCACCGCCTTAGCTCCACGATGACGATCCATGGCGACATGGACAGTGACGCGCGTCCTGCGGGACCGCAACGCGGGGTTGTATCTGGGCGGGGTGGTGGTCTCCGGCTTCGGCTCGTCGGCGATGTGGCTGGTGTCCGGCATCTGGGTCAAGGACCTGACCGGCTCGAACGGCCTGGCCGCGCTCTGCGTCTTCGCCCTCTGGGCGCCCACGCTCATCGGCCCGGTCCTCGGCACCCTCGCGGACCGCATCCGCCGCAAGCCCTTGCTGGTGTGGACGAATCTGGGCCTGGCCGCCCTGCTCCTGTCGCTGTTCACCGTCGACTCACCGGCGACCGTGTGGATCCTGTTCGCCGTCCTCCTCGTCTACGGCGCGACCGGCGTCGTCCAGGACGCGGCGGAGTCGGCGCTGGTGGCCACGGCGGTCGACAAACGCCTCCTCGGCGACTTCAACGGCCTGCGCATGACGGCCAACGAGGGCATGAAGCTGGTCGCCCCGCTCGCCGGAGCGGGCCTGTACGCGGCATACGGCGGCGCCCGCGTCGCCCTCCTGGACGCGGTCACATTCGTACTCGCCGGGGGGCTGTACACCCTTCTGCGCGTACGCGAGACGAGGCCGCGCCCGGCCCCGACGGACCTGCGCACGCGGACGGCAGAGGGCGCCCGCCACCTCTGGAGCCACGCGGAGCTGCGCCCGCTCGTCGTCGCGGGCGGCACGACCATGCTCTTCGCGGGCCTCAACGGCGCGACGGTCTACGCGGTGGTGGACGGCCTGGGCCACTCCCCCACGTACGTGGGCCTCCTGTCCATGGTCCAGGGCGCCGGCTCGGTGGTCATCGGCCTGGTCTCCGGCCCCCTCCTGCGGCGCCTCGGCACACACCGCTTCGCGGGATACGGCATCGCGCTCACCGCTCTGGCCGTGACGGCTCAAGCGCTCCCGTACGACATGGTGGCCCTCGCCTCGGCCGCGGCGGTCGGCGTGGGCCTCCCCTGCGTGCTGATCGCGGCCCTCACTGCGGTCCAGCGCGAGACCCCCGACGCCCTCCGGGGGCGCACCGCGGCGACCGCCGGCACACTGATGTACGCCCCGACCGCGGTGGGGCTCGCCGTGGGCGCGGGCCTGGTCGAACTGGTCGACCATCAGGTGCTGTTGGTGGTGACCGGGCTGGCGCGACTGGTGGCGGTCTCGCCCCTGCTCAAGGCTCAGCCGAGCCGCGTAAGCGCCTCCGCCGTGAGCGACAAGTCCTCGTCGGACGCCAGCCCCGCGTGATACAGCCGCACTTCGGTGGCCCCGAGCCCTGCGGCCCGCGCCACGTCCTCGCCGAGTGTTCCGGGGCTGCCGCCCATCCCGCTCACCACGGTGAAGTTGGCCGCCAGCACACTCCCCCCGACACGCCGCTCGGCAAAGGGAGTCAGCAGTCCCGGCCCTCCCGCGCACGGCACGACCACGCCGTCGGCGACCGAGAGGATGTGCTCGGGGTCCACACCGGCGTTCGCTCCGCAGTGGTACGAGGCCGGGTCCGCGTGGAGCAGGATCCGGAACCCCTCCGGGGCGGCCGCGCGCACCGCGGCGACCGTGTCCGACTGAAGCGAGCCCGCCACGGAGTCCCGCCACGCGCGCGTGGCCGTCGCGAGCTCGCCGCCCAGGAGCTTCTCCACCGCCTCCCAGCCCCCGGCGGGAGTCTCGCCCCGCCACACGGGCTCCAGGGCCCGCCGCACCGAGGACGCCAACTCGTCGGGGTCCAGGCCCAGTTGCGTATATCCGTCGCGGCACGAGGGGCAGAAGCACAGCGACATCAGATACTGCCCGGCATCCCCCAGCCCCACCCCGCCGATCTTGTCGTGCGCGTGCAGATGGGCCAGCCCGTACCACCCGAGCGACTCCAGCTCCGTACCGCGAGCCCCGGGCCGCACCGCGGCCTCCGCCGCGAGGTCGACCAGATAGGCCCGCGTCTCGGGCTGCGCGATGCACGGCGCCCAGGGATACCGGTCCCCGTACGCGTTGACCACGGCGGTCGACGGATGCTCGGCCCCCATACGGGAGTTGTGCGCCAGGACCACCCAGGTGTGGACCTCGAGACCGGCCTCCGCGAGCTGCGCGGCAGCCGCGCCGTACGCGTCCCCGGCCGCCCACTTCTCGGCCGCGTACGGCCGCAGCGCGCGCCCCTCCCACCGCGCGTCCCCCACCGGATACAGCACGGCGGCATGCGAAGCCGTCACGATCCGATGCCGAGGATGCCGAGGCGTCAACGCCCGCGTGGAGTGGTACGCGGACGCGAGCGTCACCTGCGGCACCCCGAGCCCGACCATCCGCGAGGCGGCCTCCGGATCCCCGTTGACATCCCACGGGTACAGAAACGCGGACGCCTTCACGCACCCTCCCCAAGAAGCCGCACCCGCACGGTCACACGCCCTCCCCAAGAAGCCCCAGCCGCACGGTCACACACCCTCCTCGAGCAACCCATACCCACGCTCGATCAACTGCGCCAGCTGCTTGACATGATCCTCGGCCGGCTCGTGCAACGGCGGCCGCACCTCACCCACATCCAGCCCCCGCAACCGCACCCCCGCCTTGACGAGCGAGACCGCGTACCCCCGCCCCTGCGCCCGCAGATCGACGAACGGCCGGTAGAACCCGTCGAGCAGCCGGTTCACCACCTCGTCGTCCCCGGCGTTCAGCGCGCGGTGGAAGGCAAGCGCGATCTCGGGAGCGAAGCAGAACACCGCGGACGAGTACAGCGTGATCCCGATACCCCGGTACGCGAGCCCGGTCAGCTCGGCCGTCGGCAGCCCGTTGAAGTACAGGAAATCCCCGGGGACTTCGCTCCGCACCGCGCTCACGATCCGCTGCATCAGATCCAGATCGCCCAGCCCGTCCTTGAACCCGATGATCCCGTCGGTGCGCGCCAGTTCGACCACGGTCTCGGGCGTGAACACGGCGTTGTCGCGCTGATAGACGATGACGTCCAGCGAGGTGGCCGCGGCGACCTCGCGATAGTGCCGCAGCAGACCCTCCTGCCCCGCCACGACGAGGTACGGCGGCATGGCGAGCAGCCCGTCGGCCCCGGCGCCCTCCGCCAGCCGAGCGAACCGTACGGCGAGCGCGGTCCCGTACCCGGCGCCGGCGACCACCGGCACACGCCCCTCCGCCGCCTCCACGGCCGCCCGCACACACGCCTCGAACTCCTCCGGCGTGAGCGCGTGGAACTCTCCCGTGCCGCAGCACGCGAAGACCGCCGCGGCGCCTGCCTCGACGCCGCGCCGCACATGCTCCCGGTAGACGTCGAGGTCGACGGAGCCGTCGGGGCCGTACGCGGTGACGGGGAAGAACAACGGCCCGCTGGGGACGCTGAGCCGAGCGGCGAGAGGGGCTGACGTCACGGACTCTCCCTAAACAGGTGCCCACGGTGCACGTTTCTGATCCACGTCTATATTTCTGAACGCGCCCACGCTAAGCCGCGACCTTGGGGCCGGTCAAGCACGCAAACCCGCAACACGAAGGCGGATTCCCCACCTCCGCGCGACACTTGACGCAGCACGTCAGCGATCCTTAGCGTGTCCACGCATGTGAATGCCGTACACGGATACGGCCGCACACCGTGACACCCGTTGCGACACCCACCGGTACCCCAGCCGTGACACCCGTCGCGACACCCGCCGTGACACCGTCGTGGCACAGAGACCCGCACCGAGGAGACCCCCGCATGCCCGCTCCCCGCACCGTTCTGCTCACCGGCGCCGCCGGCGGACTCGGCACCCTGATGCGGGGACTGCTGCCGAAGTACGGATACGAGCTGCGCCTCCTCGACCTGCGGCCCATCGAGGGCGAGCCGGACGCGATCACCGCGGATCTGTCCGACAAGGCGGCGCTGCGCGAGGCGGTACGGGGCGTCGACGCGATCGTCCACCTCGCGGGCATCTCCCTGGAAGCCTCCTTCGAGAAGATCCTCAAGGCGAACATCGAGGGGACGTACAACCTGTACGAGGCGGCCCGCGAGGAGGGCGTACGCCGGATCGTCTTCGCCTCCTCGAACCACGCGGTCGGCTTCACCCCGCGCCCGCAGGGCGACGCCCCCTTCGACGACAGCGCCCTGATCCCCATCGACACCCCGCGCCGCCCGGACACCTTCTACGGCCTGTCCAAGTCCTTCGGCGAGGACCTGGCGCAGTTCTACTGGGACAAGTACGGCCAGGAGACTGTCTCGGTCCGCATCGGCTCCTGCTTCGCCGAGCCCACGAGCGTGCGCATGCTCTCGGTCTGGATGAGCCCCGAGGACGGCGCCCGCCTCTTCCACGCAGCGCTGACCGCCGAGGACGTACGGCACACGGTCGTCTACGGCTCGTCCGCCAACACCCGACTGTGGTGGGACCTCTCGACGGCCCGGGCGCTGGGCTACGAGCCGCAGGACGACTCCGAGCCGTACGCCGAGAAGCTCATCGCCGAGCAGGGCGAGCTCGATCCGGCCAACCCGGACCACGCCCACCTGGGCGGCCACTTCACCACGCACCCGCCGATCTGGCCGTACTGACGCGGCGGCGGAAGCCGGAACACAGGGCGGGCGGGCATCGAACGGGCCCGCCCGCTCCCGTGTTCGGGCAGGAAGCCTGCCCGATCCCACCTCGCCACCCACTCCGCCCCAGGTCCGCCGCGGGCACCCGTAGCGCGAAACGGACACAGACGGTCACCATCGGACACGCAACAGGCCTGGTCAGTGGCCGATACCCGCTGTAGAACTTCCCTCAAGGCCCCACCGGGCCCGAACGGGCAGTGCGCGACGGAGTGCAAGGGAGCAGGTGACGACCATGACGGCGATGACGGCGGAGGAACGACAGCGCGAGATCGTCCGGGCCGCGCGCCGCACGGGCTCGGTCGACGTCACCGCGCTCGCCGCCGAACTGGGCGTCGCCAAGGAGACCGTACGGCGGGATCTGCGCACCCTGGAGGACCACGGTCTGGTGCGCCGCACCCACGGCGGCGCCTACCCCGTGGAGAGCGCCGGCTTCGAGACCACGCTCGCCTTCCGCACCACGAGCCATGTGCCCGAGAAGCGCCGGATCGCGGCCGCGGCCGCCGAGCTGCTCGGGGACGCCGAGACGGTCTTCGTCGACGAGGGGTTCACCCCCCAGCTCATCGCCGAGGCACTGCCCCGGGACCGGCCGCTGACCGTGGTCACCGCGTCCCTGGCCACGGCGGGCGCGCTCGCCGAGGCCGACAACACGAGCGTCCTGCTGCTCGGCGGCCGGGTCCGCCCCGGCACGCTCGCGACAGTCGACCACTGGACGACGAAGATGCTCTCCGGCTTCGTCATCGACCTCGCCTACATCGGCGCCAACGGCATCTCCCGCGAGCACGGCCTCACCACGCCCGACCCGGCGGTCAGCGAGGTCAAGGCGCAGGCGGTCCGGGCCTCCCGGCGCACGATCTTCGCCGGCGTGCACACCAAGTTCGGGGCGGTCAGCTTCTGCCGGTTCGCCGACATCAGCGCGCTGGAGGCGATCGTCACGAGCACGCTGCTCCCGGCGTCCGAGGCCCACCGGTACTCGCTGCAAGGCCCTCAGGTCATCCGAGTCTGAAAACCAAACCGACCCCCCTCTGTCCAGTTCGAAATCCAAACCCGCACCCCCACCGTCCGAAAACACAACCCACATACCCCGTAGGGCGCCCCACGCCCAATCGCACCCCTTATCTCCCCATACGTCCAGGAGTGATCCATGCGAACCCCGAGCCGACGGAGGCCGCGCGCACTGCTCGCCGCGGCCGCCGCAGGGACGCTGCTCACCCCGCTGCTCTCCGGCTGCTGGACCGGAGCGGGCGGCGCGGGCTCCGGAGGCAACTCCATCAACGTCCTGATGGTCAACAACCCGCAGATGGTGGAGTTGCAGAAGCTCACCAAAGCCCACTTCACCAAAGAGACCGGCATCAAGGTCAACTTCACCGTCCTGCCGGAGAACGACGTCCGCGACAAGATCAGCCAGGACTTCGCCAACCAGGCGGGCCAGTACGACGTCGCCACGCTGTCCAACTACGAGATACCGATCTACGCCAGGAACGGCTGGCTGCACGAGATGGACTCGTACGTACGCCAGGACAGCGCGTACGACGAGCAGGACATCCTCAAACCCATGCGGCAGTCCCTGACGGCCGACGACGGGAAGCTCTACGGGCAGCCGTTCTACGGCGAGTCGTCCTTCCTGATGTACCGCAAGGACGTGTTCGCCAAGAAGGGCCTGACCATGCCGGCGAATCCCACCTGGGATCAGGTGGGCAGGCTCGCCGCCGAGGCCGACGGCGCCGAGTCCGGCATGAAGGGCATCTGCCTGCGCGGCCTGCCCGGCTGGGGCGAGCTGATGGCCCCGCTCACCACCGTCGTGAACACCTTCGGCGGCACCTGGTTCGACAAGGACTGGAAGGCGCGCCTCGACTCCCCCGAGTTCGAGAAGGCCACGAAGTTCTATGTGGACCTCGTCCGCAAGCACGGCGAGTCCGGCGCCGCCCAGTCCGGCTTCGCCGAGTGCCTCAACAACATGACCCAGGGCAAGACGGCCATGTGGTACGACGCCACGTCTGCCGCCGGTTCGCTGGAGGCGTCCGACTCCCCGGTCAAGGGCAAGATCGGCTACGTACCCGCGCCCGTCGAGAAGACCCAGTCCTCCGGCTGGCTCTACACCTGGGCCTGGGGCCTGCAGAAGGCCTCCCACAACTCGGACAAGGCCTGGAAGTTCATCTCCTGGGCCTCCAGCAAGAAGTACGAGCAGCTGGTCGGGGACACGATCGGCTGGTCCAACGTCCCGGCCGGCAAGCGCGCCTCGACCTACACGAACGCCGCCTACGTCAAGGAGGCCGCGGCCTTCCAGGCCACGACGCGCGACGCCATCGAGGGCGCCCGGCCGCGCGACCCGGGGGTGCAGCCGCGCCCCGCGCCCGGCATCCAGTTCGTCGGCATCCCCGAGTTCACCGATCTCGGCACCAAGGTCTCGCAGGAGATCAGCGCAGCCATCGCCGGACGCCAGTCCGTCGAGTCGGCCCTGAGCAAGTCCCAGCAACTCGCAGAGAAGATCTCCAAGGAGTACGAGGGACGATGACCGCAACGACAACGGCCCCTCTGGCCGCCCCCTCCGTACGCGCCGCCCGCCGTCCCTCCGGCCGGATGCGCGCCTGGGCCACCCGCGCCCCGCTCCTCCCCGCCCTGATCTTCATGATCGCCGTGACCCAGCTCCCCTTCGTGGCCACGCTGGTGATCTCCTTCTTCGACTGGAACGCCCTCTACCCGAAGGCCCGCCATTTCACGGGCTTCGGCAACTACTCGGACGTACTGACCGATCCCGACCTGCGCCACTCCGTCTGGACGACGATCCTGCTGACCGTCACCGTGGTCCTGGTCAGCCTGGTCCTCGGCCTGGTCCTGGCACTGCTCCTGGACCGGAAATTCCGCGGCCGGGGCATCGTCCGTACGCTCCTGATCGCACCGTTCCTGGTGGTCCCGGTGGCCGCGGCCCTGCTCTGGAAGCACGTCCTCTACAACCCCGAGTACGGCCTCCTGAACGGCCTGCTGCACTACGTGGGCGGCCCCCAGCCGGACTGGATCTCCAACACCCCACTGCTCGCGGTCGAGGCCTCCCTCGTCTGGCAGTGGACGCCCTTCATGATGCTGATCCTGCTCGCGGGCCTGCAGAGCCGCTCCCACGAACAGATCGAGGCCGCGAAGGTGGACGGCGCGAGCGACTGGCAGGTCTTCCGCTACCTCACACTTCCCCACTTGCGCCGCTACCTGGAACTCGGCGCCCTGCTGGGCTCGATCTACATCGTCCAGAACTTCGACGCGGTGTTCACGATCACCTCCGGCGGCCTCGGCACCGCGAACCTGCCCTACACCGTCTACCAGAGCTTCTACCAGGCCCACGAGAACGGCCTCGCCTCGGCCGCGGGCGTCCTGGTCGTCATCGGCTCGATCATCATCGCGACCTTCGCGCTGCGCGTGGTGTCGTCCCTGTTCCGCGAGGAGGTGTCCCGCGCATGAGCGCCACCGCGATACGAGTACGTCCCCGCCGCACCCGGGGAGCGGGCCTGGGCCTGGCGGCCTGGCTGGCCGGAGTCGTCTTCTTCCTGCCCATCGCCTGGATGGCCCTGACGTCGTTCCACTCGGAGTCCGACGCGGCGACCAACCCGCCGTCCTTCGGCGCCGCCCTCACCCTCGACGGCTACCGGGAGTTCTTCGGCACGGGAGGCGGCGCGAGCCCCTGGCCCGCGCTGATCAACTCGACGGTGGCGTCGTTGGTCTCGACGCTCTGCGTCCTCCTCCTGGCCTTCCCGGCGGCGTACGCGCTCTCCATCCGCCCGGTGAAGAAGTGGACGGACGTCCTGTTCTTCTTCCTGTCGACGAAGATGCTGCCGGTGGTGGCGGGGCTGCTGCCCATCTACCTGTTCGCCAAGAACACCGGAATGCTGGACAACATCTGGCTGCTGGTCATCCTCTACACCTCCATGAATCTGCCGATCGCGGTGTGGATGATGCAGTCGTTCCTCGCCGAGGTCCCGGTGGCGGTGATCGAGGCGGCGCAGATAGACGGCGCGAGGCTGCCGACGATCCTCGCGCGCGTGGTGGCCCCCATCGCCCTGCCAGGCATCGCGGCAACAGCGTTGATCTGCTTCATCTTCAGCTGGAACGAGCTGCTGTTCGCCCGCGTACTGACGGGCGTGGTCGCCGAGACCGCCCCCGTCTTCCTGACCGGCTTCATCACCAGCCAGGGCCTGTTCCTGGCGAAGGTGTGCGCCGCGTCGCTCGTCATCTCCCTGCCGGTGCTCGCCGCGGGGTTCGCCGCCCAGGACAAGCTGGTCCAGGGCCTGTCACTGGGAGCCGTGAAATGAAGGCCGCCGTCATCGAGTCCGTGGGCCGCGCCGTCGTCGCCGAGGTCCCGGACCCGACGCCAGGGCCCCGGGAGGTCGTCGTCGAGGTCGCCGCCTGTGGCCTCTGCGGCACCGATCTGCACATCCTCCAGGGCGAGTTCGCGCCCAAGCTGCCGATCGTGCCGGGGCACGAGTTCGCGGGCGAGGTGGTCGGGGTCGGCGCCCAGGTCACCGAGGTCTCGGTCGGCGACCGCGTGGCCGTGGACCCGTCCCTCTACTGCTACGAGTGCCGCTACTGCCGTACGGGCCACAACAATCTCTGCGAGCGGTGGGCGGCGATCGGCGTGACGACCGCGGGTGGAGCCGCCCAGTACGCGGTCGCCCCCGTGGCCAACTGCGTCAAGCTCCCCGAGCACGTCCGCACCCAGGACGCGGCCCTGGTCGAACCGCTCTCCTGCGCGGTACGCGGTTACGACGTCCTGAACTCCCGCCTCGGCGCCCACGTCCTGATCTACGGCTCCGGGACGATGGGCCTGATGATGCTGGAGCTCGCCAAGCGCACCGGGGCGGCGAGCGTGGACATCGTGGACCTCAACCCGCAGCGGCTCGCCACGGCCCAGCAGCTGGGCGTCTCCGCTGCCGCGGCCAACGCCGACGAGCTCGAACGCCCCCAGGGCTGGGACGTCGTCGTCGACGCGACGGGCAACGCGGCGGCGATCCAGGACGGCCTGGGGCGTGTCGCCAAGGCGGGCACGTTCCTCCAGTTCGGTGTCGCCGACTACGCGACCCGCGTAACCATCGACCCCTACCGCATCTACAACCAAGAGATCACGATCACCGGCTCCATGGCCGTCCTCCATAGCTTCGAACGCGCGGCGGAACTCTTCGCGACCGGGGTCCTCGATCCGTCCGTCTTCATCAGCGACCGCCTCCCCCTGACGAGCTATCCCCAGGCACTGGAACAGTTCGCGTCGGGGGTGGGCCGGAAGATCGTGGTGGTGCCGTAAGGCTTTCTCGCACCCTCCGCCCCTGCCCGACCCGTACCTCGGGGCTGCCGCCCCCAGACCCCCTTTTCAGGGGCGCGGGGAACTGCGCGAACGGGGTCTGGGGCGGAGCCCCAGGTCGGGTCGGGCAGGGGGCGGAGGGGGCGAAAAACCCACTTCCTCGCACCCCCCCACCAACAACTCCCTGGGTAAGGGAACGGTAAAGCGCCCCCGCTCGTTACCCCTGGCATGACAGCTATGACCCCCGGCTCGAACATCCCTCTCCCCGTCACCCGCGTGACGGTGGACGTCGCCGCCCCGGTGCGGCTCGACGTATCGGGCCTGCTGCTCACCGCCGACGGCAAGGTGCGCTCCGACGACGACTTCATCTTCTACAACCAGCCCGCAGGCCCGGGCGTGACGTACCGCTCGGGCGGCGGCACGGCCCCGGACGCGATCACGGTCGACACGACCGCGGTCCCCCCGGGCATCGAGAAGATCGTCGTCACCGCGAGCCCGGACGCGGCGGGCCAGACCTTCCAGGGCATCGAACCCACGGCCACCATCCGCAACGCGGACGACACCTCGGTACTCGCGACCTTCACCCCGCCCCAGCTGGGCGCGGAGACGGCCCTGGTGATCGTCGAGATCTATCTCCGCAACGGCGCGTGGAAGGCCCGCGCGGTGGGCCAGGGCTACGCGAACGGCCTGGCGGGCATCGCCACCGACTTCGGTGTGACGGTGGAAGAACCGGCAGCCGCACCGGCCCCGGCACCCGCACAGCCGATCACCCCGCCCGCCCCCGCGATGCAGCCCCCGGTCGCCCCGCCGGCCCCGTCCCTGGACCCCCGCCTCACGGCCCCGCCGGCCCCGGCCGCTCCCCCCGCCCCCGCGGCGGCAGCCGCGCCCGCGCCCTCCGGCAAGATCAACCTCGACAAGGGCCGGGTGAGCCTCCAGAAGAACCAGACCGTCTCCCTGGTCAAGGGCGGCCGCCCGCTCCTCTCCCAGGTCAAGATGGGCCTCGGCTGGGAGCCCGCCTACCGCGGCAAGGACATCGACCTGGACGCCTCGGTCATCGCGTACGGCCCGCAGCGCAACCACATCGACAGCTGCTACTTCGGCAAGCTCTCCATCGTGAACGGCGCGATCAAGCACTCCGGCGACAACCTCACGGGAGAGGGCGGCGGCGACGACGAGGTGATCGTCGTGGACCTCGGCCGTCTCCCCCAGGACGTCACCGGCCTGGTCTTCACGGTCAACTCCTTCTCCGGCCAGAAGTTCACGGAGGTGGCCAAGGCCTACTGCCGCCTTCTCGACGCCGCCACCGGCGAGGAACTGGTCCGCTTCGACCTCACCAACGCCGAACCCCAGACCGGCGTCATGATGGCCAAGCTCATCAAGCAGTTCTCCGGTGAGTGGGAGATGACGGCCATCGGCGACTTCGTGAAGTCCCGCACGGTCCGCGGCATGGTGAAGCCGGCCGCCCAGGCGCTCTAGCGTCGGCTCGCCGGCGACCGGCGCACGGGAGCGCGCAAGGGCGCGCAAGAGGCAGACGGCGGTGGGGACTTGAGGTCACCACCGCCGTGCTTCATGTCCGGCGACATCCCGCGGCGTTCCCCCTCCGCGGTACCCGCCTTTGTCCTACTCTGCTCAGTCCGGGCACCCGGCGGCGGGCCACACCGAGGTGGCCGCCGTCCGCACGCACCCGACGGGGGGGTAGATGGATCCCGCTGCCATTGGCGCTCGGCTCGCGTCGAGCGTGGTCGCACCGCTGATCAAGAAGTTGTTCGTGGCCGAGGGTCCTGGAGCGGGGCTGGTCGACAAGCCCGTACGCATCTCGAGCCTGGTCTCGTTCACGGGCGAGAAACGCGTTCTGTCCGACCTCGACCTGCACAAGATCGCCAAGGAGCTGGTCAACCGGGCCGCGCAGTCGACGGGCGTGGCGGAACGCCTCCCGTCGTACGAACTGGCTGCCGTGGCCCACTCGGTCGCCGACACCCTGCGCGCCATGGACAGCATCGACATGGACGACGTACAGGCCGTCCAGCTCGGCCATATGGCTCTGGCGCAGCATCTGCGGGCGCAGAGCCCGTCCGCCACGCTCGGGCTGTCGAGCGACGCGGTCTATCTCTATGTGAGCGTGCTCGACACTGCCTGTCTGCACATCGTGCACTTCTTCACCCAGCGGTCGACCTTCGTCGCCCGCACGCTGGTGGAGCAGAGTCACCGGATCGAGGAGCTGTCGAAGAAGATCGACGGGCTGATCGCCCGGACGCCGTCGCCGGCCGACGCCCCGTTCGAGGAGCGCTATGCCCGCTACATCGCCTCCAAGCACGGCAAGCTGACGATCTTCGGGCTCGATCTGTCCGAGTCCCCGGGCACCTGGCCGCTCGACGCCGCGTATCTGAGCCTGGACGCGGTGGGCGACACGAAGAACCCCATGCTGCTGCCCGCCGACCAGGTGCTGGCGGGGCGCAATCGCGTGCTCCTGCGCGGGGTGGCAGGTTCCGGGAAGACGACGCTGGTGCAGTGGCTGGCGGTGTCCACCGCGCAGAAGGCGCTCGACGAACGACTGCTGTACTTGTACGGCCTCGTTCCGTTCGTCCTTCCACTGCGCACGCTGACGCGGGGCGGTGCCAAGCTCCCCACCCCCGACGAGTTCCTGTCCGAGGTCGGCTGTCCGATCGCCGCCCTTCAGCCGACGGGTTGGTTCGACCGGGTATTGCGGTCGGGGCGCGGGCTCATGCTGGTCGACGGCATCGACGAGATCCCGGAGAACGAGCGCGAGGAGGCCCGCCGCTGGCTGCAGGATCTGGTCGACTCCTATCCGCGCAACCGGTGGCTGGTCACGTCACGGCCGTCCGCCGTACGGGAGGACTGGCTGGTCGGTGACGACTTCGCGGAGCTCGACCTGGCCCCGATGAGCCGGGACAACGTGGCCGAGTTCGTCCGGCGATGGCACAAGGCCGCCGGTATCGGCGACCAGTACGCGCAGGATCTGCTGCGGGCGATCCGGGCGAGGCAGGATCTGGGGCGGCTGGCCACCAATCCTCTGATGTGTGCGTTGATCTGCGCACTCCATCAGGACCGCCGCGGCCATCTCCCCGACGGCCGCAAGGAGATCTACGACGCCGCGCTCTCCATGCTGCTGTCCCGGCGCGACCGCGAGCGGGGCATCTACAAGCCGGGCACGATCCGCATCGGCGAGGCCCATCACGTCCAGCTGATCCAGAAGCTCGCGTACTGGATGATCCGCAACGGCCGTTCGGAGATGGACCGGGCCGACGCGGTCGACCTCCTGGCACATGCCCTGCCGGCGATGCCGCGCATCGCCGAGCAGGGCAGCGCGGAGGAGATCTACCGCCATCTGCTGGTCCGCAGCGGCCTGTTGCGCGAACCGACCAAGGGCTCGATGGACTTCATCCACCGCACCTTCCAGGACTACCTGGGCGCCAAGGCGGCGGTGGAGGGTCTCGACTTCGACTTCCTCATCGCGCACGCCCATCTCGACCAGTGGGAGGACGTCATCCGGATGTCCGTCGCCCATGCGCGGACGACGGAGCGTACGCGGCTGCTCACCGGGCTCATCGAGCGCGGCGACTGCTCGGAGCAGGAGAGCCGTCGGCTCCACCTCCTGGCGGCCGCCTGCCTGGAGCACGCGACGGAGCTGGACCCCGAGGTTAGAACCGAGGTGCAGCGGCGGGCCGCGGCCCTGATTCCGCCCCAGTCGGCGGAGCAGGCCCGGACGCTGGCCGACGTCGGCCCGGTCGTCCTGGATCTGCTTCCGGGACCGGAGGAGCTCTCGGCGGACGAGGCGTACTTCACCGTGCTGACCGCGACGCGCATCGCGACCGACGCGGCGATTCCGGTGCTGGCCGCGTACCGGGAGCTGACCGACATCCGGGTGCGGGCCGAACTGGCCCGGGTCTGGAGCCGGTTCGACTGCGACCGCTACGCCGAGGAGGTCGTCGCGCACCTGGCCGACGACTATCTGTACTTCCCGGTCTCCAACCCCGCGGAACTGCGCGCGCTGCGCGGCTTCGGCGGCCGGTCCCGCATCAAGATCTCGGGTCCGTTCAGGCCGGAGGAGTTCCAGAGCGCGTGTGACCGGGACAGCCTCTACGACCTCTGGGTGGAGGTCGACCTCGACTGCACCTGGGAGTGGCTGAGCGCCTTCCCCCATCTCAGTACCGTCTTCTTCGAGATACCGGAGACCCGCGCGGAGACGCTTCCTCCTTCCGTACGGGTCCTCCGGGAGCCCATCGGCCCGCCCTCGGTCCCTCCGGAAACAGCCACGGACAGTGCCACGGACCTCTTGGGCGAGCTTTCGCCATAAAGCCTGTCGTCAAGTCCTATGAGTGGTCGTCGAGCCCCCGCCCGCCTAGGGACGCAGCCCCTCGGTCAGCAACGACACATACCGGCGAATGTACTTCCCCTGCCCATTCGCCAGCTCCGACGCGGTGGCCACGCCATGCGCCAGCCGCAGCACCTCGATCGGCTCGACGTCCGCCCGCAGTGTTCCCTCCCGCTGAGCCGCCTCCACCAGCCGCGTGGCCGCCCCCTTCACCGAGTCCCCGCACGCGGTCAGCACCGCGGAACTCCCGTCCGCGACGGCCGACCCGAGCAGCGTCTTGAGCCCGCGGACCTGGATCATGCCCTCGCTCAGCTCGTTGAGCCACTCCACGAGCGCCTCGCCGGGCGGCAGCTCCGCGGCGATCTCGTCCGCCCGCGCGGCGATCGCCTCGATGCTGTCCACGTACACGGCCTCCAACAACGCCTGCCGCGTGGGAAAGTGCCGGTACAGCGTCCCGGACCCCACCCCGGCCCGCTTGGCGATGTCATCGAGGGACGCGCCCTCCCCGTGCTCGGCGAACGCGAACGCCGCCTCCTTGATCAGCCGCTCATAGTTCCGCCGCGCATCCGCCCGCATCGGCTTGACCTGCGCCATTCAGATACTCCTTGCCAACCGGGGACTCTCTCCGTATCTTACCGAGTACTAACCGGAGACAGTCCCCGCTTACTGGGCGGGCAGTCCGCGCTGCCCGCACACACCCACCGGGGACACGAGACAGGGAGCATCCCATGTCCACCCCGTCCACCCCATCCGCCGGCACCGGCACCAGCCCGCCCGA
Source organism: Streptomyces sp. NPDC027189 (assembly GCF_055566975.1). Lineage (NCBI taxonomy): Bacteria > Bacillati > Actinomycetota > Actinomycetes > Kitasatosporales > Streptomycetaceae > Streptomyces > Streptomyces sp. NPDC027189. The sequence continues at coordinate 154,294 of NZ_JBVHRI010000003.1, forward strand.
AGCCCCGTCCCAGGAGCAGCCGCCGGACAGGCTCGGCACGGTTCTCCTCGTCATCGTCACCGCCTACCTGATGGTCGGCGTCGACTCCACGGTCGTCAACGTCGCGCTGCCCGACATCCAGAAAGACCTCGACTTCACCCCCACCGACCTCTCCTGGGTCCTCAACGCCTACACGCTCGCCTTCGGCGGTCTGCTGCTCCTCGGCGGCCGGGTCGGAGACATCGTCGGCCGCCGCCGCACACTCACCATCGGCGTCCTGCTCTTCGCCACCTCCTCTCTCCTCGGCGGACTCGCCACCGAGAACGCCTGGCTACTCGCGGCCCGCGCGCTGCAGGGCGCGGGCGCCGCCCTCACGGCCCCCAGCACCCTCGCCCTGATCACCACCAACTTCCCGGAGGGCCCGCGCCGCCACCACGCCCTCGGCGTCTACTCCTCCATGGCGGGCATCGGCGCCTCCGTCGGCCTGGTCCTCGGCGGCATGCTCACCTCGTGGGCGTCCTGGCGCTGGGCCCTGCTGATCAACGTACCGATCGGCATCGCGGTCGCCGTGGCCCTCCCGCGCTTCGTCACCGAAACCCCGCGCCACGCGGGCCGGTTCGACGCGGCGGGCGCGCTCACCGGCACGGCCGGGATGACCTCGCTCGTCTACGCGTTCATCCGGGTCTCGGAGGACGGCTGGGGCGACACCCAGGCACAGCTCGGTTTCAGCGCGGCGGCGGCCCTGCTGGCGGGCTTCACGCTGATCGAGTCCCGCGCGGGCCAGCCGATCATGCCTCTGCGCCTGTTCGCCAGCCGCAACCGCGCGGGCGGCTACGCGGGCGTCCTGCTGCTGCCCGCGGGCATGTTCGGCGCGTTCTACTTCCTCACCCTCATCTGCCAACAGGTCCTGGAATACAGCCCGCTCCGCGCAGGCTTCGCCTTCCTTCCGATGACCCTGGCGATGTTCACGACCGTGCGCTTCGTACCGAGGCTTCTGGCCCGCTTCGGCGCCAAGCCGGTGCTGCTCACCGGCATGGCCCTGCTCGTCACCGCGGCCGCGTGGCTGTGGCGGCTCCAGCCCGGCGACGGCTATCCGACCGGCCTGTTCGGCCCCTTGCTGCTGATGGGCGTAGGCGTGGGCCTGAGCTTCATGCCGCTCAACGCGACGATCCTCGCGGGCATCGAGCCGCGTGAGGCGGGCGCCGCGTCCGGTCTGCTGCAGACCCTCCAATGGCTCGGCGGCACGCTCGGACTGTCCATCCTGGTCACGGTGTTCGGCACGGTGACCCGGCACGCGACCGGGTCACGGTCCGAGATCCTCACCCACGGCGCGGCCCGCGCCTTCGGCATCGGCTCGCTGATCGCGCTCACCGCCCTGCTGGTGTCGGCACTCGTGATCACCGGCACCAAGCCGAAGACCACCGCATAGAAGACCACCCGCACAGAGGACCACCGCATAGAGGCCGAAGCCCCCCGCCGAGAGAAGGCACCGCCTAGAACAGCGCGCTGTACGCGTTCAACGCCGGCTGCCCGCCCAGATGGGCGTAGAGCACGGTCGACTCCCGCCCGATCTCGCCCCGCGTCACCAGATCCACCATCCCGGCCATCGACTTCCCCTCGTAGACGGGGTCGGTGACCATCCCCTCGGTGCGCGCCGCGAGGCGCATCGCTTCCAGCGTGGCCTCGTCCGGGATCCCGTACGTCCCCGCGTGGTAGCGCTCGTCCAGCTCGATGTCCGCTTGTGTCAATTCCTTCCGTACGCCGATGAGTTGGCCCGTGCCGTGGGCGATCCGCGCGATCTGCTCACGGGTACGGGCCGGTGCCGCCGACGCGTCGATCCCAAGGACGCGCCGTGGCCTCCCACCCGCCTCCTCCAGCGCGGCGAATCCGGCGACCATGCCCGCCTGGGTCGACCCGGTCACGGAGCACACCACCACCGTGTCGAAGAAGAGTCCCAACTCCCTCTCCTGCGCGGCGACTTCGTACGCCCACGCGGCGAACCCCAGCCCGCCGAGCGGATGGTCGGACGCCCCCGCCGGGATGGCGTACGGCTTGCCGCCCGACTCCTCGATCTCCCGCAGCGCCTGCTGCCAGCTCTCCTTGAAACCGATCCCGAACCCGGCCCGCACAAGCCGCACGTCCGCGCCGGCGAGCCGGCTGATGAGGATGTTGCCGACCTTGTCGTACACGGAGTCGGGCCATTCCACCCAGCTTTCCTGCACCAGCACGCACTTGAGTCCGGCGCGGGCGGCGCAGGCCGCGACCTGACGGGTGTGGTTGGACTGCACGCCGCCGATCGAGACGAGCGTGTCGCAGCCCTTCGCGAGCGCGTCGGCGACGAGGTACTCCAGCTTGCGGGTCTTGTTCCCGCCGTACGCGACTCCGGAGTTGCAGTCCTCCCGCTTGGCCCACAGGGAGGCGCCGCCGAGGTGCTTCGTCAGCCGCTCCAGCGGATGCACCGGCGAGGGTCCGAAGAGCAGCGGGTAACGCTCGTACGAGGAAAGGGGCATGGGTCCTCCCGGGTTCAGTGGGCCGCTTCGTCGGCGAGCTCTTCCAGACCCCGCCAGATCTCCGCCGTGACGCGGACCGCCTCGTCCACCTCACCGCGCGCGCAGGCCTCGATCAGCCGCTCGTGCAGCCCGGCCGAATGGCAGTTGCCGCCCTCGCCGAAGCGCCGTCGCTCCAGTCGGCGGATGAGCGGGGTGTAGCGGGCGATGGTGGCCGCGGCGGCACGGTTGCCGCTGACCCGGACGAGGACGTCGTGCAGCTCGTCGTCGGCGCGCAGGGCAGCGTCCACGTCGCCGTCTCGTACGGCCGCGGCGAAACGCACGTTGGCGTCCCGCATGGCACCCACGTGGTCCGCGAGAAGCCGGGGCACGGCCGCCCGCGTCACCAGCTCGTGCATGGCGCCGACGACGGCCGCGGCGTCCCGCACATCGGCGGCCACCACAGGCGTCACCCGGGTGTAGCTCTGCGGCTTGGACTCCAGGAGCCCCTCGTCGACCAGCCGTGAGAAGGCCTCACGGACCGGCGCCCGCGACAGCCCGAGCAGCTCCGCCAGCTCGGCGTCCCGCACCACCGCGCCCGGCGCGATGTCGCCGGCCACGATGGCGTCCCGTATCGCCTCGTAAGCGCGGTCCCGGAGCAGGGTCCGACGCACGGGCCGTATCGCCTCCATGAACTGAAATGTTAGATATCAGCACCCGATACGCACAAGAGTGCGGCCCGCACCGAAGTACGGGCCGCACTCATCCGCTCACTTCCAGGGCCAGTCCGCGTCCCGCGCCGACTCAAGGAGCGGCACCATCCGGAAGGCCGCGTCCGAGAGCCCGCCGAACGTGTGCCTGTTCCCCTTCCCGGACGGGGCGTGGCCCGCTCGGTATCCCGCCAGGTTCCACGTGTAGACCGGTACGTGCGCCGGGACCTGCTCGGTCGGGTCGCCGTAGTGGCTGTACGTGGCCTGCTCGTCAGTGACGATCAGCACCCGGTCGTGCTTCTTGTAGTGCTTGCGGACCGCCTCGCTCGTGTTGGTGCCGCCGAGGTCCCCGAAGCGCTCCAGCACCTTGAGCACCGACTCGCCCGTGCGGAACTTCACGCGGTTGCTGCTGGTGCCGAACTCGACGAGATCCGCGTCCGCCGCCCGCAGCGCGAGCGCCGTGCCGAAGATCGCCGCCGCGTCCGCCCGGTTCAGCTCGGAGCGGTCGGACAGCCGCGAGTAGAACATCGAACCGGACCGGTCAACGAGCACGAGCGTCCGTCCGGGCAGCGCCGGCACATTGGCCAGCGAGTGGCCGAGCGCCTGCTCCAGCGGGTACGACCAGCGCAGCGAGGGCGCGTGCTGGTACGCGGCGAGGTAGCGGAAGGGGAACTGCCGCGAGCGCGCCACCTCCGCCGGGTCGCTGATCCTGGCGGCGACCTGAGCCGCCACCTCGTCGCTGACACCCGCCTCGTCGAAGTTCCGCAGGTTCCGCACGAGCGCCATCGCGCCCATGGACGGGATCACGGCCTCCCAGGCCGCCTTGTCCATCGGGCCCTGCAGCCAGCCGGCCAGCGCCTCCCAGGTCATGCCCGCCTCCGCCAGGCGCTGCGCGCCGTGCGCTCCGGTCACGACCTTGCGCCGCTTGGCGGGCCGCAGCGCCATCAGGTCACGGTGCGCCACGAGCACGGGCAGCGACTTGGGCACCACGGCCGTGTCCGGGTTGTGCCGCCGGTCCAGCGCGTACTGGAACAGCTCGCCCTGCCACGGCTTGTCCGGGTCCGGAGCCGCGTGCACCAGGTTGAGGATGTCGCCGAAGCGGTAGCCCTTGGACGCCGTGTCGTACTTCAGCAGCGCCTTGCCGTTGTAGAGACGTCGTACGGCGTCGGCGATGCCCCGCTTGACGGGCTTGGGCACGTTGCGGCCGTACTGCGAGGTCCAGTACGCGAGCAGCTCGCCGGGCTCGTCCGGACGGCACAGCACGGACGCGATGACCTGGCGGTTGGCCGGGCCGTCGGTGGCGCCCGCGTCGAGACGTGCCTTCACGTACTCGGCGGCGCCCACGATCGAGGCCGTACGCAGGTTGCCCTCACCGCGCAGCCAGCCGAGCAGGGCGGCCGTCCACGACGGGTCGGCGACGGCGAGCTCGCGCACGAGCTTGGCGAACCGGTCGTCGCGAGCCGCGCCGGTCTCGTAAAAGGTGTTCTGCGAAACGAAGTTCGCAATCGACAGCAGGAAAAGCTCGGAGCGCGCGTCGCGCTCCTGGCCTCGGCCGCCCTCGTACGTACGGAGCACACGGCCGGTCGAGGTGACCCGCGAAGTGGGGTGTGCCTTGGCCGCCTTGGTGTTGAATCGCGCCATGATGAATTCCCCCGAATTCTTTTACGACTTTCCAGTCGTGTTTCGAGGGGAGGCGCAGCAAATGGAGCGTGCCCGAGATCAGGAGTCGGCGACGGACTTAGCCAGATGCTCTACCGAATTGAGCTACACCGACCCGAAGTCGATGACGGGATTTGAACCCGCAACCGTCCGATCCAATGAAGTAACCGTTGCCTGCGCACCGGGCACACACCATGTGCTGCGCCTCCCGAGATCAAATCGGCGGCGGCGTGGATTCTTTGAGAGAGAAGTAGCCGCAGCCAGCGCACCGGGAGGTGCATGAAGTTGTGGTGTCCAGAGTTCAGGTCGGCGGAACCGACGTAGGTGCTCTAACCCCTGAGCTACACCGGCGCGTTGTACCGGTGGCGGGACTCGAACCCGCGGCCGCCCCATTATCAGTGGAAGTAGGTCCTGCCTTCGCACCTGGACGTGCACCACTTTAGGAGGGCGGCCGCGGGTCGAGCCATTGAATTAATCAGCCGCGCTTCTGGCGCTTCCAGGGGCCGGTGATGGCGAGCATGATGCCCGGCTCCTGGATGTTGGCGAAGAGGGTCTTGCCGTCGGGCGAGAACGTGACGCCGGTGAACTCGCTGTATTCGGGCGCCTCTGCGGTGCCGTTGTTCAGCTCGTTGCGGGCGATCGGGTACGTACGGCCGCTGTCGGTGGCGCCGAAGAGGTGCTGGATGCCCTCGCCGTCCTCGGCGATGACGAGGCCGCCGTACGGGGAGACGGTGATGTTGTCCGGGCCGTCGAAGGCGCCGTCGACCGACGGGTCGGGGTTCACGCCGATGAGGACCTTCAGCGTCAGGGTGCGGCGCTTGGGGTCGTAGAACCAGACGGCACCGTCGTGCTGGACGGGGCTCTCCGCGCGAGCGTACGAGGAGACGATGTACGCGCCGCCGTCGCCCCACCACATGCCTTCGAGCTTGCGGGCGCGGGTGACCTGGCCGGCGGCGAACTGCTTGCGCACGGACGTGGTCTTGGCGTCGCGGTCCGGGACGTCGACCCAGTCGACGCCGTACACCGTGCCGATCTTGGTGGCGCGGGAGAGGTCGTCGACGAACTGGCCGCCGGAGTCGAAGCACTTGAAGGCCTGGAGCGAGCCGGCGTCGTCGGCGAGGGTGCCGAGCTGCCCGTGGCCGTGCTCGAAGCCCTGCGGGGGCGTCCAGCGGTACAGGAGGCCGTTCGGGGTCGCGGCGTCCTCGGTGAGGTAGAGGCGGCCGCGCTTGGGGTCGACGACGACCGCTTCGTGGGCGTAGCGGCCGAGTGCCTTGATGGGCTTGGGGTTCTGGTTGCGACGGCGGTCCTCGGGGTCGACCTCGAAGACGTAGCCGTGGTCCTTGGTCATGCCGTTCTGGCCGGCCTTGTCCTCGGTCTCCTCGCAGGTGAGCCAGGTGCCCCAAGGAGTGTTGCCGCCCGCGCAGTTGGTGGCGGTGCCGGCGATGCCGACCCACTCGGCGACCTTGTCGCCGCGCACCTCGACGACGGTGCAGCCGCCGGCCGCGGCCGGGTCGTAGACCAGGCCCTCGGTGAGCGGCACGGGGTAGGCCCAGCTGGCGCGCGGGCCGCGGAGCTCGTGGTTGTTGACGAGGAGGGTGGCGCCGCGCGGGCCGCAGAAGGTGGAGGTGCCGTCGTGGTTGGAGGGCGTGAACTCGCCCGACTCCAGCTTGGTCTTGCCGCTGTACGTGATGACGCGGTACGAGAACCCGGCGGGCAGCGCGAGCAGGCCGTTCGGGTCGGAGATCAGCGGCCCGTAGCCGACACCGTCGTGTCCATCCGCCGATTCCTCGCCCGTGCTCTCGGTGTCGGTGTCGGTGGACGCGAGGGCGTTGGGAGCGGTGGCGAGGGCGCCAACGCTGCCGGCCAGGGCGACACCTGCACCGGTGATCGCGGATCGTCTGGCGAAGTCCCTGCGGGTGAGCGACATGGTGTCTCCTGTGACGGTGGAGTGGGACTGTCGTGGGGGGCGGGGTGGCGGACCTCGGTTGCGGCCACACGGTCCCGCCCGTGCCTGAACGGGAGTTGAACATGGGCCAACTTCAGGGGTCCCGCTTCCGTGAATCCGTCAAACCTCTCGCACTCGAACCGATGAGCGGAATAATCTTCGTAAAGAAGGTCAACAGGCGCGAATAGTGGCGAAACTCGTGATTCATTTCAGAATGCCTTGACTCCGGGGACCCCGGGCCATAGACAGGAAGAGCACACCACCCGAACGGGAGGCGAGCCCGATGGACGCAAAGCGGGTACTTCGCCTCCATGAAGGCCGGCTCATGAAGCTGGCCAACGTGAGTGGAGTCAGCACCGGGAGGGACGAGCACTCGGGACAGGACGTGATCATCGTCTTCGTCACCCGGAAAGTGCCCCGTGACCGGCTCCTTCAAGAAGACGTGGTTCCGGACGAGCTCGACGGCGTACCGGTGCGCGTGCTCGCGATCGGTGAAGTGAGCGCTCAGGAAGGGAACTTGTGAGCCCTGAGCGCTGAGTCATCGCGCCGCGGCCCGTAAGGAACCCAGAGCCGAAACTGAAGAGGTGGTCTGGCGTGAGCCAGCCCGAAATGATGCGAGGACCGACTGGTGGTCAGCTGAGTGACAGCTCCCGCCAGCAAGCGAATTCAGACTTCCTGCGGCCGCAGTCGCCGCTGGCCAATGTCGTCGGCTTCGGCCACGGCGTGAAGTGGATCGACGGACAGGCCACGGGCGAGGCAGCCGTGCTGGTGTTCGTGACCCAGAAGGTTCCGGAGTCCCAGCTTCCCGAGCGGGACGTCATCCCGCGGGTGATGGACGACGGCACCCCCACCGACGTAGTCGCGGTCGGCCATGTCGCCGCGCAGCGTCAGCAGCAGCGCAGGACCTCGCCCCGCTCCGAGGACCGCGGTGTCTCCTACCAGCCCGACGGCAGCATGGCCGAGCAACTCGCTGGCCTCTCACAGCCGTTGCTGGAAGAGCTCAGTGGGCTTGGACAGTTCGAGCCGCAGCTCCTCAAGCGCCGTATGCGCCCGTCCCCTTCCGGCTTCTCGGTCGGCAACGTACGGGTGACCGCGGGCACACTGGGCAGCGTGGTGTACGACTTCCTGCCGGGCGCCACCGTCGACCCCCCGGGGCCCGGCCTCGGCACACCGTCGAAGTTCTACATCCTCTCCAACAACCACGTGCTGGCCGACTCCAACCGGGCACAGCTGGGCAGCGCGATCCTGCAGCCCGGAGTGTTCGACGGCGGCACGGACCCGGCGGACCGCATCGCGACCCTGGACCGGTTCATCACGATCCAGTTCGCACCGCAGACCCCGGTGGAACGCCACAACAACGTGGTCGACTGCGCGCTCGGCGCGGTGGAGTTCCAGGACGCCACCCGTGAGCAGTACTTCAGCGGTGCGCCGCGCGCCTGGCGGCGCAAGGCCAACGTCGCGGTCGGCGACCTGGTGAAGAAGACCGGCCGCACGACGAACATCAGCTTCGGCCGGATCATCGCGGTCGACGCCACGATCGACGTCAGCTACGGCACGGCGGGGACGGCCCGGTTCAAGGACCAGATCCTGACCACGAACATCTCGGCGGGCGGCGACTCCGGTTCGCTGGTGACCTCGCTCGACAACGTCGCGACCGGTCTGCTCTTCGCGGGGTCCTCGGTCGCCACCGTGGCCAACCACATCGAGAACGTTCGCACACTGCTGCGGGTGGAAATCGCCGAGCAGCTGGCCTGACGGTCACTCAATACCCGCACAGGAAGAGGGAATCAGCATGACCACGCAGGCCAAGCGGCAGAAGAGCCACGCCGGCTCCGAGCACCGCTTCCACAACCCGCAGGGCGCGGAGGTCAAGACCCGGGACGAGGCGTTCGCCTCACAGCAGGACGTCTCCGTCGAGGCAGTCTCCACGTCCGCCCAGCTCGAACTGCACAACGGGGCGGTCACCTTCGCCATCGAGGTGAAGTACAACCCCAACACCTACCCGCACGTCGTGACCGGCGGCAAGATCACCTCCGGCATCTGCGGCGCCCCCTGGGACATCACGGGCGGCTACGTAGGGGAAACGATCCGCCTCGACGCGAAGCGTGCCGGCCAGGGCTCCTGCGCCACCACGATCACCATCGTCGGCGAGTTCCAGAACCCGCCGGCCTACCGCGGCACCTACGGCTTCAACGGCGCGACGTCGTCGTTCAAGCACACGACGCGGTACCACTGCTGACACATCGAGCGGTACGCCTGCCGACGCATCGAGCGGTACCACTGCCGACGCATCGAGCCGACGCATTGACCTGACGCATGGAGCGGCGGGGGCAAACCTTGCCCCCGCCGCATCGCCGCGCTCTCAACTCCCTTGCTGGGAGCGGGCCTTGAACGCCGCTTTACGGGCCTCCTTGGCGACCTTCTTGTCTGGGTGGAGGCGCCCCATGGCTTCGAGGACGTCCGGGGTGGCCGGGTGGTCGACGCGCCAGGCCGCGGCGAAGAAGCCGCTGTGCTGCTGGGCCAGGCCCTCCACGAGGGCCTGCAGCTCGGCGGAGTTGCCCTCGGCCGCGAGCTGCGCCGCCAAGGTGTCGATGGTGAGCCAGAAGACCATCGCCTCGGACGGCGCGGGCACGTCGGCCGCGCCGTGCTCGGAGAGCCAGACGCGGGCGAGCCCGCCCAGCTCCGCGTCGTCGAGGACCTCGCGCAGCGCGGGCTCGACCTCCATGCCGACGAGGGAGAGCGCCTGCTGACAGTGCAGACGGCGCAGCGGGGCCCTGACATCGCCGCCGCGGGCCGCGGCGAGCAACTCCCGCGCGGCGGGCAGCGGTTCACGCCGGGCGAGCCACTGCTCGGTCTCGGCCTGCGCGGCCGCCGGCGGGAACGCGGCCGTGCCGTCCAGCAGCGCGTCGGCCCCCTTGTCCGCCAGGTCACCCACCGCGGGAGCGGACATGCCCGCTTCCAGGAGCCGCGCCCGGATCCCGTACAGCCCGAGCGGAGTCAGCCGCACCATCCCGTACCGCGAGACGTCCGTGTCGTCGACGGCCGCCGCCGGCTCCTCGTCGGCGTCCGCCATCAACGCCTCGTCGACCGGCTGGAAGTCGACCAGCCCGACGGGCTCCAGCAGCCGGAACTGGTCGTCGAGTCGCATCATCGCGTCCGACACCTGCTCCAACACGTCGTTGGTCGGCTCCCCCATGTCGTCGGGCACGATCATCGACGCGGCGAGGGCGGGCAGCGGCACCGGCCCGTCACCGGATCCACTCCCGCTCACGGTCAGCAGATAGAGATTGCCGAGCACCCCGTCGAGGAATTCGGCGTCCGCCTCCGGATCCCAGTCCAGGGTGGAGAGGTCGATCTCGCCGTCCTCGCCCATCGCGCCGACGAGATCGTCCAGGTCGGGCACGCTCGCGTCGGCCAGCACCGTCTCCAGGGCGCCGAGCCACACGCCCAGGACGTCCTGCGGCCCGCCGGAGGTGAGGAGCGAGAGCTCCTCGCCCGCGGCGACCGTGCCCTCCTCCTCGTCCACGATCCCGACGAGCCCGGTGTCGACGGCCACCCGCCAGGCCTCACTGGCGAAGGCGGCCGCGTCGTCACCCGACAGCCCGAGTTCAAGGGCTGCCTGGGGAAGCTGCTCCTCGACGAGTTCGCCCCCCGCGCCGACCCGCGTGTCCGGACCCGCCCAGCGGGCCAGCCGCGCGGCGCGGGAGAGCAGCGGCGCGGCGAGCGCGTCCCGCGCCAGCTCCGCTTCGGAGTGCAGCCGCACCGGCGGCAGGGGCGAGCTGTCTGACATCGGCTGGGTTCTCCTCCGCGCAACCAGGACAAGCAGGGCAATCGTAAAAAGCAGTAATGATCACGAGCAAGTAGCAACAAGCACCATCGGCACCGGACCCCGAGGGCCGTCCCGGGACACATGGGCCCCGAGGCCGCCCCGGAATTCCGCGCCGACGGCTCAGCCTAGACGGATTTCCACCCATGCCGCCCGGTTCATGTCCCTGACAGCAGCCGTACACCCCTGAAACCTTGACAACTCCCCTGCCCACACACGAGATTGACGCGCGTAGAAGTATGAGCGGCAACCCGCTCAGCAGCTTCTACGCGCGTCACCGGCCCGCACACAGGTCACGCTCCCCCACAGCTCCACTCTCGTCCCGGCGCTCACGTACGTCCCCGGAGGGATTCCCTTGCCGAGCAAGAGAACCGCGCGCATAGGCGCGCTGACCGTCGCCGCGGTCTGTTCCACCCTGTCCGCCGTGGTGCTCACCACACCCGCCCACGCGGACACCGTCCACATCCATGACGTCCAGGGCACCACCCGGACCTCCCCGCTCGCGGGCCAGAAGGTCACGGACGTGGCGGGCATCGTCACCGGCGTGCGGACCTACGGTTCGTCGAAGGGCTTCTGGTTCCAGGACCCGAACGCGGACGACAACCCGGCCACCAGTGAGGGCGTCTTCGTCTTCACCAGCTCCGCCCCGAAGGTCGCCGTGGGCGACTCGGTCACGGTGTCGGGCACGGTCTCGGAGTACGTTCCGGGCGGCGCCTCCAGCGGCAACCAGTCGCTGACGGAGATCACCAAGCCGACGGTGACCGTGGTCTCCAGCGGCAACGCCGTCCCGGCCGCGACGGTCGTCGACGCCGAGTCCGTACCGGCCGACTACACCCCCGCGGGCGACACCGCCGCGAGCGGTTCGATCAACGGCCTGACCCTGGAGCCGACGAAATACGCCCTGGACTACTACGAGTCCCTTGAGGGCATGAACGTCCAGGTCTCCGACGCCCGCGTGGTCACCGCCACCGACCCGTACACCGAGCTGTGGGTCACGGTGAAGCCGGGTGAGCACGCCAGCCGCCGCGGCGGCTCGGTGTACGGCTCGTACACCTCGCAGAACACCGGCCGGATCCAGATCCAGTCGCTCGGCTCGACCGCGGACTTCCCGACCGCGAACGTCGGCGACGAGCTCACCGGCACCACCGCCGGCCCGCTGGACTACAACCAGTTCGGCGGCTACACGCTCGTGGCGAACCAGCTGGGCACCCTGGAGAAGGGTGGCCTGGAGCGCGAGACGACGAAGAAGCAGTCGCGCGGCGAGCTGGCCGTGGCGACGTACAACGTCGAGAACCTGGACCCGGGCGACGGCACCTTCGACGCCCACGCGGCCGCGATCGTGAACAACCTGCAGTCGCCCGACATCGTGTCCCTGGAGGAGATCCAGGACAACAACGGCGCCAAGGACGACGGCACGGTCGCCGCCGACCAGACGGTGCAGAAGCTGATCGACGCGATCGTGGCCGCGGGCGGTCCGACGTACGACTGGCGCTCCATCGACCCCGTCAATGACAAGGACGGCGGCCAGCCCGGCGGCAACATCCGCCAGGTGTTCCTCTTCAACCCGGAGCGGGTCTCCTTCACCGACCGCGCGGGCGGCGACTCGACGACCGCCGTCGGTGTCACCAAGGTGCACGGCAAGGCGCAGCTGACCGCGTCTCCCGGCCGTGTCGACCCGGCCAACACGGCCTGGACGTCCAGCCGCAAGCCGCTCGCGGGCGAGTTCGTCTTCCGCGGCAAGACGGTCTTCGTGATCGCCAACCACCTCAACTCGAAGGGCGGCGACCAGGGGCTGACCTCGCAGTACCAGCCCCCGACGCGCAGCTCGGAGACCCAGCGTCACCTCCAGGCGACGGCGGTGAACTCCTTCGTCAACGAGATCCTCAAGGCGCAGAAGAACGCCGACGTGATCACCCTCGGCGACATGAACGACTTCGAATTCTCGGACACCACCAAGATCCTCGAAGGCGACGGCGAGCTCTGGTCGGCGATCAAGTCGCTGCCGAGGAGCGAGCGTTACACGTACGACTACCAGGGCAACCAGCAGGTCCTCGATCAGATCCTGGTCAGCCCGTCGATTCGCAAGGACTGCGACTTCGACTACGACAGTGTGCACATCAACTCGGAGTTCTCCGACCAGATCAGCGACCACGACCCGCAGGTGCTGCGGTTCCGGCCGTAGGCCTGTAGCGGGGGCTGCGGCCGCCAAGGCCGCAGCCCGCACGGCGAAGAGCCCGGCCCCGTCGTCCGGGGGGCCGGGCTCTTCCCCTGCCCGGCAGCCGCACCTACGCGCCGAACACCCCGTTCAGCCAGCCCTGCCAAGCGCTCTCGTTCCGCTTCGCGTCGGCGTCGGCCGCGAAGTCGTGGACGCTGATACCGACCGGTGCGCCCCAGTGGTTGCGCCCGAAGAAGCGGATGAGGGCATTGTCGGTGCGCAGCCCGATGAAGTACGGGTTGCGGTAGTCGACCACGGCGTCGAGGACCTGGCCGTCGGGCCCCTGGGCCCGGACCCGCGCTCCCTCGGCGGTGTCGTCCGTGAGACCGAGCGCCCGACCGACCGTGGCGAAGGCGTCCGATGCCACGGACGCCCCGGGTCCGTCGAACGTCGAGAAGGCGACCGGGCGGCCCGCGAAGTGGGTCAGGTACTCGCGCAGGGTGTGCAGATAGAAGTCCGTGTGCTTGCCGGCGCCGTCGTACTGGTTGTCCCAGTCATCGACGAAGATCCCGCTGTGCACGTACCGCACCCAGGACCGGCGTCCGTCGTCGCGCGGCTCGATGGTCTCGTCGATCTGGTTGAGAGTCTGCTGGGGGATGCCCTCGACGTTCTCGACCAGGCTGGTCAGCCGGTGCGGCGGGTCCCAGTTGGTGAGCGTGGAGCCGAAGGGCCCGGCGCCGCCCTGGCGCGGCTCGAACTCCATCGGCCACAGCCAGCCGCCCGTGCCGCTGGTGATGGCCTCCCACACCTGCTCCGGCGTGGCATCGACCTCGAATTCACGGGCGATCTCGAATTCCTTGGACATGGTGGTGGCTCCTGAGTGATCAGTGGGCGGCTTCGACGGCCGCGGCGGCGTCCGCGGCTTCGGGTTTGACCGTGGGGTGGACGGCGACGACGATCCGGTGCGGGCGGCCGCCCGCCGCGTCCCCGTCGTGGTACTTGCGGATCAGCGCGCCGACGCCGACCGTCAGCTCCTCGATGAACGCGGCCCGGTCGGCGGCTGAGGCGAAGGTCACCTCGCCGTCGAGCGCGTAGGTCGCGAGCCGCTTGCGGGCCTTCGCGGCGCCGGTGATCAGCGAACCGACGTCCCGGACGAGCCGGGCGCCGAGCGCGAGCAGCCAGCGCGCGGACAGCTGGTCCCGGAAGCGGTCCGGGTCGGGCTGCACGGCGGCCAGCGCGAGCGGAGAGATCACGTACGACGCGGCGGTCGCGCGCATCAGCCGCTCGGTGACGTTGCCCTTGCGGCGCTCGCCCGCGAGCTCGACCAGGCCGTGCCGCTCCAGCGCCTTCAGGTGGTAGTTCACCTTCTGCCGGGGCAGCCCGACCTTGCCGGCCAGCATGGCGGCCGACGCCGGCCCGGCGGCCAGCTCGGCCAGCAGCCGGGCCCGTATGGGGTCCAGCGAGACGGCGGCGGCCTCTGCGTCCTCGATCACGGTCACGTCCAACATGACTCCACCGTCTCACCGAAAACTTTTTTTGTCCAGACGGTCAGAGTTGTCGGAGCGGGAGGAACCGCGTCCCGACGGACGAAGATCGGTCTCGGCGATCCGACCGGCAATGGCCGGTCTCCACACCGCGACCGACGAGGCCCCGTCTGCGCACCCCGCCCGCCCCAGCAGGCCGAACCTCACCCGGGCACGAGCCCCAGCGCATACGAGAACCGGCCGGCCGTGGACCGCTTGCCCCCGGGGTACGTCAGAACGCGCTCCCACTGCGGCGTGGGCGATCCGATGCCCTCGCCCGGGGCGGCCATCGCCTCGATGTGGGCCTGCCCGCTCTCCCACTCCGCGCAATCGAGGACCTTCGTGCCGTCGGTGCTCAGATGGAAATGGGCGGAGATGCCGCCCGGGTGGTCAAGGACGCGCCGCCTCCTGCCCCCCCGGCCCCTCACCGGGCCTGCGTCCCACCCTCGTCGAGGCGGGCCAACTGGCTCTGGAACCAGTCGAGTCGAGCCTGCAACAGGGCCGCCTCGGCGACGAGTTCGGACACACCGAGATCGGCGGGCGCGGCCACGGCACCGCTCGCCGCCCGGACCCGCAGCCCCTCCCCCGCCAGCCGCGCGAAGGAGGCGAGCGACACGGATGTACGGCCGCGTACGCATCCCGCGCACGCTGCCGCCAGCGCGCGCCAACCCGGCCTGCCCCAGCCCGCGTCGGCCAGCGCGCCGGCCACGGCGCCGCACGCGCACGGCTGGACTGTCGCCGTGCGCACCCGCTGCCGGGCATACCGGAACCCCTGCTCGAAGCGGATGTAGGCGCCGAGGACGGAGACTTCGAGGAGGACGGCCGCGCGGTGCTCGGCGGTGCAGAGCACCGCCTCGGCGGTGGCGGAGTCGTGCACACAGTGGAAGCCGCAGTCGCAGCGGCGGTGCGGCGCCCGGTGCCGTCGCCCGTAGACACAGCGCGCGTCGTCCAGCACTCCGTACGGCAGCGCGCCGCCCAGCGATACGCCGGTGAACCCGGCCCTGGTGCCGTCCTGGGACAGCACCGGGTGGGCGATCTTGTATCCGGTCGGCGGCTCCGTCGGTCGTTCCTCGGGGAGCCGCAGCCTCATCGGCCGACCGGAACCTCTTCGGACACGGACGCTTCCAACTCCTCCACCATCTCCGGGAGTTCTTCTTCCTCCGTGTGAACCTGCTCTTCCGCAACTCCGGTGGCGAGTGCCTTGCCGAGCCTCATGACGCCTCCCGCGGTCTGCCGCCGACTTCCGTCCTCGCCATGGTGACCCATAAGGGCCTGATTTGACACCAGGGCCTCGGCCTCCCGGAAGGCCTACCTCGCCGCCCGTAAGTCCTCACGTCGTAGCATCCGTTGCCGATACCTCGTAGAAGAATTAAGTGGAGCTCCACAGTGCGGATGCCGACACTGCTCCCATGACCACCACGAGCCCGGCTCCTGCCGCCGCCCCCTTCGGACGCGCCCTCTGCGCGATGATCACCCCCTTCACCGAGGCGGGCGCTCTCGACCTCGACGGTGCCCAGCGCCTGGCCGACCGGCTCGTCTCCGAGGGCTGTGACGGGCTGGTCCTCTCCGGCACCACGGGCGAGTCGCCGACCACGACGGACGCGGAGAAGGCCGCGCTGGTGCGGGCGGTGCGGGAGGCGGTCGGTGACCGGGCGTCGATCGTGGCGGGGGTCGGCACGGCCGACACCCGGCACACGGTGGACCTTGCCCTGGAGGCCGAAAAGGCGGGCGCGGACGGGCTGTTGGTGGTCGCGCCGTACTACAGCAGGCCCCCGCAGGACGCGGTCGAGGCGCACTTCCGCGAGGTCGCGGACGCCTCGGGGCTGCCGCTCGCGCTGTACGACATCCCCGGCCGCACCGGCACGCGCATCGAGCCGGACACGATGATCAGGCTCGCCGAGCATCCGAGGATCGTGGCGGTCAAGGACTGCGCGTACGACCTCCTGGGCACCCAGAAGGTGCTGGCCCGCACGGAGTTGGCGTACTACGCGGGCTGCGACGAGTACGTCCTCGCGCTGTACGCGATCGGCGCGAGCGGATTCATCAGCACCGTCGCGAATGTGGTGCCCCGTCAGTTCCTCGCGATCCTGGACACGTTCGACGCGGGCGACACGGCCGAGGCGGCCCGCTGTCAGCAACGGGCCGTCCCGCTCATCGAGTTGATGATGTCCTCCGGTCTGCCCGGCACCGTCACGGCGAAGGCGGTGCTGGATGTGCTGGGGCTGCCCGCGGGGCCGGTCCGGTCACCGCTGCGGCCCGCCGACCCGGCGAGGGTCGACGGGCTGCTGGCGGCGTACGAGCGGCTCGTGGCCGCCTGACGTCAGGGCCCTCCGGCGCGGTCAGCGCTCGGCGAACACCGGCTGCCAGTCCTGCCGGGAGAAGTCCGTGTGGGGCGCGTGGGGACCGCTCAGCTGGACGTATGTGTCGCTGCCGATCGTGACCAGGACGAGCATGGGCCGGTACTCCCCCTGGCCCGGAGCCCGCTCGTAGGCGATGAGCCGCTTGTCGTCCACCCAGGCGAGCAGCTCCGCGCCGCGCACCAGGGTGATCCGCTTGCCGGTACGGGGATCGACGATCTCGGAGTACGACGTGTCGGGGCGCTCCTTGGTCAGGCCGACCGCGGCGAGCCTGCCGTCCGGGGACAGCCGTGCCGCGACGTCCGAGCGCAGGTACTTCTCGTTCGTGGGCGCGGCGACCTTGTGGCCGGCGAGGTCGTAGAACTGCTGCAGACCGTCGTGGCCTCCGACGACGGCCGCGTACACCAGCCTGCCGTCGCGGCTGAAGGCGAAGTCCTGGCGCGCGTTGATGTTGCGGTCGGCCGGGACACTGCCCCAGGAACCCTTGCCGGAGGCCACGTCGAGGACGAGGAAGCCCGTCCTGCTCGACTTGCCGAAGCGCGGCATCCAGACGTCGCCAGAGGGCGCCATCTCCTGCTTGTCACGCAGATCGGGGTTGTCGCCGTATGTCGTCGCGACGAGCTTTCTCCCGTCGCGAGAGAAGGCGAGCCCTCCGACCCCGTGGTCGACCGGGATCCACCGCTCGACCTTCCCGGTGGCGAGATCGAGCAGTCCGATCCGGTGGGCGGGCAGGCGCTGTTCCAGGACCGCGGCGGTCCGCATGCCGGGGGCGACGGCCACGTAGGACCACTTGGTGGTCTTCCGGTACCTGCCCGTCTCGGGGTCGAGCAGCCAGTAGGTGCGGACGGCGACGCCGACGTCGTCCGTCTTCTTGACGGTCTTCGCCGTGTAGTACGCGGCCAGTGCCACGTTCCCGGCCGAGATCAGGTCGCGCGGCGGCGACTGGTCCGGGTGCGCGTGGACCTCCTTGGAGTCCAGTACGCCCGACGGGCGCGCGTCGTCCTTACCGGAGTCCAGCAGCGGCACCGCCACCGCCATCGCGACCACGGCGGCCGTGGCGGTGGCGACGGACGCGAGCCTGCGTGTGCGACGGCGCCGGCGGGCCGCCAGTACCCGGTCGGCGAACCCCGGTCCCGCCGACGGCTGTTCGGCGGCCTGCTGCCGCAGGGATTCGCGCACGAGTTCCTCGACGTTCACGGGCGTACCTCCACGGGCGAGAAGTCACGGGACCGAGGCTGCGCGCCGCCTTCCTGGCCGAGCGCGGCCAGTTCGGGGGCGAGCGCCCGCAGCCGGGCGAGCGAGCGGTGCGTCGTGGACCGTACGGTCCCGACGGAGCAGCCGAGGAGCCGGGCCACATCGGCCTCCGGCAGGTCCTCGAAGTAGCGCAGCACGAGCACGGTGCGCTGGCGCGCCGTCAGCCGGGCGAGCGCCCCGCGCATCACGACGCGCAGTTCGGCGGCGGACAGTGCGTCCGCGCCGAGCGACGCCTCGGGCGGCTCGGCGACGCTCAGCTCCCGCCTCGGCCACTTCAGCCGCCAGCGGCTCACCTGCTGCCGGTACAGGATCTGCCGTACGTATGCCTCGGGCTCGTCGATGCGGTGCCACCGCCCCGCGGCCTTGATCAGGGCGTTCTGCAGCAGGTCCTCGGCGGCGTGCCGGTCGCCGCCGCTGAGCAGCGCGGCCGTCTTCAGCAGCGCGGACGACCGGTTCGCCACGAACTCACGGAAACTCTCCTGCGCTTCGGCATCCATCGTCACCTTCTCTTCCCCGGCGCCCCCTGTGGCCCGCCCCTGTGCCCCTTGTGACGCGCGCGCCCGCCCGCCGCTATGCCTTCGAGCCGGAAACAATTTCCCGGCCTCCCCCGCTCGGTCTCGCTTACGGTGGCCTCGTGAGCCGACCGCTGCTGTTCCTCGACGTCGACGGCCCCCTCAACCCGTGGGCCGCCCAGCCGGAGCGCCGGCCCGAGGGCTATACGACGATCCGGGTGGCCCTGACCCCCGGCAGACCCCTGCGCGTCTGGCTCCATCCCGACCACGGCCGGGCCCTCCTCGGCCTCGGCTACGACCTGTGCTGGGCGAGCACGTGGATGGACGCCGCGAACCGCTGGATCGCCCCCGTCATCGGTCTCCCCGAGCTCCCGTACGTCGACTTCACGGGCGCCCTGTTCGCCGACCGGCCCGACGGGGTGCACTGGAAGACGGAACGGATCGTGGCCTACGCGCAGGGCCGCCCTTTCGCATGGGTGGACGACGAACAGAGCCCGGCCGACGACGCGTACGTGGCCGCTCACCATCCCGGGCCCGCGCTGCTCCATCACGTCAGTCCCCGACTCGGCCTGCGCGCGGACGACTTCGTGCGACTGGCGGAGTTCGCCGCGGCTCAGGTGGCGGAGCGGTAGCACTCCGAGGTGAACACGGCCGTGGCACGCCGGCAGTGGCCGACCGTGAAGGCGTTCGGCGCGGCCTCGTCGACGACCCGCTCCCGCGGGACGTCCACTGCGAGCCGCGCCGCCTGACGGCCGACGATCTCTTCCGGCCGCTGCCGCTCCGCCACGGCTCGCGACGTCATTCCACCGGCAGTTGAAGCACCCGCCAAGCCGAACGCCCGCGCTCCGTGCGGAGCGCGGGCGTCGGCGAATGCGCGAGCGGCCACGAACCCTCCGTGGCCGACCGACCGCCTAGTTGTGGCTGTGCAGGACGTCGTTGAGGCCGCCCCAGACCGCGTTGTTCGGGCGGGCCTCGACGGCGCCGGTGACCGAGTTGCGGCGGAAGAGGATGTTCGAGGCGCCGGAAAGTTCGCGCGCCTTGACGATCTGCCCGTCGGGCATGGTCACCCGCGTGCCGGCGGTGACGTACAGACCGGCTTCCACCACGCACTCGTCGCCGAGCGCGATGCCGACGCCCGCCTCGGCGCCGATGAGGCAGCGCTCGCCGATGGTGATGCGGACGTTGCCGCCGCCGGAGAGGGTGCCCATGGTGGAGGCGCCGCCGCCGATGTCGGATCCGTCGCCGACCACGACACCGGCGGAGATACGGCCCTCGACCATCGACGTGCCGAGCGTGCCCGCGTTGAAGTTGACGAAGCCCTCGTGCATCACTGTGGTGCCCTCGGCGAGGTGCGCGCCCAGTCGTACCCGGTCGGCGTCGGCGACCCGGACGCCCTTCGGGGCGACGTAGTCCGTCATGCGCGGGAACTTGTCGATGGACGTCACCTGGAGGTGCAGGCCCTCGGCGCGGGCGTTCAGCCGGACCTTCTCGACATCGTCGACGGCGACCGGGCCGAGCGAGGTCCAGGCGACGTTGGCGAGGTGGCCGAAGATGCCGTCCAGGCTCTGGCCGTGCGGCTTGACCAGACGGTGCGAGAGCAGGTGCAGCCGCAGGTAGGTGTCGTGCGCGTCGAGCGGCTTGTCGTCCAGCGAGGCGATGACCGTACGGACCGCGACCACCTCGACGCCACGACGGGCGTCCGGGCCGATGGCCTTCGCCGCGCCCTCGCCGAGCAGCTCCACGGCCTGCTCGGCGGACAGCCGCTCGGTACCGGCCGGGCCGGGCTCGGCGGACAGCTCGGGAGCGGGGAACCAGGTGTCGAGAACGGTGCCGTCGGCGGTGAGGGTGGCGAGCCCGGCGGCGACGGCGCCGGTGGTACGAGAAGCAGTCGTGTCGGTCATGGGTGAAACCTAACTTGGCGGGGGCCGCCCGGGCGAACCGGTGCGCCCGGCATCTCACGTGCCGGGCGCCCGGTACGGCTCCGGGCGGCGACGCCCAACGCGAGGGCGCGGCTCAAGCTCTCCCGCCCTCGCGCCTCAGGGCCGCCGGCCCTCCTTGTCGACGAGCGCGGTCTCAAGGACGGCCTTTGTTCACGACGGCGACCGACTTGCAGGTACCGCCGCTGCGGCGCATGGTCCCCCAGCCGCTGAAGTGGTACGTCCGCGGGTCGAGGAGCAGCAGGTTCGGCAGCCCGGACCGCACCTGACCGGGCAGATAGATGCCGATGGCCTCCCGGCCTGCCGCGTCCCTCGTCTCGACGGCGCAGCCCGGGAATGGTGGCCATGGCCCGGTACACCTTGGCGAGGCCGGTGGGCTCGATCACGGTGGCACGGGAGACGAGGCTGCTCAGCCCCGTGTAGTCGTGCGCGTCGCCCGGCTCGGCGCCCTTGTCCTCCTCGAAGAAGGCGTCGACCTTCTTCTTCACCTGCTCCGGTGCGTCGGGCAGGTGGGCGAGGAAGGTGAAGGTCTCGCGGGGCGAGCGGTCGTCCCCGGACCGGCCGTTCTCGAACAGCGGGTCGACGTATTTGGCCCAGTGCTCCACCACGCGGGGCCCGCCCTTCTGCTCCCCCGGACCGTCCACCTGCTCGTAGATCCGCAGGAGCTTCTCGTACGCCCACTGGTCCGCGCGGGCGCTCGGCCCCGGGTCGTCGGCCACCGCGTCGGCGGCCTCGTCGAGGATGTCCTTGGCGCTGCCGAGTTCGTAGGTGTACGGGGGCCGCGCACCGGCGCCCGCGACCCCGTGGTCGCCACCGAAGACCTGGGCGCCGAGCACCGCCGCCGCGGCGATCGCGGCCGCGGCCCCCATCGCGGTGAGCCGCCAGTCGGCGCGCAGTCGGCCGGGCCGAGCGCGCAGTCGGCCGGGGCGGCTGCGCGGCCTCCCGCAGTGGCGTGGTCGGGGTGAGCATGTCACCCGCTGTTCCCCGATGGGGGCGCGGAGGTTCACG
Organism: Streptomyces sp. NPDC027189; assembly: GCF_055566975.1. Classification (NCBI taxonomy): domain Bacteria; kingdom Bacillati; phylum Actinomycetota; class Actinomycetes; order Kitasatosporales; family Streptomycetaceae; genus Streptomyces; species Streptomyces sp. NPDC027189. The sequence goes on from NZ_JBVHRI010000003.1 coordinate 175,645, forward strand.
GCCCCCGCCGAGCCGCCGTGATCAGCCGATGATCCGCCTCAGCATGTCCCGCGCGTACTCCTCGTCGTACGAAGCGTCGGTGAGCAGCACCTGCAGACAGATGCCGTCCATGAGCGCGACCAGCGCCCGTGCGGTGACCGGATCCGTGCGGCGGGACAGCAGCTCGGCGAGGTCCTGGGCCCACTCGGCGGCGACGGGCCGCAGGGCGGGGCGGCGCAGGGCGGCGAGGTAGAGCTCGCACTCCAGCTCGACACCGGTGCGGTCGCCGGCGAGCCACTCGCCCATCCAGCCGGCGAGCTCCGCGGCCAGATCGGTCCGCGGATCCTCCAGGCCGCCGCGCGCGGCGATCACCTTGGCGAAGCCCTCGTTGGCCTGCCGCAGGGCGGCGACCATCAGCTCGTCGAGGGTCTTGAAGTGGTACGTGGTGGAGCCGAGCGGCACATCGGCCTCCGCGGCGACGGAGCGGTGGCTCAGCCCGGCGAGTCCCTTGGCGCCCACGACCCGGATCGCCGCGTCGATGATCCGCTGGCGTCGCTCGGGATCGTACCGGCGGGCCATCAGGACTCACCGCCAGGCCAGGTGCGCGATGCCATCAGTGCGCACCGCCCAGGTTCAGCAGCACGACCCCGCCGATGATCAGCGCGATCCCGGCGACCTTCGCGGCGTTGAGCCCCTCCCCGAGGAACACCATGCCGATCGCGGCGATGACGGCGGTGCCGACCCCGGCCCATATGGCGTACGCCGTGCCGACGGAGACCGTCTTGAGGGTCTGCGCGAGCAGCGCGAAGGCGATGACGTAACCGAGGAGGGTCACCATCGACGGCCACAGCTTGCTGAAGCCGTCGCTGTACTTCATGGCGGTGGTGGCCGCCACCTCCGCGGCGATGGCCCCGGCGAGCAGCACGTATCCCATGCGTACGAGTGTACACATCGATGCGTACACCCGTACACATAGCCATCCCGCACACCCCATAGGCACCACCAGCCGCACCGGATATCGTTCGCGATCACAGTGGGGGCTGGAGTCGAAGACTCCCGGAGCATCGGAGCGCAAGAGGAATGTCGGACACATCGGGGTGGGGACCATCGGGGCCGTACGGCGGCCCTCCGGGCGGCTGGGGCTGGGTGCCGGCGCCTCCTCCGCCCAAGCCGGGTGTCATACCCCTGGCCCCGCTCGGCGTGGACACGGTCTTCGGCGGCGCCTTCGCGACGATGCGGCGGTACGGGCGGCCGTTGTTCGGGCTCGCCACCCTCATCTACGTCGGGCTGGCCGTCCTGATCGCGGGCGCTGCGGCCATCGCGTACGCCGCCGTGGGCGACCATCTGCGGATCCTCTACGACACCCCCCGTGACGTGCGCTGGACCGACGTCCGGCCCGTCGTGGTCGCGTTCCTCGGCGTGTGGGCCTTCGGCCTCGTGGCCATGCTGGTGGCCAACGCCCTCATCCAGACCTCGTGCGTGGCGACGCTGCACGACGCGGTGCTCGGCCGACGGGCCACGCTCGCCCAGATCTGGCGGCGCACCTGGCCGCGCACCCCGTCGGTGCTCGGGGTGAACCTGCTGTTGGGCCTGATCGTGCTGGTCCCGATGCTGCTGCTCGCCCTGACGTTCTTCGGGCTGTTCCTGGCGGTCGCCTTCAGGACGTCGCTGCCCGTCGGGCTGTTCTTTCTGCTCGGGCTGCTCATGGTGCCGCTGACGGTGTGGCTGTACGTCCTGTTCGGCTTCGCCCCGGCCGCCGCCGTACTGGAGGCCGCACGGCCCGTCCAGGCGATGCGGCGTTCGGTGCGGCTGGTCCGGGGCGCGTGGTGGCGCACGTTCGGCATCACGCTGCTCGGCGGTCTGACCGTGCTGATCGTGTCCCTCGCGGTCCGGCTGCCGCTCACGTTCGCCATGCCCGGTCCGCAGCCGTACGACGCGTCGGCGCCGCCCCCCACGGACATGGCGGACGCCTTCGCACAGACCCTGCCCTACCTGGGGATCTACACGGCGCTCTCATTGGCCGGAAGCCTCGTCGCCCAGCTGTTCGCCATGGTGTTCCTGCCGCTGATCACGACCCTGCTCTACATCGACCAGCGCATCCGCAAGGAGGGGCTCGCGGACGTGCTGCTGCGGGTGTCCGAATCGTAGGGGTCAGTCCACGAGCGAGTACCCGAGCTGCTCGACGCCGTGGCGGCCACCGACCCGGACGTGACGATCGTGGACATCAGAATGCCGCCGACCCACACGGACGAAGGCCTCGTGGCGGCAAGGGAGTTGGGCCACAAGCACCCGCCGACTGGTGCCGGCGGCTGCTGGCGGAGATCGCCGCCGCCGGCGGCGGCACGGCAGCGGCTCTTGCGCCGGTGCCGCGTCGGAGTCCTGCTCCTCTCCCACCACCTCAAGTCCACGTATGCGGTACGCCTGTTGGAACAGCACCCCGGCGGCGCGGGCTATCTCCTCAAGGACCGCATCCTCGATGTGATCGTCCTGGTGGACGCCCTGCACCGGATCGCCGACGGGGAGTGCGTGGTCGACCCGGCCATCGTCACCCGCCTGTTGGGCCGCCCCCGCCCCCGCTCACTCCTGCCGAAGCCGGCGGAACGGGAGAGCGAGGTCCTGCGACTGATGGCCGAGGGCCGCTCCAACCGAGGTATCTGCGCGCGGCTCCACATGAGCCCGAAGACCCTGGAAGGCCATGTCCGCAGCATCTTCGGCAAGCTCGGCCTCCTCGACTCCCCGGACGACCACCGCCGTGTCCTGGCCGTTCTGGCCTGTCTCCAGGTCTCCGTGGACTACGCGTGACGGCGCCTGACGGCGCATGACGGCGCATGACCGCACAAAGCGATGGGCGACACCCCCGACTGCGGGTGTCGCCCATCGCCAAGCGCAGAACGCCAAGACGTACGGAGATTACTCAGACGTTGAACCCGAGCGCCCGAAGCTGCTCGCGCCCGTCGTCCGTGATCTTGTCCGGGCCCCACGGCGGCATCCAGACCCAGTTGATGCGCAGCTCGTTGACGAGGCCGTCCGTGGCGGACTTGGCCTGGTCCTCGATGACGTCGGTGAGCGGGCAGGCCGCGGACGTCAGGGTCATGTCGATCGTCGCGATGTTCGCGTCGTCGATGTGGATGCCGTAGATCAGGCCGAGGTTGACGACGTCGATGCCCAGCTCGGGGTCGACGACGTCGTACAGCGCCTCGCGGATCTCCTCCTCGGAGGCCGGCTTCATCGTCAAGGTCTCGTTCTCGCTCATGCCGTCTTCCTCTCGGCGCTCTCACCCAGGGCCTGGGCAGTCGCGTCCTTCCACGCCATCCAGCTCAGGAGGGCGCACTTGACCCGGGCCGGGTACTTGGAGACACCGGCGAACGCGACCGCGTCCTCCAGCACCTCCTCCATCGCGTCGTCCGGCTCGATCCGGCCCTTGGACTGCATCAGCTCCAGGAAGGACTCCTGAATCTTCTGCGCCTCGGACACGTCCTTGCCGACCAGGAGCTCGTTCAGCACGGACGCCGAGGCCTGGCTGATCGAGCAGCCCTGGCCCTCGTACGAGATGTCCGCGATCCGCTCGCCGTCGTACTTCACGCGCAGCGTGATCTCATCGCCGCACGTCGGGTTGACGTGGTGCACCTCGGCATCGCCATCCCGCAAGCCCCGCCCGTGCGGGTGCTTGTAGTGGTCCAGGATGACTTCCTGGTACATCGAATCAAGCTTCACGTCTCAGCCGCTCCTCAGCCGAAGAAATTCCGGACGTGCTCCAGGCCGTCGACCAGTGCGTCGATCTCGGCCGGCGTGGAGTACAGATAGAACGACGCTCGCGTGGTCGCAGGAATTCCGTACCGCAGGCAGACCGGGCGGGCGCAGTGATGGCCGACCCGGACCGCGATGCCCTGCTCGTCGAGGACCTGGCCCACGTCGTGCGGATGGATGTCACCCAGGGTGAACGAGATCGCCGCGCCGCGGTCCTCGGCCGTGGTCGGGCCGATGATCCGCAGGTCGGGGACCTCGGCGAGCCGCTTCACCGCGTATTCGGTGAGCGCGTGCTCGTGGGCGAGGATCTTGTCCATGCCGATCGAGTTCAGGTAGTCGATCGCCGCGCCGAGGCCGACCGCCTGCGCGATCGGCGGGGTGCCCGCCTCGAACTTGTGGGGCGCCGGGGCGTACGTCGACGAGTGCATCGACACGGTCTCGATCATCTCGCCGCCACCGAGGAACGGCGGCAGGTCCTCGAGCAGCTCCTGGCGGCCCCAGAGGACGCCGATGCCCGTCGGACCGCACATCTTGTGGCCGGTGAAGGCCACGAAGTCGGCCTGGAGGGCCTGCACGTCCAGCGGCATGTGCGGGGCGGCCTGCGAGGCGTCGATGCAGACCAGCGCGCCGACCTCCTGGGCGCGGCGCACTATCGCCTCGACCGGGTTCACGGTGCCCAGGATGTTCGACACCAGGACGAAGGAGACGATCTTCGTCTTCTCCGTGATGATCTCGTCGATGTTCGAGAGGTCGAGACGGCCGTCGTCGGTCAGGCCGAACCACTTCAGCTTCGCGCCGGTGCGCTGCGACAGCAGCTGCCACGGAACGATGTTGGAGTGGTGCTCCATCTCCGTGATGACGATCTCGGTCTCGTGGTCGACCCGGTAGGGCTCGTCGGCCCAGCCGAGCATGTTCGCCACGAGGTTGAGCGACTCGGAGGCGTTCTTGGTGAAGATCACCTCGTCGCGGCTCGGCGCGTTGATGAACGCGGCGACCTTGTCGCGCGCGCCCTCGTACAGCGCCGTGGCCTCCTCGGCGAGCACATGCACACCGCGGTGGACGTTGGCGTTGTAGCGCTCGTAGTAGCCACTGAGTGCGTCCAGTACCTGGCGCGGCTTCTGCGAGGTTGCCGCGTTGTCCAGGTACACAAGCTTCTTACCGTCGTGGACCTGACGGTCCAGGATGGGGAAGTCCTTGCGGATCGCCTCGGTGTCGAGGAGGCCCGGCAGCTGCGTCACGCGGATACGCCACCCTTCGTGTCGACTTCGTCGAGCTTCGCATAAGCCTCGTAGCCCTCGTTCTCCAGCTTGTCGGCGAGCTCGGCGCCGCCGGACTCGACGATCCTGCCGGCGGAGAAGACGTGGACGAAGTCGGGCTTGATGTAGCGCAGGATGCGCGTGTAGTGGGTGATCAGCATGGTGCCGACCTCGCCGGTCTCGCGGACACGGTTGACGCCCTCGGAGACGATGCGCAGGGCGTCGACGTCCAGGCCGGAGTCGGTCTCGTCGAGGATCGCGATCTTCGGCTTGAGGAGCTCCAGCTGAAGGATCTCGTGGCGCTTCTTCTCACCGCCGGAGAAGCCCTCGTTCACGTTGCGCTCGGCGAAGGCGGGGTCCATGGAGAGGCGCTCCATGGTCTCCTTGACCTCCTTGACCCAGGTACGCAGCTTGGGGGCCTCGCCGCGGATCGCCGTGGCGGACGTACGCAGGAAGTTGGAGACCGAGACGCCGGGGACCTCGACCGGGTACTGCATCGCCAGGAACAGGCCCGCGCGGGCGCGCTCGTCGACGGACATCTCCAGGACGTCCTCACCGTCGAGGGTGACGGTGCCCTGGGTGATCGTGTACTTCGGGTGGCCCGCGAGCGAGTAGGCGAGGGTCGACTTGCCGGAGCCGTTGGGGCCCATGATGGCGTGCGTCTCGCCCTGCTTCACGGTCAGGTCGACGCCCTTGAGGATCTCCTTCGTGGCGTTGTCGGCCTCGACGGTGACGTGCAGGTCGTGGATTTCAAGCGTTGCCATGGGTTCCTCAGGACTCCTGGGTGAGGGAGACGAGTACGTCGTCCCCTTCGATCTGTACGGGGTATACGGGGACGGGGCGCGTCGCGGGAAGGCCGGACGGCTTGCCGGTGCGGAGGTCGAAGCTGGAGCCGTGCAGCCAGCACTCGATCTGGCAGTCCTCCACCTCGCCCTCGGAGAGCGAGACGTTCGCGTGCGAGCAGACGTCGTAGATCGCGAACACCTCCCCCTCGGTCTTCACTACCGAGACGGGCGTGCCGTCGAGTTCCACCCGCTTCGGGGTGTCCTCCTCAAGCTCGCTCAGCCCACAGGCGCGTACGAACGACGTCATGCGACCGACGCCTCCAGCTCCTCTTCGATCTTGGCGATGAGGCGCTCCTCGATGTCCTCGACGCCGATCTGCTGGACCAGCTCGGCGAAGAAGCCGCGGACCACCAGACGGCGGGCGTCGTGCTCCGGAATGCCACGGGCCATCAGGTAGAAGAGCTGCTCGTCGTCGAAGCGGCCGGTCGCGGAGGCGTGTCCGGCGCCGACGATCTCGCCGGTCTCGATCTCCAGGTTCGGCACCGAGTCGACGCGGGCGCCGTCGGTCAGAACCAGGTTGCGGTTCATCTCGTACGTGTCCGTGCCCTCGGCCTTGGCCTCGATGAGGACGTCGCCGATCCACACCGCGTGCGCGCCGTCGCCCTGCAGCGCGCCCTTGTAGGCGACGTTCGACTTGCAGTGCGGGGTGTTGTGGTCGACGAGGAGGCGGTGCTCCTGGTGCTGGCCCGCGTCCGTGAAGTACAGGCCGAAGAGCTCGGCCTCGCCACCGGTGCCGGTGTACGCGACGCGCGGGTGGAGGCGTACGACGTCGCCGCCGAAGGTGACCACGAAGGACTTGAAGGTGGCGTCCCGGCCGATCAGCGCGTTGTGCTGGCCCACGTGCACGGACTTGTCGTCCCAGTCCTGGACGGAGACGACGGTGAGCTTGGCGCCGTCGCCCAGGATGTAGTCGACGTTGGCGGCGAGCACGGCGTCACCGGTGTGGTCGATGACGACGACGGCCTCGGCGAAGGCTCCGAGCTCCACGACCTGGTGGCCGTAGGCGACCCCGCCCTCGCCGTGCACGGCGATGCGGATCGGCTCGGTGAGCACCGCCTCCTTGGGGACGGTGACGACACCGGCCTTCTCGAACGCCGAGTACGCCTGGGCGGCGATGCGGTCCACCGGGGTGCCGGCCTTGCCCAGCCGGACGTCGTCGCGGCCGACGGTCTCGACGATGACGCCCTCGGGCGCCTCGATGTCGACCTTCACGCCGTCGCCGGTCGCGACCGCGGTGCCGTCGTGCAGCCCGCGCAGGCGCTCCAGCGGGGTGAACCGCCACTCCTCTTCGCGGCCGTGGGGGACCGGGAAGTCCGCCACGTCGAAGGACGGGGGCGCGCTCATGCGCGTGGCGACGGTCGACTCGGCGGCCACCGCGATCTGACCGGCGGTGGTGGAACCCACCGGGATGTTCTGAGCCTCAGCCATGGCTGTCGTAGTGCTCGCTTTCTGAAGTCAAGACGTGTGCTGACCGATGGGGCGGGGTTAGCCGACCGCGCCTTCCATCTGCAGCTCGATCAGCCGGTTGAGCTCAAGGGCGTACTCCATGGGCAGCTCCTTGGCGATCGGCTCGACGAAGCCGCGCACGATCATCGCCATCGCCTCGAACTCGGTCATGCCCCGGCTCATCAGGTAGAAGAGCTGGTCGTCGCTGACCTTGGAGACGGTCGCCTCGTGGCCCATGGACACGTCGTCCTCGCGGACGTCGACGTACGGGTACGTGTCGGAGCGGGAGATGGTGTCGACGAGCAGCGCGTCGCACAGCACGTTCGACTTCGATCCGGCCGCGCCCTCACCGATCTCGACCAGACCGCGGTAGGACGTACGACCGCCACCGCGCGCCACGGACTTCGACACGATGTTCGACGACGTATTCGGCGCCATGTGGACCATCTTGGAGCCCGCGTCCTGGTGCTGGCCCTCGCCCGCGAAGGCGATGGACAGGGTCTCGCCCTTGGCGTGCTCGCCCATCAGGTAGACGGCCGGGTACTTCATGGTGACCTTGGAGCCGATGTTGCCGTCGATCCACTCCATGGTCGCGCCCTCGTACGCCACGGCGCGCTTGGTGACCAGGTTGTAGACGTTGTTCGACCAGTTCTGGATGGTCGTGTAGCGGCAGCGGGCGCCCTTCTTCACGATGATCTCGACCACCGCGGAGTGCAGGGAGTCCGACTTGTAGATCGGGGCCGTACAACCCTCGACGTAGTGGACGTAGGCGTCCTCGTCGACGATGATCAGCGTCCGCTCGAACTGGCCCATGTTCTCCGTGTTGATACGGAAGTAGGCCTGGAGCGGGATCTCGACGTGCACGCCCTTCGGCACGTAGATGAAGGAGCCGCCGGACCACACCGCGGTGTTCAGCGACGCGAACTTGTTGTCGCCGACCGGGATGACCGTGCCGAAGTACTCCTTGAAGAGCTCCGGGTGCTCCTTCAGAGCGGTGTCGGTGTCCAGGAAGATGACGCCCTGCTCCTCCAGGTCCTCGCGGATCTGGTGGTAGACGACCTCGGACTCGTACTGGGCCGCGACACCGGCGACGAGGCGCTGCTTCTCCGCCTCCGGGATGCCGAGCTTGTCGTACGTGTTCTTGATGTCCTCGGGCAGGTCCTCCCAGGACTCCGCCTGCTTCTCCGTGGAGCGCACGAAGTACTTGATGTTGTCGAAGTCGATCCCGGACAGGTCCGAGCCCCAGTTCGGCATGGGCTTCTTCTCGAAGAGGCGCAGGCCCTTGAGGCGGAGCTTGGTCATCCACTCCGGCTCGCTCTTCTTCGACGAGATGTCGCGGACGACGTCCTCGTTGATGCCGCGCTTGGCAGAAGCACCGGCCACGTCGGAGTCGGCCCAGCCGTATTCGTACGTACCCAGACCCTCGAGCTCAGGGTGGGCAGTCTCCTCGATGGGGAGCGTCATGCGGGGTTCCTCCCGGCGGTGCTTGCAGATGCGTTATGGGCGGTATGGGAAATCTTTGGGATGAACGTGGTGCAGACACCGTCGCCGTGGGCGATGGTGGCCAGCCGCTGGACATGCGTGCCGAGGAGCTGGGAGAAGATCTCGGTCTCCGCCTCGCACAGCTGCGGGAACTGCTCGGCGACATGGGCGACCGGGCAGTGGTGCTGGCAGAGCTGCTCGCCGACCGGTGCGCTACGCGCCGTGGCAGCGTACCCGTCCACGCTCAGGGCCTTGGCCAGCGCTTCGGTGCGCTCCTCGGGGGCGGCGGCCTCGATGGCCTCGCGGTACGCACGGGCCTGCGCGGCGATCCTGGCGCGGGCGAAGGCGACGACTGCCTCTTCCCCGCCCTCACGCTCGGCGATCCAGCGCAGGGCGTCCGCGGCCAGCTTGTCGTAGGACTGGTCGAAGGCGTCCCGGCCGCAGTCGGTCAGGGCGAACACCTTGGCGGGGCGGCCGCGCGTACGCGCTCCGTAGACCCGCTGCTCACGCGATTCCACGACGTCGTCGGCGACGAGTGCGTCCAGATGACGGCGCACGGCGGCCTGGGTGAGTCCCAGGCGTCCCGCGAGGTCGGCCACGGTCGACGGGCCGTGGTCCAGGATGGACCGCGCGACTCGGTTGCGGGTGGACCGCTCCCCGGTCGCGAGTTCCTCCTGCGGAGCCTCGCCAACGTTTTTCACAACGCCATTGTTGCGTAATTCCTCAGAACCTGACAAGCCGCGTCCTGAGGGGTGGACGGTGCGCTGCATCACTTAGGTATACCTAAGGTGACCTGCGGAAACGATCTTTGATCGATCAATTCGGTGGCGGCCGGCCGGGCTCTCGGGGAAACTGCCGAACCATGCCGACACCCCCTCCGACCGGCCCACTCGTCACTCGGGACATGATCGCCGCACACCTTCTCTCGCTGGGCATACGCCCGGGAGAAACGCTTCTCGTGCACTCCTCCCTCAGCGCCCTCGGCTGGGTCAACGGCGGCCCGGTCGCCGTCGTCCAGGGACTGCTCGACGCACTCGGCCCCGAGGGCACCCTGGTGGTCCCCACCCAGTCCGGCGACCTCTCCGACCCGGCCCTGTGGAGCAGCCCGCCCGTACCCGAGGAGTGGTGGTCGACCATTCGGGCGACGATGCCCGCATACGACCCGCGCGTGACGCCCTCCCGCGGGGTCGGCGTGATCCCGGAGACCGTACGAAATTGGCCCGGCGCCCTGCGCAGCGCGCATCCGGAGACCTCGTTCGCGGCGCTCGGCCCGCGCGCGGCGGCGATCACCGAGGCGCACGCGCCCGACTGCCGCCTCGGCGAGCGCAGCCCACTGGCCCGCCTGGAGGCCGACGGTGCCCGGGTCCTGCTGCTCGGCGCGGGCTACGCCGCCTGTACGAGTTTCCATCTGGCCGAGTACCGCATCCCGTCGCCCGTCGTGGAGGTGGGACGCCCCTCCCCGACGGGCTGGGAGGTGGTCCGGGAGGTGTCGATCACCTCCGAGATGTTCGAGGAGCTGGGCTCCGACTTCGAACGGGACCGTCCCGTCGTGCGGGGCAAGGTGGGCGCGGCCGACGCCAGGCTGTTCCCGGTGGCCGACGCGGTGGCCTACGCGGAGCAGTGGCTGGCGCTGCACCGGCCACGGCACCTGTACGTGGATGCGGGACCCGGCGCCCCCGAGCCGCGACGGCGTCCTTAGACTTGCGCCTCATGCGAAGCGAGCCCGTGGTCCAGGTCCAGGCCCTGGTGAAGCGGTACGGCACGAAGACCGCGGTGGACGGCCTCGACCTGGTGGCCAAGGCGGGCATCACCGCCGTACTCGGGCCCAATGGCGCCGGCAAGACGACCACGGTCGAGACCTGCGAGGGGTACCGGAGACCGGACTCGGGCTCGGTGCGCGTCCTGGGCCTCGACCCGGTCCGGGAGGCCTCGGCGCTGCGCCCCCGCATCGGCGTGATGCTCCAGTCCGGGGGCGTCTACTCGGGCGCCCGGGCGGACGAGATGCTCCGCCATGTCGCCAAGCTCCACGCCCACCCGCTGGACGTGGACGCGCTCATCGAGCGGCTCGGCCTCGACAGCTGCGGCCGTACGACGTACCGGCGGCTCTCGGGCGGCCAGCAGCAGCGCCTCGCCCTGGCGATGGCCGTGGTCGGCCGCCCCGAACTGGTCTTCCTCGACGAGCCGACCGCCGGACTCGACCCGCAGGCCCGGCACGCCACCTGGGACCTGGTCCGCGATCTGCGCGCCGACGGCGTCTCCGTCATCCTCACCACGCACTACATGGACGAGGCCGAGCAGCTCGCCGACGACGTCGCGATCATCGACGCGGGCAGGGTCATCGCCCAGGGCTCCCCCGAGGAGCTGTGCCGCGGCGGCGCCGAGAACACCCTGCGGTTCACCGGCCGCCCGGGGCTCGACGTGGGGTCCCTGCTGAAGGCCCTCCCGGCCGACTGCACGGCGGCCGAGCTGACGCCGGGCGCCTACCGGGTGGGCGGCAAGGTCGATCCGCAGCTGCTGGCGACGGTCACGTCCTGGTGCGCGCAGCACGGGGTGATGCCGGAGAAGATCTCGGTCGAGCGCCACACTCTCGAAGACGTGTTCTTGGAACTGACCGGCAAGGAGCTGCGTTCGTGACCATCGCCGGTACGTACACCCCGAAGCCGAGCGCGGCGCCGCTGCCCCGCATGATCGGCGCGCAGGCCGCCCTCGAGACGAAAATGCTGCTCCGCAACGGCGAGCAGCTCCTCCTGACGGTCGTCATCCCCACCCTGCTGCTGGTGCTGTTCGGCTCGGTCGACATCGTCGACACGGGCAAGGGCAAGGCGGTCGACTTCCTGGCCCCGGGCATCCTCGCGCTCGCCGTGATGTCGACGGCGTTCACCGGCCAGGCGATCGCGACGGGCTTCGAGCGCCGCTACGGCGTCCTCAAGCGGCTGGCCGCCTCCCCGCTCCCCCGCTGGGGCCTGATGACCGCGAAGACGGCGTCCGTGCTGGTCACGGAGGCTCTCCAGGTGATCCTGCTGACGGTGATCGCCTTCGCTCTGGGCTGGTCGCCGCACGGCAACCCGCTGGCTGTGCTGCTGTTGCTGGTTCTGGGGACGGCCGCGTTCTCGGGCCTCGGCCTGCTGATGGCGGGCACGCTGAAGGCGGAGGCGACGCTGGCCGCCGCCAACCTGGTGTTCCTGCTGCTCCTGGTCGGCGGCGGCGTGATCGTCCCGATGGACAAGTTCCCCGCCGGCGCCCAGGACGTCCTCGGCCTGCTGCCGATCTCGGCGCTCTCCGACGGGTTGCGGGATGTGCTCCAGCACGGTGCCGGGATGCCGTGGGGGGACCTGGGGATCCTGGCCGTGTGGGCGGTCGTGGGTCTCGCAGCCGCCGCCCGATTCTTCCGGTGGGAGTAGAGACCTCCCCCTCGTGAAGGCGTGCACAAGCGGCCCCCTACGATGGGGCACGTGCCAAACGTGACCCGAGCCGACGCCTTCCGCGCGGTGCGCAACCCGCTCGTCTTCATCGCCGAACGCTGGACCCCGACACCCCGGACGGTCCAGCGCGCGGCCCTCGCCGCGCTCGTCATGTCGGTGGTCATCGTGGTCACCGGCGGCGCCGTGCGGCTGACCGGCTCGGGTCTGGGCTGCCCGACCTGGCCCGAGTGCACCGACGGCTCGCTCACCCCCACCAGCGCGATGGACTTCCACGGCGCCATCGAGTTCGGCAACCGCATGCTGACGTACGTGCTGTGCGCGGCGGTCGGCTGGGCGATCATCGCCGCACGCTCGCAGAAGCCGTGGCGGCGGGGCCTGACCCGGCTGGGCTGGGCCCAGTTCTGGATCGTCATGAGCAACGCCATCCTCGGCGGCATCGTCGTCCTGGTCGGCCTCAACCCCTACACGGTCGCCGCCCACTTCCTGCTCTCCACGGCGCTCATCACCGTCGCGACGCTCATGTGGCAGCGCACCCGCGAGGGCGACGCCGAAACGCGTCCGCTCGTCGGCAAGTCGGTGCAGCAACTGGTCTGGTTCCTGGTCGCCGCCGCCGTGCTGCTGATCGCGGTCGGCACGGTCGTCACCGGTGCGGGACCGCACGCGGGCGACTCAAGCGAGGTCGACCGCATGCACGTGAACTGGGAGAACGTCGCCAAGCTGCACGCCGTGCTGGCCTGGATCGTGGTCACGCTGACCTTCGCCCTGTGGTTCGTCCTCAAGGCGGTCGACGCCCCCAAGGGCCCGCTGGACCGCACCCGCGACCTGTTCCTCGTCCTCCTCTCCCAGGGCGTCATCGGCTACGTCCAGTACTTCACGGACCTCCCCGAGGCCCTGGTCGGCCTCCACATGCTCGGCTCCTGCCTGGTGTGGATCGCGGTGCTGCGCGTGCTGCTGGCGCTGCGCGAACGCCCGGACATCGTGGCGGACCTGCCGGGTCCTTCGACGGAATCGACGCTCACGCGCGCGTGAGTCCGATCGACGCTCACGCGCGCGTGAGTCCGTCGTAGTCGGCGACAAGGCCGTCGATGGCGGGACCCAGATACGCCCTCGTCAGCTCCGCCCGGCGCGCCGTCCACTCCTCCGTGGGCGGTGCGGGGTCCTCGTATCTCCGCCGCCTGATGTCCGCGACCACGTCGACGGGCGCACCCAGTCCGGGGAGCGCCTCCAAGGCCTCCCGTTTCGAGATCAGGCGGCCCTCGCGCAGGGTGACGGTCGCGCGGGCGAAGGTGACCATCCCCAGGTCGACCCAGACGTTCTGCTTCCAGAGCCGGGCCTTGCGCACCGCGGGTCGCCAGAAGTCCTTCTGGTCCCGTACGACGAAGGCCTTCAGTTCGCGGTCCGGGGTGGGTGGGAGCAGGTCCTCCGGCGGTCTGCCGTGCAGCACGAGTCCGAAGGCGTGCAGTTCCCGCCGGGTGACCGGGGTAACCGGGCGCTTCAGCAGATGGTTGTGCGCCCAGGTGAGGTACGACCGCTCCGCGCCGGCCACGGTGTCCGGCGTCGCATAGCTGCAGTGCAGCTTGTCGGCGAGCGGCTCGTCGGCGCGCAGCCGGCGGTGCAGCCGCACCACCTTGCGCACGGTGCCGAGCGAGATCGGGCCCTCCAGGACCGCGATCAGGTCGAGATCGCTGCGCCCCTCCTGGTAGTCGCCCCCGGCGAGCGAGCCGTGCGCCCACAAGGCGACCGGGGCAAGAGCCCTCAGATCGGCGAGGAAGCGGTCGAGGAGACGAGCCGTGGCGTCATCGGTCATGGGGTCGGAGTCTGGCGGTCCTCACTCCACCCCGTACACCCGTCGCGCGTTCCCCGCCGCGATCAGTCCCGCCACCCGCTGCGCGTCGGCCAACGACCAGGCCCCCTCGGCGACCCAGGTGCCGAGCACCCGTGCCAGCGCCTCGCGGAAGAGGCGTGCCCCGACTACATGAAGTTCGGGCAGGCCATGTGCCCCGCTGGAGAACAGGAGCTTGCCGAAGGGCGCCAGCTCCAGGATCTCGGCGAGGACCGCGGCCGCGCGCGCTCCCGTACGGACCAGGGCCGCGCCCAGGTCGGCGTACACATGCGGGAAGACCCCGGCGAGGTGAGCCGCGTGCCGGTGGTACGGGTAGCCGTGCAGGAGGACGAGATCGGTGCCGAGGCCGGCCGTGGCGCGGGCGAAGTCCGTGAGCAGGACGGGGTCGGTCCGGTCGATGCGCAGTCCGGGCTCGCCGAGTCCCGCGTGGAGTTGGAGAGGCAGCCCCGAAGCCACCGCGATCCACAGCAGATGGCGCAGGAGGACGGGGTCGCTGAGCGGCCCGCCCACCCGGCGGCCCGCCAGCCAGCGGCCCGCCGCACCCCGCACCTCGCCCGGTCCGGGCGGCTCGGGCGCGAGCGCCAGACCATGCCGTATGCCCGCCACGGAGGTGAAGGCGACGGCGTTCGCGGCGGCACCGTGGACGGACTCGGCGAGATTGGCGAGAAAGGACTCGACGGTGCCGGAGGTGTCGGCGACCTGCTCGGCGAGCAGTTCCAGGCGGACGATCTCGTGCGCCTCGGCGGCTCCCGTGGAGGCCATCTCGCCTGGCCCCGTCAGATCGCCGGGCAGTCCGGTGTCGACGAGATACGTCGTGATGCCGCTGCCGCGCAACAGCCGACGGCCCGATTCCAGTACGCCGAGTTCACGACGCCGGGCCAGATAACGGGCGGGCGGGCAATGCGGCTCCAGACCGAGCAGCGGCGGACACCAGCGGCGTACCGCGAAACCGGTCTGTGTGTCGAAGAAGGTGGTGCCGGGGGCCGGTGGGCCCTCGGTTCTGGCGAGCTGGGCCTCGAAGGTGCCGAGGCCCAGCTCCGTCCTCAGTACGCCGTGGCAGTACTGGTCCACCAGGGACGGCGTTTCGATCATCCGGACTCCCCGCGTAGACGCTGCGCTGCTTACAGGTCCTAACGGGTTGACCGGGGGTCAGGTGATGGCCGTACGCACCCCGTGCGAAGCGCTCTTCGGGATGAGCGGGTTGGAAGGTGCGGCAGTTCGTGGTCAGCAGGCCGCCCATGGCTGGGCGCGCCCACGCGGCGGAGCCGCATATCGATACAGCACGCGCTCCTGACGAGGCGCTCCAGCCGACGCCGGGTTCAGGCGTTTCGCGGGCCGCCCAGCTGGATTCCCGCCATGCGCGTCCACTCGTACGGGCCCGTCTTCACCTTCGCCGCGAACTCGCCGTCGAACTCTTCGTGAACAGTGATGCCGGACCGCTTCACGGCCTCCTCGGCGATCGCGTAGGTGGGCGCCACGAGGTCGCCCCAGCCGCCGTCCTCGCCGACGAGCACGATCCGGGCGCCCTTCTGTCCGATGTACGCGACCTGCCCCTCGGCCCCGCCGTGCGCCTTGGAGAAGGCGGAGATCTGCTGGGCGAGCTTGGCGGCCTTGCGTTCGGCCTTGGCGTCCTGGGTGGCGCCGGTCGTCTCGTCATCCTGCTGGGTGTCTGCCATGGTCAGGATGCTACCGACGAGTAGATCAAACGGCGACGGGCGGGGTGCGTGGCCTTGACCACGCACCCCGCCCGTCACCGGGAACTAGCGCAGGAAGGGGTCCACCGCGACAGCCACGAAGAGGATCGACACATAGGTGATCGACCAGTGGAACAGCCGCATCTCCTTGAGCTTGCCGCCCGTCACCTCGGCCTTGGCGCGGTTCTGCAGACCGTGCGCCTCCCACAGCCAGAACCCGCCGGCGGCGAGCGCGACCAGCGTGTAGAACCAGCCCGTGTAGCCGAGGGGGGTGAGCAGCAGCGAGACCGCGACCATCACCCAGCTGTAGATGACGATCTGGCGGGCGACCACCTTGTTGCTGGCGACGACCGGCAGCATCGGCACGCCCACGCGCGCGTAGTCCTCCCTGACCTTCATGGACAGCGGCCAGTAGTGCGGCGGCGTCCAGAAGAACATGACGAGGAAGAGGATGACCGGCGCCCACGACATGGAGTTCGTGACGGATGACCAGCCGATGAGCACCGGGAGGCAGCCCGCGATGCCGCCCCACACGATGTTCTGCGACGTACGGCGCTTGAGGATCATCGTGTAGACGACGACGTAGAAGAGGAGCGCTCCGAGCGACAGCCACGCCGACAGCCAGTTGACCGTCAGGCCGAACAGGAGCGTCGAGACGACCGCCAGCGTGATGCCGAAGGCCAGACACTCGCGGGGGCTGACCATGCCGGTGACCAGCGGGCGCTGCGAGGTGCGCTCCATCAGGGCGTCGATGTCACGGTCGATGTACATGTTCAGCGCGTTGGCGCCGCCCGCCGACAGATAGCCGCCGAGGCAAGTGAGGAGCACCAGCTTCAGGTCGGGCACACCCTGCTGGGCCAAGAACATCACCGGAACGGTGGTGATCAGCAGCAGTTCGATGATGCGCGGCTTGGTCAGCGCCACAAACGCTTTGACACGGGCCCCGAGCGGCCGCCGGCCCCGGCTGCTGCTCGACTCGAGCTCCCCCACAGCCCGAAAGGCGTGGGAGGTGCCCCCACCCGCTGGACGGGATTCGACGGCCGTCACGCACACCCCTGACAGAGACATCCCAGCAAGCCCCCAGGTGTGAACTCCCCGTAAAGGCTTGCGCGTACCACGCCACTGTAGACGTTGCCCAGACCCCGACATTCGCGGGGGTGGGGTCGTGTTGAGCAGCCCGGCTGGAAGAGCCGGGCGTCACTCGATTGAGCACTCGTACGAGCGGCTCCGTATTCACTTGCCGAACACGGAACGGGCCAGTCGGGAGGCGGATCCCGAAGAGTCCCGGCAGTCTGGAATGAGTCGAAAAAACGCACGTACTTACGGGGGTAGGCTCAACACCGCCGGTGGGCGCCCAGTGCACCGGCATTCGACATGCGTGACATGTGGAGAGGAGCCCTGACCCAGGGTGAGCACCAAGCCGACCACCACAGACCTCGAGTGGACCGAGTTGGACCAGCGGGCCGTCGACACCGCCCGCGTCCTGGCCGCCGATGCCGTACAGAAGGTCGGCAACGGCCATCCCGGTACGGCGATGAGCCTGGCGCCCGCCGCGTACACCCTCTTCCAGAAGGTGATGCGGCATGACCCGGCGGACGCCGACTGGGTTGGACGCGACCGCTTCGTGCTGTCCGCGGGCCACTCGTCCCTGACCCTCTACACCCAGCTCTACCTGGCCGGCTTCGGCCTGGAGCTGGACGATCTGAAGGCCTTCCGTACGTGGGGCTCCAAGACGCCGGGTCACCCCGAGTACGGGCACACCACCGGAGTGGAGACCACGACCGGTCCGCTCGGCCAGGGTGTCGCCAACGCCGTGGGCATGGCGATGGCCTCCCGCTACGAGCGCGGTCTGTTCGACCCGGACGCCCCTCAGGGCGAGTCTCCGTTCGACCACTTCATCTACTGCATCGCCGGTGACGGCTGCCTCCAGGAGGGCATCTCCGCGGAGGCGTCCTCGCTGGCCGGGCACCAGAAGCTCGGCAACCTGGTCCTGCTGTGGGACGACAACCACATCTCGATCGAGGGCGACACCGAGACGGCCGTCTCCGAGGACACCGTCAAGCGGTACGAGGCGTACGGCTGGCACGTGCAGCGCGTCGCCCCGAAACCGGACGGCGACCTGGACCCGCACGCCATCTACAACGCGATCGAGGCCGCGAAGAAGGTGACGGACAAGCCGTCCTTCATCGCGATGCGCTCGATCATCGCCTGGCCCGCCCCGAACGCGCAGAACACCGAGGCCGCGCACGGCTCGGCGCTCGGCGACGACGAGGTCGCGGCCACCAAGCGCGTCCTCGGCTTCGACCCGGAGAAGTCCTTCGAGGTCGCCGACGAGGTCCTCTCGCACACCCGCCAGGCCCTCGACCGCGGCCGCGAGGCCAAGGCCGAGTGGGAGAAGGGCTACGCCGCCTGGCGCACCGCCAGCCCGGAGCGCGCCGCCGAGTACGACCGCATCGCCGCGACCGAGCTGCCGGCCGGCTGGGAGGAGAAGCTCCCGGTCTTCGAGGCGGGCAAGGGCGTCGCCACGCGTGCCGCGTCCGGCAAGGTGCTCCAGGCGCTCGGCGCGGTCATCCCCGAGCTGTGGGGCGGCTCCGCCGACCTGGCGGGCTCGAACAACACCACGATCGACAAGAACTCCTCGTTCCTGCCGGCCGACAATCCGCTGCCGGGCGCCAACCCGTACGGCCGCACGATTCACTTCGGTATCCGCGAGCACTCCATGGCCGCGGAGATGAACGGCATCGCGCTGCACGGCAACACCCGCATCTACGGCGGCACCTTCCTGGTGTTCTCCGACTACATGCGCAACGCCGTGCGCCTGTCCGCGCTGATGCACGTGCCGGTGACGTACGTGTGGACGCACGACTCCATCGGCCTCGGCGAGGACGGTCCCACCCACCAGCCGGTCGAGCACCTCGCCTCGCTGCGCGCCATCCCCGGCCTCAACGTCGTCCGTCCCGCGGACGCGAACGAGACCGCGATCGCCTGGCGCGAGATCCTCAAGCGCTACACGAAGGTGTTCGGCAAGGGCGCCCCGCACGGCCTCGCGCTGACCCGCCAGGGCGTGCCGACGTACGAGCTCAACGAGGATACGGCGAAGGGCGGTTACGTGCTCTTCGAGGCCGAGGGCGGCGAGCCGCAGGTCATCCTCATCGCCACGGGTTCCGAGGTGCACGTGGCCGTCGAGGCGCGCGAGCAGCTCCAGGCCGACGGTGTGCCGACGCGGGTCGTGTCCATGCCGTGCGTGGAGTGGTTCGAGGAGCAGGACCAGGGGTACCGGGACAGCGTCCTGCCGCCGTCGGTGAAGGCGCGCGTCTCGGTCGAGGCCGGTATCGGTCTGACCTGGCACCGGTTCGTCGGGGACGCGGGACGCATTGTTTCGCTGGAGCACTTCGGTGCTTCGGCCGACGGCAAGGTGCTCTTCCGTGAATTCGGTTTCACTGCCGAGAACGTCGCCAATGCCGCCCGGGAATCGATCGCCGCAGCCCAGCGCTGACGCTGATATACGACACGTAGGAGATGCAATTTCCATGACAGACGCACTCAAGCGCCTCTCCGAAGAAGGCGTCGCGATCTGGCTGGACGACCTGTCGCGCAAGCGGATCACGTCCGGCAATCTCGCCGAACTGATCGACCAGCAGCACGTCGTGGGCGTCACCACCAACCCGTCGATCTTCCAGAAGGCGATCAGCAGCGGCGACGGTTACGAGCAGCAGCTCGCGGACCTCGCCGCCCGCAAGGTCACCGTCGAAGAAGCGATCCGCATGATCACGACGGCGGACGTCCGTGACGCCGCCGACATCCTGCGTCCGGTCTTCGACGCGACCGGCGGCCAGGACGGGCGCGTATCGATCGAGGTCGACCCGCGTCTGGCGCACAACACCAAGGCGACCATCGCCGAGGCCAGGCAGCTGGCCTGGCTGGTGGACCGTCCCAACACCCTGATCAAGATCCCGGCCACCAAGGCGGGTCTCCCGGCGATCACCGAGACCATCGGCCTCGGCATCAGCGTCAACGTCACGCTGATCTTCTCGCTGGAGCGCTACGGCGAGGTCATGGACGCGTACATCTCCGGCCTGGAGAAGGCCAAGGAGCGCGGCCTGGACCTGTCGAAGATCCACTCCGTGGCGTCCTTCTTCGTGTCCCGCGTGGACACCGAGATCGACAAGCGGATCGACGCGCTGGGCACCGACGAGGCCAAGGCCGCCCGCGGCAAGGCCGGTGTCGCCAACGCGCGCCTCGCCTACCAGGCGTACGAGGAGGTCTTCTCCTCCGACCGCTGGGCCGCCCTCGACAAGGCGCAGGCCAACAAGCAGCGTCCGCTGTGGGCCTCGACCGGCGTCAAGGACAAGGCGTACAAGGACACCCTGTACGTCGACGAGCTGGTGGCGCCGAACACGGTGAACACCATGCCGGAGGCCACTCTTGAGGCCACCGAGGACCACGGGCAGATCACCGGCAACACCATCGCCGGTACGTACGAGCAGTCCCGCGCCGAGCTCGACGCGGTCGAGAAGCTCGGGATCTCGTACAACGACGTGGTCCAGCTCCTGGAGGACGAGGGCGTCGACAAGTTCGAGGCGTCCTGGAACGACCTGCTCAAGTCCACAGAGGCAGAGCTCGAACGCCTCGCCCCCTCGGAGGGCTGAAACCTTGTCAAGCAGCAACCCGCTGCGTGACCCCGCAGACCGACGGCTCCCGCGTATCGCGGGGCCGTCGGGCCTGGTCATCTTCGGCGTCACGGGCGATTTGTCACGTAAAAAGCTGATGCCTGCCGTGTACGACCTCGCCAACCGGGGTCTGCTGCCGCCGGGCTTCTCGCTCGTCGGCTTCGCACGCCGTGAGTGGGCCAACGAGGACTTCGCCCAGGAGGTCCACGACGCGGTCAAGGAGCACGCCCGGACACCCTTCCGCGAGGAGGTCTGGCAGCAGCTCGTCCAGGGCATGCGCTTCGTGCAGGGCACCTTCGACGACGACGACGCCTTCGAACGGCTGCGCTCCACCATCGACGAGCTGGACAAGGCGCAGGGCACGGGCGGCAACTTCGCCTTCTACCTCTCCGTGCCGCCGTCCGCCTTCCCGGTGGTCATCAAGCAGCTGAAGAAGCACCGCCTGGCCGAGCAGTCGAACGGCTCCTGGCGCCGCGCGGTCATCGAGAAGCCCTTCGGCCACGACCTCAAGTCGGCCGAGGAGCTCAACGCGGTCGTCCACGAGGTCTTCGCGCCCGACCAGGTCTTCCGCATCGACCACTACCTGGGCAAGGAGACCGTCCAGAACATCCTGGCGCTCCGCTTCGCCAACACGATGTTCGAGCCGATCTGGAACCGGTCCTTCGTCGACCACGTGCAGATCACGATGGCCGAGGACATCGGCATCGGCGGCCGCGCCGGCTACTACGACGGCATCGGCGCCGCGCGGGACGTCATCCAGAACCACCTGCTCCAGCTGATGGCCCTCACGGCCATGGAGGAGCCCGCCTCCTTCGGCGCGGACGCGCTCGCCGCCGAGAAGACCAAGGTGCTCGGCGCCGCCAAGCTGCCGAAGGACCTGGGCAAGAACAGCGTCCGGGGGCAGTACGCGGCGGGCTGGCAGGGCGGCGAGAAGGTCGTCGGCTACCTCCAGGAAGACGGCATCGACCCCAAGTCGAAGACCGACACGTACGCCGCGATCAAGGTGGAGATCGACAACCGCCGCTGGGCGGGCGTCCCCTTCTACCTGCGCACCGGCAAGCGCCTCGGACGCCGCGTCACCGAGATCGCGGTCGTCTTCCAGCGCGCCCCGCACTCCCCCTTCGACCACACGGCGACGGAGGAGCTGGGCCAGAACGCGATCGTCTTCCGCGTCCAGCCCGACGAGGGCGTCACGGTCCGCTTCGGCTCCAAGGTGCCAGGCACCTCGATGGAGATCCGGGACGTCTCGATGGACTTCGCGTACGGCGAGTCCTTCACCGAGTCGAGCCCGGAGGCCTACGAGCGCCTGATCCTGGACGTCCTGCTGGGCGACTCGAACCTCTTCCCGCGCACCGAGGAGGTCGAGCTGTCCTGGAAGATCCTCGACCCGATCGAGGAGTACTGGGACAAGCACGGCAAGCCCGCGCAGTACCCCGCGGGCACTTGGGGCCCCGTCGAGGCGGACGAAATGCTCGAGCGAGACGGACGGAGCTGGCGTCGCCCATGAAGACCGATCTCACGGACACCACGGCCAGCAAGATCAACAAGGCGCTCGTCCAGGGCCGCCGCGCCATCGGCACGCCCGCCGTCGGCATGGTCCTCACCCTCGTCATCGTCACCGACGAGGAGAACGCCTACGACGCCCTGAAGGCCGCCAACGAGGCCTCGCGCGAGCACCCCTCGCGCACCCTCGTGGTCATCAAGCGCGTCTCGCGCTCGCCCCGCGACCGCACGAAGTCGCGCCTGGACGCCGAGGTGCGGCTCGGCGCGGAGGCCGGCACCGGCGAGACGGTGGTGCTGCGCCTGTACGGCGAGGTCGTCAACCACGCCCAGTCGGTCGTCCTGCCGCTGCTGCTGCCGGACGCGCCCGTCGTCGTCTGGTGGCCGGTGAACGCGCCGCTCGACCCGGCCAAGGACCCGCTCGGCGCGCTCGGCCAGCGCCGCGTGACCGACACCTACGCGGCCGAGGCGCCGGTTCGGGAGCTGAGCGCCCGCGCCGACGCCTACACACCGGGCGACACCGACCTCTCCTGGACCCGCATCACGCCCTGGCGCTCGATGCTGGCCGCGGCCCTGGACCAGGTCACCTGCGAGGTGGACGCGGTCGAGGTGGAGGGCGAGGAGTTCAACCCGAGCTGCGAGCTGCTCGCCATGTGGCTCGCGGACCGCCTCGACGTGCCCGTCAAGCGCTCCCTGTCCTCCGGTCCCGGCCTCACCGCCGTCCGGATGGACACGAGTTGCGGCCCGATCGTCCTGGACCGCGCCGACGGCTCCCTGGCCACCCTGTCCATCCAGGGTCAGCCCGACCGCGCGGTGGCGCTCAAGCGCCGCGAGACGTCCGAGCTGATCGCGGAGGAGCTGCGCCGCCTCGACCCGGACGACACGTACGCGTCGGCGCTGCGGTACGGAGTGGACCGCCTGAACGCGCCGGAGGCGGAGGCCTCCGCCTCCGAGGGAACCGCGACGAAGGCCTCCGCCAAGACTCCGGCCAAGAAGGCCGCGGCCAAGAAGGCTCCCGCGAAGAAGGCGGCCGCAAAGTGAGCACTCCGCAGCTCGTCGTCCACCACGACAAGGAGCTGATGGCCCAGGCCGCCGCGGCCCGGCTGATCACGAAGATCGTGGACGCGCAGGCCTCGCGCGGCTACGCCTCGGTCGTGCTCACCGGCGGCCGCAACGGCAACGGCCTCCTGGCCGCGTTGGCCGCCGCGCCCGCGCGGGACGCCATCGACTGGGGCCGCCTCGACCTGTGGTGGGGCGACGAGCGGTTCCTGCCCGAGGGCGACCCGGACCGCAACGACACACAGGCCCGTGCGGCGCTGCTGGACTCGGTGCCGCTGGACCCCGCGCGGGTGCACCCGATGCCGGCGTCCGACGGTCCGTACGGCGCCGACGTGGACGCGGCGGCGGAAGCGTACGCCGCCGAGCTCACGAAGGCCTCCGGGCCCGAGAACCACGGTTCCGTGCCGACCTTCGACGTCCTGATGCTGGGCGTCGGTCCCGACACCCACGTGGCCTCACTCTTCCCGGAGCTCCCCGCGGTGCGGGAGACGGAGCGGACGGTGGTCGGCGTACACGGCGCACCGAAGCCCCCGCCGACCCGGATCTCCCTCACCCTGCCCGCGATCCGCTCCGCCCGCGAGGTGTGGCTGCTGGCAGCGGGCGAGGACAAGGCCCAGGCGGCAGCGATCGCCCTGTCGGGCGCGGGCGAGGTCCAGGCCCCGGCAGCGGGCGCCTACGGCCGCTCCCGCACCCTGTGGCTCCTGGACGCGGCAGCGGCCGCCCAGCTGCCTCGCTCGCTGTATCCGCCGGCTTCGCCCTGAGCCCTCGGCTTCCGTACTCGGCTCCACCAGAAGGCCCCAGGTCAGCGACCTGGGGCCTTCTGTGTCCATGGAGTCGCCCCCGCCGCCCCTACCCGTCCCATCCCTGGGGGCTGCCCCCAGACCCCCCTAAAGGATTGCGCAGTTCCCCGCGCCCCTTTCAGGGGCGCGGGGAACTGCGCGAACGGCCCCCACCCACCCGCAGCCAAAGAAACCGGGGCGGGCGGGGGATCGGGGCGAAGCCCCGCCGAAGGGGCGCGGGGAACTGCGCGAGCAACCCCCACCGGCCCGCAGCCGACGAACCGGCCTACGGGGTCTGGGGCGGAGCCCCAGAAGGATGGGACGGGTAGGGGCGGAGGGGGCGAAAACCCCGTAGGGCCCACCCCGTCACTTCACCGACCCCGCCATCACCCCCTGCACAAAGTGCCGCTGGAAAGCGAAGAACACGACCACCGGTACCACCAGGGACAGAAACGCCCCCGGCGCCAGCACGTCGATGTTGCTCCCGAACTGTCGTATCTGGGACTGGAGTTGAACGGTCAGCGGCTGGGAGGAGCTGTCGGCGAAGAGCAGTGCGACCAGCATGTCGTTCCAGACCCAGAGGAATTGGAAGATGGCCAGGCTGGCGATGGCCGGCCGCCCCACCGGCAGCACGAGCCGCGTGAAGATACGCCACTCGGTGCCGCCGTCCATGCGTGCCGCCTCCAGCATCTCCCGAGGCATCTCCGCGAAGTAGTTGCGCAGCAGGAAGATCGCGAACGGCAGCCCGTACGACACGTGGAAGAGGACGACACCCGGAATCGTGCCGAACAGGCCCAGCTGGCCGAAGAGTTTGGCCACCGGCAGCAGACCGATCTGCACCGGCACCACCAGCAACGCGACCACCAGCAGGAAGAGCGGTTCGCGCCCCGGGAAGTCCAGCCACGCGAAGGCGTATCCGGCGAGCGCGGCGAGGACGACGACGAGGAAGGTCGCCGGGACGGAGATCAGTACGGTGTTCCAGAACGCCCGCGTCATTCCCGAATTGCCCAGCAGCGCCGAGTAGTTGTCGAAGGACAGCTGCCCGGGGCTCCGCAAAGCGGTCCACCAGCCGCCCTTCGCCGTGTCCTGAGCGGATCGAAGCGAGGACAGGAACAGTCCCGCGAGCGGGGTGAGCCACACCAGACCCACGACGACGAGAAACGCCTGCACCAGGCTGTTGCCGAGCCCTCGCCTGAGCGCGTTCATCGTTGACTCCCTCGGAAACGGCGGACGTTGATGACCATGGCGGGGATGACGAGAAGCAGGAGCAGCACACCCAGCGCGCTGCCCAGGCCCTGGTTGTTGCCGCCGCCGAAGGACACCAGCCACATCTGGGTGGCCAGTACGGTGGCGTCCTCCTGCACCGGGCCCGGCGCGATGATGTAGACGAGGTCGAAGACCTTCATCACGTTGATGACCAGCGTCACGAAGACCACGGTGAGGACGGGCCCGAGCAGCGGGACGGTGATCCGGCGGAAGATCTGCCACTCGTTCGCCCCGTCGATCCGGGCCGCCTCCAGGGCGTCGCGCGGCAGCGCGGCGAGCCCCGCGCCGATCAGGACCATCGCGAAGCCGGTCCAGATCCACAGATAGGCGCCGATGATGGCGGGCGTGACGAGCGCGGGTCCCAGCCAGGAGACGCCCTCGTACGGCGGGGCGAAGTTCGACGCGGGCAGCCGCACGGTGTACGAGCCCGAGCCGAGATCCTGGAAACGGAAGGAGCCGTCGGCCGCGGTGGTGGTGCTCTCGACCGTCCTCCCGTCGCGCACCGCCTCGACCTTCATCTCCGGCAGCCCGCTCTCCTGCCGGTCGACCTTGCCCTGCTTCCCTCCCCCGCCGCGCGTGAAGTCCAGATAGACGACGCCACGTACCTCGTCGACGGCAGCCTTCCGCGCCGACGCCGGGTACGCGGGCCGCGTGCCCTGCGGCAGGTCCTTCGGGAGGACGCCGACCAGACCGAGGTCGATGGTGTGGCCGGGGGACGCGGCAGCGGTCGTACGGTACGAGCCGTCGGCGCCCTTGGTCAGGCCCTGGCCCTCGCGGGCGCGGGCGGTCGGATACGACGACGTGCCCTTGAAGGCGTCGTGCACGGAGACGACGGCGGCGTTCAGAACGCCCTTGTCGGGGTCCTCGTCGTAGGCGAGCCGGAAGATGATGCCCGCGGCGAGGAAGGAGACGGCCATCGGCATGAACAGCAGCAGCTTGAACGCCGTTGCCCAGCGCACCTTTTCGACGAGGACGGCGAGGATCAGGCCGAGCCCGGTGAGCAGGGCCGGTGCGACGACCACCCAGATCGCGGTGTTGCGGACGGCCTTGAGCGTGGCGGGGTCGCGGAACATCTCGGTGTAGTTGTCACCGCCCACGAACCGGGTGCCGGACGCGTCGAAGAAACTGCGGCCCACCGAGAACAGCACCGGGTAGACGACGAGCGCGCCGAGCAGGAGCAGGGCGGGGAAGACGAAGGCGAGGGCGATGACCCGGCCGCGTCGCCGGGCCCGCCGCCGGCGGTCGGCCATGGTGACCGGCGGCGGGCTCGCCTCTTTGAGGAGGGTGGCAGTCATGGAGATCAGCCCTGGTACGCCTTGGCCGCCGCGCTCTCGAGCTTGGCCGCGGTCCCCTTGGGGTCGGACGGGTCGCGCAGGAAGTCCTGGAGGAGCTTCCACTCGCCGGCGCCCTTGGTGCCGCCGAACGCGGCCGGGGCCTGGTCGGACATGTCGAAGCGGACCGAATCCCCGGCGGCGACAAGGGACTTGGCGGTCTCGCGGGTGACGTCGTCGCCGTAGGAGGCGAGGTCGAGCTTCTTGTTCGGGGAGAGGAAGCCGCCCGCCTCGGCCCAGACAGCGGATGCCTCCGGGGTCGCCAGGTACTCCAGGAACTTCATGGCGGCCTTCTGGTTCTTGCCGTCCTTGAGGACCACGGCCGCGTCGCCGCCGCTGACCACAGGCGCCTTGCCGCCGCCGACCGCGGGGAAGGGGAAGAAGTTCGCGTCCTGGCCGATCTTCTTGCCGAACTGGTCCTTGGCGACCCCGGCGACGAAGTCACCTTCGTAGACCATGCCGGCCTCGGGCTTCGGTCCGAAGACCTTCTCTACGGAGCCGGGGAAGTCGGTGTTCAGTGCCTCCTTCTGGCCGCCGGCCATCAGCTGCTTGTCCTTGAAGAGCTTGCCGAGGGTGGTGAGGGCCTTCACCACGGTCGGGTCGGTCCACTTGATCTTGTGGGCGGCCAGGGCGTCGTACTTCTCGGGTCCGGCCTGGGAGAGGTAGATGTTCTCGAACCAGTCGGTGAGCGTCCAGCCGTCCTGTCCGGCGACGGAGAATGCCGAGAGGCCCGACTCGGAGACGGTGTGCCCGGCCTTCAGCATCGCGTCGTACGTCGTCGGCGGCTTGACGCCCGCCTGGTCGAGGGCATCGGGGCTGTACCAGACGGTCGACTTGTGGGCGGCCTTGAAGTACAGGCCGTACAGCGTGCCGTCGACGCTGCCGTAGTTCTTCCACACGCTCGCGTAGTTGCTGTCGACGGACTGCGCGGTGGTCTTGGACAGCGGCTTGAGCCAGCCCTCCTTCGCGAACTGCTGGAGCACGCCGACCTGCGGGACCATCACCACGTCGGGGGCGTTGCCGCCCTCGATCTTGCTGCCGACGACGGTGGAGACGTTGTCGCCGGTGGACATGAACTGGGTCTTGGCGCCGGTCTTCTCGGTGAAGGCGTCCAGGACCTTCTGGAAGTTCTTCTGCTCACTGCCGGACCAGACACCGGCCACGGTGATCGTCTGGCCGCTGAGCGCCTTTCCGCCGCCTCCCGCGGCGACGGGCCCGCCTCCACAGGCGGTCGCGCCGAGGGCCAGAGCGAGGGCGGTGCAGCTCGCGAGCAGGGTCGTACGTCGTCGCATCATCGTTGATGTCCCTTTCAGGGCAGGGGAATTGACGGGAATCGGAGGAAGGTGACGCTCAGGGATTCGTGCAGTCGCTGATCCACCAGGCGGTCGTCGAGCCGGGCAGGACGCCGGCCGGACAGGGTCCGCTGGACAGCAAGGGGGTGCCGGAGACCGGCGCGGGGGTCGGGGCCGTTCCGAAGTTGACGGCGCACACCAGGCCGTCACCGCGGACGAAGGCGAGGACGCCGGGCGGCGCTTCCAGCCAGCGCAGCGCGCCCTCGCCCAACTGCGGGAGTCCGGCGCGCAGTTGGAGTCCGTCGCGGTAGAGATGCCAGAAGGAGCGGGTGTCGGCGAGGGCCCGGTCGGTGGCGTACTCGGCGAAGTAGGCCGGCTGCGGCAGCCACGGCTTGGCGCTCTCGGCGCCCGAGGTGAAGCCGAACGGCGAGGCGTGCCCGGACCACGGCAGCGGCACCCGGCAGCCGTCGCGGATACGGGCGCGGCTGCCCGTGCGGCGGAAGATCGGGTCGGTCAGCACGTCGTCGGGCAGGTCGACGACCTCGGGCAGTCCGAGCTCCTCGCCCTGGTAGATGTACGCGGCTCCGGGCAGCGCCAGCATCAGCAGCGCGGCGGCGCGGGCGCGGGCGGCGCCGAGGCCGCTGCCCTCGGTGCCGAGCTCGCCGTACCGGGTGACCGTGCGGACCTGGTCGTGGTTGTTGAGGACCCAGGTGACCGTCGATCCGGTGCCGGCTATGTCCTGCATGGCCTCGGAGATGACCTTGCGGAAGGCGTCGGCGTTCCAGGGTGCGCTGAGCAGGTCGAAGAAGAAGGCCTGGTGGAGCTCGTCGGGGCGTACGTACTGGGCGTGTTCGCGGGCCGTCGGCACCGAGACCTCGCCGACCAGCAGCCGGTCGCGGCCGTCGCGCTCGGTGTACTCCTCGCAGACGGCCCGCCAGTGTCGCCACACGTCGTGCACCTCGGGCCGGTTCCAGGCCAGCGGGTTGACCGAGTCACGGGTGCGGGCGTCGACCTCCGGGTCGGGCGAGTCGGGCAGGTCGGGGTGCTTGAAGAGACCGGCGGCCACGTCGATGCGGAAGCCGTCGACGCCCCGGTCGAGCCAGAACCGCAGCACCTGGTCGAAATGGGCGCCGACCTCGGGATTGCGCCAGTTCAGGTCGGGCTGCTCGGAGGTGAACATGTGCAGGTACCACTGGCCGGGCCGGCCGTCCGCCTCGGTGACGCGGGACCAGGCGGGTCCGCCGAACATGGCGTGCCAGTTGTTGGGCGGCTCGGCGCCGTCCGGGCCGCGTCCGTCGGCGAAGTGGAAGCGGGCGCGGGCCGCGCTGCCGGGCTCCGCCACGAGGGCGTCGCGGAACCACGGGTGCTCGCTGGAGCAGTGGTTGGGGACGATGTCCAGGAGCACTTTGATGCCGAGGCGACGGGCGTCGGTCATCAGCAGGTCGAACTCGGCGAGGTCCCCGAAGAGCGGGTCCACGTCACAGTAGTCGGCGACGTCGTAGCCGTGGTCGTGCTGCGGCGAGGGGTAGAAGGGGCTGAGCCAGATGCCGTCGACCCCGAGCTTCTTGAGGTACGGCATGCCCGCCCGGACTCCGGCGAGATCGCCGATGCCGTCCCCGGTGCTGTCCAGGAAGCTGCGGACGTACACCTGGTAGATCACTGCGTCGCGCCACCAGCGGTGCGTGTTGAGGGTCACCCGTTGACCTGTCTGTGCGTGCCGTCGGTTATGCATGCATGTTAAGTAGGCGTGTCGCACAGGTGTCAACGAGTAGGCAGCAGCAACTGGGAAGTTGGGGATTTATATGCTGACTTTTCAGACACAAAACCCGGAGATGGGATGCTCCCGTTACCTAACAAGTAACTACTGAGGCGCTACCAGGGCAGCACCGGGGTGCTAGCGGTGCGAGATGGCCGCCAGCTCGCGGGCCAGCCGCCGTACCGCCACGGAGGGCGTCTCGTAGCCCGCCATCGCGTCGTGCACGACGGCCTGCACGGCCAGGCTGACCTGGTCGTAGCGCGGGCTCTTGGGGCGCGGGGCTGCCGCGAGGACGCTCGCGCGCAGCGTGGGCAGATAGGGGAACTCCCGGATCAGCTCCGGGTCCCGGTAGAGCGCGGCCCGTACGGGCGGCAGCGCGCCCTTGGTGAGGACCTGGCGCTGCGCCCGCTCGGTGGTGAGGTACGCGATCAGACGCGCGGCCGAATCCGGGTGCCGCGCATGGGCGTTGACGGCGAGGTTGGAGCCGCCGAGCACGCTCGCGCCCGGTCCGTCGGGTCCGGGCAGGGGTACGGCGCCGATCTTCCCGGCGACCGCCGATCCCTTGCCGGAGGCGCTGACATAGGCGTAGGGCCAGTTGCGCAGAAAGAGGAGGTGGCCGTCCTGGAAGGCCTGCTTGGACTCCTCTTCCTTGTACGTCAGCGCCTTCTTCGGGATCCAGCCGTCGCGCACGCCGTCGGCGAGGAATCCGATGCCCTCGCGGGCCGCCTCCGAGTTCACGGTGACGCGTTCGCCCTCGTCGCCGAGGATCGTGCCGCCCGCCGAGTACACCGCCTCCGCCGCGTTCACGGTGAGCCCCTCGTAGGGCAGGAACTGCCCGGCGTAGCCGTCGAGTCCGTACTTCGGGGCGATGGTCCTCGCCTGCCGCTCCAGCTCGGCCCAGGTCCGCGGTGGCGCGACACCCTCCTTTGCGAGGACGTCCTTGCGGTACAGGAGGAGTCCCGCGTTGGTGACGTAGGGGACCGCGTACAGCCTGCCGTCGTACGTCGCCGTGTCCACGACCGGCGGCAGGAAACTGCCCAGTGGGAAACGGTCGCGGTCCAGCGGGGAGATCCAGCCCGCGGCGGCGAACTCCGAAGTCCAGGCGACGTCGATGTTGAGGACGTCGAAGCGGCTTCTGCCGCCGCCGCGCAGGTCGGTCGTCATCTGCGCATGCGTCTCGTCGGCGGAGTCCGGGAGTTCGACGAGGGTGACCTTCTCGCCGGGGTGAGTACGGTTCCACCCTTCGAGCAGCGGTCCCAGATAGCCGGTGAGGTCACCCGCGGTCGCCAGCGTGAGCGGGCCGCGACCGGCGCCGTGCGCCCCGTCGGCGGGGCTGCCGGAGGCGACGTAACCGGTCAGGACCACCGCGGCGACCAGGAGGCCCCTACCGGCGGCACGTATCCACCGCATAGGTTCCTCCCTGTACACCGGCGTCGGGCACCTTCGCCCGGCGTCAGTGGCCATGTATACCTGTTAGGTATGGGCGATACTAGGGCCTGCGACACATTGGCCCCCCGGCCGCAACGACCGGGCAACGGCCTGACATCGGTCTGACATCGGTCTGCGGCACATGACCAAGGGAGCGGGGAGGAGAGCACGGGTGCGGCTGCCCCTCCTGGCCCTGCTGGCGCGTGGCCCGGCCCACGGGTACGAGCTCAAGCAGGACCTTGAGCAACTGCTGGGCTCCGCGTACCCTCAGCCCAACGTCGGCCAGATCTATGTCACGCTCGGCCGCCTCGAGAAGTCGGGACTGATCGAGGGCGAGGAAGTCGAGCAGTCGAGCCGGCCCAACAAGAAGATCTACCACCTCACTGACGCCGGGCGCGAGGCGCTGCACGCCTGGTATCAGGAGACGGCGGACGAGCCGCGGGTACGGGACGAGTTCTTCATGAAGCTCGCGCTCGCCCCGACGACCGGCCTGGCCGACCAGATCGCTCTGATCAACAAGCAGCGGCGCCAGTATCTGAACACCATGCGCGACCTGTCGAAGCTCGCCGCGGCCGAGAACCGGGACAACCGCATCTCCCATCTGCTGATCGAGGGCGCCATGCTGCATCTGCAGGCCGATCTCGACTGGCTGGAGCGCTGCCAGGAGGAACTGGAGGAGCTGGAGTGAGCCACACCGCTCCTTTGCCGCGCGCCGAGGGTCCGGCTCCCTTGCCGCGCGCCGAGGGTCCGGCTCCCTTGCTGCGCGCCGGGGGTCTGGTCAAGACCCACTACGGCGAGGGCGCCCCGGCGCATGCCGTGCGCGGGGTGGATCTCGCCGTGCGCCAGGGCGAGTTCGTGGCCGTCACCGGCCCGTCCGGCGCCGGCAAGTCGACGCTGCTGCACCTCCTTGGCGGGCTTCAGCGGCCCGATTCCGGCAGCGTCTGGCTGGACGGCGAGTGCACGGACGCGTACAGCGAGGCGCGCTGGGCGGTGGAGCGCCGACGGCGCATCGGCATCGTCTTCCAGTTCTTCAACCTGGTCTCCAATCTGTCGGTCGCCGACAACGTGGAGCTGCCCGCGCTGCTCGCCGGGGTCTCCCCCAAACAGGCCCGCGCCGAACGCGAGCGGCTGCTGTCCGAGCTGGGTCTGGAGGGCAAGGGGCGCAGCATGCCGGGTGAGCTGTCCGGGGGCGAACAGCAGCGCGTCGCCCTGGCCCGGGCACTGGTCAACCATCCGTCCCTGCTGCTGGCCGACGAGCCCGCGGGCAGTCTGGACAGCAAGGGCACCCGCGAGGTGATGCGGCTGCTGTCCAGCTTCCACCAGCGCGGTCAGACCATCCTGCTGGTCACCCATGACGCACGGCTCGCCAGCGCCGCGGACCGTGTCATCAGCTTCTTCGACGGCCGCATCGCAGACGACGCGGAACTCGACGGCACCCCGTCGCGCGGCGCCGGGATATCCGGCGTGCTGGAACTGAGGGACTGAGCCAAGTGCGCGACCAGCTGCTGGCCCCTGTGCCGATGGACCGTCCCGTCGTACGCGAGCGCACGAACCCGCCCGCCCTACCCGGGCACGCCGACTCTCCCGCCGTACGCGGGCCTGTCGTATGCGACGTACGCCGGGCCGCCGTACGCGAGCCGAGGGACTGACCGGGCGTGCGGGCCACTCTGCGCTGGGCGCATGCCGATCTGCGGACGCATCGGGGCGAGGCACTGTTCATCGTGCTCGCCACCGCGGGGATCGTCGCCTCGCTGCTGCTGGCCGCGGCGCTCTTCGGATACGCGACGAACCCCTGGCAGCGTGTCTTCACGCAGTCGCACGGCGCCCATGTGTGGATCCACACCGGCGCGTCCGCCGACGCCGGGCGGCTCGCGAAGCTGGACGGGGTCGAGTCGGTGGCGGGCCCGTACCGCACCGCGTCCACCACCGTCGAGTCGCGCGGCACCCGCGCCTCCGTCGAGCTGCGCGGTGCCGTCGAGCCGCCCGCCACCGGTCGGCCGCTGCTCACCTCCGGCCACTGGCTCGACCCCGCCCGGCCCGACGGAGTCGTCCTGGAGGACAGCCTCGCCCGGGCGCTGTGGGCCGAGCCCGGGGACACCCTCACCGTGCCCGGCACCCGCCGGACCCTGACCGTCCTGGGCGTGGCCGACAGCGCCGAGCCCCGCTACAGCCCCGGCGAACGGTCGGGGCTCGTCTGGGCGCTGCCGTCCGCAGTGCAGAGCGCCGACGCACGCACCGGCCAGGTCATCGGCCTGCGCCTGACCGATCCGGGCGACACGGACTACGCGGTGCAGCGCGCGGTGACGGAACTCGGCGCCGGCGCGGTCACCCAGGTGTCGAACTGGCAGCAGGCCCGCGCCGAGGCCCAGGGCGACAACCGGCTGCTGGGGCAGGTGCTGGGCCTGTTCGGCCTCGGCGCGCTGGTCGCCGCCGCCCTCGCCGTGTACGGCGCGATCGGCACCCGTATCCGCGGCCACCTGCGGGATATCTCAGTGCTGAAGGCGATCGGTTTCACGCCCGCTCAGGTGGTGCGCATCTTCCTGATCCAGCACGTGGCGTACGCGTCCCTGGGCGCCCTGGTCGCCGCGGCGCTCACCCAGGCGCTGGGGAGCCGGATCCCGGGCCGCCTCGGAGACGCCGTGGGCGTGTGGCAGGGGCTGCCCGGTCATACCGCGGCGCTGTTCGCGGTACCGGTCGCCGCGGTGCTCTTCATCGGCGCGACGACCGGGGTGGCGGCGTGGCGGGCGGGTCGGGTGCCCCCCGTGCCGGTGCTGCGGGCGGCGGCACCGCCGGCCGGACGCCTGTCGGGCGTGGCGCGCCGGGCGCTCGGACTGCGGCTGCCGCCGGCGCTCGTGCTGGGCTGGCACCAGGCGTTCCCGCGCCGGCCGCGCTCGCTGGCCACGGTCGCCCGGCTCGCCCTGCCGCTGCTGCTGATCGTGGTGGCGCTGAGCGCGTGGACCACCATCGACCGCTTCCACAGCGAGCCCGAGCGGATCGGCCTCGCGGCCGCGCTCACGGCACACCCGGACGAGAACCTGGGCGATCCGGGAGCCCGCGCCCTGCTCGCCCGGAACGCACAGGTCACCGCTGTGCACCCGGGCGCCGAGGTGGCCGCCCTGGTTCCGGGCCAGACGGCCACGATCGCGCTGCGCGGGCTCGGCACGCGCCAGGACCCGTACCCGTTCACGCTGGCCGAAGGCCGCCCGGCCCACGAGCCCGACGAGGCGGTGGCCGGTCAGGGACTGCTCGATCTGCTGGACGTGCGCGTCGGTGACTGGGTGCGGATGACCGTCGGCGCGCACCCGCAGATCCTGCACATCGTCGGCCGCAGCATCGAGCCGGAGAACGGCGGCCGCGTCATCTCCACCTCGCTCGACACCCTCCGCGAGAACGACCCCGAGCTCCGCCCGACCCTCTACCAGCTCCAGCTGCGCCCCGGCGCCGACCCGGGCAAGGTCGCCGCCGAGCTGACCGCGGCGGGGCACGGACACCTGGACGTGCACGCCGTGACCAACCCGGCCGACGGTCTCTCACCGTTGCGCGGCGTCGTCGTCGGGCTGATCGCCGTACTGGCCCTCATCGGGCTCATCGAGCTGCTGACCGCGATCGGCGGCACCGTGCGCGAGGGCGAGCGGGATCTGCTCGCGCTCAAGGCCATCGGGCTGTCCCCCCGGCAGATCACCGCGGTCACCGTCACGGCCACCGCCTGCACGGCCCTGGCCGCGGTCCTCGCGGGTACGGCGCTGGGGCTGCCCCTCGCGCACTGGCTGATCGACGTCCAGGGGAAGTCGAGCGGCATCGGCGCCGGTATAGCCGGAGGGCCGTCCCTCCTGCTGCTGTCTCTGTTCGGCCTGGCCGCGGTGCTGGGCGCCGCCGCCCTCGCCGCGCTCCCCGCGGCCCGCTCCGCCCGACGACGGCTCGCGGACACGCTGAGCGCGGTGGCCTGACCTCGGTCAGGACCCGTACGGTCCTTGGCCGTACGGGTACGGGTACGGGTTCTGCGGTGTCCCCGGCGCATAGGGGTTGCCCTGCGGGTTCGGGGCGTGCGGGTGTGCCTGTGGGTGGGGGTACGCGGCGTACGGATTTCCCTGCGGCGGCACGAACCCATGGGGCGGTGGGTACGCGGGCGGATGCGCGGGGCGCAGCGTCGGCAGTGTCGCGGGATGCGCGCCCAGCCGGATCCCGTGCCGGCGGCGGAGCCGGTTCATCTCCAGGGCCGCTATGGCCGTGACCGTCACCGGCGCGCCCAGGATGAAGACGATCCCCAGCTTGAAGCTGAGCCCGTGCAGGTCACCGGTGACCAGGTCGGGAATGGCCATCAGCCAGGTCGTCACCATGGCGAGCAGCGGCGGCAGGCCGCGGTGCACGGCGGCGGAACCGAAGAAGTTCCCCGACAGCTGCACGGCTCCGTACATCAAGAAGCCGGTCAGCCACATCGCCACCAGGCCGAGGACCACCAGCGCGAAGCCCCCGAGCGAAATCAACAGCTGCCACAGCAGTACCGTCGCCACGACCATGCCGATGAAGAGCAGCAGCAGCTTGAGCGAGTTGAACAGGGACCCGCGCAGCTCGCGGATCCTCCCGGTGCGCCGCCAGACGAAGAGCATCACACCCACCGTCAGAGGTGTGATGAACAGCAGGACGACGGCCGCCGTCAGCATGTTCTCCAGAATCTCCGTGAAGTCGAACTTGCCCTCCACGAACGTGTACACGCCGAACGCCGCGACAGCCCCGGCGATGACGCGCACGCGTTTGAGCCGCTCCACGGACTGGTCGACGGACGGCGGAATCCACGCCGGGTGGAACACCGCCTGTGCTACTGCCTTGGGCTGCAGAATCGACGCCACCGACAGCCTGCCGCTCAGCCATCTTCCTCGCGAACCCGCCAACTCCCGCTCCCCCGAGCCCTCGGCACCGTGATCGCCGCGAAGTCTACGGGAAGCGGACGGACTCCCGCCGCCCGCTTTCCGTAGCCACGGCCGTCCTACCGGCCGCGCAGCTCACGGTACTTGGCCACCAGCGCTTTGGTGGACTCGTCCAGCCCGGGCACCTCCGCGCCGTCCGTCAGGGCCGGCTCGACGCGCTTGGCGAGGACCTTGCCGAGCTCGACGCCCCACTGGTCGAAGGAGTCGATGTTCCAGATCGCGCCCTGGACGAACACCTTGTGCTCGTAGAGGGCGATGAGTTGGCCCAGCACCGACGGGGTCAGCTCGCTCGCGAGGATGGTGGTCGTCGGGTGGTTGCCCTTGAACGTCTTGTGCGGCACCAGTTCCTCGGCCACACCCTCGGCGCGCACCTCGTCCGGCGTCTTGCCGAAGGCGAGCGCCTGGGTCTGGGCGAAGAAGTTGGCCATCAGCAGGTCGTGCTGGGCGACCAGACCCGGCAGCAGATCGGCGACCGGCTCGGCGAAGCCGATGAAGTCGGCCGGGATCAACTTCGTACCCTGGTGGATGAGTTGGTAGTAGGCGTGCTGCCCATTGGTGCCCGGCGTGCCCCACACCACAGGGCCCGTCTGCCACTCCACCTCGCGCCCGTCGCGGTCCACGGACTTGCCGTTGGACTCCATGTCCAACTGCTGCAAGTACGCGGTGAACTTGGACAGATAGTGCGAGTACGGCAGTACGGCGTGCGACTGGGCGTCGTGGAAGTTGCCGTACCAGATGCCCAACAGGCCGAGCAGCAGCGGCACGTTGGATTCGGCGGGGGCGGTGCGGAAGTGCTCGTCGACGAGATGGAACCCGTCGAGCATCTCCCGGAAGCGGTCCGGGCCGATGGCGATCATCAGCGACAGGCCGATCGCCGAGTCGTACGAGTAGCGCCCGCCGACCCAGTCCCAGAACTCGAACATGTTGGCCGTGTCGATGCCGAAGTCCGACACCTTCTCGGCGTTGGTCGACAGCGCCACGAAGTGCTTGGCGACGGCCTCCTGACCGGCCTTCAGCTCGGTCAGCAGCCAGTTGCGCGCGGAGGTCGCGTTGGTGATGGTCTCGATCGTGGTGAATGTCTTGGACGCGATGATGAACAGCGTCTCGGCCGCGTCCAGGTCCCGCACTGCCTCGTGCAGGTCGGCGCCGTCCACGTTCGACACGAAGCGGACCGTCAGATCGCGGTCGGTGAAGGAGCGCAGCACCTCGTACGCCATCGCGGGACCGAGGTCGGAGCCGCCGATGCCGATGTTCACGACGTTCCTGATGCGCTTGCCGGTGTGTCCGGTCCACTCACCCGAGCGGACGCGCTCGGCGAAGTCGGCCATCTTGTCGAGCACCGCGTGCACCGCCGGGACGACGTTCTCGCCGTCGACCTCGATGACCGCGTCGCGCGGGGCACGCAGCGCGGTGTGCAGCACCGCGCGGTCCTCGGTGACGTTGATCCTCTCGCCGCGGAACATGGCGTCCCGCAGTCCGAAGATGTCGGTCGCCGCGGCCAGGTCACGCAGCAGCCGCAGCGTCTCGTCGGTGACCAGGTGCTTGGAGTAGTCGACGTGCAGATCGCCGACCTGGAGTGTGTAGCCGGAGCCGCGCCCGGGATCGCTCGCGAACAGGTCCCGCAGATGGGTGTCCCCGAACTCCTCGCGGTGCTTGGCCAGAGCGGTCCACTCGGGCGTCTGGTTGAGCCTGGTACGGCTTTCTGCGTTCATCTCGGACTTCCGCCTCTTTCCTGCGTGTGCTGCGTACCTTGCCCCGCTGCCGGTCCCAACCTAATTGATCAGGGCTTGACGTGAGCTGTCGTAGCGCCGTCGTCCGGCTCAACAACAGATACGTCCGGCTTGAGCGCAGGTATCAGCGAGGTGACGGCAAGGGCGAAGAGCACGGCCGCGAACAGGGCCGGACCGTTCAGCCCGTAGGCCCCCGCCACTGCTCCGCCCAGCAGGGCGCCGAGCGGGGCTCCGGAGGTCGAGGCGGTGCGGAAGGCGGAGCTGATGCGGCCCACCATGGATTCCGGGC
The DNA here is from genome assembly GCF_055566975.1 of Streptomyces sp. NPDC027189. Classification (NCBI taxonomy): domain Bacteria; kingdom Bacillati; phylum Actinomycetota; class Actinomycetes; order Kitasatosporales; family Streptomycetaceae; genus Streptomyces; species Streptomyces sp. NPDC027189. Next base: position 213,384 of record NZ_JBVHRI010000003.1, read on the forward strand.
CGCGCTGCTGCATCAGCGTGACCTGGTTGACGTTCCACACCATGTTCATCGCGCCGAGCAGCGTCATGCCCACGAGGAGTGCGCCCAGGTGACGGACGGTGCCCATGAGCACCAGGGACGACGTCTGGACGCACCCCGCCAGGAGCAGGCTGCGGGCCCGTCCGATCCGGTGGGCGACACGCTGGGCGACGAAGCCGCCGGAGAAGCTGCCCGCGGAGTACGCCGTCATCGCGGCCGCGTATCCCGCGTTCCCCGTGTGCAGCCAGCGCGTCACGTGCAGCACCAGCGTGGCGATGAGCGCGCCCATGCCGATGTTGCACAGCAAGGTGGCCGTACACGTCGCCCGCAGCACCCGGTCGCGCCACAGGGCACGCAGCCCCTCACCGATCTCGGCGCGCAACGTGCTCCCGGCCGGACGCGGCTCCCGCTCGGGCGCCCGTATCCGCAGGGAGGCCACGAGCGCGGCGGCGAGCAGATAGGTGGCCGCGTCCGCCGTGAACGGCATGGCGGCTCCGACGGTCAGCAGCAGCGGCACGAAGGGGCCCCCGAGCAGGCCTCCGGCAAGCTGCTGGCCGGTCATCAGCCGGGCATTCGCGCTGCCCAGGGCCTCGCGGGCCACCAGGGAGGGCAACAGGGCCGTGGAGGCGTTGTCGAAGAGCGTCTGGAGGGTGGTCAGCGTGAAGGCGAGGGCGATCAGCAGGACGACCGACGCGTGCCCGAGCCCGACGGCCAGCGCGAAGCAGGCCACCAGTGATCCGCGCACGGTGTCCACGGCCCACATCGCCCGGCGCTGGTCCACCCGGTCGGCGATCGCCCCGCCCAGCAGCCCGAAGAGGAGCCACGGGAGATAGCCGCAGGCCGTCACGGAGGCGATGACGAGCGGATCGTCGGTGAGCCGCACGGCGAGCAGCGGCAGCGCGGCGGTGCGCAGGGCGTCACCGAACCGCGACACCACGGCCGCAGTCCATAACCGCCCGAAGCCCCCGCGCCACGCGGGCGCCCGCACGCCCGCCACGTCCGTCGTCACAACGCCCCCTCCGGTTCTGCCACTTCAAGAACCGTAGAGGGCACCACTGACAATCGGCCTCGGCGGATCCGCCCACGGACGGCCACCTGCCGCGAGAACCGTACGAAACGGTTCCGGCCAGGCACCCGCAGGTGCCCGGCCGGTTCTCAACTTCTAAATCTCGCCCCGCAGTTTGGCGAGCGCCTCGGCGAGGATCGCCTCGCCGTCCGCGTCGCTGCGTCGCTCCCGTACATACGCGAGGTGCGTCTTGTACGGCTCGGTGCGCGGCGGGTCCGGCGGGTTGTCCCGGTCCTGTCCGGCGGGGAAGCCGCAGCGCGGGCAGTCCCATGTGTCGGGAACCTGCGCGTCGCTGGCGAAGCTGGGCTGCGTCTCGTGCCCGTTGGAGCACCAGAAGGAGATGCGCAGCCGGGGCGCGGACTCGCCGCGCTCGGCCTCGCCCATCGGCCCCGCCCCGACCCGGCTTCCTCGGATCGCGTTGCCACTTGCCACGGTCGTAACTCCCTGCGTAATGGTGCCGCGAAGCGAGTCGGCGTGACGCTTCGCTGCGAGCGCCTCAGTCTACGTAAGGCCCAACGCGCGTCCAGTGATTGGAGTTACACCCCCGCCTCTAGACGCAAGCCCCATGATAGGCCGCGCCCGAGGGCGCGTACCGGACATGGGGCCTTACGTGCGGAATGTGCTTGCGTAATGTGCAGTTGTGCGGCCGTACCGATGTCAGCCGGTAATCAGTTGTTGACCTTCATCAGGATGCCGAGCACGACAATGCACGCGAACCAGAGCAGACCGAGCACCACAGTGATGCGGTCCAGGTTGCGCTCGGCGACCGACGAGCCGCCGACGGACGACTGCATGCCACCACCGAACATGTCGGAGAGGCCGCCGCCCTTCCCCTTGTGCATCAGCACCAGCAGCATCAGCAGCAGGCTGAAGACGATCAGGGCGATCGAGAACCCCAAAACCACGGCTGGACCAACTTCCTCGGAACTGGATGGACGACGGGGGCCGGGTGGCACTCCACCTGGCCCCCGCAAGGGTACGACGGATCGCCGCTAGCGCATACTCACTGCTCGGCTCACTGGTCGCGGAACCGGACGATCTTGACGAACTCGTCGGCGTCCAGCGAGGCACCGCCGACCAGGGCGCCGTCGATGTCGGGCTTCGCCATGATCTCGGCGACGTTCCCGGACTTCACCGAGCCGCCGTACTGGATACGGACCTGGTCGGCCAGCTCCTGCGAGTACAGCTCGGCGAGCTTGCCGCGGATCGCCGCGCAGACCTCCTGGGCGTCGTCGGCGCCGCAGACCTTGCCGGTGCCGATGGCCCAGACGGGCTCGTAAGCGATCACGATCGACTCGGCCTGCTCGGCCGGGAGGCCCTTGAGACCGCCCTCGACCTGCGCAAGCGTGTGCGTGACGTGGTTGCCCGCCTCGCGGACCTCCAGCTCCTCACCGACGCACAGGATCGGGGTCAGACCGTGCTTGTAGGCGGCCTTGACCTTGGCGTTCACCAGCTCGTCGGTCTCGCGGTGGTACTGCCGGCGCTCGGAGTGCCCGATCGCGACGTAGGTGCACTTCAGCTTGGCCAGCATCGGGCCGGAGATCTCGCCGGTGTAGGCGCCGGAGTCGTGCGCCGAGATGTCCTGGGCGCCGTACTTGATCTTGAGCTTGTCGCCGTCGACCAGGGTCTGCACGGAGCGCAGGTCGGTGAAGGGCGGCAGGACGGCGACCTCGCAGGCCTCGTAGTCCTTGTCGGCCAGGGCGAAGGCGAGCTTCTGGACGTGCGCGATGGCCTCGAGGTGGTTGAGGTTCATCTTCCAGTTGCCCGCCATCAGCGGCGTGCGCGTGCTCATTGAGGTCAGTCCTCCAGTGCGGCGAGGCCGGGGAGCGTCTTGCCCTCGAGGTATTCGAGGGAGGCGCCACCGCCGGTCGAGATGTGGCCGAATGCCGTCTCGTCGAAGCCCAGGATGCGGACGGCCGCGGCGGAGTCGCCACCGCCGACGACCGTGAAGGCCGGGGAGTCGAGAAGGGCCTGGGCGACCGCCTTGGTGCCCTCGGCGTAGTCGGGGTGCTCGAAGACGCCCATGGGGCCGTTCCAGAAGACGGTGGCCGCGTCGGCGAGCTTCGAGGCGTACAGCTTGCGGGTCTCAGGACCGATGTCGAGACCCTCCTGGTCGGCCGGGATGGCGTCCGCGGCGACGGTGGTGGGGTTGGCCGGAGCCTTGGTCTTCAGGTCCGGGAACTCCGTGGAGACGAGGACGTCGACGGGGAGGACGAGCTCGACGCCGTTCTTCTCCGCACGCTCGATGTACTCCTTGACGGCCGGGACCTGGTCCTCCTGCAGGAGGGAGATGCCGACCTCGTAGCCCTTGGCCTTGAGGAAGGTGTACGCCATGCCGCCGCCGATGAGGAGACGGTCGGCCTTGCCGAGGAGCTGGTCGATCACGGCGAGCTTGTCGGAGACCTTGGCGCCGCCGAGCGCGACCACGTAGGGGCGCTGGACGTCCTCGGTGAGCTTCTTCAGGACGCCGACCTCGGTGGCGATGAGGTAGCCGGCGTAGTGCGGCAGGCGCGCCGGAAGGTCGTACACGGAGGCATGCTTGCGGTGCACGGCGCCGAAACCGTCGCCCACGTAGACATCGGCCAGGGCGGCGAGCTGGTCGGCGAACTCGCCGCGCTCGGTGTCGTCCTTGGACGTCTCACCAGCGTTGAAGCGCAGGTTCTCGATGACCGCGACCTGGCCGGGCTGCAGGCCGTTCACGGCGTCGTGAGCGGCGGGGCCGACGGTGTCCTGGGCGAACGCGACGGGCGCGCCGAGGAGTTCACCGAGGCGCTCGGCGGGCTGCAGCAGGGAGAAGGCCGGGTCCGGGGCGCCCTTGGGGCGGCCCAGGTGCGAGGCGACGACCACCTTGGCGCCCGCGTCCGCGAGGGCCTTGATGGTGGGCAGAACGGCGCGGATGCGGCCGTCGTCGGTGATGAGGCCGTCGGCCAGTGGCACGTTCAGGTCGGCGCGGACGAAGACCCGCTTGCCGTCCACGCCTTCGGCGAGAAGTTCGTCGATCGTCTTCATGAGTGGGCTCCTAGAAAAGCTCTTGTGATCCGAGAGGGCTGATCGATCAGTACGCGGCACAGGGCTCGGGCAGCGCGGCGTTGCGCTGCCCGAGCCCTGTGCTCACATCGAGGTGCCTGCTCTGGGACTTAGAGCTGGTTGCCGACGAAGACCGTGAGGTCGACGAGGCGGTTGGAGTAGCCCCACTCGTTGTCGTACCAGCCGAGGATCTTCACCGAGTTGCCCTCCTGGACCATGGTCAGGGAGGAGTCGAAGGTGCAGGAGGCCTGGTCGCCGACGATGTCCGAGGAGACGATCGGGTCCTCGGTGTAGGACAGGTAGCCCTTGAGGTCGCCGTCGTCGGAGGCCTTCTTGAACGCGGCGTTGACCTCGTCCTTGGTGACCTCGCGCTGCAGCGTCACGACCAGGTCGGTGGCCGAACCGGTCGGGACCGGGACGCGCATGGCGATGCCGTCCAGCTTGCCCTTGAGCTGCGGGAGGACCAGGGCGGTGGCCTTGGCGGCACCGGTGGTGGTCGGGATGATGTTCTCGGCGGCGGCGCGGGCGCGGCGCAGGTCCGAGTGCGGGAAGTCCAGGATGCGCTGGTCGTTCGTGTACGCGTGGACCGTCGTCATCAGGCCCTTGACGATGCCGAAGTTCTCGTCGAGCACCTTGGCCATCGGCGCCACACAGTTGGTGGTGCAGGAGGCGTTGGAGATGACGTGGTGGTTCGCCGGGTCGTACTTGTCCTGGTTGACGCCCATCACGATGGTGATGTCCTCTTCCTTGGCCGGAGCCGAGATGAGGACCTTCTTGGCGCCGCCGGCGATGTGCTTCTCGGCGTCGGCCTTCTTCGTGAAGATGCCGGTCGACTCGATGACGATGTCGACGCCCAGCTCGCCCCAGGGGATGTCGGCGGGGTTGCGCTCGGACAGAACCTTGATGGTGTGGCCGTCGACGGTGATCGTGTCGGCGGTGTGCGACACCTCGGCCTTGAGACGGCCCAGGATGGTGTCGTACTTCAGCAGGTGAGCGGTGGTCGCGGTGTCACCCAGGTCGTTGACAGCCACGATCTCGATGTCTGCACCCTGCTCCAGCAGCGCGCGGAAGTAGTTACGACCGATGCGGCCAAAGCCGTTGATGCCTACGCGGATCGTCACGAACCGATCTCCTCGTTAGGTACGCCGACTCAGACGCCGGCGAGTTGTATGGGATGTCCCCGACCGCCTCTGACCCTACCTCCCTGAGGCCCCCGTGGTGACATCGAGATGCCCCATACACGGCACGGTGTTCCGTACCCACCAGTAGGGGTACGGAACACCTCCGTGTTGACGTGCTCGTCACTCAGGGTCAGCGCTTCAGTGCCGTGAGCGCCTTCTTGACGAGGGCCGCGCGGTCGGCCGCCGCGGTGACGTGCTCAAGGCCGAAGCCCAGCAGCACGGTGTCATCCGTGGTGACGCCTCCGTACGTCTTGAAGAGCTCTCCATAGCGTGCCCAGTCCTTGAGGACGGCCGGGCTGCCCGCGGGCGGTCCGGGGACGCTCCAGGGACCGAGAGAGGTCTCGAAGCCCTCGGTCTCGGTGGCCGCGCCGCCGACGACGAGCGAGGCGTTGTCCGCGAGGACACCGTGGCCGCCGGTGTTCGGGTCGGTGATGTAGCTGAGCGAGACCTCGATCGACTTGCCGGCGTAGGCGCTCAGGTCGAAGTTGACCTGCTGCCAGCCGTTGGAGGCGCCGGTGAAACTGTTCCAGGACCCGCTGGTGCCGGTGTTGGCGCAGCCGGCGGAGCTCACCGTCAGGTACCGCTTGAGGGACGGGTGCGCCCTGACCAGGAATCCGGCCTCGCACTCCGCGGGGACCGCGTTGCTGGTGGCGCCGCCCGCCTCGGGAAGCGTCGTCCAGTCGTCCGCCCCGGTCGTGTGAACCTCGAGCACCGCGTGGTCGTAACCGGGCTCGGTGTCCCACAGGAGCTGGGAGCGCAGCGTCGGCTTGTCGGCCGCGCCGACACCGGTGAGGTCGATGGTGCGGGTGAGGCGCTTGTAGGCGTCGTCGGTGTGGACCGCGGCCGCCATGTAGGAGCCCGCGTAGGGTCCGTACGGGTTGACGGTCCCGGCGAACTGCCCCGCTCCCGCGCTCGACCCGAACTGCGGGTACTGCGCGGCGGGCAGCGAGTCCGAGGTGACGCCGTAGGTGCCCGCCGCGTTCAGCGGGTTGCCGGGCGCTTCGCCGAGCGCCCCCGTGAATCCGGCGAGCTTCCCGGAGCCGGTGTAGCCGGTGGCCCCCGGAGTCGACGTACGGGAGTAGGCGCCCAGGTAGTACTGGCTGAAGTCGTTCGACAAGGTGCCGCCGAGGTCGACGCTGCCGCCGGCCAGCTCGCCCGCCTCGATCAGCTTGCCGCCCTCATTGAGGAAGGCGCGCAGCCGGAGCTGCGTGGCGTTGCCCGGCCGTACGGCGCCCGTGTAGTGGACGACCGTCTTGAAGTGGTCGAGCACGCCGAGCGCGTCCGGTGCGCCCAGGGTCGCGACGTCCCAGACCAGGGGCTTCTTGCCGTTGGCCTTCAGCGCGTCGACGTAGGCCTGTGCCTGCGCGGCGGTCGCGCCCTCTTCGGCGACCACGAGCGTGTCGGCGCGCGGCCGTTCGGCCACGGTGTACGTGAAGTGCGTGCTGGAGGTGGGCTTCCCCCTCCTCGTCTCGCCCGTGAACCAGACCTCGACCTTGTCGCCCGGGTCGCCGTCCTGGACCGTGGCGCGGTACTCGTCGAAGTAGAGGTTGTCCTTGCCGCCGTAGGTCTCGCCGCCCCCCCAGGCATTGAGCGCCATGTCCTCCGTACGGCCGCCGTTGACGCGGTACTTGAGCTCCTTGTCGCGTACGGACTTGCGTACGACGACGGAGACCTCCTGGTCGGCGCCGCGGGAGTACGACGTGGAGAAGGCGGCCGGGGTGAAGTCGGGGGCGTCGATGCCGACCGAGGAGGACGGCTGGTCGGGGTGGGCCGCGGTCTCGGCGACGGAGAGCGCGAACGGGATGTTCTTCTCGAACTCCTGCTCAATCAGCTTCTCGTCGTCCGGGAAGGTGAAGACCGAGGCACAGTCGGCGGCGTTCCAGGCGTCGTTGGGGTCGAGGTTCGACGCCGTCTGGCAGGTCGACATCTCGGGGGTGAACATCGCCACGCCGTTGACGTTGCCCGCGTGGCCGTCCGCCTCACCGTTGGTGGTGTAGAGCTCGGAGGAGACCTGCGGGTGGTAACCCGGGATCGCCGAGTTCTCGGGGGTTCCGGCGAGCGCCTTGTAGAGCACGTCGTCCGGGGTCGGCGTCGCCACCTGCCAGCCCACTCCGTAGAGGAGCAGTTCGGCGGCGGAGTGGTAGTTGATGCCGTAGGTGAAGCCGATGCGCTTCTCGAAGGCGTCGAGGGCCTTGGTCTCGGGCTCGGAGCCGGGGCTCGTGCCGCGGTAGGTCTCGCTGGTGGGGTTGGGGGACGAACCCTCGTCGTCGTAGCCCCACTTGTAGGCGAAGTTGCGGTTGAGGTCGACGCCGTCGCCGGTGGAGATGGCGCCGTCGCCGTTCACGTCCCGCAGGTTCTTGCGCCACTGGCGCTCGTCCGTGCCCTTGAACGTGTAGTCGTAGCCGTCCGGATTGGCCGACAGGACGAACCACAGCTCGGTGGAGTCGACGATCTTCTTGATGCGCTTGTTCGTCGCATAGTTGTCCACGTAGTAGTGCATCAGACGCCGCGTCATCTCGGGCGTGATCCACTCGCGCGCGTGCTGGTTGGACATGTACAGCACCGACGGCTTGGCGCCGTCCTTGGTCTTCTTGGCGCCCTTGGTCAGCTTGAGCGCCAGGATGTCCTGACCGTTGACCGTCTTGCCGATGGAGACGACCTTGGTGAGGTCGGGGTGCTCCTGACCGGTCCTGACGATCTCCTCCTGCAGATTGCCCTTTCCGCTGTACGGGCGGAAGACGCCCTGGGCCGCGTCCTCGACGCGGTCCTCGGCCTTGGCGGAGAGCGTGTGCTCGGTGAGCTCGACGCCCTGCTTCTCCAGCTTCTTGGCCTGCTGGTCGGTGACGTAGACCTCGACGGCGCTCTTGCCGTTCTTCCAGGTCGTGTCGCCGAGTTCGTGGCCGTCCTGTCCGGCCGCGAGCAGCAGGGGTATCTGCTGCTTCGTGACCTCGGCGCGGAACACCTTCACGGCGTTCGCGTCGGGCTCGGGTGAACTGCCGCTCTGCGCCTGGGCGATGGGCGCCATGCCCGCACCGCCCAGCAGGAGCGCGCCCGTAGCGAGGATCGCTCTCGCTCTTCGTCTCATGAGCCCCCCTTGCACTGGTCCGCCACAGCAGCGAACAGATGCCAGGCTCATGACACTTCATGGTCAAGTCAAGGGCGCCTCAAGGACGCACAAACGCCGGTGCCGACTTCCCAAGTGGGGGTCGGCACCGGCGTGTTGAGCTTCTGGGGATCGATCGGGGGATCAGCCCGCCAGGTTGTCCGCCATCTCCTCGGTGAGGTTCGACTCGGTCCCGGGGATGCCGAGGTCCTGCGCCCGCTTGTCGGCCATGGCGAGCAGTCGACGGATACGGCCGGCTACGGCGTCCTTGGTCAGCGGCGGGTCGGCGAGCGCGCCCAGCTCCTCCAGGGAGGCCTGCTTGTGCTCCATGCGCAGCCGTCCGGCGGCCGCGAGGTGCTCCGGCACCTCGTCGGCGAGGATCTCCAGGGCGCGCTGCACCCGGGCCCCGGCGGCGACGGCGGCACGGGCCGAGCGGCGCAGGTTGGCGTCGTCGAAGTTGGCCAGCCGGTTCGCCGTGGCGCGGACCTCGCGGCGCATCCGCCGCTCCTCCCACGCCAGCACGGACTCGTGCGCGCCGAGACGGGTGAGCAGAGCCCCGATCGCGTCTCCATCGCGTACGACGACACGGTCCACGCCGCGCACCTCGCGGGCCTTCGCCGCGATCGACAGGCGACGGGCGGCGCCGACCAGCGCGAGCGCGGCCTCAGGGCCCGGGCAGGTCACCTCGAGCGAGGAGGAACGGCCGGGCTCGGTCAGCGAGCCATGCGCCAGGAACGCCCCGCGCCAGGCCGCCTCGGCGTCGCAGGTGGCCCCCGAGACCACCTGCGGAGGCAGCCCGCGGATCGGACGGCCCCGACCGTCGACGAGCCCGGTCTGGCGGGCCAGCTGGTCGCCGCCCGCGACGACGCGTACGACGTAGCGGGAGCCGCGGCGCAGACCGCCGGGCGCCATCACGATCAGCTCGGAACTGTGGCCGAAGATCTCCAGGATGTCCCGCTTCAGGCGGCGGGCCGCCATCGCGGTGTCCAGCTCCGCCTCGATCACGATCCTGCCGCTCACCAGGTGAAGGCCGCCCGCGAACCGCAGAATGGCGGAGACCTCCGCCTTTCTGCAGCAGGTCCGGGTGACGGGGAGCCGGGAGATCTCGTCCTTCACCGCTGCCGTCATCGCCATGGGCCGATCCTTCCATGCATCCGAAAAATACGGTCGTACGCGGCGGCCAACAGCTCCGGGTCGTGCCGCGGAGATCCATCGGTCCGGGCCACCGGCGCCAGCTCGACCGCGGCGCCGAACCGCTTGGCGGCGTCGGTGAGTGAGTCGCGGTCGGGCACAGCGGCCACGTCGGCCAGCACCACGTCCAGGGCGAGTTTAGGGGCGTGTCGTCCCAAAACCTCCAAATGACGCTGCGGGGAGAAGCCTTCGGTTTCTCCGGGCTGCGGGGCGAGGTTCAGCGAGAGTACCCGGCGCGCCTTCGTCTGGATGAGGGCGTCGAGCAACTCGGGCACGAGCAGGTGCGGGATCACCGAGGAGAACCAGGAGCCGGGGCCGAGGACCACCCAGTCCGCGTCGAGGACGGCCGCCACGGCCTCGGGGACGGCCGGCGGGTCGTGCGGCACGACGTGCACGGACTGCACCTCACCGGGCGTGAGCGCCACCGTCGCCTGGCCTCGTACCGTCTCGACGTCATTCGGCCGCTTCGGGTCGTGTCCCTTGACCAGGGCCTGGAGCTCGAGAGGTACGGCCGACATGGGCAGCACGCGGCCGTGCGCGCCCAGGAGCTTGCCGACCAGGTCCAGGGCCTGGACGTGGTCGCCGAGCTGCTCCCACAGGGCGACGATCAGCAGATTGCCGACCGCGTGCTCGTGCAGGTCGCCCTGGGACTGGAAGCGGTGCTGGATGACACGGGCCCAGGTCTGGCCCCAGTCGTCGTCGCCGCACAGCGCGGCCAGGGCCTTGCGCAGGTCGCCGGGCGGGAGCACGCCCAGCTCGTCGCGCAGGCGCCCGCTGGAGCCGCCGTCGTCGGCCACGGTGACGACGGCGGTGAGGTCGCCGGTGATCCGGCGCAGCGCGGCGAGCGAGGCGGACAGGCCCATGCCGCCGCCGAGGGCGACGACCTTGGGCTGGGTGCCCCGGCGGCGCGGCTTCGCGCCGCGCGCCGCGGCGGGCTTGCCACCGCGTCCCTCGGGGGTGACGCGGCGCAGCCTGCTCAGCCGCAGAGCAGCACGTCCGGTCACTCGCGCCCCATGTCCCGGTGCACGACCACGGTCTCCACGCCCTGGGAGACGAGACGGGCGGCGAGCTTCTCGGAGGTGGCGACCGATCGGTGCTTGCCGCCGGTGCAGCCGACCGCGATGGTCACATAGCGCTTGCCCTCACGCCGGTACCCCGCCGCGATGAGCTGGAGCAGCTCGGCGTAGCGGTCGAGGAACTCCTTGGCGCCGGGCTGGTTGAAGACGTATGCCGCGACCTCCTCGTTCAGGCCGGTGAAGGGGCGCAGCTCGGGGACCCAGTGCGGGTTGGGCAGGAAGCGCATGTCCACGACCAGGTCGGCGTCGACCGGCAGGCCGTACTTGAAGCCGAAGGACATGACGGTGGCCCGCAGCTCGGGCTCCTCCTCACCGGCGAACTGGGCGTCCATCTTGGCGCGCAGCTCGTGCACGTTCAGGCTGGAGGTGTCGATCACCAGGTCGGCGTCGCCGCGCAGCTCGCGCAGCAGCTCACGCTCGGCGTCGATGCCGTCCACGATGCGGCCGTCTCCCTGGAGGGGGTGCGGGCGGCGTACGGACTCGAAGCGGCGCACCAGGGCCTCGTCGGAGGACTCCAGGAAGACGATCCGCCGGGTGACGTGCTTCGACTCCAGGTCGGCGAGGGACTCGCGGAGGTTGTCGAAGAAACGGCGGCCGCGTACGTCGACGACGACCGCGATCCTGGCCACGTTGCCCTGGGAGCGGGCGCCGAGCTCCACCATGGTGGGGATCAGCGCGGGCGGCAGGTTGTCGACGACGAACCAGCCGAGGTCCTCCAGACACTTGGCGGCCGTCGACCGACCCGCTCCGGACATACCGGAGATGATCACCAGCTCGGGGATGGCCGCCTCGGGGACCGCGGCCGATTCGATACCCGTACCCACCTGTGCTCCGTCTTCCTGGGGCGCTTCGTGCTCCAGGTGATCTTCGCCTGTTTCCTTGTGTGCTTCGTGTGCTTCGTGTGCTTCGTGTGCGTCGTGCACTTCCTCGCCCAGCGCCGGACGTTCCTCTTCGCGCGCGTCGTTCTCGGTCATCTCTCCTGCCCCCGTCGCTCGTCCGAGGCGCCCGCGGTCACGGGCTCCTCTGAGGAGCCCGCCGTCGTTTCGGGCTCCCTGTCTTCCTCATCTCCCATGATCTCTCCAGTCGCCGTGTTCACGGCGGGTGCGGCCGGGGCCGCCTGGGCGAGGGCCACGGCGATCGTCTCGGCCGTCTTGCGGCCTATGCCGGGAACCTCACAGATCTGGTCGATTGTCGCGGATCGCAGCTTTTTCACCGAGCCGAAGTGCTTGATCAGCGCCTGCTTGCGCGTCTCGCCCAGGCCCGGCACATCGTCCAGCGGGCTCGCCCTGAAGCGCTTGGCCCGCTTGGTGCGCTGGTAGGTGATCGCGAAGCGGTGGGCCTCGTCACGGACCCGCTGAAGCAGATACAGGCCCTCGCTGGTGCGCGGCAGGACCACCGGGTCGTCCTCGTCCGGCAGCCACACCTCCTCCAGGCGCTTGGCGAGGCCGCATACGGCGATGTCGTCGATGCCGAGCTCGTCGAGGGCCTTCTTGGCTGCCGCGACCTGCGGCTGGCCGCCGTCGACCACGACGAGCTGCGGGGGGTAGGCGAAGCGCTTTGGGCGGCCGTCCTCCTCGGTGAGCCCGCTCTCGCCGTCGGCCCACTCCCCCGTCCTCTCCTTCTCGGCGAGGTAGCGCCTGAAGCGGCGGGTGATCACCTCATGCATGGAGCGGACGTCGTCCTGGCCCTCGAAGCCCTTGATCTGGAATCGCCGGTACTCGTTCTTGCGCTGGAGCCCGTCCTCGAAGACGACCATCGACGCCACGACGTCGTCGCCCTGGAGGTGCGAGATGTCGTAGCACTCGATCCGCAGCGGTGCGCTGTCCAGGTCGAGTGCCCCGGCGATCTCCTCCAGGGCGCGCGAGCGGGTGGTCAGGTCGGAGGCACGCTTGGTCTTGTGCAGCGCGAGTGACTGGAGAGCGTTGCGCTGCACGGTCTCCATGAGGGCCTTCTTGTCGCCTCGCTGCGGGATGCGCAGCGACACGTTCGACCCGCGGCGCTCGGTGAGCCACTCCTGGACGGGCTCCAGCGGGTCGGGCAGCGCCGGGACGAGCACTTCCTTGGGGACGGAGTCGCCCGTCTCCTCCCCGTAGAGCTGCTGGAGCGCGTGCTCGACGAGGTCACCGGTGGTGACGGCCTCCACCTTGTCCGTGACCCAGCCGCGCTGGCCGCGCACGCGACCGCCGCGTACGTGGAAGATCTGCACGGCCGCTTCCAGCTCGTCCTCGGCGACGGCGATCAGGTCGGCGTCGGTCGCGTCGGCGAGCACGACCGCGCTCTTCTCCATGGCCTTCTTCAGGGCCTCGATGTCGTCGCGCAGGCGGGCCGCCCGCTCGTACTCCATCTCCTCGGCCGCGTCCGTCATCTGCTTTTCGAGTCGGCGGATGTACGTCCCCGTACGCCCGGCCATGAAGTCGCAGAACTCCTCGGCCAGGTCACGGTGTTCCTCGGCGGACACGCGCTCGACGCAGGGTGCGGAGCACTTGCCGATGTAGCCGAGCAGGCAGGGGCGGCCGGTGCGGGCCGCGTTCTTGAAGACGCCGGCGGAGCAGGTGCGGACCGGGAAGACGCGCAGCAGCAGGTCCACGGTGTCGCGGATCGCCCACGCGTGCCCGTACGGACCGAAGTAGCGCACGCCCTTGCGCTTCTGGCCGCGCATCACCTGGACGCGCGGGAACTCCTCGTTCATCGTCACCGCGAGGTACGGATAGCTCTTGTCGTCGCGGTACTTGACGTTGAACCGGGGGTCGAACTCCTTGATCCAGGAGTACTCCAGCTGAAGCGCCTCGACCTCCGTGGACACGACCGTCCACTCCACCGACGCGGCCGTCGTGACCATGGTGCGGGTGCGGGGGTGCAGGTTCGCCAGGTCCTGGAAGTAGCTCGCCAGGCGCTGGCGCAGGCTCTTCGCCTTTCCGACGTAGATCACCCGGCGGTGCTCGTCGCGGAATTTGTACACCCCGGGAGAGTCCGGGATCTGTCCCGGCTTGGGGCGGTAGCTGGAGGGGTCGGCCATGTCACACACCCTACTGGCGAGGGCTGACAGCGCGGCGACCCTGTGGACAAGGCCCGGGGCCCTGCCTCAGCGCGACTCCAGGAAGGTCAGGACCGCCAGGACACGGCGGTGGTCGTCGGGCTCCTCCTGGAGGCGGAGTTTTCCCAGGATGCTGCGGACGTGCTTCTCGACGGTGCCCTCGGTGACCCACAGGCGGCGGCCGATGCCCGCGTTGGAGCGGCCCTCGGCCATGAGGGCGAGGACCTCGCGCTCGCGGGAGCTGAGGAAGGACAGCGGATCGTCGCGGCGCTGGGCGGAGACCAGCTCCTGCACCAGGGAGGGGTCGACGACCGCGCCGCCCCTGCGGATCCGGTCGAGTGTCTCGATGAAATCGTCCACGACGGTGATCCGGCTCTTGAGGAGGTATCCGACCTTGCGGCCACCGGCGAGCAGTTCCAGGGCGTCCTCGACCTCCACGTAGGCCGACAGGACCAGGATGCCGGTGGCGGGGTGGTGCTCGCGGATCGTGCGGGCCGCCTTGAGGCCCTCGGTCGAGTGGGTCGGCGGCATTCTTATGTCGATGACCGCCAGATCGGGGCGCTCGTCGGCGACGAGCTCCAGGAGCCGCGCGGCGTCACCGGCCTGCCCGGCCACCTCGTAGCCGATGCGTTCGCACAGGCTCGCCAGACCCTCCCTGAGCAGGACGTCGTCGTCGGCGAGGACGATCCGTCCCCGCCCGGGCTGCTGCGATGCGTCCATGGTCCCGGCTCCCCTTGCCCGACCCGTCCGGTGCGCCCCCAACAGCCTGCCGGACCCCCGGGGTTACGGCTAGCCGGAAGCCGAATTGGGGGCTGGCCGTGACGACACGGGGGCCTTCCGGCGCGATGCTCTAACCAGTGCGGACGCAAGGGACCGGCCGCCCCGGGCGAGGGGCGGCAGGTCGGACGGACGGTCGAAGGGCTGCGGGAGACGCGGCGGACACGGATCGAGACACGACGGCGGTCGGTCCGTGCCCGCCGATACCTGTCCCGTCCCCAGGCGCCCGGCACGCCCCGGACCGTCACTCCTTGGTCGGCGGTTCCCGCAGCGGCAGCCGTATCGTCACGGTGGTCCCGCTCCCCGGCGGACTGCGGATCGCGAGCCTGCCTCCGATCGCCTCGACGCGGTCGGTGAGCCCGACGAGACCCGAGCCGCCGCCCGGGTCGGCGCCCCCGGTGCCGTCGTCGCCGATGGACACCTCCAGGACGTGGCCGTACGTCCGCGCCTCGACGTGTACGACCGTGGCGTGGGCGTGCTTGGCGGCGTTGGTGAGGCATTCGGAGGTCACGTAGTAGGCGGTGACCTCGGTCTGTTCCGGAAGGCGCACGGAGGGCAGCTGGAGATCCAGTTCCACGGGTACGGCGGAGCGGCGGGCCAGGGCGCGCAGGGCGGGGCCCAGGCCGCCCCGGGAAAGGATCGCCGGGTGGATGCCGCGGGACACCTGCAACAGGTCCTCGAAGGCGTCGTCCAGGCCCTTGCCGATGTGCGCCAACTGCTCGGCGAACTCTGCCGATTGATCGTCCATCATGGACTCGGCCATCCGCAGGTCCAGCTGGAGCGAGACCAGCCGCTGCTGGACGCCGTCGTGCAGATCGCGCTCGATACGGCGCCGCGACGCGTCCGAGGCGGCCACCACGCGCGCGCGTGAAGCCGTGAGCTGAGCCCGGCCGTCGGCGTTGGCGATGGCGGTGGCGACGAGTTCGGTGAAGTCGGCGAG
Source organism: Streptomyces sp. NPDC027189 (assembly GCF_055566975.1). Classification (NCBI taxonomy): domain Bacteria; kingdom Bacillati; phylum Actinomycetota; class Actinomycetes; order Kitasatosporales; family Streptomycetaceae; genus Streptomyces; species Streptomyces sp. NPDC027189. Next base: position 228,797 of record NZ_JBVHRI010000003.1, read on the forward strand.
CCGGGACTCGGTGCCCGGGGGCAGCGGCTCCGGGCCCGTCGGGGCCGCGACGACCACACCCCACAGACGGTCGTCGACGACGATCGGCGCTCCGACCGAGCGTCCCGTGCGGGTCACCCGGCGGGTCCCGGCCACAGCGGCGGCCGTCGCCTCCTCGGCCGCGCTCGCGGCCGCGTGGGCCGAACCGAGGAGCATGACGGCACCGTCGGCCCCGTAGCGCAGAACGGCCGCGGTCCCGGTGCTCAGCACCATCCCCACCTCACAAGCGACCGCGGCGAACACCTCGTGCGGCGGCTCACCGCGCGCCACGAGGGTGGCGACGCGGCGCAGCGCGGCCTGCTCGCGGTCGGCGCGGCGGCTCTCGGTGACATCGCGCGCGGCGGCGTGGACGAGGCCTTCTCCGGTCACCGGGCGGGCGCTCCACTGCAGCCAGCGCTCGGTACCGTCCTCACGCAGGCAGCGGTTCTCGAACTCGCCGAGCTCGACGCCGTCGGCCAGGCGGTTGAAGACGGCACGCGTGCGTGCCCGATCCTCCGGGTGGACGAACTCCAGCCAGGGCTTGGCGAGGAGCACTTCGGCGGGGTACCCCAGGGTTCGCTCGAAGGCGGGGTTCACGCGCTTGAGGTAGCCGTCGGTCCCGCAGATGCACAGCAGGTCGAGGGAGAGGTTGAAGATGCTCGCCAGTTCCCGCTCGGCCTCGCGGCGCCTGCCGTGCGCGGCGGCGAAGGACTCCATGGCGTCGTTCATGCCGCCCAGCAGTTGCGCCCAGGTCCCTTCGAACCCGGCGGCGTCCGCACGGTGGCCCAGCCGGTTGTCGTCGATCGCCGCGTTCATGGTGCGGATCTCGGCGGCGAGCCGCTCGCTGGTGACATGGAGTTCGCGGAAGGTGTCGGCGACGACGCCGAGCTCGTCGCGCCCCCTGTATTGGACGTCGTACGAGAGGTGGCCGGAGGCGAGGGCCTTGGCGCCCTGGGACACCTCGGTAAGCGGGCGCGTGATCGAGCGGCGCAGCGTCAGGGCGAGGACGGTGACGGCGAGAAGCACTCCTGCGGAGAGGGCGAGTTCGCGCTCACCCCGGCCCCGGGCACTCTTCAGGCCGTGGTCGGCGTCGGCCGCGAGTTCGCGGGCCGTCTCGTGCGCGATGCCGCGCAGAGCGGCGAGCCGGTCGGTGGAGGCCATGAGCCAACGGTCCAGGGAGGGGAGTTTCGGCGTCGCTCCTTCGGCTGCCAGGGCTTCGCGGGCCGCGCGCACGGTGCGCCCCGCGGGCTGCAGCAGTGCCCGGGCAAGCTGGGCGCGCAGCGGCCCGGAGGCGGTCTGGCGGAAGGTGTCGAGCTGGACGGTCTCCTGGGCGGGCCAGCGGTTGGCGGGGGCACCTCGGCCGTCCCGGCGCGGTGCCGCGCGCAGGACGGCGAGCTCGACGCGTTCGCGCTCGGCGGCCTCGATGGCGCCCAGGATCGCCAGATAGGCATCACCGGAGCGGCCCGAGGCCCGTGTGGGGCGGCTGGAGTCGAGGCGGCGGACGGTGTCGAGCAGATACGTCTCGACGGTCGCGTAGCCCTGCTCGATCCCCGCCGCGGTGAGCGCGCCGCCGGCCGACTCCCGTCGGACCGCATGGAGCTGATCGCGCAGGGAGCCGAGGACGTCGTCCCGGCCCCGGTGCCGGGACGCGGCGCTCTCGGCGGCAATCAGGGCGCGGTTGGTGGCGCCCCTGGCCACGTCCCGCTCGGCCGCCGTGGCCGTCGGGTCCGGGGCCGCCTCGGCGACCACCTCCGTGAGGCGCTCACGGGCGACGGCCTCGTAGAGCCCGGCCGTCGCGAAGGACACCTTGGTGGAGGCCCTGAAGTTCTGCAGGGTGCGCGTCTCGTGCCATTGGGCCACGGCCGAGAAGACCGTGAAGGCGAGCAGACCGGCGACCGGCAGCAGGGCGAGCAGCATGAGTTTGGTGCCCACCCGCAGCCGCGCGAGCAGCGGCGGACGGACCCCGGTGGTGCGCGCCGGGCGCCGGCCGCCGGGCCTCATGGCCCGCCCGCCGGGCAACCCTGGTGGTCGGCCAGATCCTTGTCGGTGACCGTGCCCTTGCCGAAGTCGGGCAGCGGGACGATCTTCACATCGCCCGGGCACGCCTCGGTGCGGTCGGGGTACATCCAGTGCGCCACCCAGGAGTTGGGACTGCGGCCCTTCGTGCGGGCCCTGTCGTCCTGGTCCGGGTCGATCAGCCCCTCCTTGGCCCACCTCTGCACGGTGGTGAGCGCCCGGACCGCCGCGGGCGCGAAGCCGTACGTGTTCCTTTCCTGGCCCGGAACGGAGTAATTGCGGTTCGGGCCGTCGAAGTCGGCCAGGTCGCCGTCGGCGGCCGCGGGTTCGACCAGATCCGGGTACGGGCGCTCTTTTGCCAAGAACGCCCCGCCTGGTATCGGATTCCTTCGGAGCAACGTCATCGTGTACCCCCATCCAACCGACGGGACACGGCCACTCCAGGGCATCGACATGCTACCGCCCGTGACACGCCGCTGCTCTCCGTGAACGCGAACCTTCCTTTCTGGCAAAGGACTTCAGCACTTTCCGGCTAGCCGGAAGGCGCGAAGGTCAACCTGTTGGGAAGCTGTCCGCATGTCCATGCGCTGTCTCCTCGTCGACGACAGCGCCCGGTTCCTGGAGGCCGCGCGCACCCTGCTTGAGCGTGGTGGGGTACAGGTCGTCGGTGTTGCCACGACGGGCGCGGAGGCCTTTGCGCGGGCCGTTGAACTGGCCCCGGACGTCGCCTTGGTCGATATCGACCTCGACGGCGAGAACGGCTTCGAGGTGGCGGGACGGCTCGCGGGAAGCGTGCCCGCCGTGATCCTCATCTCGACGCACTCCCTGGAGGACTTCCAAGAACTCGTCGCGGCGAGTTCGGCCCGCGGCTTTCTCCACAAGTCGGCGCTTTCGGCGCGGGCGATACGGGAGTTGCTGGGGCCCTAGTCACCACTGCGACGGCCGGGCGGGGCCGGGGGACGACTCCACCCGGCTCCGCGGAGGCGTCGGCGTCGGCGTCGGCGTCGGCGTCGGCGTCGGCGTCGGCGTCGGCGTCGGCACAGGGTGCGGGAGGCGGGAGGCGGGAGGCGCTCAGGGTGAGAGTGGGGTTCGAGGAGTGGAGGAGCGCGCCCGGACGCTGCGGTGAAGCATGTTGAGCATCAGGTGTTGTCGGGGCTTGGTCAACACGCTTCAATGCGGGGGAACTCGGGGCGTGAACGGCGGCAGACGCGTGTGAACGGACCGCGCGCGCCGACCCGGCGGCCCCGACGACCCGCACGAACGGCCTGACCAGCCGTAGTGAACATTCACAGAAAGGCCCCCTGCATGCGGCACGGCACACAGCACGCGGACGTCGCCACGGCGGAGCTGGAGACGGCTCTGCGGGGCGGCCCCTTCCATGTCGCGCTGCGCGCCGCGATCGCCGCCCGTGGACTGCCGCTGCAGCGCGTGCAGCACCATCTGTCGCGGCACGGGGTCAAGGTCGGTGTGACGAGCCTGAGCTACTGGCAGCAGGGCGCCCGCCGCCCGCAGCGCCCCGAGTCGCTACGGGCCGTCCGCGCCCTGGAGGAGATCCTCCAGCTCCCCGACGAGTCACTGATCCGGCTGCTCGCCAAGGCGGACGAGCACTCCGGTCCGGAACGCCCCGCGGGTCGGTCGTACCGCTCTCTCGTGGAGGCCTCCGGCGTCCTGGAGCGGCTCCTGGCCGAGTTGGAGTCACCCCTCGACGGCGGGCTGCACACCCTCGGCCACCACGAACTCGTACGGATCGGCGCGCACCGCGAGCTGCTGGGCCGCGAGTCGCACCACATAGTGCGCGCCCACAGGGACGGCGTGGACCGCTATGTGGCCATCCACCACGGAGACCCGGGATGCGCTCCGGAGCGGATGGCAGTACGCGCCCTGGAGAACTGCCGTACGGGGCGGGTGCGCTGGCACCACGACACCGGGGTGCTCGTGGCCGAGCTGCTCTTCGACACACGCCTGCGCGCCGGCGATACGTTCCTGTTCCGCTACGGCTTCGACGACGGTACAGCCGGTGCGTCCAGCGAGTACGTGCGCGGCTTCAGCTTCGCGGGCGGGCAGTACGCCCTCCAAGTGCGGTTCGCCGAGGAGGCGCTGCCCGTGCGCTGCCACCGGTTCACCCAGCACTCGGCGGCGGCTCCGCGCAGCGGCCGCCAGGAACTCACGCTGAGCGGTCACCACGGCTCGGTGCATCTGGTCGAGCCGCGCGTGCGGTCGGGGATCCTGGGGATCGGGTGGGACTGGGAGTGACCGCTCCCGGGCCGGTGTCGCGCGGGCCTCTTCAGGCGCCCGGGCCCGCGACGATCTTCCCGTCCTTCGTCTCCACGGACAGCTGGTGCAGCGGCACGGTGGCCGGCGCCTGCAGCACCTTGCCCGTCGCGGCGTCGAACTCACTGCCGTGGCAGGGGCAGATGAGCGTCGTGCCCTGAAGCTTGTTGATGGCACACCCTGCGTGCGTGCAGATCGAGCTGAACGCCTTGAGCTCGCCGTTCTCGGCGCGGCTGACCACGACATTCCGATCCCGATACAGCTTGGCACCGCCCTTGGCGATCTCGCTCTCCGCACCCAGCTCGACCGGCGCGGTCGGCGTCGCGGGTGCCCCGCCGCCGTCACCGCCGCCGGAGCACGCGGTGAGGGCGAGCCCGGCGACCGGGGTGAGCGCCGCTCCCCGCAGGACGGTACGGCGGCTCGCTGACGGACGGCCGGGCATGGCATCTCCACTGGTCGGGGCGGTGGACACCGACACGGGTAGGGGGCGGTGCACACCGACGATACCGGCATGACTCATTCCGCTCGTGGCGGGGGAGTCGACCCCACGATGCGCACGCAATCGCTTACGCAAACGCATGCGCAATCGCTTGCGCAAGCGCGTGCGTAAACGCTTACGCAAACGTTGACGTAAGCGTTTACGTCTGCCGCCGGATGGGATACGTTTCCCTGCTAACAACCGGGTCCAAGGGGAGGCAGCGCCATGGCAACAATGGTCGACGTGGCCCAGCGGGCAGGCGTGTCCACCGCGACCGTCTCGCACGTGCTCAACGACACGCGCCCGGTGCTGCCCCAGACGCGCCAGGCCGTCCTCGACGCCATCGACGAGCTCGGATACACGCCCAACACCCTGGCCCGTTCACTGGTCACCGCACGCACGCGGTCCATCGGGCTCGCGGTGTCGGCGATCAGCAACCCGTACTTCACGGAGATCCTTCAGGGCGTCGAGGCCGGCGCCCTGAAGAACGGTTACAGCCTGCTGATCGCCGATCCGCACGACGATCCGCAGCACGAGCGGAAGGTCGTCCAGCTGCTGCACGAGCGACGCGTCGACGGCATGATCATCGCGCCTTCCGCGGCTCCGGCCGAGCTCCTCGGCTACCTAGGGCAGCACGACGTGCCCACCGTGTTCCTGGACCGACTCGTGGACTCCCCCGCCGCGGGCACCCTCCGCTTCGACCAGGTCTGCACCGAGAACGCCGAGCCCATGACAAGGCTGGTCACCCACCTCGCCGAACTGGGCCATCAACGCATCGGACTGGTCGCGGGCCTGCCCGGGCTCAGCACCACGACGGAGCGGATCACCGGCTACCGTCACGGCCTCGCGCACGCCGGACTCCCGTACGACGAGCGGCTCGTGGCGCACGGCAACTCCCAGGCCGAGGCCGCCGAGGAGGCCACCCACGCCCTGCTGTCCCTCGCGGCGCCGCCCACCGCGCTCGTCACCGCCAACAACGCCATGACCATCGGCGCGCTCCGGGCCGTGCGCGAGCGGGACCTGGCCGTGCCGGACGACCTGGCGCTGTGCTGCTTCGACGACTTCTCCTGGGCTGACCTGTTCACACCCCGGCTGACCGCGATCTCGCAGCCCAGCAAGGAGATCGGGGCCCAGGCTGTCCAACTGCTCCTGGAGCGGCTCACGTCGCCCGGCCGTCCGGGCCGTACCGTCCGACTGCCCTCCGCTTTCGTCCACCGCACCTCGTGCGGCTGTCCCGAGAGCTCCAAGAGCCCCGAAAGCCCCGAGAGCCACAGGAAAGGACCCGAGTCGTGATCGTCGTCGCCGGTGAGGCCCTGATCGATCTGGTACCGCAGGGCGCGGGCGCCCTCGTGGGCCTGCTGCCGCGCCTGGGCGGCGGCCCCTACAACACGGCCGTGTCACTCGGCCGCCTCGGCTCCCCCACGGCCTTCTGCTCCCGGGTCTCGTACGACGCGTTCGGCGAGGCACTCCTCGGCGGTCTCGGCGAGGCGGGCGTCGACGTGTCGTCCGTGCAGCGCGGAACGGAGCCGACGACCCTCGCGGTCGCCTCGATCGGCACGGACGGCTCGGCCGCGTACTCCTTCTACGTCGAGGGCACGGCGGACCGTCTCTTCTCGGCACCGGACCAGCTCCCCGACGCCACAAGGGCGGTGTCCTTCGGCACCTGCTCACTCGTCCTGGAGCCGGGCGCGAGCGCGTACGAGGAGTTGATGCGGACCGCTGCCGCGCGCGGCGTGTTCACCGCGCTCGACCCGAACATCCGGGCCGGGCTGATCCCCGACGCGGACGCCTACCGGGCCCGCTTCAAGAGTTGGCTCCCATCGGTCTCGCTCCTCAAGCTCTCGGAGGAGGACGCCCTGTGGCTCGGGGGCACCCCACGCGAGTGGCTGGCGTCCGGCCCCGCGGCCGTGGTGATCACCCAGGGCGGCGACGGCCTGACGGCGTTCACCCGCGACGGGTCGGTCCACTCCGTAGCCGGCGAACCGGTCGACGTCGTGGACACCATAGGCGCCGGCGACACGGTGAACGCGGCGCTGCTGCACGGCCTGGCCGCGCGGGACGCACTGTCACCAGCCGCGATGGCAGCCCTCGGCGCCGACGGCTGGACCCAGCTGCTGCGCTTCGCGGCCCGCGCGGCGGCGATCACCTGCTCACGCGCGGGAGCCGAACCGCCGTACGCCTCCGAGCTCGGCGACCTGTAGCGGGACGCTCAGCTGCCGACCGCCCGCAGCGCCCCGGGCTGCCGCCCATTGAGCCGGTCGAGAGCGCTCGCCGTGGCTTCGTCCGCGGGGAGGTGTACGACCATGCGATGGCCGTCGTCCGGCAGCGCGAGCGTCTCGTACGACAGGCGCAGTGGGCCGGCCTCCGGGTGCGCGACAAGGTCGGTGCCGGCCCGTCGGGGCATGGCAGGCACGGCTGCGAGCCGGTCGGCGAAGAGAGCACCCGCGGTCACCGTCAACTCGTCGGCCATGGCAGCGACATGGGGGTCGTGGAGCGACGCCTCGTGCCTGAGGTGAGCTACCTGCTCGTCGGCCACCCGGTCCCAGTCGGTGTAGGCGGCGCGCGCCCGCTCGTCGGTGAACACATACCGGAGGATGTTCGGCTGCTTGCCGTCGAGCATCCCGAGCGGTCCGGCGAGCCGCCGATAGCCGGTGGTGTACGCGAGGATGTCGCCGATCCAGTTGATGAGCACGGCGGGTGTGGGCTCCAGCCCGTCCAGCATGGCCCGCACGGTCGGGCGGACGGTGCGGGTGGGCTCTACCGCCGCGGAGCAGAACACGGCGTCGTGGCCGGACTCCTTGGCGAGTCGGCGCAGCAGGATCCGCTCCGTCACGGGCAGCCCCAGCGCGTCGGCGAGCACGCCCAGGACCTGGGGAGACGGATTGCGGTCGCGGCCCTGTTCGAGCCGAGTGAGGTACTCGACGCTGATGCCGGCGAGTGTGGCCAGCTCGGCGCGGCGCAGCCCCGGGGTACGACGGCGGGGGCCGGTCGGCAGCCCCACCTCGGCGGGCGTGATCGCTTCGCGGCGGGTGCGCAGGAAGATGCCCAACTCGTTGTCGCTCACTCGTAGAACGTACAACCCGTACGCCGCCGGATCGTGGCCCTGTCACTACCACCATCCGCCCGGTCTCCCTCCCACCCGCCCGGCCGCGCAGGGTGGAGCCATGACTCACGACAACTCCCCGACCACGTATGCCGCTGCACTGCCACTCGCCCCCGGCGCCTGGGAGCTCGACCCCCTGCACTCGGCCGTCAACTTCACCATCCGCCACCTCGGGATTGCCAAAGTGCGGGGACGCTTCGGCGAGGTGAAGGCCGGACTGTACGTCGGTCAGACGGCCGACGACGTCAGGGTGAGCGCCGAGATCGCTCTTGCCTCCATTGACACCGGGAACCCGGACCGCGACGCGCACACTCGCTCGTCCGAACTGCTCGACGTCGAGAAGCGTCCGACGATGACCTTCCGCTCGTCGCGGGTGTCCGGGGACGGCGAGGAGTGGTCGATGGAAGGGGACTTGACCATCGGTGACGTGACGCGGACGGTGACGCTCGCCGTCGAGTTCGGCGGGGTGGTGAACTCCCCCGTCGACAGTCGCAAGCACGCGGGGTTCGAGGCGACGGGCGAGATCCGGCGCAGCGACTTCGGTCTGGACTTCGGGACCGGGTTCCTCGGTGATGTTGTCAAGGTGCAGCTGGACATGCAGTTCGTCGAGCCGCAGGGACAGGGCGGCTGACTGTGCAACGCCCGGCGCCCCACGGGGAGTTCCCGTGGGGCGCCGTATTTCTCGGGACTTGTCGGACCTCGTGCGACCGTCTGATTCAGGCCCTTGGGCCTGTTCGAGTCAGGCCTTGCGAGCCCGCGTGGTCTTCTTCGCGGGGGTCGCCTTCTTGGTGGCCGTCTTCTTCGTGACCGAGGCCGCCTTCTCGGTGGCCGTGTTGTTGACGGCCTTCGTGGCCGTCTTCCTCGCCGTCGCCTTGGCCGCCACCACCTTCTTGGCGGCGGTCTTGCGCGCTGCCGTCACGGGGGCCGCGTCGCTGATCCGGTCGCCGAGGATCTCGCGCAGGAACTTGCCGGTGTGGCTGGTCGGAACACCGGCGACCTGCTCGGGCGTGCCCTCGGCGATCACCAGACCGCCGCCGTTGCCACCCTCGGGACCCATGTCGACGACCCAGTCCGCGGTCTTGATGACATCGAGGTTGTGCTCGATGACGATGACCGTGTTGCCCTTGTCGACCAGACCGGACAGCACCGTGATGAGCTTGCTGATGTCCTCGAAGTGCAGACCGGTGGTCGGCTCGTCGAGCACGTACACCGTGCGGCCCGTGGAACGCTTCTGGAGCTCGCTCGCGAGCTTGACGCGCTGCGCCTCACCGCCGGACAGCGTCGGCGCGGACTGGCCGAGCCGGACGTAGCCCAGGCCGACGTCGTTGAGCGTCCTCAGGTGGCGGGCGATCGCCGGGACGGCCTCGAAGAAGCCGAGCGCCTCCTCGATCGGCATGTCGAGGACCTCGGAGATGGACTTGCCCTTGTAGTGGACCTCCAGGGTCTCCCGGTTGTAGCGCGCCCCGTGGCAGACCTCGCAGGGGACATACACATCCGGCAGGAAGTTCATCTCGATCTTGATGGTGCCGTCGCCGGAGCAGTTCTCGCAGCGGCCGCCCTTGACGTTGAAGGAGAAGCGGCCGGGCTGGTAGCCCCGCACCTTAGCCTCGGTCGTCTCCGCGAACAGCTTGCGGACGTGGTCGAAGACTCCGGTGTACGTCGCCGGGTTCGACCGGGGTGTACGGCCGATGGGCGACTGGTCGACATGCACGACCTTGTCGACGAGGTCGTCGCCCTCCACGCGCGTGTGCCGCCCGGGAACGTTCCTCGCGCCGTTCAACTCGCGGGCCAAGTGCGTGTACAGGATGTCGTTGACCAGCGTCGACTTGCCGGAGCCCGAGACGCCGGTGACGGCCGTGAGGACGCCCAGCGGGAAGGACACGTCGATGTCCTGGAGGTTGTTCTCCCGGGCGCCGTGCACCGTGAGCTTGCGGCTCGGGTCGGCGGGGCGGCGGATGTCCGGGGTCGCGATCTCCTTCTTGCGCGACAGGTACTGGCCGGTCAACGACTCGGCGTTGGTGAGCAGCTCCTTCAAGGGGCCGCTGTGCACGACCTTGCCGCCGTGCTCGCCCGCGCCGGGGCCGATGTCGACGACCCAGTCGGCGACCTTGATGGTGTCCTCGTCGTGCTCGACGACGATGAGCGTGTTGCCCATGTCGCGCAGCCGGACCAGGGTCTCGATCAGCCGGTGGTTGTCGCGCTGGTGCAGACCGATGGAGGGCTCGTCGAGAACGTACAGGACGCCCACGAGCCCGGAGCCGATCTGGGTGGCCAGACGGATGCGCTGGGCCTCACCGCCGGAGAGGGTGCCGGCCGCGCGGTTCAGCGACAGGTAGTCGAGGCCGACGTCGACCAGGAAGCGCAGGCGTTCGTTGACCTCCTTCAGCACGCGCTCGGCGATCTTCTTGTCGCGGGCGTTGAGCTTCAGCTCGCCCAGGAAGTCCGCGCAGTCGCTGATGGACATCGCGGAGACCTCGGCGATCGACTTCTCCATGACGGTGACCGCGAGCACGAGCGGCTTCAGGCGCGTGCCCTCACAGGTGGGGCAGGGCACCTCGCGCATATAGCCCTCGAAGCGTTCACGGCTCGCGTCGCTCTCGGCCTCGCTGTGCCGCCGCTTCACGAAGGGGACGGCCCCTTCGAAAGGCGTGGTGTACACGCGCTCGCGTCCGTACCGGTTGCGGTAGCGGACCTCGATCTGCGTCTTGTGGCCATACAGGAGGGCCTTCTTGGCGCGCTGCGGGAGACCGGCGAAGGGAATGTCGGTTCGGAATCCCAACGCATCCGCGAGGGCTCCGATGAGGCGCCCGAAGTAGTCCTTGGTGTGTCCGTGCGACCACGGGTGGATGGCGCCCTCGTCGAGAGACTTCTCCTCGTCCGGGACGATCAGCTCGGGGTCGACTTCCATGCGCGTACCGATACCGGTGCACTCGGGGCAGGCGCCGAAGGGCGAGTTGAAGGAGAAGGAGCGGGGCTCCAGCTCTTCGAAGGACAGGTCGTCGTACGGGCAGTACAGGTGCTCCGAGTACATGCGCTCGCGCTCGGGGTCGTCCTCGGGGAGGTCGACGAAGTCGAGCACGACCATGCCGCCGGAGAGGCCGAGGGCGGTCTCCACCGAGTCGGTCAGGCGGCGCTTGGCCGAGTCCTTCACCGTGAGGCGGTCGACGACCACCTCGATGGTGTGCTTCTCCTGCTTCTTCAGCGTGGGCGGCTCGGTGAGCTGGATCGTCTCGCCGTCGACCCTGGCCCGGCTGAACCCCTTGGTCTGGAGATCGGCGAAGAGGTCGACGAACTCTCCCTTGCGCTCGCGCACCAGCGGCGACAGGACCTGGAAGCGGCTCCCCTCCGGCAGCTCCAGGACCTTGTCGACGATGGCCTGCGGCGACTGGCGCGTGATGGGGCGGCCGCACTCGGGACAGTGCGGCTTGCCGATGCGCGCGAAGAGCAGACGCAGATAGTCGTAGACCTCGGTGATGGTGCCGACCGTCGAGCGCGGGTTGCGCGAGGTCGACTTCTGGTCGATGGAGACCGCCGGGGAGAGGCCTTCGATGAAGTCGACATCCGGCTTGTCCATCTGACCGAGGAACTGCCGGGCGTACGAGGAGAGCGACTCCACGTAGCGCCGCTGCCCCTCGGCGAAGATCGTGTCGAAGGCCAGCGAGGACTTGCCCGACCCCGACAGGCCCGTGAAGACGATGAGCGAGTCGCGCGGGAGGTCGAGCGAGACATTCTTGAGATTGTGCTCGCGCGCTCCACGAACGATGAGACGGTCGGCCACGCCGGTCCGCACCTTTCTTGAGAGAAGTGACAGGGGCGGGGCCCCCGTCCTTTTCAGACTAGGGGGAGCCACTGACAGCGCCGGTCGGTTTCCCTGGTTCACAACAATCCCGGGCCATCCAGCATGCCCGACGCCGCGCCCGAGCTTATAGCACGGGTATTCGATTTGCGGGGGTGGTCGACCGCCTTCACCCAAACGTGTGGCGGGGCTAGGGTCGGCCTCATGATTGATCATGTGCGCGACCTGGCGTCTGTACGTGACGCGACCGAACGGCTGCTCACAGCAGCCGCCAAACTGGACAACGTATCCGTGGCCGAGCCGTCACGGCTTCCCAGCTGGAGCCGCGGCCACGTCCTCGCCCACCTCGCCCGCAACGCGGACGCTCTCGTGAACGTCCTCGAAGGGCGCCCCATGTATGCCTCCGGCGACGCCCGGGACACCGACATCGAGCGGGACGCGCCGCGCCCGATGAACGCGCAGCTCACGGACGTGCGCGAGAGCGCCGACCGCTTCCAGGAGGCGGCGGCCACGCCCGCGGACTGGTCCCGCACGGTGGAGCTGCGCAACGGGGTCACGGACTCGGCGGCCCGGGTACCGTTCCGGCGGTGGGTCGAGGTGGAGCTGCACCACGTGGATCTGGGGATCGGGTACGAGCTCGAAGATCTTCCGGAGGAATTCGTGGAGCGGGAGATCGAGTTCCTCGCCGACCGCTTCGCCGGGCATCCCGATGTGCCGCCCACACGGATCACGGACAGCACGCGCACGTGGCGCACGGGACGCGACACGGAGGGCGCCCCGGAAGTCACCGTGACCGGGCCGGCGCCCGCGCTTCTGGGCTGGCTCGCGGGGCGCCGCAACGGGGCCGACCTGACGGTCGACGGTGTCCTGCTTCCCGCCCTTCCCCCGCTATAGGCTGCCGTCATGACGTACAGCGGAGCGGTGAAGGTCGGCGGCCCTGCCGATGTGCACGAGCTGCAGAACCTGATGATCTCCAAGGTCGCCGTGGGCCCGATGGACAACAACGCCTATCTGCTGCGCTGCCGGGCCACCGACGAGCAGCTGCTGATCGACGCGGCGAACGACGCCTCGACGCTGCTCACGCTGATCGGTGACGACGGCATCGCGTCCGTCGTGACCACCCATCAGCACGGCGACCACTGGCAGGCGCTCGCGGAGGTCGTGGCGGCCACCGGCGCGCGCACCTACGCGGGCCGGGACGACGCCGACGGCATCCCGGTGCCGACCGACGTCCTCGTGAACGACGGCGACACGATCCGGGTGGGGCGCGTGGAACTCACCGCGCGCCACCTGGTGGGGCACACGCCGGGCTCGATCGCCCTCGTCTACGACGACCCGCACGGGCATCCGCATGTGTTCACCGGGGACTGCCTCTTCCCGGGCGGTCCTGGTCGGACAACACGTCCCGAAGAGTTCAACTCCCTGATGGACGGCCTGGAGACCAAGCTGTTCGACGTCCTGCCCGACGAGACGTGGATCTACCCCGGCCACGGCAACGACACCACCATCGGCACGGAGCGGCCCCACCTCGCGGAGTGGCGCGCACGAGGCTGGTAGCCATGCACGGGTGCTCGTCCCCGTTTCGAAACCGAAGCGGGGACGGTCGCGCGTTCAGGCCCGTCCGCGCTCGGGAGGGGTATGCCCCACGGACGGTGGCCTCCAGAGCTGGGTCACCGACGCCGGCAGCAGTGACCGCCCGAGTCGCGGTGACTGTTCCATGGGTTGCGGTCTGCCGGACGAGGTTCACCTGGCAGGCGGCGGAACCTCCCACCGCTCCGCGATCCATCCCTTCGGCTCCCAGCCGTACCGCCTCAGTCTTCTGCCCTCTTCCACCCGTCCGGCTGCGTGCAGCAGCTCGATCGCCAGCGTCATGGCGCCGGTATTGCCAGCTTCAGCGTGAAGCCGCAGCCGCTCCAAGGCTTCGGCTACGCGTGTGGGCTTCTGCAACAACCAGGCATAGTCGTCCTTCAACATCAGGGGGGCCCACTCCGTGGTGACCCGCGCGCCGTCGACGACGTTGCGCTGGACCCAGGCATCTGCGGCCTCGATTTGTTCCATTTTCTCCAGCAGGGCGTCCATCCCCAAGGGGGCGGGATTACCTGCCTCGGAAGCATGCCGGTGGCACGCGATGGCTTCGTCCGTCATGCCGTTCCTCGTCAACAGCAAGACCGCCCATCCCAGGGCGAGAAAGTCGCCGGACTCTGCGCCGCGCTGGTACCAGGCGATCGCCTCCTCCCCCCGGTCAGCCACCCGCAGGAGGTCGGCCGCCGGTCTCAGCGCACGGGTGTCGCCGGTCTCGGCGGCGCCCTGGTAGAGAAGCATGGCGATGCGGAGAAGACCACGGGCGTGGGCTGCGCGGGCCAGTGATGCGCGGGCTGCGGGAGTACCGTGATCAATCAGAGCGTCCCACGTGTGAGGCAGAACGGGGACAACGGGAGCATCGCGGGCGTCGGGAGCCGGAGGAACGGTGCCGATGGAACGTCGGCCGTGTTGTTCGAGGTAGTCGGCGAGGCGGTAGTGGGGCTGGGCAGGAGCGGCTTGGCCGCGTCGGGGGCGGATGCGGGTCAGCGGGCCGCGGGTGCCGCGCACCGGGCGAGCGACATGAGCGAGGGCCTGTTCGAGCCAGTCGTCGTCCAACAGGTCCCACTGGGTTTCGGTGAGGTAGCCCTCGGCGGCGGCTTCCAGCAGAGCCAGGGGCAGGGCAGGGCCGTGACCGAGGCGGCGGACGTCCATGGCGGCCTCGATCAGCGCTTTCGCCGCCGGGGGCGCGGTGCGGTACCGCTCGATCAGGGCGGGGACGCCAGCCAGATACTGGGTGACCTGCCCCTGCTCTGAGTGCCGAACGGCTTCGGCCAGGCGGGGGTCGCTGGTGGCGGTGACCTCTGCGGTCTTCAGTTCGTCGACGGTGAAGACCTCGGGGACTGCGATGCTCTTGTTCTTGACCAGTTGGCGGGCCTGCGAGTACGCGTCCGACCCCGTCGCGGGAACGGGGACATACGTGAGTGCATCCCACTGCTCGGACCAGATGGTGCCCAAGACCAGCACCGGGCCGCGCTCGGGGGTGTTCAGGAGCTCACGGAGGCCGGAGGCGACCTGCGCGCTGTGCTCCTGGTCGAGGAGGTAGTACTGGGCCTCGTTGAGCCACACAACGGTCTGCGGCGCCACCAGGTCAAATTGCCCGATCACCGCTGAGGGGCGGTCCGGCTCGATTGGGTGCCACAGCCGCCATCCGTCCGGCAGTTGCTTCACCGCCTCCCAGCAGGCACGGGTCTTGCCCGTGGAGGACCCGCCGACCAGGACCGCGATGCCGCTCTGCCCGCCCTCGGCGGCGGACACCACCGAACGCAGCCGCGCGTCGAACTCCCGCGTGACGTAGGCAGGCAGCGCGCCGCGCGTATCGATGGCAGCACCGACGTCAAGGGCTGGGTGAACCTCCAGATGGTCCAGGACCTGCAGGTCGTCAAACTCACTGATCGGCCGACCCGCAGGGGTGTACATCCCGGCCTCGGTCCACAGCTTGCGCACCCGCGCGGCCAGATCGCCCTCGTTCCAGGCGGCGCGGCGGGCGAGCACCATGGCGACGGAGACCGCATCGGCCTGGCTGGGCGGCAGGCTCGGGGAGCTGATGATGCGGCTGATGGTGTCCCGGCTCGGCGCCCCTGACAGGTTGTCGTCGGCCTCGATGTCCGCAGTCATGTCGGCCAGGCTCGGGGCGTCCGCTGCCAGGTACGCCTCGTACAGCAGATCTTTCATCTCCCGTAACGGACGCGGCCATTGCACCCGTGGCCGCTCCAGCCTCCGCGGCCGCCTGGTCGGCCCGCCCCCCTTGTCGCGACTCATCGCACCATCATCTCCCGCTCCGTTCCCGGATACAGCCTGAACAGCACCAATACCGCCGCAGGCGGGGCGCTCGTCGCAATTGGGAGTCGATCTTTGTGCGGGGCCGAGTGTGGAGAGCGAGCTGGCCAGCTGCCTACCCGCTGATCGAGACCCATGGAGGTCCCATGTCCCGTAAGCGCCTGACGCGCCCCGAGCGCCTGGCCCTGGTCTACGCCGTCCTGGGCGGAGTCGTCTCAGGTGCCGCCGGAACTTTCATCGCCTGGCTGCTGGGCCACCTCTCCTTCTGATTTCCCATCCGGGGGCCTCCTGTCCAGGCGGCCCCCGGACACGTCCGCTTGGCTGTCGCATCGGCACCGGAGCGGAACCCGAAATCCCCGCCCGTGCAGGAGCTGCCAGCCCCGCGCGATCTCCAGCAGGTCGTTTCCGGCCGACGGCTGGGGCGGCGGTGGCGAAGCCACGGCGCAGCGAGTGTCCGGCCCGCCCTAGCGGTTCGGCGAGCATGGCGCAGGTCTGCGGAGAGAGGGCCGCGACGTCAGAAACCGAAGGCGCACCAGCCGGCCGCGCTGGCAGGATCACCGCATGCTCATCACACCGCGCCCCGGCGCAGACCGGAAGAACATCCGGCAGGTCCTCAGCGGCGTCCACACCACGGCTATGAACCTGCAGCGGCCGTACGGCAGCGCCTTCGAAGGGCTGCTGACGTATTTGGACTGGGCCACGGAGTCCGCGCGGATGCTGCGCTCCCAGATCAGCGATCGGGACCTCGACCAGCTCGTGTTCACCGACCGCTACCGGGCGCTCCTGGGCAGCTGCGGCACGCTCGCCGGGACCGCCCAGCAGCGCCTCGTGAACGGTCTGGTCCAACTTGAGGTCGCCGAACGGATCGAGGCGTTCGAGGCGGCCGTGGCCGCGCTGGATGCGCGGATCGGCCGGTGGAGCCAGCGGGAGGTGTTCGTCGTGGCCGACTCCAGCTTCTACATCCAGAACGAGGTGAAGTTGGCCGACGTCGATCTGCACAAGGTGCTCGACGTGCCGCGGTGGCAGTTCGTGCGCCTGTTGTTCCCGATCGTGGTGGTCGACGAGCTGGACGACCTCAAGGACGCCAGCAAGCAGCGGGCCCGCTGGCGTGCCGCCCACACGCTCGGTCTCCTCGACGGGGTCCTCAAGGGCGGCACGCATGGGGTCCTACACGAAGGGGAGCACACCGTTCAGGACGGCGAGACCCGCGGCAGGGTCAACGTTGAGATCGTCCTCGATCCCCCCGGCCACGTGCGCCTTGACCGTCCCGATGTCGAGATCATCGACCGGACGGTGGCAATCCAGGGCCTGGCCGGCCGCGACGTTCGGTTGCTGACATGCGATACGAGTCAGCACACCCGGGGCCGGGCCGCCGGGCTGCAGGTGACCAAGGTGGCGACGAAGGACCCCGGGGACGAGCCGGACTGGTCGGCCCCGGACAGGTCTGGCACTGGCGTACGCGCGCAGCGGCGCGCCCGGCAGGCCGAAACCCAGGCTCCGACGGCCAGTTGAGAATCGAGCACCACGGCAGTAACACTGCGCTGCACGCCGCCTGGCGGTAGCTATACGAGAACAAGGCCTACCGCGATTGGCCCGCCCGGGGATGCGGCCTCCACGGTGAGCGCTGACGGTGGCTGCATGGCGATCGTCGTGCTGCCGAGCTGCGCAAGGAACTGTCGGACGACTTCGGCCTGGGCGATCCGCTCGCCTTCATCAAGGCGGTACACGCAGCGCCGGCTGACTAGGATGTTTCGGGAGACCCTGACGACCGAACGTTCTGCGGAAAACCCTGGCGGGCGTCCGGCCTGTGCGGCGTTCCCCAAGGCCGTTACCAGCCAGGAGGCAGGATCATTCCGGTGGGCAGTGGCGACCCGCTTGCTGGAACCAGACCGGTTGGCGCTATACCCGTCGCGCCAGAGAAATCGACGGTGCCGCCGGAGAACTCCGCGCGGTTAAAGGAGATGGTGCCGCCGGAGAACTCCGAGCCGGGGAAGCCGATGGTGCCACCGGAGAACTTCGCGTGGAGGAAGAGGACGGTACCGCCGGAGAACGCTGCACCGGCGATGGACACGGTGCTGCCGGAGAACTTTGCGCCGATGAAGTCGACGGTGCCGCTGGAGAACACCGGGCTCAGGAAGTCGACCGTGCCGCCGGAGAACTGCGCACGGGCGAAGTGAACGGTTCCGCCGGAGAACTGGGTGTGGCTGAAGTTAACCGTGCCGCCGGAGACCTTTGCGTTCTTGAAATGGACGGTTCCGCCGGAGAACTGCGCGTAGTCGAAGTCGACCGTACCGCTGGAGAACTCCGCTTCAGCGAAGTGGACGGTTCCGCCGGAGAACTTCGCGCGGTTGAAGTGGCTGGTGCCGCCGGAGAACACTGCATCGGCGAAGGACACGGTGCCGCCGGAGAACACTGCATCAGCGAACGACACGGTGCCGCCGGAGAACACTGCATCAGCGAACGACACGGTGCCGCCGGAGAACACCGCGCCCTGGAAGTCGACCGTGCCGCTGGAGAACACCGCGCCGGAGAAGTCTCCGCCGTCGAAGGTGACGCCGGTGAAGTCGAAGTCGTGGTCCTGCCAGGCGTGCGGGTGGTCGAGTCCGAGGCGGAGGTGGTCGCGGATGAGGCGGATGACTGTGTTGCGGACCTCCCGCAAGGCCAGGTACTCGTGCCGGGCCCCCGCGTTGCCCGGGAGGTCGGTCTCAGCGGTGTACGGAAGGCGGAGGTAGGCGCACAGGACGTCAATGCAGGTCTGGCGTAGCTCGCGGGTGGGAGCGTCATCGGCGAGGCCGGCCAGGGCATGGACGCCGCCTAGACGGACCGCGGCGGATTCCTCTCCGAGTTGGGAGACAGCAGTGGTGAAGCGTTCGGTGTGCAGGCGGGTGGCATCCCGCAGGGCGCCGTCCTCGTCGACGCGCTGGCGCCGGTAGGCCACGACCAAGGCGACCAGGGCACCGGCCCCGGCGACCACTCCGAAGGACAGCTTCACCAAGTCGAACAGCGTCTTCGAGTCGACTCGGCGCTCAGGCTTGAGGCCTCGGGCGCCGAGCAGGTCCCATCCGGCATAGAACACGACGGCGGCCACCAGGATCGCGGCAATGAAGGTCAGGCCGAGGACGGTTCCGACCGGCCAGAGCCTCAACCCACGCTGGTTCGTCCGGCGCCGGGGCACAGGTGCTGTCACACATCAACAGGACGGCCCGAGCCCGCCGCCGGTTGCGGCCACCCTCACGAGACCAGGGGGTTCGACGCGCCAACTCCCGGCGGCAGGCTTTAAGCACGCCGAAGGGCCCGCCAGGCCTCCACGGTGGGCGGGCCTTTCGGTTGCCCAGGAAGGCTGCCCGGGCGTCAGTCGACGTCCAGGAGCACGGCGGTCACGAAGGCCTCCGCCTGGTCCTCCGACCACTTCCCGTACGGCACGCTGGCCTGCGTCAGGGAGTGCCGCAGGCACAGCCCCGCATCTCTCAGGGGCACGGGCTGCTTGTCGCCCTCGTCGGCCGCGTCCTGGAGGGCGCGCCGGGCGACGCGTACGGCCGTCGCCGGGTCCACAGAGTGCACCCACTTCAGTGCCGTGATCACGTCGGTGTAGAGGTCACTCCAGCGCAGGTTGTCCATGCCGAACTGCTGGCCGTGGTGGCGCAGGTTGAAGGCCAGGGCGTGGCCGATGGCGCCGGTAACGCCCGCCGGTAAGTCGCTCACGAAGACTCCTCAGTACTCGATCGGGTGGGGCCGGTTTGTGCACGGCACGGTCCTCCACAGCCCTATACGCGGCCGTGGCGTCCTCGCCCCGGGTAATCGTGCCAGCGAGGACCCCGGCGAGCCCGTTGCAGAGCACACGGACTCGCCGTCGTCGGCGGGCAGCTCGCTCGGGACAGTGCACAGGTACAGGTTGAACGCAGCCAGAGGCTTGGCGCCTATGACTCGGAGGCCTCCCCAGCCATGGCGGCCAGGAAACCGTTCGACACCCGCACGCGGGGCATGAGGTCGACGTCCGACAGCCCGGAGTTCGGGCGGGGCCCGCTCGCGCCCTGGTGCAGGGGAAGTCATGGCGGCACGGCCGAAAAAATGTGGCGCGCGCCCACCGGCGAGCCCGCCACCCTAGGACCGTGAGCGAAGCACTGGACGACCCCGAAGACCTGACCCGCCTGCCCCCACGGCGCTCGGACTGGCACAGCATCGCCGTCATCGGTAGCCCCCACGAGGACGACTTCGACGTAGCCCTCGGTTACTTGCAGGCGGCCGACATCCTCGCGAGTCACTGGATCCGCAATGGCACGAACGATGCGCTGCCTGTCCCGATCTACTACAACTACCGGCACGGCATCGAGCTGTCCCTGAAGGGCTGTATCCGCGTGGCGGCGGGCTGCCTGCGCCGCGACGGCGTCGAACTCCCGCCCGGCGAGCCCGACAAGCTCGTCAACGCCTCGCACGTGATCGGGCACCTGGCGGATCGACTGAACCAGTACCTCAGCCAGCTCCTGGATGACCCGAACGATCGCATTCCTCAGGAGACCCAGGAGACCCTCGACTGGCTACACCAGCTCGACGAGAACGGGCAAACGTTCCGATACAGCACCGTCAAGGGCGGTAAAGGCACGGGAGTGGTGAGGGCCAGGCCGAACCAGCAGAACATCGACTTCGACGCCGACTGCCGCCGCCTGCACGACGCAGGCTGGATGCTGTACGGCGGGGTAGGAGGCTACCTCGACAATCACGCCGAACTGCAGGCCGACTACTACGCAGAGATGGCACAGCACGCTTGGTGGTGAGAGATCTACGGGGCCCCAGGAGGAGCGACTGGAGCTGCGCTGGCCCGGCCCATTCCGGCGACAGGCGGGCAGTGCCTGGTCGTCGTTCCCGCCGTGACAGAGACGCGAGGGCGCGCCAGCTCCGCGGAAGAGCCCGCGGCCGATGCAGCGGGCCTCTTGTCGTGGGGCGGGATCGTCACGACCTTCGCGGATTCACCCGCCCATCATGACCTGGCGAGGGTGAGGTGGGGTCGGCGGAGTAGCTAGCCCGCACTCGCTCACTGACGGCGCGGTAGTGCTCGAGGCGCTCCTGCCGCTCCTCTGTGGGGAAGAGCAGCGGCAGGCCTATATCCAAAAGGAACGCGGGGCAGGCGCCCGCCTGCGGGAGCGGGTCGAAGACCGCCAGCAGGGTGCCGTGTTCGTTGACGAGCGGGACGCCGCAGGAGTACCGGCTGTCTCCGACGCTCCAGCCGACGGTCACGCGGGCGAGATACATGTCGGCAACCTGCGCGATGGCTTGCTCGATGCCGGGCAGCCGCGCGGAGTGCCGGGCCAGTGCCTCCCGGTCGGGGTCAGTGCGCGCCGTACGTTCGACGAGCGCGGCCTCCTGCCGGGCGTACCCGCGCCGCTCGGCACGCTCCTGCTCCTCCTGCTCTGCACGCTGCTGCTTTTGCTCGTCCCCCAGCTTCCTGGCCTCCGCCAGAACGCACTTGGGATGAGCCCACAGCCGCGCCGCGGGCCGGACCACGTGCCACTGCGGTGTGCGTGGAGCATGCGAAACGAACCGCGAGGTGAGGACTCTGCCCACGAACTCGGTGAGCGGTATGGACGGCTCCGGGGTCCAGGAGGCGCCGACGAAGCGGCCCATCGGTTCAACAGCGACCAGGTCATCGCCCTGCCGGGCCAACCGTACCGAGGGCACGGCGCCCAGCCAGGGGATGCGCCTGCGGTCGCTGAACCAGCAGGAACGGACTCCGTAGGCACTCATCCGCTCCGTGCGGTTGCGGATCTCGGCAGCGGTGATGCTCGCCAACTGCGCCTCCAGGGCCATCCGGCGGCCGCCGGCCGTGGAGACGAGAACGTCCGCTCGCCAACGGCCGTCCGGCCCGCCCACCTCCAGTTCGGCCATCCACCCGGCCGCGCGGGCGGCCTGGGCAAGCTCCAGCTTGAGCAGGTGATGAGCCATGGACTCCTCCGCCAGCGTGCAGGTCGGAGCACCGGGCGCATGGGCGAAGAACCGCAGACCCAGGCTCGACACCTTGGCGTGCATCCCGTGGCCGCACTCCGGACAGGCCAGCGGGGCCGGCGGCCGCACCCGGTGGACCGCCTCCCACTGCCAGCCGCAGCCGAGATCCGGCAGAGAGGCGTCCAGACGGCCCCGGTCCGGGTGAACGACGGTGAAGCTCACGGCTGCCTCCAGCCGGTAGGGCCCGGCTGCGCGCTTCCCCCCGGGCCGGTCACAGCACCCTCACCGGCTCCACGTCAGCCGGGAGCGGGCGCGCTCCCATGAACAGCCCGGCCCGCTCCAGATCGACCAGGAGGTGCACCTCCTCGTCGTCGTACGGCCAGCGGGCCACGGCGCCCTCGGTCAGCAAGTGCGCGAACGTGCGGCTCGGCAGGGTATATCCGACCTCCAGCGGTACCGAGGACGGGCGCACCTCGAACGGAGCCTGAATGGCCCCGTGGAGCACGTGCGCGCCCAAGACGGGAACAGCGGTGCTGCGCCATGCCGTGACCGGCTCCGTCCACTCCAGCGAGCCATCGCAGTCGGCCCCGTGCTGGGTCATGTCCAGGTGGGCCACGAACGGAGCCGGGAGCCCCTGGAGGCGGGCGGCATTGCGCACGCGGTCGGCGTCCGCTCCGGGTGATGCACCGACCCGGATACGGCGGCGGGCGATCCTGCCGTAGGCGAGCCGAGTCATGACGCTCGCAAACGCGGCGACCTGGTGTGACGGCCAGGAGCCTGACCGTGCTGGCGTCTGCCCGACCATGGCGGCAAGCCAGTCGGGGAAGCGTCCTTCCCGCAGCCGGGCGGCCACGGTCTGCAGGTGTCTCGCCTGGTCGGGGTCGGCCAGCATGTCGGCCAACTCGTCCTCTGCGATGTCCTCGTGAATGGTGCGCCCCACTGGGGGTCTCCTGTCTGGTCCGCTGGCAGTGGTCAGGTGAGGCCGGCGGTGGCGTTGTCCTCCCACCCATCGACCCGCTGGAAGTAGCCGTTCATAGAGCGGGAGTGCCGGGCCCATCCGCCCTGGTCGGCGATCGTCACGGCGTCTTTTCCGCGCTTGCGGGCGGTCGTGGCCAGGCCGATGCGGAGGCTGTGGCCGGTCCAGGCAAGGTGGACCCCGGCGCGGCCGCTGATCCGTTTGACGGCCCGTGTGACGGAGTCGGGGACCATACCGCCGGTGACGTTGCCGTGCCGGTCGATGCCGACGAACGCCGGTGCAGTGGGCTCCGACCAACGCGGTGCGGCCTCGCCGGCGAGGCGGGCCCGGTACGCCTTCCACGCCTCCACGGGGCAGACCTCCGGGTCGTCCTGATAGTTGATCTTCGCGTCACGGGCGGAGTGCTTGGTCTTGCCGGTGAGCACCGACACGACCATGCCTCGCGGCGTCAGGGCAACGTCCCCGGCGAGGAGGCCAGCGGGGTCCTGAGCGCGTGAGGCGTAGTGGAAGCCCGTCAGGATGAGCGCCTTGTCCCTGGCCCCGGCGAGGGTGTCGGGGCAGGCCCTCACCACGCGGTACAGGTCGGGCACCTCGGCGGCCGCCGCCTGGCCTCGGCCGCGCCGCTCGCCCTCCTGCAGCAGCCGAACGGCCAGGCCGTCCAGCGCCTTGCGGGCGGCCGCCTGGTCGTCGCGGGTTACAGCGCAGCCGCGCTCACGCAGGCCGACGACGACCCCGGCAAGGATCGTGCTTGCCGACGACGGGGCGTAGCCCTTGCCGTTCTGCTGGCCCTCGCGCAGCATCCACGTCACGAACGCCACCAGGGAGCCGCGGGTGCCCTCGGTGAGCGGGAGGTCCTGGGCGGTTGTGAATCGCTCCCAGACCCGCCAGGACTTCGCGTAGGTGTCCTGGGTGTTGGCCGGGGTGATCTCTCGTGCGACGGCGTCCGCCAGGTCCTCTGCTTCGGCCAGACGCTGCGCGGCGGCCACGCCATGACGCTGAGCCCACCTGTCGATGAGGGCGGCGCGAGGGTCGGCGGCCTCCGTGTGCACCATCTCGATCGCGGTCGTCATCGCTCCGTCCAACATGGTGCTCCTAGTGGTGGCTGCGGTGGGATCAGCGGGAGGCGATGCCATGCGGTCACTGCTCTGCGCCCCCGGGGACGTCGAAGCTGAAGCCAACCTCGAACGCGGGCGGGTCGTCGTGAGCGGAGTGCCGCATCTGCTGATCCCGTATGTCGAAAGAGCCGTCCTTGACGAGGGTGTCGCCGTCCCAGTACCAGCGGGCCAGACGGTCGGCGGCCCCGGCGAACTTCGTCGTCCACGAGCCCGCGCTCACGCTGATACTGCCGACCGACGCCCCGTCAGGCAGGCTCTCCCTCAGGGACTTCACCAGGGCAGGGATCTCCTTCAGCCTGGTGTTGAGCTCGGAGACGGCATTCACTGCGGATTGCCGGGGCGGCGGCATCCAGCCCTTGCGACCGACGATGACACCGGCCACGAGGTCACGGGTGATCTCAAGCTCCGCGGTCTGCGCGAGGCCGAAGCACAGGCGCCACTCCCGCTCGAACAGCCAGTCCGACCACCCCTTGCCGGGGTCCGGCTCGTACGCCACGCAGCGGTTGTACGTCCGCCGCGGCAGCTCTTCCTTCATCTGGTCCCGCTCGGCGCGGGAGACGTAGAGCACGGGCCGAGCGCCTTCGGCGATGAGCCGTTCACGGTGGAGCACGAGACCCCACGGCGGGTAAGGCCCCCGGCGGACGCCCTCGCGGAGCATCACCCGGCGGGCCTCCTCGGTGACCTCGCTGAAGCAGATCACCGGCGCGTCGGTCCCGAAGGTCGTGTTCCCCCGCAGCACGCCGCTGTGCAGGATGCTGACCAATCGTTCCTCAGCGCTTCCCTGGGCGAACTCCGGAGCGGCCTCGGTATCCGACCGGGGCCGGCCCGTGAAGTGGACCAGGGTTTCCGGCAGGTCGGGGTGCGTACTCATGGTGCTGGTACCTCTCCTTGATCGCGCCCGGCCGACGGGCCGTCATGCTCCGTTCCCTGGCGTCGGATAAGGAGAGGTTATCCGATGTCAGACAGGGGCATGCGAGAACATCCGGGGACATGAGGACCGGGAGCGGCCCTTATCTGGGGTGCTCAGAAGCCTTAAGGCACGTAAGGCAGGTGGGACTGATCGATCCGTGCCTTACAGATATCCAGGGGTTCCGTCAGGCATGTACGGCACGTCAGCGGCGGGCCTGGGCGAGGTCTGCCGCGAAGTCCGGGTTCTCCCGGTTCCAGCATCGGCACGCGGCCTCCCAGTCGGCCCGGGTCCGCTGGAGCGCCTGGCGGAGGCCTTCGGCCGGTACTTCGAAGACGTCTTCATGCTCGGTCTTGCTGTACTCGTGCGACCCGTACACCGGTGGCCGCCACGCACCGTGGCTCAACCCACCTCACGCGGCGACGGTGACCGTCTTCGTCTTCCGGCGCTTCGGCGGACCAAAGGCCGGCCCATGCTTCGGGCCGAACGCGACGGTGTACTCGTACGCGATGTTGTTCGCGAGCGGGATCGAGCGGGACTGCGAGCCGCCGCCGCTGACCGTGTCCTTGATCGCGGAATCCTTCCATACGCCGACCGGCTCCTGCTTGAGGGTCAGCGACAGGGAGGGCAGGTCGATCGTGTCCCAGTTGCGGTGGATCACGATGGCGACCGCCCGCAGCATCATGCCGTCCCAACTGGTCGGGTCCGAGCCCCAGGCGCCCAGGACCGTCGTAAGCGTCTTGCGCAGGAGACCGTCTGCGGGATCGCGCATCCCGTGCACCACCTTGAGCGCCTGGATTGCCGAGATGCCGTTCTTCGACGTGCCGCTCGACACATGCAGACCGCAGCTCTCCACGTCCGCGTTGATCGTGACCGCCTCGACCTCCTGCGCGGTGACCGCCACCGCGAAGTTCTCATACGGCTTCACCGCACGGCGGTCGCGGTTCGCGGCTAGGAACAGCTTCGCCTCCTGCTTCTTGGTCAGCCCCTCGTACACCATGCAGTCCCGGAGGAAGTCCGGGCCCTCGATGTCGCGCGCGACCTTGGTGGAGTGCTGACCGTCGAGGAGGTAGTCGCCGTCCGGGCGGCGGGAGACCAGCGCGGGGCCGACCACCTCGGGGTCCCAGATCTTCGCCAGGCGGTTGGCCCACTTGGGCTGGAACATGCGCTGCGCGTCGAGGTTCGGGTCGACCCTCAGCTGCGAAACCGGGATGGCCTCGTAGTACTTCTTCACGACCGGCTTGGACCGGATGATCTTGCGCGTGCTGGACACGCATCTCCCTCGGTGTGAGTGGACGTCAGGCGAAGACCACCGTACGCGGAAAAATTTCCGCGCGTAGCTTTTTCTCGCGGGCAATGAATCCTCGCGGGTGGCGGCGGGGCCGTAGCTCACCCCTTACCGGCAGGGACACCACCTCATTGACCTGCTGGAACCCTTCTCACAGCCTTTGGCAGCGCCGCGCTGACCTCGCCGGGCGGGTGCTCTGGCCAGCACATCTACGGGCCCAAGATCAGCTGATGGCCTGTCAGAAAGCGTGGGAACCGCGGCTTCCGGAGGCCGGGGGTCCCACGCCCTCCGCACAGCTCACCAGCCGGTCGGCACGATCGAGGTTGAGGGGATAGCCGACCGCTGCGGATGCCATCACCGACTGCGGCTGGCCCGCCCCGACGCTGGCGGGCATCCTCCATGCATGTCCACTTCACCCATGGAGCGCCCCGTCGTTTACGTCGACGAGTCCGCCAACTCGGGCCAGAACCTCCTCGACCCGCACCAACCCGTCTTCACGGTGGCCGGGGTTCACCTCCCTGACGACCTCGCCGCCTCCATCGTCGACGAGGTCCGTGGGCAGCTGCCGCGCAACCTGCGCGAACCGAAGTACACGTCGTTGGCGGGTTCCAGCGGCGGACGGAAGGCGCTGATGAACGCCTTCGCGCGCCTGCCCGACGGGAGCGTGCGGACGTACCTGGTCCACAAGCGATTCATGGTGATGACCAAGATGGTCGACGTCATCGTGGAACCCATGGCGCACCGGGATGGCTACAACCTGTACGAGGGGAAGGAAACCCTCGCCCTGGCGAACATGCTGCACCTGGCCGGCCCGGTCATGGGGGATGCGGACGCCTACGACCGGATGCTCCAGGCGTTCGTGAACTGGGTCCGGCAGAAGGCCACCACCGACGAGCTGTACACGGCCATAGCCGCCCTCAAGGCCTCCGTGCAAAGCCAGCAGTTCGCCGAGTACGTGGAGGTCCTGGAATACGGCCGGCCCGTCGCTGACGAGACCGCAGCGGAGATCGCATCCCAGGGGCATCGGGACGAGCTGGATCCGGCGATCCCAAGCTTGTACTGCCTCGCCACCACGTTCGGTCAGGCCCTGGGCAAGTTCCGCCTGGTGCACGACGCATCGAAAGTAGTCGACCGCAACACCACCCGCCTGCACACCGTGCACTTCCTCCCCGATCCCGCACGGCCGGGCGAGTTCATGAACCCCTTCATGGGCGGCATCGAGTTCGCGGACAGCAAGGACCACCCGCAGCTCCAGGTGGCGGACTGGGCTGCGGGCGCGACGCGCCAGTGGGCGCAGTGGATGGCCGATGGCGGCGGGGACCAGTTCTCCCGCGACCTGGAGCCTGTTGCCCGACCCTGGCTCATCGACGGCATATGGCCGGCTCCCGTGGAGGGCTCAGAGACATGATGGCGACGAGGGGCGCCTGCAGGATCTGAACAGGCTCCCTGAAGTTGGAGTCGCCCTTGGACTACACCACCAGGAGGATCCAGTGTCATACCCGCAACTGCTCACCCCCGAGGAGAAGCTCGCCGACGCGAAGAAGCTGTTGAGCCTCCCGCGTATCGTCGTGATCTGCGGCTCCACCCGCTTCATGATCGAGATGAACGAGGCCGATCTGCGGGAGACCAAAGCCGGGAAGATTGTCGTCAAACCGGGCTGTGACATGAAGTCGCCGCACGAACTCTGGTCCGATCCTGTCGAGGCCGAGGCGCTGAAGGTCCGACTCGACGATCTGCACCGGGCGAAGATCCGGCTCGCTGATGAGGTGCTCGTAGTCGGCGACTACATCGGAGACAGCACCCGAGCCGAAATCGCCTACGCCCGGTCGCTGGGCAAGCCCGTGCGGTTCACGCACCCCGAAGTCAACCCTGACGCCTGACCGCCCGCTGCCACCTCGAGAACCAGGGCCGGCAGCCCGCCGCCTGACCGTCTCGCGGTGGCTTCGGCCGCCGCCCACCCCACACCCTCCGCAGGCATCCCCTGGAATTGATCATCTAGGCCGCCCTGGTGCCGTGACCGAGTCATCCGTCTCGCCCTTCCTACTCCGCGAACGACGCCTCCGGCGTAGCCGCCTCCGAGGTGGGAGTGCATATCCCGGACGACGAGACCGACGCACAGAGGGAAGCACGTGAGCAGCGCATGTACGACTTCGCCGAGGATGCCGGCAGGCTCTGGGAAGACCTCAGAGGGCCCGGCAGTAAATGATCCGACACTGTTGGCGAATCCTGGGACTGAACGTGACATCGGCTTTCACGACCCCGCTGTGGTCGTGAAAGCCAACGTTGTGTTTTAGGAAGGGTGTCGGTTTCTCGGGTGGGTCTTCCTCTGAACTCCCTCAAGTAGCACATGAGTTGATGCCCGGGTGACGACCATGCCGATATGACGAATCCTGAGTGGTTTCCCCTGGCCACAGCGGCCGCCACGGCGCTAGCCGCATTAGTCGCGGCCGTGGTCGCCCTCCGATCGGCAGATCTGTCCTCGCGTACGACGTTTCAGTCGTCGTACACCAAGGACCGGTTGGACGTGGTGGGCCGGTTTCTGGACTCCGTGGATGCGGTGCTGGACGATCCCACGCCGGACACGCGCGCCAGGGTGAAGTCGGAGTTCCTGCGGGTACGGGTCGTGTTCCACCCCGGGGGCCCGCCGGTCCACATTGCGAAGCGGATCACGGCCGCGGTCGAGAACCTGGCGGGGAAAGACGCGCTCAAGCCGTCCGAGGAGGAGCGGATGCTTCACAAGCTGCGCGATGACGTGCAGCGCGAAACGGCGATGATCGAAGAGCGCGGTGACGATGCCGAGCCGGCGCTGGGGTGGGTACTGAAGGAGGTGATGAAGCTCCGGGCTGAGGACGACCAGGCGGTGAAGGACGGAAAGCGGGAGTCGGACAGGGAACAGGAACTGCACATGATCGAGAGCGATCTGGTAGGGCTGGGAAAGCCCGACTGGCTCCAAGTGGGGGTGGCATTGGGGTCGGCGCAGCGCCGGGAGATGCTCGGGAAGCTGAGGCAGCGCGATCAAGAGGCGAGCAACGCCATGGACGCAGGCCGTGAGGAGTTCGTGACGGCTGCGGGGGATTGGCTGGCCGGTCCTCCCGCTCTGGACGGCCCTCGAGGCACTGTTCGCGTCCTGCCCGGCACAAGGTGGTATTGCCGCCTGCGACTGCTACGCAGCCGTTCTTGAGCACCTGGCACTAATACAGTCCCTGATCCCCCGCCGGATTCGCCAACAGTGTCGTAAATGATCCTGCCGGGCCCTCGCGGCATCCGCGTGCTCAGTCACTCGTCCGCGCCCAGTGGAGCTCAATGGTGGTCTGGTCGAACCCGGGGCCGCGCCGCGCTACCGGATGCACCCTCAACCGCAGGCCCAGGCCGTCCAGGACGCGCCGTTGCTGCGGCACCGCGAGCGCTTCCCACGTCTCCCCCGACCGCGGCCCCACGAGGCCGTCGAAAGCGTCGAGGTCGAAGGCCGGCCGCAACCGGCGCGCCTCGTTCTGCGCGTCCGTGATCTGCTTCGCCAGCTTCGCCGTGATACGCCGCAACTGCTCACGGGTGATGATCCCGTCCGCGTAGTCGTCCGCCGCCGCCTCCTGGCGCGCCTTCAGCCCCTCCGCCCGCTCCAGGGCCGCCAGGGCCGCCGAGTCGTCCCCGCGGAACACCTCGGCCGCCTCGGGCTGCGACAGCACACCCACAACGACCCGCCCCACGTAGCGGTCGAGCGCTTCCTCATTCCGGCCGACGCAGCCTCCCGCGTCGCAGACGTACGTCGGCTGCTTCTTGCCCCGGTTCGCGTTCCCCTTCAGCGCAACCCGGAGCACCGACCCGCACGGCCCGCACGTAGCGACTTCGCCCCACGTCAGCAGGTGCTTCCGCGCCCCCGGCAGCTCCCGCACCACGGCCCGCTCCGCGAACAGGTTCCGCAGCTGCGCGTACTGCTCGTCCGTGATGAGCGCCGGCCATGCCGCCTTGTACTCCACACCCTGGTGCACGCGCAGGCCTACGTTCGCCGGCCGCAGAGCGAGCTTCTTCACGCTGGTCTTGTTCCACAGCGACCCGTCCTCGTTCTGCCCGACCGCCCGCCGCTTGAGCTGCATCCCGGCACCGGGCGACGGCACCCCACGCTCGTTCAGGTCAGCCGTGATGCCGATGAGACTGCCGCCAGCCAGCAGGCGGGTGACGATCTCCCGGACAATCCCGGCCTGTACCGGGTCCTCGACGTCATGGAATCCGCTCACCTGGCCTCGCGCGTCGTACTCGTACTGACGCCGCCACCCGTACGCCACGGCGCCGTTCGCCCGGCCCTCCTGGGCGCGCTCCAGGGCGGCCCGAGCCACCCGCTCACTCTTCACCTCGGACTCGGCGGTGTCGGACTCGCCGAGGTTAGCGAGCTGCGACCGGTCCGACGCCTTCACCATGTTGAACAGGCCGCCCGACTCGAACGCGACCCAGCACCCCGCGTGCCGCAAGTCCTCGATCGCCTGCGCGCGCTCAACACGGCGCCGCCACACGCGCGACGGGTGGTAGCCCGCGACAATGACCCGGACACCGGGTTAGCGGGCGGCCTGGATGGCGTCGGCCATCAGGCGGTCGTACTCGGGGCGTTCCTCGCCCGAGTGGGCGGAGACGTCGTTCTCGATGTACTCGCCGCCGACCTCCCAGCCGCTCTCCTCGGAGAACGTGCGCAGGTCGCTCATCTGCCGGTTGACGCCCCGTCGGCGGTCGCGGGGGTCCGCGGAGATCCGCGCGTACAAGAAGACGAGGCTACGGCTCGGGAGCGTCTTAGTGTTCACGGGAGAGGACCCTAGGGCTTCCCGGGCGGTGTGGGCAACACGCGTAAGGACCCGAAGGCGTTCGCCAGCCTCATCCACGATGTCGAGACCAAGATCTTCGACGTGCTGCCGGACGAGACCTGGGTCTACCCCGGGCATGGCAACGACACGACGCTGGGCGCGGAACGACCGCATCTGCCGGAGTGGCACGCGCGCGGCTGGTGAGCCCGGGCGTAGGGCGCGTGTTCCTTGGGCACGTGCCCTACGCCTCGCTCATCGAGCACGCACCCCACGCCTCGCTCATTGGGAGCGCGCCCCACGCCTTCCCATGAGCGAGCGCCGTGCATGACTGCGCCGGCGCCCCTACGCGCCTCCCGGCCGCGGCCCGCGCATTCAGGTGCACGCGCCCCGCGCGATCGGTGAAGCGCGCGCCCCGTGTGAATCGAGCGCACGCGCCGGTGTCACGCGCGCGCTCCCGGCGCAGGCACTGGTGCAGTCCACTGGAGGCAGCCCCGCGCAGGATGACGGCTCCTGCGCGGCAACGGGCCGCCGGCCTTTCGATCCCCGCCCTCGGCCGGCGGCCCCGGCAGAGCTTCTCGTCGAGCACAGGGCCGGGCTTCTCGTGGAGCGTTCACGGGACTGCAACACACGTTCCCACTATGCGGACAATTGCCCTTGTGACCTCGACAAACTGCAGGGTGCACTGCCACTCTCCCGCCATGCATCTCGCCCAACGCGCCCTGCGCCGCACCGCGTCCGCCGCCACCGTCGCCCTGCTCGCTCTGGCAGTGGGCTGTGCTCCGCAGCCGGAGGAGAAGGCGACCGACAAGGCCTCCGGAGCAACCGGGGAGACCTGCGCCAAAGGCAAGTTGAGCACCCAGAGCTCCGGCAAGCTCACGATCGCGACCGACGAGCCCGCGTACGAGCCGTGGTTCAAGGACGACAAGCCCGCCAACGGCAAGGGCTTCGAGTCTGCGGTCGCGTACGCCGTGGCCAAGCAGCTCGGCTACGCCAACGGCGATGTCGTCTGGCAGAGCGTCCCCTTCAACAAGGCCTTCGCGCCCGGCCAGAAGACCTTCGACTTCGACATCAACCAGGTGTCGATCAGCGCCGAGCGCAAGAAGGCCGTGGACTTCTCGTCCGGCTACTACGACGTGCGCCAGGCCGTCATCGCGCTGAAGAGCTCCAAGGCCGCGAAGGCGAAGAGCATCGCGGACCTCAAGGGTCTGAAGCTGGGCGCCCAGGTCGGCACCACCAGCCTGAACTACATCGACGACGTGGTGAAGCCGACCCAGGAGCCGGCCGCGTACGCGAAGAACGACCAGGCCAAGTCCGCGCTGAAGAACGGCCAGGTGGACGCCATCGTGGTCGACCTGCCCACCGCGTTCTACATCACGGCGGCCGAGGTGACCGACGCGAAGATCGTCGGGCAGTTCGAGAACCAGGGCGGCACACCCGAGCAGTTCGGGCTCGTTCTCGACAAGGGCAGCGCGCTGACCTCCTGCGTGACGAAGGCCGTGGACACCCTGCGCGAGGACGGCACGCTGGCGAAGATCGAGAAGCAGTGGCTGTCCGAGGCCGTCGACGCTCCGGTGCTCAAGTGACAGTCCTGAAAGAGGAGTCGGGAGAGGACTCCGGCGAAGGAGACATGCGCGACGCCTACGTGCCGTCGCAGCGGCGGCTCGAGCGCGAGCGCTACAAGCGTGCCCGCGCCCGCCGTGCGACGGCGATCGCCGCGCTCTCCACCCTGGTCACCGGCGTCGTGCTGTACTTCGTCGTCGTCAACGCGCCCGGCTGGCCGCGCACCAAAGAGACGTTCTTCAACGCGCAGTACGCGCGCGAGGCGTTCCCCAAGGTCCTGGAAGGACTCTGGCTCAACGTCCGGCTGCTGCTGATATGCGGCGCTGCGGTCCTCGTCCTGGGGATGCTGATCGCCATCGCCCGCACGCTGCGCGGCCCGGTGTTCTTCCCGCTCCGGGCGCTGGCCGCCGCGTACACCGACTTCTTCCGCGGACTCCCGCTGATCATCAACCTGATGATCGTGGTCCTGGGCGTCCCCGCGCTGCGGCTGCAGGGCGTCACGGTGGACCCGGTCCTCCTCGGCGGGACGGCGCTGACGCTGACGTACTCGGCGTATGTCGCCGAGGTGTTCCGCGCCGGCATCGAGTCCATCCACCCCTCGCAGCGCGCGGCGGCCCGCTCACTGGGCCTCACCAACCGGCAGGCCCTGCGCTACGTCGTCCTCCCCCAGGCCGTACGCCGCCAGGTGCCACCCCTCCTCAACGACCTCGTGTCCCTCCAGAAGGACACCGGACTCGTCTCGATCGGCGGCGCGGTGGACGCGGTACGCGCCGCCGACATCATCGTGGGCCGTAGCCTCAACTACACGCCGTACATCGTCGCGGGACTGGTCTTCGTCGCCCTGACCATCCCGATGACCCGCTTCACGGACTGGGTCACGGCCCGGATGGACCGTCAGCGGGCACAGGGAGGGACCATATGACCGACGCTCCGGTGCTGCGGATGGAGTCCGTCCGCAAGACCTTCGGTGAATCGGTCGTGCTGCGGGACGTCGACCTGGAGGTCGCCCCGCACACGGTGACCGCGCTCATCGGCGCCTCCGGCTCCGGCAAGTCGACCCTGCTGCGCTGCGCGAACCTCCTCGAAGAGATAGACGACGGCGCGATCTGGCTGGACGACGAGGAGATCACCGACCCCCGGGCCGACCAGGACGCGGTGCGCCGCCGGATCGGCGTGGTGTTCCAGGCGTACAACCTCTTTCCGCACATGACCGTCCTGGAGAACATCACCCTCGCACCGCGCCGCGTGCACGGCGTGAACCGCGCGGAGGCGGAGGCACACGCGCGTGAGCTGCTCGAACGGCTCGGGCTCGGCGCCAAGGCGGGCGAGTACCCGGACCGGCTGAGCGGCGGCCAGCAGCAACGGGCGGCGATCGTCCGCGCCTTGGCCGTACGCCCCCGACTGCTCCTCCTCGACGAGATCACCGCAGCCCTCGACCCTGAACTCGTGGGCGAAGTCCTGAACGTCGTCCGGGACTTGAAGGACGACGGCATGACCATGGTCCTCGCCACGCATGAGATGGGCTTCGCCCGCGAGGTCGCGGACCAGGTCTGCTTCCTGGACGGCGGTGTGGTCCTCGAGCGCGGCACGGCCGAGGAGGTCTTCGGAGACCCCCGGGAGGAGCGCACCCAGCGGTTCCTGCACCGGATCGTGGAGGCGAGGCGACTCTGACGCCTGCCTCCGTCGCGCCGCGGATCAGTCCAGCAGCTCACTGCCCTCGGGTATCTCGGCCCAGCGCCGCGGCGGCCCCTCGATGGCGCGGCGGTCGGTGACGCGTACGCCGCCCATGTGCGAGGCGTAGGCGAGTTCGTAGGCGCCCCACATCCCCTCGGCCTTGTCCCACTGCCAGAAGCGGTACAGCCAGTGGACGTCGGGTTCGTCCCCGAACACGAAGCCGATCTCTTCGTGCAATTCGCTGTGGCCGTCGCGCGAGAAGTCGCCGAAGGTGCCTCCCTTGGGGTTGAAGTAGAGCGCGTAGGCGGTGGTCCCTTCAGAGAGGGCGTCGAGCACCTTCGACCTGGTGAGGTAGTAACACATCGGTTGGATCAGGACGCATCCGTCCGGCACGCCGGTCACGCCCACGAAGCGCTCGGCGAGATCGAAGTCGTAGGGGTCGAACCCGTCGGGCCCGGTTCCGTAGGGACCCGGCTCCGCGGCGAGGTCCAGCACGGGAGCGGCGGCCGGGTCGGCGCCGAGGCGTCGTATCGCCGTCTCCTCGTCGATCCCCGCCACAAAGGCGACCGACAGGCCTTCGAGGTGCATGTCGCGAAAGACGGCGGCTCTCCGGTCGGCGTCCTCCTGCGCCGCGTGCTCTTCCGCGGTGAGCGGCACGGCATTCGGCAACCCCTCGAACAGTGACGCCAGTTTGGTGGTGAGGGCAAGGCGGCCAGGTGATCGTCCGCCCAGCCGCGGGCTCCAGGCGTCCGCGCCCGCGGCCAGCAGCAGGTCCGCCGCCTCTCCTGCGCCATGGCAGACGGCCTCCCAGAGCGGGGTGCTCCCCTCCCGCGCCGTCACGTCCACGTCCTCGACATGTAGCAGGAGTTCGGCGACCACCTCGGGCACGCCGTGTTCGGCGGCGTGATGCAGCGGGGTCTCGCCGGACCAGGAATCGATCGATGCCACGGCGTCGGCGCCGTGAGCGAGGCGCGCCTTGACGAGATCGACGTCCTGCCATCCTTCGCGACCCATGGCCTCCCAGTCCCCGCGCTCCCGATTCGGCGGAGGCGGGCCAGTCAGCCGGCTGCTGTGGCGCCCCGCGGGTCCTACGACGGCCTGGGCCATGATCTCCGAGGGGCCCACGCTGACAATCGCAAAGTTCTTCGGCTCCCCTCTCTGCTCCGCAGGGGGCGGCGGCTCGTCCTCCGGCCAGATCCGCACCGCCTCGGCGGCCGCGGCTCGCAGCGCCGTGGCGTCGATCTCCGTACGGGTTTCGGGCACGCCCTGATCGGGCCATTCGGCCACCAGCTGCATGGGCCCCTCCGGGGGCAGCTGGGAGAGGTGCAGCTCCACTTGGTAGTGGAATCCGCCGCCGCCTCCACCACCCAATTGAAGTGTCGGCCGTGACGGACCGCCCGTCGGCGCGGGCCACGGGTGTCCGTCGAGGGTGGTGACCCGCCGTCCGTCCGAGAGCAATACGCCGAACCGCAGGGCTCCGGGGCCCGCGCGTCCGCCCCCGAAGTGGACGGGGCGTGCGGGCATGCCTTGCCGTATGGTCCGCAGGAAAACGCCGAGTTGGAGGGTCACCGAACCGGGCCACACCTGCCAGCCGGTAAGCATGATGCGCGTGTCCGGGCCGGCTCCGAGCTCGGTGACCTGCGGCAGTTGGGCAGGCACGAACCAGTCCGCGGGCGGTAACGACTCGTTCTCGCCCGGCCGGTAGGCACCTAGTCGGTGCTGTGTCTCCGGTTGCGGCTCGTCCGGCGGGTCGGGCGCGATCAATCCCTGGAGGAAATTCATGAATTGATCGTGGCACCCGCCACTGACAATCGGAGTCCGAGTGTCCCCCTACCCCTCCGTCAGGCGTCCGCCTGCCCCGCACCCGCCAGCGTCGCGACCCGCTCCACCGCGAACGCGTACCCCTGCACACCACAGCCCGCGATGACCCCGTCGGCGCGGAGCGAGACGTACGAGTGGTGCCGGAACTCCTCCCGCTGGTGGATGTTGGAGATGTGGACCTCAACCACAGGAAGGCCGTCACAGGTGTTGAGCGCATCCAGGATCGCGACGGAAGTGTGCGAATAGGCGGCCGGGTTGATGACGATTCCGGCGTGGTTCAGGCGCGCTTCGTGGATCCACTCCACCAGTTCGCCCTCGTGGTTGGACTGCCGGAAGTCCACCGTGCCACCGTGCGCGGCCGCCGCCTTGGCACACAGCGCCTCCACGTCCGCGAGCGTGTCCGAGCCGTAGATCTCCGGCTGGCGCTGCCCGAGGAGATTCAGATTGGGCCCGTTGAGGATCATGATCGGGGCGTTGGCGAGGGTGCGGGGCACGGTTCCTCCGGTCCTTCAGGTCTGCCGGTCCGTTGAGGACCGCTGCTCAGACCCGGTTTATCACGGTGCACGGGAGAGGTGACGGCCCGTACCCTCCCGTCATGACGACGCCCACCTACCCTCCCAAGCCCGCGCCCGGCGACCGGATAGCCGTGGTCTCGCCGTCCGGTGGACTGCCGGGACTCCTCCCGCTCCCGTACGAGCTGGGCCTGGAGCGACTGCGCAAGGAGTACGGCCTCGAACCGGTTGAGTACCCGGCGACCCGGAAGATGGGCTCGACGCCGCAGGAGCGGGCGGACGACATCCACGCGGCGTTCGCCGATCCGACGATCAAGGCCGTCATCCCGTCGATCGGCGGCTCCGACCAGATCACGGTGCTGCCGCTGCTGGACCGTGAGTTGATCCGCGCGAACCCGAAGCCGTTCTTCGGCTACAGCGACAACACGAACCTCCTCGCATACCTGTGGAACGCCGGAATCGTCGGCTACCACGGCGGAACGGTGATGTGCGAGTTCGGCCGCCCCGGCGCCATGGATCCGCTGACCGCCGAGTCGCTGCGGGCCGCGCTGTTCACGTCCGGTCCGTACGAACTGCGCCCCGCCGACCGCTTCGGGGACGTCAACGGCCCCTGGGACGACCCGGCGACGTTCGACTCCGAGCCCCCGACGGAACCGGGCGCCGGCTGGACCTGGCACCGTCCCGACCGCGTGGTCGAAGCCCCATCCTGGGGCGGCAACATCGAGATCCTGTCCTGGCTGCTGATGGCCGACCGTGAGATCGCCCGTGATCCTTCCTTGTACGACGGTCTCGTGCTGTTCCTCGAGACCTCGGAGGACATGCCCAAGGCCAACGATGTCTTCTGGATCCTGCGCAGCATGGGCGAACGTGGCCTGCTGCAACGCTTTCCGGCGCTGGTGATGGGCCGCCCGAAGGCGTGGTCATTCGAGCAGCCCAACGACGCGGAGGCCAAGGCTCGTTATGTGCGCGAGCAGCATGAGGCGGTGCTTCGGGCCGTCGACATATATGCCCCGGACATGATGGTCGTCTTCGACGTAGACCTCGGCCACACCGATCCGCAGCTCGTCATCCCCTACGGAGGCACGATCCGCGTCGACGGCCCTGCCCAGCGCATTACCGTCACCTACTGAAGCGTTCCTCACCACCACGCGCCCCCGTAACCGTTGGTCACCGTGGGTAGTTGACGCGGCATGCACGACGTACGCACCGTAAGGGCGCCTTCCATGCTGCGGCTCGCGGCCGCCTCGCTCGCCGGGACGGCCATCGAGTTCTATGACTTCTTCGTCTACGGGACAGCGGCCGCGCTGGTCCTCGGGCCGCTGTTCTTCCCGACGTTCTCGCCACTGGCGGGGACGTTGGCGGCCTTCGCGACGTTCGGCGTCGGGTTTGTCGCACGTCCTCTCGGCTCGGTGCTGTTCGGGCACATCGGGGACCGGCGCGGGCGGCGCCCCGTCCTGGTCGCCTCGCTGCTGCTGACCGGCGCCGCGACCGTCGCCGTCGGCTGCGTACCGACGTACGACAGCATCGGTGTGGCCGCTCCCGTGCTCCTTCTTGTGCTGCGTTTTCTGCAGGGCCTCGGACTTGGCGGCGAGTGGGGCGGGGCTGTGCTGCTGACCGCCGAGCACGCGCCGGCCGAGCGGCGCGGGCTGTGGTCGAGCTTCCCGCAGGTCGGGCCTTCGCTGGGGTTCGTGCTGGCCAACGGAGTGATGCTGGTGCTGTCGGCGACGCTGACCGACGCGCAGTTCGCGGCGTGGGGGTGGCGGGTGCCGTTCTGGGCGGCAGGGGTGCTCGCGGCCGCGGGGCTGTGGCTGCGCGGCTCGCTCGCGGAAAGCCCTCGCTTCCTGGAGATGCGGGACCACGCGCGCGTGCCGCTCGCCGAGGTGGTGCGCGACCACTGGCGGCTCGTGCTGCTGACGGCCGGCGGGCTCGCGGTCGGATACGCCGTGTTCTACGCGGTGACGACCTGGGCGCTCGCCTACGGTGTCGAACGGCTCGGTGTGAGCCGTACCGTCATGCTGACCTGCATCATGTCCGCCGTCGTGGTGAAGGGCTCCCTGACGCCCCTGATGGCCCTGCTCGGCGACCGCTACGGACGGCGGCCGCTCTGCCTGACGGGCTGCGCGGCCGCCGCGCTGTGGATGTTCCCGATGGTCGGGCTGCTGTCCACCGGCGAGCCTCTGCTGATGTTCCTCGGCTTCCTGGTGGCGCTGATCTCGTTCATCACGATGTTCGCCGTCATCGCCGCGTATCTGCCGGAGTTGTACGAGCCCCGGGTGCGCTGCACGGGCGCGGCGGTGGGCTACAACCTGGGCGGGGTCCTCGGAGGCGCGCTCACGCCCATCGTGGCGACGGCGCTGGCGAGCGGAGAGCGCGTCCCGTGGGGCGTGGCCGCGTATCTGACCGGGATCGCACTGCTCAGCCTGGGGTGCTTCGCGCTGCTGCCGGAGACCCGCCCCGCCGCACGGCTGGCGGTCGTCCAGGTGACGGATTGACGGCCTACGCCGTCGTACGGGCCTCGGCGGGATCGCGTCAGGGGTTGATCGCCAGTTCCAAATAGGCCGCGAAGACCACTAGATGGACGCCTCCTTGGAGCGGCGTCGCGCGCCCGGGCACCACCGTCAGAGAGCTCACCACCACGGTCAGCGCGAGCAGCACCATCTGGGTGGCGCCGAGGC
Organism: Streptomyces sp. NPDC027189; assembly: GCF_055566975.1. Classification (NCBI taxonomy): domain Bacteria; kingdom Bacillati; phylum Actinomycetota; class Actinomycetes; order Kitasatosporales; family Streptomycetaceae; genus Streptomyces; species Streptomyces sp. NPDC027189. Next base: position 267,589 of record NZ_JBVHRI010000003.1, read on the forward strand.
CGAGAACGAGCGGCCCGGCGAGCCAGACGGACGCCAGGGCAACGGCGGGGATCGTCAGTCCGATGCTGGCCATCGCGGAGCCGAGGGCGAGGTTCAGGCTGGTCTGCACCCGGTCGCGGCGGGCCGACCGCAGGGCGGCGATGCTCTCGGGGAGCAGGACGAGCAACGCGATGATCACACCGACCACGGAGTGCGGCATCCCGGCCGCCTCGACGCCGGACTCGATGGTGGGCGACACGCCCTTGGAGAGGCCGACCACGCCGACGAGAGCCAGGCCGAGCAGCCCCAGGCTGACCCTGGTGTCACGGGCGGACGGCGCATCGGCGTGGTCATCCGCGTCGATCACCTCGCCCTGCCGGGTGATCGGCAGGAAGTAGTCGCGGTGGCGCACGGTCTGGGTCGTCACGAAAGGCCGTACAGGACCAGCGAGGCGAGCGCGGCGAAGGTGAGCTGGGCCGTGGAGAACTCCGGGCCCGGCTTGCTGGTCGTGAACGTCGGGAAGACCAGGCTGAGCGTGGCGAGCGTCGCGACGGTCGCGAGGGCGGCGCCGGTGCCTTCCGCATTGAATACGGCGAGCCCGTGGCGCAGCGAGGCGACGAGCAGGCACAGTCCGACGATGCCGTTGCACGTGATCATCACGGCTGCGAACACCGTGTCGCGGGCCAGGGTCGAGCTCTTGACGCCGCCGTCCGCCATCAAGGTGACGATCAGCGCGACCTCGATGATCGTGACGGCGACGGCGAGCACGAGTGAGCCGAAGGGTTCGCCGACCCGGTGCGCGACCACCTCGGCGTGGTGGACGGCGGCCAGGACGGCCCCGGCGAGGACCAGCGTCACCAGCGCGACGACCGCGCCGGGGAGCTCGCGACCCCAGGTGAAGGCCAGCAGCACCACCGCGACAACGGGCACGACGGCCGTCCACTGCGTCACGAGTGACCGGAGCCGAGCGATCATGTGGCGATCGTCGCAGCCGTACGCGGGCCCCGCACTCCGGTGGCGCGGGGCCCGCTCCGAGACATCGCTGAAGGAACCCGTTTCGGGAACCGGCTCGCTACTTCAGTTCGGTCATCTCACGTACGTCGCAGTCGGTGAAGGACGGTGGCCGCGTACACAGCGCGGCCATTTGCTCCGCCATCTTGGTCGTCTCGGGGTCGTTGCTGTTGCGCATGGCGTCCTCGTACGAATCGAACTCGATCACCACGAGGTAGCGGTTGGGCTTGTTGCGGTCCTGCAGGATGAGGCGGTGCGTGGGGCCGCCGCTGCGGCCGGCCATACGCTTGTCGGCCTCCTCGGCCAGCTTCTGCATCTCATCGATGCGCTCGGTCTCGAAGTCGACGATCTGCACGAACTTCATGGATACCTCCACCCGGCCTGGGCGCCCCCGAGCAGGAACGCACGGAACCCAAGCAAGCACCGGGAGCGGTGGTCGGCAATTCGCCGCGCACCGCTCCCGGAGATGATTGTTCCTACGTCCGACGTGGTCAGACGTCGATGCTGTCCTTCGGAGCGCTCTTGGCCTCGTCGAGCGCCGCCTGCTTCTTGGAGGCGATCAGGCTGGTGATCGTGGTGACCACCAGCACCACGCAGATCACGCCGAGCGAGACCGGGATGGAGATCTCGGGGACATGGACCCCCGACTCGTGGAGCGCGTGCAGCACGAGCTTGACGCCGATGAAGCCGAGGATGACCGACAGGCCGTAGCTGAGGTGGACCAGCTTCCTGAGCAGGCCGCCGATGAGGAAGTACAGCTGCCGCAGACCCATCAGCGCGAACGCGTTGGCCGTGAACACGATGTACGGGTCCTGGGTCAGACCGAAGATCGCGGGAATCGAGTCGAGCGCGAAGAGCACGTCGGTGGTGCCGATCGCCAGCATCACGACCAGCATCGGCGTCATGACGCGCTTGCCGTTCTGCTGGATCCACAGCTTGGTGCCGTGGTACCGGTCGGCCACGCCGAAGCGCCGCTCGGCGGCCTTGAGCAGCCGGTTCTCCTCGAACTCCTCGTCCTCCTCCTCGGCCCGGGCCTCCTGGATCAACTTCCAGGCGGTGTAGATGAGGAACGCGCCGAAGATGTAGAAGACCCACGCGAAGCTCGCGATGATCGCGGCACCCGCGGCGATGAATATCGTGCGCAGGACGAGGGCTATCAGCACACCGACAAGGAGCACTCGCTGCTGATAATTCGAAGGCACCGCGAACTTCGCCATGATCAGGACGAAGACGAAGAGGTTGTCGACGCTCAGCGACTTCTCGGTGATGAAGCCCGCGAAGAACTCTCCGGCAGGCTCACCGCCGGAGAAGATGAGCAGTCCGAGTCCGAACAGGCCGGCCAGGACGATCCAGACGATGGTCCAGATTCCGGCTTCCTTGATGGATACGTCGTGCGGCTTGCGGCCGATCAAGAAGTCGACCGCGATGAGGGCGGCAAGGCCCACGATCGTCAGAACCCACAGGGTCACGGAAACATCCACTGCGCCTCCGGCAGTACGTAACGGCAGATTTCAGCGTCGTCGCTACCGGAGGTCTCTTCCACCCGTGACGTTCACGGGCCGACGCCCCGGGATCTGGCCAGATCCGTATTGACGGGTACGCCGCAGCAGGCAGGGAGTACTCCCCTCCGTACGGAAAAGAGTACCCGAACCACCAAGGAAAGGTAAAGGAAATAGTAAAAGAAGGTCCAAATCCCCTGGTCAGGCCACTTTACTGATGCTTGGTACGAACCCAGAAGGCGACCGCTGACGGGTCAGCGGTTCCAGGGACGGCGGGCCGCAGCCACCTGTGCGAGCACGTGCTGGAGCACCTGGCTGCCCGGTGGAACAAGCGCTGGCTCGTACGTCCAGGCGTGCCCGACCCACGGATCGGCAAGGTGGTCGTCAGGCACCGGGGTGAGGCGCAGCAGCGAGCGCCAGAGCGGGTCGAGCAGCGGCCCGTAGGCGGCGGCGTCCTCCCGGTCGGCCACCATCATGAGATGCACGCCGACGGCCGGGCCCTCGTCCGCGAGATAGCGCAGCTGGGTCACGGCGCGGTCGTCGAAACCGTGCGGGAAGTCGTTGACGATCAGCAGTTGCTCGGCGGTGTCGAGGCCCGGCGGCAGGGAGTCGGCCGCTCCGCCGCGCATCGCCATCTGCACCAGGTCGACGCGCTGGGTGATTCGGGCCAGGACGTCGGCCACGCCCGCGGCGCCGGCGGCGGGCGGGCCGTCGAGCACCCCGGACTGCACCAGTGGCGTGAGGGACGAGGCACCCGAACCGGCCGGGTCGATGACGTGCACCGTGAACTCGCCGGCGGGATACACGGCGAGCAGCCGCGCGGCATGTGCCACCGCCGTGTCCATGGCGAGGCGGCGCAGTTCGTCGGAGTCGACGAGCGAGTCGTCCAGGCCGGCGCGGCCGCTGTCTATCCACAGGCCGCGCTCCAGCGGCAGCCGGACCAGCATCGGGATGCTCAGGCCTTCGCTCTCGGGCAGATGGAGGTCGCCGAGGCGCAGCGCCATGGGGATCTCCATCGGTACCCGGTAGCCGTGCCAGACCGGGTTGTCCCAGCGCGCGTACGCCGCGGGCAGCGCGGGCTCGACGACCTCGGCCTCGGCGGTGAGCTGCGCGAGGTCACGGTCGAGGGCCGCCCTGGCCTGGTCGACCAGCTGGGCGTGCTTGGCCTGGGCCGCCTCGCGCGCGGCGTCACCCTGTCCGCCGATCCTGCTGCGCGGGTCGGACAGGACCTTGTCGAGCTCCTGCTCCATGCGTGAGTCGGCGAAGTCGACGGCGCTGCGAAACGCGGAGGTGGTGCGGGCCAGGTCCTCGAACATGCCCCACACCTGGTTGTAGAGCCGCTCCTCCATGGACCAGCCGGTCGCATCGCCCGCGACGGGCTGTGCGGGCTGCCCGGGCGGGGCCGGTGGCGCGGTCGGCGGGGGCGGTGGCGGGGCCGCGGTCTGCCGGCCCGGGTGGCTGTAGTTGATCGGGCCGCCTGCCGTGGGCGCGGCGGGCTGGGTGACCGCGGAGGGGTCCGAGGCGTGACCTCCCTGCGGCGCTGTGGTGCCTTGCGGACCTGGTGCGTCGTACGGGGACGAAGACAGCGGGGCCTGCGCCATGTTCCCGGCGGCGCCCTGGGGCCCGGTATACGGCTGGTCCGGTCCCGGCGCCGAGGTGGCCGCCTGCCGTGAGCGGTCACCTTCGGCAGTACGCGACGGGGGTGCCGCCACCGAGCGGGCCAGGCCCTGGACCACCGCCTCGTTGATAGTCCCCGCGAGCTGCTGGGCCTCCGACAGGCCCTGGTCGGTGAGGAGTTCGGCGAGACCGCCGGCGTATCCCTGGCCGACCGCGCGGACCTTCCAGGCGCCCTGCCGACGGTAGAGCTCCAGGGCGACGACGGCCGACTCGGCGTCCAGGCCGGTGATGGTGTAGCTGGCGACCTCGGAGCCGTCGAGGCCGGTGACCGCGACGAAGGGGGCGGCGACGGCGCCGAACCGGACCGGGCCGCCGACCCCGGACGGCAGTGCGAGCAGCACATTCACCCGGTGCACGGTCTCCGGCAGGGCGTCCAGGTCGAACGCGAGGCGGTGATCGGCCGCCGCCTGCTTGGAGACCTCGAGTCCGGGCAGTGTGGGCGCGCCCGGGTGGGCCACCCACTCCACACCGCGGACCTTGCCCTGCTCGTCGCTGAGCGTGGCCCCGGCCACGATCGGCTTGCCGGCCGAAACACGGACCTCAAGACGGACCTGGGAGAGCGGATGGTTCTGTCCCCGGACCAGCTCGGCCGTCATTGCCTTGTCCCCCTACGTCGCTTCTTGTGCTGCGCCGACTGCCTACAGGTGCGGCAGGATCGCGGGCATCAGGTCCTGGAACGTACGGCCGTTGGCCGGCGTGCCGAGGGCCGTCATCTGCCAGCCCGTGCCCGCGCGGTGCACCTTCGCCATGATCTGGGCCGTGTACTGCCCGCCGCCCGCGAGCGTGTAGCGGGCGAGCTCCTGGCCGTTGGTCTCGTCGACCAGACGGCAGAACGCGTTCTGCACTTCCTGGAACGTCTGGCCCGTGAAGGAGTTCACGGTGAAGACGATCTGGTCGATGTGGACCGGGATGCGCTGCAGGTCGACGAGGATCGCCTCGTCGTCGCCGCCCTGGCCCACGCCGCCGACCAGGTTGTCACCCGTGTGCCGTACGGAGCCGTCGTCGCTGACGAGGTGGCGGAAGAACACCACGTCGACGGGCTGCTTGTCCGCGAACAGCACGGCCGAGGCGTCGAGGTCGATCTCCCGCGTGCGCGAGCCGAACAGCCCGCGCCGGGGGGCCGCCTGCCAGCCCAGCCCCATGCGCACCGCGGTCAGGGTGCCCCCGTCGTTCTTCTGCAGACTGATGGCCTGACCCTTGGTCATGTTGACCGTCACGCGCTGATCCCCTCTCGAACTGTCCCCTGTTGCCGCGGAGTCCGCGGATGACCAGAACCCTACGCAGCGGCACTGACAGTGCCGAACCCCGGGGCGCGCTTTGTGTCGGTCTTGCAACACAGCGCGCATATGCCGAGGTCCGGCATGGCCCGCGAGGACGTCAGGCCAGGCCTGCCTCCTTCATCTGGCGCAGCTCCTTCTTCATCTCGGAGACCTCGTCGCGCAGTCGGGCCGCGATCTCGAATTGGAGATCGGCCGCGGCGGCGCGCATCCGCTCCGTCATCTCCTCGATCTGCTCGGCGAGTTGGGCTGCCGGGCGGTCGGTCGGCACCGTCTCCTTGCCCTTGGCCTTGGCCTTGGCCGACTTGGCCGCCTTGCCGGCGAGCGAGGGCACGGGGGCCTTGGCGCCCTTGCCGTCCTTCGTCTTGCGGTAACCCGAGCCGAGCAGCTGCTCCGTGTCGACGTCCTCGCGGGCGATCTGCGCCACGATGTCGTTGATCTTCTTGCGCAGGGGCTGCGGGTCGATTCCCTTCTCCTTGTTGTACGCAACCTGCTTCTCCCGGCGGCGGTTTGTCTCCTCGATGGCCTTCTCCATCGCCGGGGTGATCTTGTCGGCGTACATGTGGACCTGTCCGGACACATTGCGCGCCGCGCGGCCGATGGTCTGGATCAGCGACGTACCGGAACGCAGGAAGCCCTCCTTGTCGGCGTCGAGAATCGCCACCAGGGAGACCTCGGGCAGGTCGAGGCCCTCCCTCAGGAGGTTGATGCCGACCAGGACGTCGTACTCGCCGGCGCGCAGCTCGCGCAGCAGTTCGACGCGGCGCAGGGTGTCGACGTCGCTGTGGAGGTAGCGCACCTGGATGCCGAGTTCCAGGAAGTAGTCGGTGAGGTCCTCGGCCATCTTCTTGGTGAGTGTGGTGACCAGGACCCGCTCGTCCTTCTCGGTGCGCTTGCGGATCTCGTGCACCAGGTCGTCGATCTGGCCCTCGGTGGGCTTGACGACGACTTCGGGGTCGATCAGGCCGGTGGGGCGGATGATCTGCTCGACCTGGCCGTCGGAGCGGGAGAGCTCGTACTGCCCCGGGGTCGCCGAGAGGTAGACCGTCTGCCCGATGCGCTCCTGGAACTCCTCCCACTTCAGGGGGCGGTTGTCCAGCGCGGACGGCAGTCGGAAGCCGTGGTCCACGAGGGTGCGCTTGCGAGACGCGTCGCCCTCGTACATCGCGCCGATCTGGGGCACGGTGACGTGCGACTCGTCGATGACGAGCAGGAAGTCGTCCGGGAAGTAGTCGATCAGCGTGTTCGGCGGGGAGCCGGGTTCGCGGCCGTCGAAGTGCATCGAGTAGTTCTCGACTCCGGAGCAGGAGCCGATCTGGCGGAGCATCTCGAGGTCGTACGTCGTCCGCATGCGCAGGCGCTGGGCCTCCAGGAGCTTGCCCTGCTTCTCCAGCTCGGCGAGGCGCTCCCCCAGCTCCTTCTCGATGTCGTTGACCGCGCGCTCCATGCGCTCGGGGCCCGCCACGTAGTGGGAGGCCGGGAACACATAGACCTGGTCGTCGTCGCTGATGACCTCGCCGGTGAGCGGGTGCAGCGTGGAAAGGGCCTCGATCTCGTCGCCGAACATCTCGATACGGACGGCCAGCTCTTCGTAGACCGGGAAGATCTCGATGGTGTCGCCGCGGACCCGGAAGGTGCCTCGGGCGAACGCCATGTCGTTTCGCGTGTACTGGATGTCGACGAAGCGGCGCAGCAGGTCGTCGCGGTCGATCTCGTCGCCGACCTTGAGCGAGACCATCCGGTCCACGTACTCCTGCGGCGTACCGAGGCCGTAGATGCAGGAGACCGAGGCGACCACCACGACGTCACGGCGGGTCAGCAGCGAGTTGGTCGCGGAGTGACGCAACCGCTCGACCTCCTCGTTGATCGAGGAGTCCTTCTCGATGTAGGTGTCCGACTGCGGGACGTACGCCTCGGGCTGGTAGTAGTCGTAGTACGAGACGAAGTACTCGACCGCGTTGTTCGGCAGCAGCTCGCGGAACTCGTTGGCCAGCTGGGCGGCCAGGGTCTTGTTCGGGGCCATCACCAGGGTGGGGCGCTGGAGCTTCTCGATCATCCACGCGGTGGTGGCGGACTTGCCGGTGCCGGTCGCACCCAGCAGCACGACATCCTTCTCACCTGCGCGGATGCGCTTTTCCAGCTCGGCGATGGCCGTGGGCTGGTCACCACTCGGCTGGTAGGGGCTGACGACCTCGAAGGGCGCCACCGAACGTTCGATCTTGGATACGGGCCGCATGGAATCCACCGTACGACCCCGCACTGACAACGGGGCCGGATCACCAGCTCTGCGGGGTGCGGGAGCTGCGGTGCCGCTGGTTCCGCTCGGTGCGGGACGGAGGACGGCGGCCGGGGTGCGGGACGGCGGGGTGGGCCGGGATGCCGGGCCGGTTCTCCGTGGGGGTCCAGTCGGGCCTTCCCATGACCATCAGCGGGTCGAACATCACGACGACGCCCGCCAGACACAGGAAGACCAGGGGGCCGATCATCATGGGCCCGAGCAGGGCGGCGGGCGAGTCGCCTCCAGGGGTGCTGGACGTGCCGTGAAGGTGGACGCTGAGGGCGGCCATGCCCGTGTAGTGCATGCCGCTGACGGCGAGCCCCATGACGAGACTGGCGCCCACGCTCCAGACGAAGCCCCGCACCTGTCCCGCCGCCCACAGGGCGGCTGTGGCGGCCACGACGGCTATGACGACGGAGGCGGAGACCGTGAGGGTGTTGTATTCGAGTCTTCCGTTGAGGCGCATGCCGGCCATGCCCAGGTAGTGCATCGAGGCGACTCCCAGGCCGGTGATGGTGCCCCCGGTGAAGAGTGCCGTTCCGCGGGCCCCGCGGTAGCCGACGATGAAGATCCCGATGCCGACCATCACGATGGCCACGCCCAGGCTCGCGAACGTCGTCGGCTTGTCGTAGTGGATCGGGGTTTCCTTGATCGTGAACCCCATCATCGCGATGAAGTGCATGGTCCATATCCCCGAGCCGATCGCGGCCGAGCCGAGCGCCAGCCAGCCGGCGCGCCAGGAACGGGCGACGAGCATCGATCTGGTGGTGCAGCGCAGACCCAGCGCTCCACCCAGGCAGGCCATGACGTAGGCCACCAGCGGTGTGACGAGTCCGTAAGTGAAGCCGTCGACCGTGCCCTGCATGTGCGGCTGCCCTTCCCGCCTATTGCTCCTGAAATTCCCTGAAATGCCCCCACCCTCGGGACCGCAAGAGCGGACAGGGTCGAGGCAGAGAGTATGACTCCCACCGGAATGGTCGAACGATTTTCCGGCAAAGAATCACGGCCTCGCCCCACCTGTGCGCCACCAGTGAGCGGACTTGGACAACTCCATTCAATCTGTGGCCATCTCGCACCCCTCCTCCATTGACTCTCTGCTGTCACTCTTGTGCTGTCAGTGATCACTCGACGCGAGGAGATGGAATGCACGCGCGCGTTGCCGCCGCCACGACCGCCGCGCTTCTAGGGGGCGCTGTTGTGATACTCCCCAGCCCGCACGCCCGGGCCGGGTCCCAGAGCACCGGACCGGTGATCGTCTCCCACCGCGGCGCCTCGGCGGATGCACCCGAGAACACCCTGGCCGCCATCGACAAGGCGGCCGCAATGGGATTCAGCTGGGTCGAGAACGACGTCCAGCGCACCAGGGACGGTGAACTCGTCGTCCTGCACGACGCCACGCTGGCGCGTACCACCGACGTCGAGAAGGTCTATCCCAACAGGGCTCCCTGGAAGGTCAAGGACTTCACCGGCGCGGAGATCGCTCGCCTGGACGCCGGGAGCTGGTTCAGCCCCCGGTACGCGGGCGCGCGCGTGCCGACACTGAAGCAGTACATGGACCGCGTCTCGCACAACCACCAGAAGCTCGTCCTGGAGATCAAGAATCCCGATCTCTATCCCGGCATCGAGCGACAGACTCTCAAGCTCCTGAGCAACGAGGGCTGGCTCGATCAGACGCATCTGAGGAGCAGCCTGCTCGTCCAGAGCTTCAGCGCGGACAGTGTGCGAACGGTCCACGATCTGCGCCCGGGCATCAGGACGGCCTTCCTGGGCAAGCCGTCGATCGCGCAGCTCCCCCAGTACGCCCAATTCGCCGATCAGATCAACGCGGATCACACCTCCCTCTCGTCCGCCTATGTTTCCGCGGTCCACGGATTCGGCGGACCGCACGGCAATCGGATGAAGGTCTTCGCCTGGACCGTGAATGACGCGAACACCGCCCGGCGCCTGGCCGGATTCGGCGTGGACGGCATCATCACGAACGTCCCGGACGTCATCCGCAGGACATTCGGGTAGCGCTACGCAGCTCTCGCCGGTGGTGCGGACGGCTGCCCGCGTCCGCGCCACGGGCGTTGTCAGTGGCGGGCCGTACGGTGGATCGCATGGACAGCCACGGGCAGTACGAGCAGCAGGTCGTGTGGACCGTCGTCGGCACGGACATCGGTCCACTGCTGCTGGCAGCGACGCGCGACGGCCTGGTGAACGTCGTCTTCCACGCCACGGACGAGGTGCGCGACAAAACGCTCGACCGGCTCGCGTCCCGTCTGGGCACCGAGCCCGTCGAGGCGCCCGAGTCGCCGCTGCTGGCCGAGGCGATACGTCAAGTCGAGGCATACTTCGCCGGCGAGCGGCGCGCCTTCGAACTGCCGCTGGACTGGTCGCTGATCTCCGGGTTCAACCGCCAGGTGCTGCGCGAGCTGGCGTCCGGCGTTCCGTACGGCGCGGTCGTGGGCTACGGGGACCTGGCCGGGCGGGTCGGCCAGCCGGGCGCGGCGCAGGCCGTGGGCGTGGCCATGGGCTCGAATCCGCTGCCGGTCGTCGTGCCGTGCCACCGGGTGGTCGAGAGCGACGGCGGTATCGGCGGGTTCGGGGGCGGTCTGGAGACGAAGCGGAAGCTGCTCGCGCTGGAGGGAGTGCTTCCGGAGCCGCTGTTCTGACGACTGCCCCGAGAGCCGGGTGATGGTGTCTCACCGCTGAGCCGGTGAGTGCACCTCACTGCTGAGCCGGCGACCGCGTCAGAGGCTGATGTGGTACGCCTTGCGGAGCGTCTCGTGCACGGTCCAGGTGGTCCGGTCGCCCTCACGCAGGATCGCCGCGTCACCCGGGCCCACCTCGATGACGTCGCCGCCCTCGACCTCGATCGTGGCGCGGCCGCTCACGACGACGAAGAGTTCATTCGCCTCCGTGTCGGTCACCACGCCGGGCGTGATCTGCCAGATGCCGCGCAGTTGCTTGCCGTCGGCCGACTCCCACAGCACCTTGCCCGTCACCACCGGGTCACCGGAAACAACCTGAGCCGGGTCCAGGGGCTCCGGTTCGAGGTCGGCGTCGGGGATGTGCACGGCGAAGGACGGGGTGGCCTGGGTGTTCGTGGTCATGAGCGGTCACCTTAAGGGCATTCGAGAAAGACCTCACGCGGAGGGTGGCCGGAACGCGCGGCCGGTAGCAGACTCCGTGCGGCCTGTCTGACCTCGCCACTGACTCCCGGACGGGTGCTCCCGCGCGTGGGAGCACCCCTCCTCCGCCCCGAGGGTTACTCGTAGTGCCGTGCCTCGAAGACGTTTCCGTCCGGGTCACGGAAGTAGAAGCTGCGCTTGGCCATCCCACGGGCTCCGTAGGAGTCGTACGAGAAGCCCGAGAGGGGGACGGACCGCTCCTCCAGACGTGCTCGTAGCGCTTCGAATTCGGGCCCCGTGAGGGACAGGCATACGTGATTGACCGGGTGCCCGGCACTTTCGGCGCCTCCGGGGACCACGTTCATGTACTCCGCCAGGGGGAGGGGCGCGAGGTCGAAAATGGTCTCCTCATTGAGGCGTACCGAGGGGAACGACGTCTTCCCCGCGGCGAATTCGGTGACCCTCAGAGGCTCCAGGCCGACCGCCTTCTCGTAGAAGTCGGCCGCGGCGACCGGATCGCGCACCCACAGGACGACATGGTCGAGACGTGTCGAGTTGTCCGTCATGCCCCCAGGCTGATGTCGTACGCCGCAGGTCGCAAGGGTTTGACCGGGCGCGCCGCCCGCCAGAGATGAGGAAAGACGAGCGACAGGAGGCAGACGCGTGATCGTGGTGTCCGAAGAGGTGCGGGAGGCGCTCGACGCGCGCCGGCCGGTGGTGGCCCTGGAGTCGACGATCATCGCGCACGGGCTGCCCCGTCCGCGCAATCTGCAGGTCGCGGGGGAGCTGGAGGATGTCGTACGGCGGGAGGGCGCCGTTCCCGCGACGATCGCCGTGCTCGACGGGCAGCCCCGTGTAGGTCTGGACAAGGAGCAGCTGGAACGGGTCGCGAACGAGGACGGGATCCGCAAGCTGGGTCACCGCGATCTGCCGCTCGCGGTGGCGGCGGGTGCGAGCGGGGCGACGACCGTGTCCGCGACGGCGCTGCTGGCCGCCCGCGCGGGCGTACGGGTGTTCGCGACGGGCGGGCTCGGCGGGGTGCACCGGGAGTGGACGGTGACCCAGGACGAGTCGGCCGACCTGGGTCTGCTGGCGCGTACCCGGATCACCGTGGTCTGCGCGGGCGTGAAGTCGATCCTGGACGTGCCCGCGACGCTGCAGCGCCTGGAGACGCTGGGCGTGGCGGTGGCCGGGTACGGCACAGAACGCTTTCCCGGCTTCTACCTCTCGGACTCGGGGTATCCGGTGGACTGGACGCTGGACTCCCCCGAGCAGGTGGCGGATGTCATGCGGGCGCAGGACGCGCTGAACGCTCCCGCATCGGCGCTCATCGTCGCGAACCCCGTCCCTGAGGGGGAGCAGCTCGATCCCGGGCTCCACGCGCGCGTGCTCGCCGACGCGCTGCACGCGTGTGAGGCGGAGGGCGTCACCGGACAGGCCGTGACACCGTTTCTGCTCGACTATCTGGTCCGGCACACCGATGGCGCCTCGCTGAGCGCCAACCTGGCGGCGGTGCGCGGCAACGTACGGCTCGCGGGGCGCATCGCGGCCGCCTGGGCCGGGGCGTGAGCGGGACGCATCACGGGGGTGCCGGGCGGGGTACGGGGGTGCCTGCGGGCGCTCTGCTCGTCGTCGGGGACGTGGTCACGGACATCGTCGCCCGGCACCGCGGACCGCTCGCGGCAGGCACCGACACGGCCGCCGCGATCCGCACGCTGCCGGGCGGCGCGGGCGCCAACGTCGCGTGCTGGGCCGCGCACTGGGGCTGCTCGAACGTACGACTGCTCGGCCGGGTGGGCGCGGATGCGGCCGGGTGGCACGAGCGTGAGCTCGCGGCCTGCGGCGTACGCCCCCTTCTCGTCGTTGATCCGGAGGCGCCGACCGGGACGGTGATCTGCCTGGTGGACACGGGCGCTGCTGCGGAGCGCACGTTCCTCACGGCCAGCGGAGCCTCTCTGCGGCTCGACCCCGGCGACTGGTCGCCCGCGCTGCTCGACGGTGTCGCGTGGTTGCACCTGTCGGGCTACTTGTTCTTCTCCGAGCCGAGCCGCGCGCTGGTGTCGGTGGCACTGGAGTCGGCACGCACGCGTGGCGTACAGGTGAGCCTGGATCCCGCTTCGGTGGGGTTCCTCAGCGAGCTGGGTGTGGACCGCTTCCTCGAACTCGCCGAGGGCGTCGACATCCTGCTCCCCAGCCGTGACGAGGCGCACCTGCTGACCGGGCTGCCCGACCCCACGGACGCGGCGGCCAAGTTGAGCCGCCATGTCCCCCTGGTCGTCGCCAAGCAGGGCGGTGCCGGGGCCCTGGTGGCCCGCTCGGGAACCGTCCGGGCCCATGTCCCCGCCGTGCCCGCCACACCCCGCGACACCACGGGCGCCGGTGACGCTTTCACCGGAGCGTTCCTCGCCGCCCTGCTCGCGGGCGCGGAACCCGAGGAGGCGGCGGCCGAGGGGTGCGGGGCGGGGGCGATGGCGGTGGAGCGGGTCGGAGGGAGGCCACCGGTGGACGCCTGACGGCGGCCGGACGGGGCACGCAGGTGGGCTGACGACGCCAGCTGTAGGGGCCAATAAGGGGTGGGCCGGTGGCGCCATCGCACAGGGCGCCATGCATGCGGCAGGCGGGCCGGCGTAACCGAGCGGGTGGGGCGGCACGCGGGTGGGTTCCGTAGCGCCGCCGCGCAGAGGTGACAAGCAGGCGGGCAGGTGAAGCCCATCCGGGTGAGGCAGCTCGTATGTGGGGGGCGGCAGCGCCACCGCACAGAGGTGACACGCGGGCCGTAGGCAAAGCCCGACCGGGTGGGGCGGCACGCGGGTGCGACGACAGCCCGCCGCAGAGAGGCGACGCGCGGACGGGCGAGGCCGACCGGGTAGCGCACCCCGGCGGCGCGGACCAGCCGGCGGACACGCGGGTGGGCCAGCAGGGCCGAGGCGGCGGCCGCGTCGGCGACCGCAGCCGATCGGCCGGCGGGCCGGCCGGCCCGCGCCACCAGCCGCTGGGCCGACACCTGGGTGGACGGCATCACCCATGGCGCCCCGCGCCAACTCCCCTTACCGGTCTACCCCTTGCGCCCCCACGCCGAGATCATCGGTGCCGTCGCCAGGTCCATGGAGCCGGAGGCGACGTTGGCCAGGTGGCGGTCGATGTCCTGCTGGGTGGCCAGGCCCGCGGTGACGAGCTGGTCGCGGATCTGACGGATCGTCGCGGTCTCCAGGGCGTCGCAGGCGGGCGAGGTGACGGGGAAGTACGCGTCGGCCTCCACGCCACACAACCCCGCCTGGCGGAGCAGCCGCGGGAGTTTACGGCCGTACGCGAGGTCGGCGCCACGCTCGGCGAGCAGGCTGCGGAAGCCGTTGCGCAGCCGATTCGCGAGCTGTTGCTCGGGGCCGGACTCGTCGGGGCAGAGCAGGGGCTGCAGCGCGGGGTCGGCGTCCTCGACGAGGAGCCGGCCGCCGGACCGCAGGGCCTTGACCATCGACCGCAACGCCCGCTCCCGGTCCGGCACATGGACCAGCACGAGCCTGGCATGCACGAGGTCGAAGCCCTCCCCCGGCGGCTCCTCGGCGCCCACGTCGTGGACGCGGACCTCGACCGGCGAGCGGGCGGCGGAGTCCGCCCACGAGGTGTCGATGTCGGTCGCGATGACCCGCCCGGTCGGGCCGACCTTCTTGGCGAGCCAAGACACCACGGACGTGCCGCCCGCGCCGACCTCCCAGCAGCGCCAGCCGGAGCCGATGCCGAGGCGCTCCATGTGCCGGAAGGTCGTGGGGTCGAAGAGAGTGGCGAAGGCGTCGAAGCGCTGTCCCGCCTCGTTCTGCTGGTTGTCGAGGAGATACCCGTCGGATCGCGTCATAGGGCGATCATCCCAGTTGACCGGCTTGTCCGGAATCGCCGACGCTCCCGTTGTCATCACCCGCGCGATCGGGCGAGCACGGCCCGCACACTCGGGCGAGCGCAGCCCGCACGCTCGGACGAGCACCGTCTCCGCGCTCAAACACGCACATCGGAACGGAATATTCCGTTCCCACAGGCTTTTCCAGTGCTCGATCAGGCCTGGCAGACTGGCGCGCCAAGGCGCAAAGTGCGGCGCGAGGGGATCCACGCAAGGAGATCCAGATGTCCATGGCAGGGAATCTGCGGAAGGTCACGGCCCTCGGCGCAGTCGGCGGCCTCCGCAAGGTGGCGCGGCTGACGCGGCGGCGCGCCCGTGTCGACCTGAGTCACCCCGCCCGGTCTCCGCTGGGCTCCGCGGTGGTGAACTGCGTGGCGTACCAGGACGGCGCCCGCGTCCCGGGCGGCCGCGATCTGGTCGACACCGTGGAGCGGATCCGCAAGAACGACCAGGGGTTCGTCTGGCTCGGCCTGCACGAGCCGACGGACCGGGAGTTCGCCGGCATCGCCGAGCTCTTCGACCTCCACCCGCTGGCCGTCGAGGACGCGGTGGAGGCCCATCAGCGCCCGAAGCTGGAGCGGTACGGCGAGACGCTGTTCGCGGTGTTCAAGACGGTCTGCTACGTCGAACACAAGGAACTGACGGCGAACAGCGAGGTGGTGAACACCGGCGAGATCATGGTCTTCGTCGGTCCCGATTTCGTCATCACCGTGCGGCACGGACGGCACGGCTCCCTGGGCCCGTTGCGCGAGGAGTTGGAGGCCGACCCGCAACAGCTCTCCAAGGGACCGGCCGCGGTACTGCACGCGATCGCGGACCACGTGGTCGACGACTATGTGCACGTCACGGACTCGGTCCAGGCGGACATCGACCAGGTCGAGGCCGATGTGTTCGCGGAGAACGGCGCGCGGACGGACGCCGGACGCATCTACCAGCTCAAGCGCGAACTCCTCGAACTGAAGCGGGCCGTGGCCCCGCTCGCCCGCCCGGTCCAGGAGCTCTCCACCCGGCCGATACGGGTGGTCGACCCGGAGATACAGGCCTACTTCCGGGACGTCTCCGACCATCTGCTGCGGGTCACCGAGCAGATCGCCGCCTTCGACGAGCTGCTCAACTCGATCCTGCAGGCGCACCTCGCACAGGTGACGGTGGCGCAGAACGAGGACATGCGGAAGATCACGGCATGGGCGGCGGTCATCGCCGTCCCGACCATGGTCTGCGGGGTGTACGGCATGAACTTCGACAACATGCCGGAACTGCACTGGAGGTTCGGCTACCCCCTCGTCATAGGCGTGATATCCGTCGCCTGCCTCGTCCTGTACCGGGGATTCAGGCGCAACGGCTGGCTCTGACACGCGTCTCGCCCGGCACGGCCGGCCGGACGAGCGCGTACCAGACAACGGCTGGACAGTGGGACAGGCGGATCCAGAGGGCAGGAAGGACGAGCCGGATCAGCTCGTCGCGCTCCTCGCGTAGACGCTCTCGACCCAGGCTGCGAGCTGTTCGTCCGTCAGGTGCTGGGCCAGGTCGGCCTCGCTGATCATGCCGACCAGTCGCTTGTTCTCGATCACGGGAAGCCGGCGGATCTGGTGCCCCTTCATCTCCTGGAGCACCTCGCCGACATCGGCGCCCGAGTCGATCCAGCGCGGTGTGCCCTGGGCCATCTCACCCGCGGTGATTCGCGCCGGGTCGTGGCCCATGGCCACACAGCCGACGACGATGTCGCGGTCCGTGAGGATGCCGCAGAGTCGTTCGTTCTCGTCACTGATGGGCAGGGCGCCCACGTTGAGCTCGCGCATCAGCTGGGCGGCGCGGTCCAGGGTTTCGTGGGCGGGAATCCACTGGGCACCACGGTGCATGATGTCTCCGGCGGTGGTCATGAAGTACCTCCCGGTGCCGGACGGCCGGCGCGGCGCGGAACACACCGCTAGTCCCGGCGCCCTACATTCTTGCCGTGTCCCCAGGGATGCGCACCCGGAAGTACGCGGTTACCGAGGTTGCCCGCCACGCCGGTCCGCCCGGGGTCAGGCCGAGAACCCGACGATCTTCTGCGGGACGACACGGATGATCACGCGGACCTCGTCGTCCTTCTCCGCCGGAGGGTCGATGCCGAGGTACTTGTGCGAGAGCTCGTACGGGAGGCGTTTGGCGTCGTCGGGGAGGACCTCGGCGGTGCCGCGGATCTCGACCGAGGTGTAGGGGTTGGCAAGGTCGAAGACCGAGAGGCTGATGCGGGGGTCCCGCTGGAGGTTGCGCACCTTCTGGCGTCCGGCGGTCGAGGAGAAGAGGACGGTGTCGCCCTCGCGCTTGATCCAGACCACCGAGTTCTGGGGAGCGCCGCCGGGGCCGAGGGTGGCGACACTGGCGAAGTTCTTGCCGTCGAGGAGGGTGCGGACGGAGTCGTCGAAGGCGGCCGGGTTGTCGGCGGAGATCGTCATGAACTCAGGCTAACTACATGCGCGTGCATATAAAACCTCTGGGGAGCGGCACTTTCAGTCAGCCGTTCCACGCCGGGTGGCGGGGATCGTCGGCACGCACCAGGACGTCGGCCGTGCCACCCGGGTCCACCTCGGCCTCGTAGCGCTCGAACGCGGGGAGTGTCCAGTGCTCGGCCTCGGGGGTACGGCGGCGGAGGGCACCTGGGGAGAGCAGCACGTGGACGCTGAGGTCGAAGGGGAACCAGTGGCGCAGAAGGAGGGGGCCGTGCAGCAACAGGAGGCCGCCGGGCGGGAGTTGGACGTAGGGGCTGCGGGTGGCCCGATCGGTGACCGGGTCCCAGAGGTCGGGCAGGACGCGGCCGTTGCCGCCCGCTTCGAGGGGACCGAAGACCTCGCGCCAGAGGCCGCCGGTGTCGACCCAGCCGTCGTAATAGGCCTCGACGTCCTGGTGGCCGTACTCCAGCCGGAGCGACGCGGGACGCAGGAAGTCCTCCGCACCGACCACGAGCGAGGACCGGCCGCGTATGCGCAGCGCCTCCGAGACCCGGTGCGCGAGCTCGCCGGGGCGGGCGGCCGGGGCTCCGTCGAAGGCGATGCGCGGCCAGGGGCTGCCGTCGTCCGGTTTCAGGTCGAGCAGACGCTCGGCGAGGAGGTCGCCGAGCCGTTCCCAGGTGATCGCTTCGAGTCGCACGGGCCCATGATGCCGCGATCGCGAGGCGTTCTCGTGGGGGTGGCGGGCGCGAGGAGCTCAGGAGGCTCGCAGCCGGCTGCCCCCGAGGACGACTGCCGACGACGGCTGACGCGCTCGGTTCACCGGCGGCGTAGATCCCGGAGCGGACGGGGGAAAGAACCGCGTATGGCACCGATCGCAACTCCCCCGCACCGCACCGGACTTCTCGTCATCCAGCCGCTCAAGAAGCGGCACTGTGCCGAGTGCCGGACCGGGCCGCTGGCGCTGCTGGCGCTGGAGGAGGGGTTGCCACGGTGTCTGGACTGCGCGGATCTGGGGCATCTGGTGTTCCTGCCGCGCGGTGACACGGCGCTGACGCGGAGGTCGAGGGAGGGCAGTGCGCTGTCGGCGGTGGTGGTGCGGTTCAACCGGCGGCGGAGCAGGTACGAGCGGCAGGGTGTTCTTGTCGAGGAGGCGGCGCTCGCCCGGGCCGAGGAGCGCTGCCTGGCGGACGCGGAGGCGCGACGGCGACGCCGGGTGCGGGACGCGCGGCGGCGGGAGGCGGAGGATCTGCGGGTTCACGGACGCGTTCGCGCGGGAGATACGCCGGCTGTTTCCCGGTTGCCCGGCCGACCGGGCACGGGCGATCGCCGCGCACGCCTCGGTGCGCGGCAGCGGGCGGGTCGGGCGCAGCGCCGCGGGTCGTGCGCTGTCCGAGGCCGCGGTGACCTCGGCGGTCCGCGCCTCCGTACGGCACACGGACACTCCGTACGACCAGCTGCTGATGAGCGGTGTGCCGCGGCACGAGGCGCGGCGGCGGATCGCCGGGGCGGTGGACGCCGCACTGCGGGGGTGGTACGCCGGGCGTGCGCTGACGTGACCGGGCGCCGTCGGCTACTTCGGCCGCACCGACCTGCCGGCGCGGCAGCGCCGGGCCGCGCCGGGGGCGGCATCACCCGACACCTACGTGACCGGGCGCCGTCGGCTACTTCGGCCGCACCGACCTGCCGGGGCGGCAGCGCCGGGCCGCGCCGGGGGCGGCATCACCCGACACCTACGTGACCGGGCGCCGTCGGCCGCTTCGGCCGCGCCGACCTGCCGGGGCGGCAGCGCCGGGCCACGCCGGGGGCGGCATCACCCGGCCGCATCATGCCGGCGTCGCCCGACCACGGCGGGGTCGGCATCGCCCGGACACGCCCGGCTGGACGCTCGCGTATGCACCAGCGCCCCTCGACCATGGTCACTGTCCCCGTACGGGATTTCACTTGTGGTGACGGTAGGGCGCCGTGCAGGATCTTTGATCTCGGGGATCGATGCGGGGGTTGTCATGATCGATGGGCCGTATTTCGTGCTGACGTTGCTGGGGGTGCTCGGCTGCGGGCTGGTGGCCGGGGTGTTCTGCGGGTTCTCGACGTTCGTGATGAGGGGTCTCGCCGAGCTGCCGCCCGCGCAGGGGGTCGCCGCGATGAACGCGATCAATGTCGCCGCGTTGCGCCCGGCGTTCATGCTGGTGTTCGTCGGCTCGGCGGGGTTGTGCGCGGTGCTCGCCGTGGTGACGTTCGTACTGTTGCCAGACGACGGGACGGTGGAGCTGCTGCTGGGTAGCGCGCTGTATCTGGTCGGGTCGTTCGGGGTGACGGTCGTCGCGAACGTGCCGCGCAACGAGGCGCTGCTCAAGATGGACCCCGGGACACCGGAGACCGCCGTGTACTGGCGTAGGTACGTGCGCGAGTGGACGACGTGGAACCATGTCCGCACGGTCGCGTCGGCCGCCGCGGCGATCTCGTACACGCTCGCCCTCATCTGAGGCACACGACCGCCCCGAGGGCGCGGAGCTGGAACACCCGGGGCGCACACTCGCCTCACTTGAGGGCGGCGCATCCGCGACGAGCACATTCCGCGGAAGCGACCCCTCAGCTGAGCGGCGACGCCCACGGAGGCGACGTATCGTGGCGGGAAAGGAGTGTCGCCCGACGGCCGTGGCCCGATGACGTCCGACGGCCGCGCGGCCCCCTGCCCGTCGCGTACGCAAGGGAGACGGCCATGGCCGATCCCAAGGGATTCATGACCACACCGCGCGAGGAGTACCCGCGCCGGCCCGTCGAGGAACGCGTACGGGACTGGAACGAGGTGTACGTCCCCGGGGCGCTGCTGCCGATCATCAACAGACAGGCCGATCGCTGCATGGACTGCGGGATCCCCTTCTGCCACGACGCCTGTCCGCTGGGCAATCTGATCCCCGAGTGGAACGATCTCGTCTCGCGGGACGACTGGCGGGCGGCGAGCGACCGGCTGCACGCCACGAACAACTTCCCCGAGTTCACCGGGCGGTTGTGTCCGGCGCCCTGCGAGGCAGGCTGTGTGCTCGCGATCAACCAGCCCGCGGTCACCATCAAGAACGTCGAGGTGGCCATCGCGGACCGCGCCTGGGAGGACGGTTTCACGCCACCGCGCCCCCCGGACCGGCTCTCCGGACGGACCGTCGCGGTGATCGGGTCGGGGCCCACCGGGCTCGCCGCGGCCCAGCAGCTGACGCGGGCCGGACACACCGTCGCGGTGTACGAGCGGGCCGACCGGATCGGCGGGCTGCTGCGGTACGGGATCCCCGCGTTCAAGATGGAGAAGCGGCACCTGGACCGGCGGCTCGAGCAAATGCGGGCGGAGGGAACGAAGTTCCGCACGTCGACGGCCATCGGCACGGACATCCGGGCCGCCGACCTCAAAGCGCGCTACGACGCGGTCATACTCGCCGTAGGCGCCACGGCGTGGCGTGAACTCGACGTACCTGGGCGGGAGTTGGCCGGCATCCATCAGGCGATGGAATATCTGCCGCTGGCCGACCGGGTGTGCGAGGGGGATCTGGAGGTCTCGCCGCTGTCCGCGGCCGGCCGGCACGTCGTGATCGTCGGCGGCGGTGACACCGGCGCCGACTGTCTGGGGACGGCCGTACGGGAGCGCGCGGCGTCCGTGACCCAGCTGGACATCTATGCCCAGCCGGAGGCGGAGCGCGACGAGGACGTCGAGCCGTGGCCGACGTACCCGAAGATCTATCGGCTCTCGGCCGCGCACGAGGAGGCCGGCGTGCTGGGCACGGCGCCCGCGGCAGATGCGGACGCCCGGCTCTTCGCGGCGTCCACGCTCCGCTTCACCGGGGACGCGGACGGGCATGTGCGCTCACTGCACCTCGTCGAGGTCGACGAGCGGCGCCGGCCGGTCCCCGACTCCGGGCGGACCCTCCCCGCCGACCTCGTGCTGCTCGCCCTCGGCTTCTCGGGCCCCGACCGCCATGACGGCCTGATCGACCAGCTCGGCCTCACCCTCGAACCGCGCGGCACGATCGCCCGCGACGCGGACTTCGCGACCAACGTTCCCGGGGTGTACGCCGCCGGGGACGCGGCCCGCGGCCAGTCCTTGATCGTCTGGGCCATCGCCGAGGGCCGCGCGGTGGCCGCCGCGGTGGACCGCGCCCTTTCGGGAGTGTCTCGCCTGCCGGCGCCGATCGGGCCGTACGACCGCCCCATGAGGGTTTAGGAATCCCGCCGCCGAATGCCACCGGATGCCACGGGATGCCGGCGATTGCGGACCGGATCGGCACCGCCGAACCGGTCCGCCGTGGTGCCTCGCCGTTGCGTCGGAACGTAGTTGCCGCCCCGTCGGTCCCGGTCGCAGATCTCGGCGCGCAGCGTGGTCTAGCGCTCGTCCGTGCCCGCCACCTTGGCCGTCGACAGCGCCACGCGGTTCCACGTGTTGATCGTGAAGATCAGGGCCAGGACGTGAGCCAGTTCCTGGTCGTCGAAGACCGCGGCGGCCTGCGCGTACACGTCGTCGGACACGCCCGCGTCGGCGACACGCGTGACCGCCTCCGTCAGCGCGAGGGCCGCCTGCTCCCGGGGAGTGAAGAAGTGCCGGGCCTCGCGCCACACCGCGACCATGTGCAGCCGGTCCTCGCTCTCGCCGGCCTTGCGGGCGTCGTTGGTGTGCATGTGGAGGCAGTACGCGCAGTGGTTGAGGTGCGAGGCGCGGATCTGGATCAGTTCGACGAGGGCCGGGTCGAGCCCCTCGCGGGCCGCCGCGTCGAAGCCGATGAGGGCCCGGAAGACCTTCGGGGCGGACTTCGCGAAGTCGAGACGGGGGTTTTCCGCCACGGCCGTCACGCCCGCAGCAGCGGAGGCGGAGGAGGAGGTACCAGCCGTCGTGTGCATCGTGTGCATCGTCATGACCATGAATCTACGGGCCGGAAAGACCGGCTGTAGGGTGCATTTCTGTGGCGGAATCATGGGTCAATTACGCGGAGCGCATCGGCGCCGACCTGCACCTGGAGCTGTCGGGTTCGGGCGGGCGGCGGGCCGCGCTGATCCGCGCGCTGCGCGAGGCCGTACGCAGCGGCAGGCTCGCGCCCGGCACCCGGCTGCCGCCGTACCGCTCACTCGCTGCCGACCTGGGCGTCGCGCGCAACACCGTCGCCGACGCGTACGCCGAACTCGTCGCCGAGGGCTGGCTGACCGCCCGCCAGGGCTCGGGCACGCGGGTCGCCGAGCGGGTCGCGCCGCCCGGCGCCCCCGCGCCCGTACCCAAAAAGGCGCCACCAGGCGCGCGTGGACCCCGGCACGACCTGCGGCAGGGCACTCCGGACGCCGCCTCGTTCCCGCGCGCCGCCTGGCTCACGTCGTACCGCCGGGCCCTCCAGCAGGCGCCCAACGAGGCCTTCGGGCCCGGCGATCCGGCGGGGCGGGTCGAACTGCGCGAGGCGCTCGCCGAGTACTTGGCACGCGCGCGTGGCGTACGCACGGCGCCCGGACGGATCGTGATCTGCTCCGGCTTCGCACACGCCTTGCGGCTGCTCTTCCCCGCCGTCCTGCGGGGCCCGCTGGCTGTCGAGTCGTACGGCCTCGGCTTCCACCGCGAGCTGCTGGCCGCCGCGTCCGTACGCACCGTACCGCTGCCTCTGGACGACGACGGCGCCCAAGTGGCCGAGTTGGGCAGGGAGCGGGCCGTACTGCTCACGCCCGCGCACCAGTTTCCGACCGGTGGTCCGCTGCATCCCGAGCGCCGCGCCGCGGTGATCGACTGGGCACGCGCGCGTGGCGGGGTGATTCTGGAGGACGACTACGACGGGGAGTTCCGCTACGACCGCAAGCCCGTCGGTGCCGTGCAGGGCCTCGACCCCGAGCGGGTCATCCACATCGGGTCGGTCAGCAAGAGCCTGTCGCCCGCGCTGCGGCTGGGCTGGATGGTCCTTCCGGAGCGGTACGTCGACGGCGTACTCGCCGTCAAGGGCGAACGGGAGGCCTGGGCCGGTGTGTTGGACCAGCTGACGCTCGCGGACTTCATCGTCTCCGGGTCGTACGACCGCCACGTGCGGCGCATGCGGCAGCGGTACCGGGGGCGGCGGGACCGGCTCGTCGCCGCGCTCGCCGCGCGGGCACCGCACATCGAGGTCACCGGGATCGCGGCCGGGCTGCACGCGGTGCTGCGGCTGCCGCCCGGGACCGAGCAGTCGGCGGTCAAGGCCGCCGCGTGGCAGGGCGTAGCGCTCGACGGGCTCGCCGAGTTCCGGCACCCGGCGGCGGTGATGGCCGCGCCCGACGGGCTGGTGGTCGGCTATGCGACGCCCACGGAGCATGCCTACGGGGCGGCGCTCGACGCGCTGTGCGGGGTGCTGCCACCGGGCTGACCGTCTGACGTTCGTCGAACGTCGGCACAACCCGTCGGCATCGCGCATCACTGGCGGGAGCAGCCGCCGATTCCGGCGGTGGCCGTGAGCCGCCTGGTGGACCCTCCCCCCGGCGCATGTGGTCCTGGTTCTGACCGGTCAGGCCTTGCGACCCACCGCCCCGTACCCGGGAATGACCCCGTCGTCCTGCCCGGGAACCGGCTCGCCCAGCTCGGGGTGCCACTGATGAGGCACCCCGACGCCCGGCTCGACCTGGTCGAGGCCGTCGAAGAAGCGGGCGAACTCCTCGCGCGAGCGCAGTGCCGGTGTGACGCCGACCGCCTTGAGCTTCTCGATGGCGGCTGCCGACTCCTGCGGTGTGAAGTCGGCGGTGGCGTGGGTCATCATCAGATAGCTGCCGGAGGGAAGTTCGGACAGCAGCCGGTCGACCAGGGTGTGCGCGCCGTCCTCGTCGGAGACGAAGTGCGGCAGCGCGACGAGGGAGAGCGCCACCGGCCGGCTGAAGTCCAGGACCTTCTTCGCCCCGTCGACGATGGCGTTCGGGTCCCGCACGTCGGCCTGCAGGTACTCGGTCGCCCCCTCGGGCGTGCTGCGCAGCAGGGCCGCCGCGTGGGCCGGCACGATCGGGTCGTTGTCGCAGTACACGACGCGCGCGTCGGGCGCGACGCGCTGGGCGATCTGGTGCAGGCTGGGCTCGGTCGGGATGCCGGTGCCGGTGTCCAGGAACTGCCGTACGCCGTTCTCGGCCGGCCTGGCGGTCCCCCCAGGCGTTCAGCGCTGGGGGAGTGTGGCACGGTGCATGAACGCGCGGTTGACCTGTGCCATCACAGGCACCCTCGGGTCGAGGTCGAGCATCTGCCGCCCCATCTCCTCGTCGACGGGGTAGTTGTCCTTGCCGCCGAGATACCAGTCGTACATCCGCGCCGGATGCGGCTTGCTCGTGTCGATCTCGGTGGGGGGCTGGCCGGTCATGACCGTCTCCGTAAGTCCGTGCCGCGGTAAGTGTTCAAGTCACTGCCAAAATCAGGGAAGTGGGAAAAAGGAAGCGCAAGTGGGTCAGGAGAGCAGGAAGTCCGCCTCTCCCGCCTTCGCGCCCTGGATGAACGCGGTCATCTCGCCCGGTGTGTAGATGAGGGCGGGTCCGTCCGGATCCGCCGACTGGCGGACCGCGATGCGCCCGTCGGCGAGCTTCATCGCCTCCAGGCAGTTGCCGCCGTTTCCGCCGCTCCACGGCTTGTGCCAGCCCTCGTTGCCCAGCTCGCGGGCAGGCATTCCGTTGTAGATGTGCACATTGCGTATCCGCGGCTTGATGCGTTCCATTCACAGCTCCTTGCGGAGATCCCGGAGGATCTCCTTCGTGCGATGTGCCGTAGCGGCCTGAGCCGCCATGCGGTCCATGACCTCGAGGTGGGTCGCCACCTCCGAGCGCGCGTCCAGGTAGACGGCGCCGGTCAGGTACTCGCTGTAGACCATGTCCGGGAGTTCCGGCACGGCAAAGCGGAACAGCACGAAGGGCCCGTACGTGCCGGGGTGCGGACCCGAGGAGAACGGGATCACCTGCAGCGTCACATTGGGCAACTTCGTGGCCTGGAGCAGCTTGTCGATCTGGGCCCGCATCACCTCGGGACCGCCGATGGGGCGGCGCAGGGCCGTCTCGTCCATCACAGCCCAGATCCGGGGCGCGCCCTCACGGGTGAGCAGATTCTGGCGTTGCATGCGCAGTGCCACATGCCGCTCGATGTCCTCGGGCCTGGTCTGGCCGATGGCGCCCGCCTTCAGGACGCCGCGGGCATAGTCCTCGGTCTGCAGCAGCCCGGGCACGAAGTGGGGCTCGTACGAGCGGATGAGCGCGGCCGCGCCCTCCAGACTCACGTGCATCGAGAACCAGTCCGGCAGGATGTCGTGGAACCGCTGCCACCAGCCGGGTTTGTTGGCCTCCTCGGCCAGTTGGACGAAGGCCTCGGCCTCCTCGTCGCTGACGCCGTACGACTTCAGCAGCAGTTGGAGGTAGGGGATTTTGAGGGAGACCTCGGCCATCTCCATACGGCGGACCGTGGCGGGCGCGACACGCAGGATACGCGCGGCCTCCTCACGCTTGAGACCCGCGCGTTCCCGCAGGTCCAGCAGGCGCCGGCCGAGGACGACCTGGCCGACCGTCGGCGCGGACCGCGGTTCGCTCACGTCCCACCTCCACTGAGTCCGGACAGCCCGCGCGGCGCCGTTCGGGGTCTCTTTCGACTGTCCCAACTGGCGCCGCTCGACGGGCTGTTGCGAGCAGTGTGCCACGCGCCCTCACGGAGTCACACGGCACTCTGCATTTTTCAGAGTGACACTTGCCAAGTGTTCACGGCGGGGCGATAGTGGCAAGCGTGACTCCGTCCGCGCCGTTAGGAACAGACGCCGCCGAAGACCGGATTGGTCTCCGTGCCGCCGCAGGGCTCCGCCCCGGCGCGGCCGCCGAGCGCCGGTTCCGCTTCGAGCTGGCCGCACACCCGGGATCCGTCGCTCAGGCAAGACGTCTGGCGCGTGGCCGGCTGTCCGGCTGGGCGGTGTGCGAGGACACCTGCGACACGGCGGCCCTCGTCATCTCCGAGCTGGTCACCAACGCGATCGTGCACGCCGCGGGCGAGCGCGTCGTGTGCGAGCTGCGCGACCGCGACGACGTCGTACGGATAGCCGTACGTGACGAGGGATGCGCTCCGGGTGAGCCGCACCCCTCGCCGCAGCGGCCCGAGGAGGAGCACGGGAGGGGATTGCTCCTCGTCGCGGCCGTGTCCAGGGCCTGGGGGGCCCAGGACACCGGGCCCGGTCTGCTGGTCTGGGCGGAGCTGGAGCGCGCAGCCGGCGGGCCCGACTCGGACACCGGAACCCATTCGGACCCGGTCTGGAGCGCGACGGACACCGAAGCACGGTCCGACCTGGGATGGAGCGCGAAGAAGCCACCGGCCGACGGCCGGGGCGCCGGGACAGAGGCGTTCTGGGGAACGCGGACCACCGGGGTCCCCCCGGCCCAGCGGGGCCGGGATCGGGGAAGGGTGTGAGGGGTACGCCGGCGGCGGGACCTGGAGCGCAGGTCCTGAGCCTCGACAGGCTGGTCCGTCTGAAGCGCGGGCAGCGGATGCCGGGGCCGTTGAGGCGTCTCCTCGTACCCGAGGGCATGACCGTGCCGCTGGGCTGCGACGCGGTGTCGGTGCCCGCCCGGTTCGGACCGCTGCTGCTGCCGCGGCTGCCCCGCGTGGGCTGTGTCTACGCCGACGGGGCGCACTGGTGGTGGATCGTGCCCTCCGACTCCGACGTCGCCCTGGAGTGGCCGGCGCCCGCGCGCTACGCGACGGGGGCGGTCGTACCGGACGCGCCCGACGCACCCGGACTCATCCACAAACCGGACGGCACGCTTCCGTACACCCCGCCGATCCCTCTCTACCTGGCCCTGTGCCGGGTCACCGGCACCACACCCGCTTGGTCGCGTCCCATCAGCGCATAGGGCCTCCGGTCGGGGGCGGGGCCGACGGCGCCGCAGGAGTGCCCGAAGTGAGCCCGTCGGTGCGCCGGTCGCCGCAAATCCCCGCTGCCGCCACGCGTGGAGCGCCGCGTTCCTGGGGAATGGACCGTTCGTCCATTCCTGGGGGAGGCCAACGGTGGGGAAGACCGCACGAAAGCCGGCGGGGACGACCGCACGAAAATCGGTGGGGAAGAAGCGCGGCGACGACAGGCCGCCGCCATCCGATTCGGAACACCTGCTCTTCGGCGGCCCGCTCCGCTACGACATGGGCTGGTCCCAACACGCCGACGCCTTCCTGGAGTTGAACTTTCGCGCGATGGTGACCCGGCTGCCGTCACTGCTCGCGTCCAGTTTCCGCCTCGCCTGGAAGGCGGACCCGCGCGCCGCCCGTGTCGTGCTGGTCTCCGAGCTGGCCCGCGGCGCAGCCCAGGCGGTCAGCCTGCTGGCGGTCAACAGCGTGCTCGGGCGGCTGATGACGAGCGGCCCGGTCGAGGACCGGTTACGCGGCGCGCTCCCGGCGCTGGTCACCGTCGCCGCCGTGATGCTGGTCGGCG
The DNA here is from genome assembly GCF_055566975.1 of Streptomyces sp. NPDC027189. Lineage (NCBI taxonomy): Bacteria > Bacillati > Actinomycetota > Actinomycetes > Kitasatosporales > Streptomycetaceae > Streptomyces > Streptomyces sp. NPDC027189. Next base: position 295,150 of record NZ_JBVHRI010000003.1, read on the forward strand.
CGTTGCTGCGGGCCGCGTCGACGTACGCCACCGGACGCCTGGAGCCGAAGGTGGAGCGGGTGGCGACCGAGCTGTACCTGGAGCGGGCGGCGGCCGTGGAGCTGGCCGCGATCGAGGACGACGCCTTTCACAAACTGCTCGACACCGCCCAGTACGGCGCCCAGTCGGCCCGGCGCATGATCACCATCGCCACCCGTGTCGTGAACGCGATGATCTCACTGTGCGCGGCGGCGGGCGTCCTGACGGTGCTGCACCCCGCACTGCTGCCGCTGCTCGTCACGATGACACTGCCCAGCGCCTGGAGCGCGCTGACGATCGCGCGGCGCCGCTACGAGTCGTTCCACACCTGGGTGCAGCACGCCCGCGCCGGGCATCTGATCAGCAGTCTGCTCACCGAGCCCGCCGCGGCCCCGGAGATCCGCGTGCACGGCGTCGGGCCCTTCCTGTTGCGCCACTTCCGCTCGATGTCGGAGACCGCCGAGGCGGAACAGGCCCGGCTGGCCCGGCTCTCCGCCCGCACGGGTCTGATCGCCGCCGCCTGGACGGGACTTGCCACCGTGGCTACGTACGCGACTCTCGGCGGACTGCTGCTGGCCGGCGCGATGGCGCTCTCCGTCGCCGGTACGGCCGTGATCGCGATCCGCACCGGCTCCGCGAGCCTCGACACGCTCGTCCTGGAGGTCAACTCCCTGCACGAGGAAGCCCTGTTCGTCGGCGACCTGCAGCGCCTGTACGTCGAGGCCGCCGAGCGCGCGATCCCGGTGGGCGGCGATCCGCTCCCCGACGACCCGAGTGAAATCCGCTTCGAGAACGTCACGTTCACCTATCCGGGCACCTCGACCAGGCCCGCGCTCGCGGACGTCACCCTCAGCGTGCCACTCGGCAAGATCGTGGCGCTGGTCGGCGAGAACGGCTCGGGCAAGACGACCCTGGTGAAACTGCTCGCGGGCCTCTACGCGCCCGAACGCGGCCGGATCCTGTGGGACGACGTCGACGCGGCGACCGCGGACCGGCATCAACTCGCCGAGCGCATCGCGATGGTGGCCCAGGACTTCAAACGGTGGCCGTTCACGGCACGCGTGAACGTCGCGGTCGGCCGCACCTCGGCTCCGTTGACGGACGAACGCCTCACCTCGTCGGTCGCCGAGGCCGGGGCGGAGGACGTCGTGGCGGATCTCCCGCGTGGCCTGGACACCCTCCTCGCCCGCGGCTTCAGCGGCGGGCACGAGCTGTCGGGCGGCCAGTGGCAGCGCCTGGGCATCGCACGGGCCGCGTACCGGCGCGGGGCCATCCTGATCGTGGACGAGCCGACGGCCGCGCTCGACGCCCGGGCCGAGCTGGAGGTCTTCGAGAAGATAAGGGCCCTGGCGGGCACCGGCCAGACGGTCATCCTCATCACGCACCGGCTGGCGTCCGTACGCCACGCCGATCTCGTGCACGTCCTCGACCAGGGCCGCCTCATGGAATCCGGGAGCCCGGACGAGCTCCTGGCCACGGGCGGCATCTACGCGGAGCTGTACTCACTGCAGGCGGAGCAGTTCACGACGCATCCGCCGTCGCCGAAGGCGAGTTGACCTCATTCGGCGGTTCGCACCCTGTGCCGCTCGGCAGTACCCCGAGTCTCACCCGACCGTTCGCCCGAGTGTCACTCGACGACGTCGACACCGCGTACGACCACAAGGAACGCGTCCGTGGAGAGGTCCATGACGACCTCAGCGGCCTGGCCCTCCTGGCGGCGCGCCTGTGCGAACTCCTCCGCGGGCCACGAACCGCGCGGCCCACCGGCGGGAAAGCGCTCCAGCACCGTTCGCCCGTTCACCCTGCACCTCCATGTAGCACTTGCTCTCATAGAGTTAAACGCCCTCCATGGGGTGAACGGCTCGCGAAGTGACGGTACTGAGACGTAGTCGACACTTGGCCGCGGGTTCGCTGTGAGGGAACTCTCAGCTCCGGTTACCCACCGTGTCAGTCCTCGTACTCGTCGTGGTACCGGATCCGCTCGCTGCCCGCGGGCGCCCCCAGCGCGGATGCGCGTCCCGTGGGCTCCTCCCACTCCTCCTGCCGGCCGAGTGCGGTGAGGTCGAGGAGGCTGGTCGTCGAACCGAGGCCGTCGAGGCCGCGTTCGTACGTGGAGTACGTGTGGAAGACCCGGTCGCGGTCCCGCAGGAAGCAACTGACGCCCGGACGCTCGTAGGGCTCGCCGCCGCCCTCTTCGTCACCCTCGTCGCTCCCCATGAAGGACACCTGGAAGTCGAAGTTGAAGTCGCTGTCGTACGACGAGTACCAGGGCACCGTCCAGCCCATGCGCGCCTTGAAGGGCAGGATTTTCGTGTACGGCGCCCGGGACACGGCGGCGAACTCGGTCCCGCGGGCCCGCAGATGCGCGAGGTGCCCGATCTGGTCGAGGAACGCCGAGCAGCTGCGGCAGCCGGCATCCCATTCGGGCGCGAACATGAAGTGGTAGACGACGAGTTGGTTCCGCCCCCGGAAAAGGTCGAGCAGCGTCGCCTTCCCGCCGCCGCCCTCGAACAGGTACTCCTTGTCGATCTCGACCATCGGCAGCCCGCGCCGCTCCGCGTTGAGCGCGTCACGCGCGCGCGTGGCGGCCTTCTCCTTGGCCAGCAGTTCCTCGCGCGCGGCGCGCCACTCCTCACGCGAGACGATCTGCGGAAGCGTCATGTGCTCCTCCTACGGAATGGTGCCTTCTGTGTGGTGACCGGCCGCAGAAGCAGAACTCATCGGCGTATCGGCGAGATTCTTCTCAGTACGTCACCGGAAGCGCAAGCAGGCCGCGGGCGCGCAGGGAGGGCCGCCACCGCAGCTCGGCCGGGTCCACGTCGAGCGCGAGGTCCGGGAGGCGTTCCATCAGCGCGGACAGGGCGGTCTCGGTCTCCAGGCGGGCCAGCGGAGCGCCCAGGCAGTAGTGGATGCCGTGGCCGAGCGCGAGATGCCCCGAGGCGTCGCGGCCGAGGTCGAGGCGGTCGGGGTCGGGGAAACGGCGCGGGTCGCGGTTGGCGGCGGCGAGGGACAGCAGGACGGTCTCGCCCGCGGGCACGGCGACCCCGCCGATGGTCACGTCCTCGACGGGAAAGCGCCGGATGGCGAGCAGCGCGGGACCGTCGAGACGGGCGAACTCCTCTATTGCCGCGGAGAGTTGGTCGGGATGGGACAGCAGGCCAGGGTGGGTGAGCAGCCCCAGGACGGCGTTCCCGATGAGCTGCACCGTGTTCTCGTACCCCGCGAAGAGGATGAGGAAGGCGAGCGACATCAACTCGTCCTCGGTGAGCCGGTCGTCCTCGGCGAGCCGGTCGCCCTCCGCCGCGCGCACCGCGATCAGGTCGGAGAGCAGATCGTCCGCGGGCTCCTTGCGCTTGGCCGCGAGGAGCCCGGTGAAGAACCCGACCATCGCCACGATCGCCTCCTTCGCGGCACCGGGACGTGCCGGATCGGGGGCGACGAGCGCGTCCGTCCAGGCCCGGAAGTCCCGCCGGTGCTCGTCCGGAACGCCGAGCAGGTCACAGATGACGGTGATCGGCAGGGGCGCGGCGTACGAGGCGATCAGATCCGTACGGCCGTGCGCACCGAGCGCGTCGAGAAGCCGGTCGGCGGTCTCCCGGACGGGCGCCCGCAGTTGCTCGATGCGGCGCGGTGTGAAGGCCCGACCGACCAGCCGCCGGATGCGGGTGTGGTCGGGGGGATCCATGTTCAGCAGGTTGGCGTCGAGGGCCGGCGGAAGGGCGAAGCCCTGGTAACTCCCGGGCAGCGCACGCCTCTTGTCCAGCGAGAGCAGCGGGTTCGTCAGGGCCTCGCGCACGTCGTCGTACCGCGTGACCAGCCAGGCGGGGCTGCCGTCGGGTCCGGCGACGCGATGCACGGGCGCGGTGTCGCGGAGACGGGCGTAGACGGCGTACGGGTCGTCGATGAGGCCGGCTGCGGGGTCCTCCGGGCCTGCCGCGGGGGCCTGTCGGCCTGCCGCCGGGTGCTGGAGGTCATCTGTAGGGTCCTGGAGGCCTTCTGCGGATTCGTGGTCCAAGGGCATGGGCTCCACCCTAGGCAGAGTGGATCAGGTGTCGTACTCCTGGATCCGCCGCCCGTGGCCACGGTCGACGAGCGCGGGCAGCCGCTCCCCCAACTCCCTTACGGTGGACGGCAGATCAAGGGTCAGCAGGCGCCGGTCCCGCATCAGCACCCGCCCGTCGACGATCGTCGTCCGTACGTCGCCGGCGCGGGCGCTGTGCACGAGCGTGGCGGCGAGGTCGTGGACCGGCTGGGTGTGCGGGCCGGTGAGGTCGACCAGGATGATGTCCGCCCGCCGCCCCGGCGCGAGACTGCCGATCCGCTCGCCCAGGCCGACCGCCCTGGCACTCTGGAGCGTCGCGTGGTGCAGGGCTTGACGGGACGTCAGCCAACGCGGGTCGCCCTCGGCCGACTTCTGCACGAGGGAGGTGAGAGCCATGGACTCCCACACGTCCAGGGAGTTGTTCGACGCCGCTCCGTCCGTGGCGAGCCCGACGGGGACGCCGATCTCGCGCAGGGCTCGCACCGGTGTCGGGCCCCAGGCGAACTTCAAGTACCCGCGCGGTGCGGTCGCGACCGCCACATGTCCCGTCGCGCGCTCCAGTACGGGCAGGTCGCGTTCGATGATTCCGGTGCCGTGCGCGATGAGGATCTCCGTGTCGAGGAGTCCGGTGCGCTCCAGGATCTCGATCGGCGTACGGCCGTGGCGGGCAAGGCTGTTGTCGGTCTGGGCGCGGCTCTCGGAGGCGTGCAGGTGCACGGGAAGTCCGTGCTCGCGGGCGAGTTCGGCGGTCGCGGACAGGTCGGCGTCGGCCACGGTGTACGGGGCGTGCGGGGCGAGAGCGGTGGTGATGCGCCCGCCGGCACCGCCCCGGTGCCGCAACGCGAACTCCAGGGACTTTTCCCTCCCTGCGGCGCCCTGCGAGGAGAAGAAGGCCTCCCCCAGGTGCGCGCGCAGCCCGCTCTCGGCCGTCACGGCGGCGACGGTGTCCATGGAGAAGTAGTGGTCGGCGAAGCAGGTGACGCCACCGCGGATCATCTCGGCGCAGGCGAGCCGCGCGCCCAACTCCACGTCCTTTTCGGTGAGGTTGGACTCGATGGGCCAGATGAAGTCGTTGAACCACTCCTCGGCGGGCAGATCCTCGGCGATACCGCGCAGGGCGACCATCGGCGAGTGGGTGTGACAGTTGATCAGTCCGGGCATCGCCACCTGACCGCGGGCGTCGATGCGCTCGACGGCGTCCAGGTCTCGGACGTCTTCGGTGATCGCTTCGATGACCCCGCCTCGTACGACGATCGAGGCGTCCTCGACGAACCCGATCTCCTCATGACCGTCGTGCACGAGGGCGGTGCATCCGGTGATGATGAGATCAGCGGGAGACTGCGTCATTGCGTCACCGTACGACGGTGTCGTGCCGCGGGGGGAGGTGAACCGCGCATCCCGTCCCAGCCCTGTCGCCGGGCCGGTTGCGCGAGCACCCTGGCGTCACGAAGCGCGCCTTCCGACGTCACCGACCCGCCTTCTGGAAGGAGCCGGCATGCTCCTCGGCACCTGGAACCTGGAGAACCTGTACCGGCCCGGCGGCCCCTTCGGGCCGAAGGACAAGGCCGCGTACGAGACCAAGCTCGCCGCCCTGGCCGCCGTCATCACGGAACTCGACCCGACGCTGCTGGGCGTGCAGGAGGTCGGGGACCCGGACGCGCTCGCGGACCTGGCCGGAATGCTGGACGGCGACTGGCAGGTCACGCTCTCCGGTCATCCGGACGACCGCGGGATCAGGGTCGGCTTCCTCAGCCGAGTGGTGCCGCGGATACTCGCCGACACGAACGTCTTCCCTGAGCTGCTGCGCCCCGTACAGGCCGACGACACCGGGACCACCGTGTCGCACGCGGGCCGCGGCTTCCTGGCCGTGGAGATATCCACCCGGGCGCTGACTCTCGAGGTGGCCGTCTGCCACCTGAAGTCGAAGCTGCTGTCGTACCCCGGCGGCCGCTTCCAGCCGCGCGACGAGGGCGAGCGGGCCCGCTACGGCGCGTACGCCCTGTACCGGCGGGCCGCAGAGGCCACGGCGCTGCGCGCGCTGGCCGACGACCTCCTGGCCGGCGAGGGCCGCACCCGTGACGTGGCGGTGCTCGGCGACCTCAACGACGAGGTGCAGGCCGCGACCACCCAGATCCTCCTCGGCCCGCCCGGCTCCGAGATCGGCACGCCCGGGTACGACCGCCCCGACTCCGGCGACGCGATGCGCCTGTGGGACGTGGCCCCGCTCATCCCGGCCGACCAGCGCTACTCCCGTGTCAACTCGGGGCGCCGCGAACTGATCGACCACATCCTGGTCAGCCATCGTCTGGTCCACCGCGTCACCGCAGCAGGTACGGGCCTGCCGGGCGCGGAGCAGCTGACGCTGCCGTCGGTCGGTGCGGATCCGGGCGAGCGGCGCGGGGCGGCGGGGTCGGACCATGCGCCGGTGTGGGTGCGAGTGCAGCCGTAGATTCCGTTGGTGCGGGCGAGCCCGTGCGGGTCAGACGGCGATGGGGAGTTGGGGCGACCTGGACATCATCAGCCCCGCCCGCTCCCGGCGCTCGGCGAGCTCGTCGAGGAGTTCGGCGATCCGCTCGGTGTGGTGGGGTGTGAGCCGCCCGGTGTCGTCGAGCTGGACGGCGCACGCGGTGGTCGTGTCCACGAGCCTTTCGAGGGTGGCCGCGACCTCGCCCGTGCCCTCGGCATGCCTTGCCAGGGAGGGGAGTTCGGCGGCGGCGAGGTCGATCGCGGCGCGGGCCTCGGCCAGCGCCCGATAGGCCTCGCGACGCAGCAACCAGCGGCCGGCCCGGTCCTCCGCCGTACCGTCGCTCAGCACATGTGCGAGATAGGCGTCCGCGGCCTCCGCGGCACGCACGAGCCGCGCCCGCACCGTCCCGCCAGGCTGCCCGAGCGCCGGCAGATGCCCCACGAGCAGCACGATCCCGCAGGCCAGCAGCGTCTCGCCGATCCGGCTCCAGGAGGCCTGCGGCTCCCCTCCCACCATGACGAGCGCGAGCACGAGGACGGTGACGACGGCGGTCTGCGCGGCGAAGTGCCGCGTGGCCACGGGGATCAGGGCGCCGCAGACCGCCACCAGCGCGATGAGTCCGGCCGGCCGCGGCAGCAGCGCCGCGAGCCCCGCGAAGACGACCGCGCCGAGCACGGTCCCCGCCGCCCGGCAGAGCACACGCGAAGCGAGCGGCCCGAGATCGGGCTTGACGAGGAAGACGGCGGTGGCGGGGAGCCAGTACCAGTGCGAGTGGTTCCCGTACCAGCGGGCCTGATGCAGGGCCTGCGCCACGGCCGCGCTGGCGCCGAAGCACAGCGCGACCCGAAGCCCGTACTCGCGCCCTCCGGAGCCGAGCGCGGTACGTATGAGGGATGCGGCGGTACGGCGCCGGGTGTGCAGGGCGTCCGAGGCGCCGCCCCGGTCGAAGGTGTCGGCTGCGTGCAGCAGCGCGTCGTCGAGGGCGCGCAGCGCGGGGGCGGACCGGGAGGGCGCGGGCACCGGCCCCGTGTGGGTGCCGGTGCGGACGGCGACCGCCAGTCGCCGCGGCCCTTCCGCCGCCCGCGCGGGCACCGCCTCGCCCGCCCAGGCGAGCGCCGTCGCGGCCTCGGCGAGCGGCAACGCGGCGGCGTACTGCGCGTGCAGCCGCCGCTCGGCGGCGGAACTGGCGTACCGCCGCAGCCGGGGCCCGGCGAGCGCGTCCTGCGCGTGATCGAGCGCGGCGGTCAGCGCGACGCGCCGCACACTCGCGTCCGGCCCCCCGGCGGCTACCAGCAACTCGGCGATGGCGTCGTACACGGCCCCGACGGCGTCCCGCTCCCCGTCGAACCGATAGTCCCCGGCGGTGACCCCGGTCGTCGGCAGCGCGAGCCGCAGCGCAAGGAGCCAGCTCGCCCCTGAGAGAAAGAAGACCGCACGCTGCCAGCCCGGTTCGGGAAGCGGCATCCCTGCCCCAATGGCCGAGGCGACCAGCAACTGCGTCCCGGCCCCGGAGGCGACGGGCCCGACGGCGCTGACGGCTCCGGCGACGAGCCCGAGTCCGGTGAGGAGGAGGGTGAGCACCACGGCAGTGACATGCTGTCCGGCATACGCCCCGACGAGCAGCCCGGCGGCCCCGGCGAGGGCGGGCACCCCCAGCCTCCGGACGGCAGCCCGCCGACTCCCCGGCCGGTCGTTGATCCCGGCGAGCATGGCACCGAGCGCGGCGACGACTCCGAGGGAGGTACGACCGCTCAGCACAGCCGCGAGAAGCAACGGCCCGGCGGCCAGCGCACCGCGCACCACCGCACTCCAGGGCACAGGCCCGCGCTGCGCGCGCAGGGCATGGGCGAGCCAGGGCGGTACGGCGACGCTGGGGAGTGACACGGGGCTCCAGTCGGACGAGGGCGGGCGGAGTGCCTTCGGGCGACGTCGGCCGGGCTGTGGTGTCCACGTTAGATCGAGGATCTGGAGAAAACGGGGCGTGTGTATTTCGGCGGTGTGACGCTTGGCAGGGATGCCGCTTTCTTTATGAACGCAATCAAGGGCGTGCCCGATCAGGCAGGACCGGGGCCGGGTGTCCCTCAGCCGCAACGCACAGTGGTCGCCCACGAAATCGCGATGCGGTTCACATCGACCCCACGCGGCGCACGACTCGCCCGCCGCCTCATCGCGCACCGCCTGCACGAGTGGGGCCACCCGTACACGTCACCCGCCAACGGGACCGTCACCCTGATCACGGCGGAGCTCACCGCGAACACCGTCCGGCACGGCCATGTCCCCGGTCGCGACTTCCACCTCCGCCTCGCCGCGACCGGCGGCGTCTTACGGGTCGAAGTCACCGACACGCTGGCCGAGCGACTCACCGCCCCGGGCGCGCCGAGCCCGGACGGGGAGTCCGGCCGCGGCCTCCTCCTCGTCGACGCCCTCGCCGACGACTGGGGTGTCGCCCCGCGCCGCGCCGCCCCCGGCAAGACCGTGTGGGCGGAGGTGCGCCTCCCCGCGCCGGCGGGCACAGCCTCAACACGGCGCGGGGAGGCTGCTTCCGTGGTGTCAGGAAGCGGGCTTGTCGGTCGAGGAGGACTCCTTGCCCTTCCCGTTCGGCTGGTGGGTGAAGACGGCCAGGTGCCACACCCCCTTCTCCCGTGTCACCGTGAAGGTGTCGCGCAGGGACTTGCCCGCCTTGCCCTCGGCGAGAAGGCGGGCCGACCCGGTGTCAGGACCCATGTCGTGGTCGATCTGGACGTCCTTGATCTTCCATTCCCGCCCGCCCCTGTCCGCGAGGATCTGCGCGGCCTCCTGTCGCGACCAGCCCTCGTCCTTGACCCCGCCAACCTTGATCAGACCGGTGGCGCTGCGGGAGTTGAGGGCGTCCACGTAGGCCTCGACGGCGTCGCGTGCCCCGTCGGAGGATGCCGAGTGGGAGGGTTCGGCCTTGTCGTCATGGGTCGAGCAGCCGGTGGCGACGGCCAGGGCGGCCAGCACGGCCAAGAGTCGTCGACGTTCCACAGCGCGCTCCTTGTTCATCTGCGGGTTCTCCTGTGGGGGTGGCAGCCTGTCAGGTGCGGTGTGCGTACCACCAGGCACGAGGGTGGTCGGACAGGAGCTTGCGCAGGCTTTTGTTGTGGGTGTCGCCGGTGTGGTAGGTCAGGTACGGCGTGCCCTGGTACTTCTTCGTGACGATCATCGAGTGGTCGATGTTGTTGTTGCGGGTCCAGTCCGCCTGGAGCACGTCCGACTTGGCCAGCTGCCACACGTTGCCCAGGATCTTGGTTCTCTTCGCGTGCTTCTTCGCGAACCAGTACCAGTTCTCGGCGCCCGCCCAGGTGTAGCTGGTGAAGACCTTCGCCGGCCCGTAGAACCAGTACTTGTTACTGGTCCGCTGGATGAGGGCGCCCCCCTTGGGGCCCCAACCGCCGGCCAGCATCGCCTGGGAGATGAAGTTCGTGCAGTCGTTGCCGTAGGTCCGGTACGCGCCGTTGTGGTGGTCCCAGTACTTGTCGGCGTAGGCCACCATCTTGTTGTAGCTGTAGGCGGCCGAGATCCCCGGCTTGACGGTGTCGGACGCGCCGCTGTCGGGCAGCGGGGTGGTGTCGGCCGCGTCGTCCTTGCCGCCCTCGTCCTCATCCGGTGCGCCGCCCCCGTCGTCGGCGGCGGACTCGGCGTCCGTGTCGGCCACCTGCGTCGTCGGAGTAGGCCCGCCCTCCACGTCGGCGTTGTCCGACGACAGCAGCCACGCGCCGTCGGATCCCTGGGTGAACTTCACGGTGTGCGGGAGCGAGAGTTCCTCGTACTCCGGCGCGCCCTCTTCGACCTCCTGGGCCGTGAACGGCAACCGGAGACGGGTGTGTTCGGTCAGCCGAAGCGTCGCCGTCCCGCCGTCGACGGTCGTGTCGTCGACCTTCACGTCGACCTGCGCCTGCGTGTAGCCGCCGTCGACCTCCTTGTACCGCCTGCCCTTCTCGGCGAGCGCGGCGAGGTCGTCCCGCGTCTGGGCGGCCATGGCCCCAGTGGCCCGGACGTGGGCGAGCGCGGCCCGAGCCGTGGGCGGAGACGTGGTCAGCATGTCGGCCCGCTGTTGCAGATAGCCCTCGACGAGCCCGGCCAGTGCCGAGGTGTCCGCGCTCGCCGAGGCCGGCACGGCAGCGGAAGCGGGCTGGGCGCCGGCCGGTATACCGACGAGCGCGAGAGTCGCCGCGGCTGTGGCCGCGACGACGACGTGTCTGTGGTGCGCGATGCGCATGGAACCCCCTGTGCTCACGAGCCGACTGGTCGGGTCAGCCTGCGTGTCAGAGATCCCACTCGAACGAGGCGTTCCCGTGTGGCGGTTTCTTGATCCCGGAATGTCCGATTCCCTGTAGTCGAGCCGCGGCGGTCAGCAGTTCCGAATGAGCATCGAGAAGCGCCCGCTTTGGCTCTGCCGACCGCCCGGACCAGCACCGCCGCGCGCAGGACCGCCCTGGTTGCGGTGGCGGTGACGGGTCGGCGTGTGATCCAGGGCGTCGGCCGCGTCGAGGAGGGTGCCCGGCTTCGCTGCACCGGAGTTCGGTGCGGGTGTGGGCGGTGACGGGGCCCGGCAGGCCCGATGACCAGTAAGGGGCGTGATGCGATGTCGGTTAGCGACGTGGTGGACGGTGCGGGACACGACGAACCTCCGCGGGGCCGCCGGAATTTCCGGCGTGGCCCGGTAGAAGTCCGCGGCGCTGAAACGTCCTCAGTGCTTGGTACGCAGGGGGTGAGGATGGGGGTGGGCGGCGGCGGTGTCGAGTCAATGTCCACCGACCCCCGACGGCGATTCTTCGGACTCACCGACGCCCCGGCAGCATTACACGCGCTAGGCGCGCTCGGCGTCCGTCCTCGGCGCGCTCGGCGCGCTCGACGCGCTCGACGCGCTCGACGCGCTCGACGCGCGCTCGGCGTGCTCAGCGTGCTCGGCGCGCGCTCGGCGTCCTTGGCCTGCTCGGCGCGCTCGGTGCGAAATTCAGATGCAGGGCCAGTCACCCCACCCGCATCATCAGCAGGTTGCAGCCAGGCCCGAAGTCGAAGACCCCCAGGAGCCGTCATGGTCCAGCGCGTCACCGTCCCCAGCCTCTTCACTCCGCCCGTCTACTCCCATGCGTCCGTCGTCGAGGCCGGTACCAAGCTGGCGTTCCTCGCCGGGTCCGTGCCCCTCGACGCCGACGGGAAGATAGTCGGCGAGGGCGATCCCGTACGGCAGGCCGAGCAGGTGCTGGCCAATCTCGACGAGCAACTGCGGGCGGTCGGCAGCGACATGGCGCACGTCGTGTCGACGGACGTGTACGTCGTCGGCAGTGAGCCGGCGGTCCTCTCCGCGGTCTGGGATGTCGTCGAGGCGTCAGGGCTCAGCATCGGCCCGCACTCGTCGACGCTGATCGGGGTGGCCTGCCTCGGGTACACCGGTCAGCTCGTGGAGATCACGGCAACCGCCGTCGTGCCGGTGCCCGAGCCGGCGCACGTGTCCGAGCTCGCGCACGTGTCCGCGCCCGACCGCGCCTAGGCAGTTTCGTTTGGCTCATCGGGCGGACCAGAGGTCGGTCACGCGCATGTCGGTCGTCACCGCGGCTCCCCGCTGAGGAAGTGACGGACATCGGCCGCGAGGGAAGTCATTTGCTCACCTGCCTCCAGCCAGTTGGTTACCGAGGCGGCCCAACCCCCGGCGGCGCTTGGCCAGGGACGCAGCATCCACGTCAGCCCGATGTAACCGCCTGACCGGAAGACGGCCGACACCGCCGGGTCCCTGTCGTCGGTCTCCCAGCTCCGTTCGCCGTCCCATCCCCGGTAGTCCGAAGCCAGTTCTTCCAGGAACCGGGCGAGACTGCTGCCCCGGGCCCAGGCCACCACCTCGCCGGCGCGAGCGGTCAGGCCAGGAGCCCGCAGTTCGACGGCACAGTGCACAGAGTCTTCGTCAAAGCTGAAGCGGTCGGCAGAATCTCACGCCGACGGACGAGTTGTCCCGGCAACGGATGGTCACGCCAGGCTCATCGTCAATGCCGTGTTCTGGGGAACTCATGGGCGGAAATGCTAGGCCAGCGTGGCTCTACCGTGGCTCGAAGCTCGGGTGGACGCCCGTCATCTCGCAGCTGGCACCCCACAGGTGTGCCGCGGTGACGGCGTCGGCGAAGTGTCCCCGGACGGGCTCGAGCCGCGGCTTGCCGCGCAGGCCGAGGACCTGCGGTCCCCACAGCTGCCCTCCCCTCACCCCCGGGTCGAGGACGGCCCGCACCACGGGCCATGCACCGGCGTCCTTGCCCTGAACCAGCAGGCCGGCAGGCAGGCCGCACAGGCGGTCGGCGGCACTTCGCACGTGCACCGGCAGCCGGGAGGGGGTAAGAGAGTCCAGCGCGCCGCCAGGATGCGCCACCAGACTCACCACGGTGCTGCCGGCCACTCGCAGGCGGCGGTCGAGCTCGAATCCGAAGGACATCTGCGCCAGTTTCGAGCGCCCGTAGGTGCGCTTGGGCTGGTAGTCCCGGGTGGACTGCAGGTCGTTCAGGTCCAGTCGCTCGGAACGCGCCGCGAAGCTGCCGACCGTCACGATGCGGCCCGCCGGTGAGGCCGACAGCAGAGGCGCCAGCCACCCGGTCAGCGCGAAGTGGCCGAGATGGTTCGTCCCGAACATGACCTCGTGGCCGTCCTTGGTCTCACGCCGCGGTGGGTCGTCGAGGGCCACCCCGGCGTTGTGGACCACGGCGTCCAGGCGGTCCAGCCCCAGCGAGTCCACCGCGGTTCTGAGGGACGCCAGGTCGGCGAGGTCCAGCTGAAGATGACGTACTCGGGCATCGGGGACGCGGGACCGGATCGAGGCCATGGCGGCCTGGGCCTTCGCCGGATCCCGGCTGCCCAGTACGACCGTGGCACCGGACCCGGCGAGCTGCTCCGCGACGAAATAGCCGATGCCCGCGTTGCCGCCGGTGACCAGGAAGGTACTGGCATCAGCACGCGGCAGACGATGAACGTCCCACGACGGAGGCTGGGATACCGATGACGACATGCGCGGCTCCTGGTGCACGGGACGACGGGACGGGTGAACGGCGCCCACGCGCTCCTCGGGCGTGCGCCCCGCCTCAACCCCTCGCCCAAGGTCGCAGCGGCGATCGACAGATCACCTACAACTCGCCGACAGCCCCGACAGTCCGTCGACAACCCGGCGGGTGGGTGCGTTCTTCCGCATGTCACAAATGTCCGGGGCCGTCTCGTCTCAAGGGTGAGAGTCGATTCTGGAATCAGGAAGGTGATGGTTGTGCGGGTGTTTGTGGCAGGCGGGACCGGGGTCCTGGGGCGGCGGCTGGTGCCGCAGCTCGTGGCCAGGGGCCACCAGGTGACGGCTACAACGACGAGCGCGGCCAAGGTGGACTTGCTGAAGCAGCTGGGCGCGGAGGCTGTCGTGATGGACGGGCTCGATGCGGTGTCGGTCGGTGAGGCCGTGGCCGTGGCCCGGCCGGACGCGATCGTGCACCAGATGACCGCGATCGCCGGCAAGCCCGATCTGACGGGACTTGGAGCGTCGCCTTCCATGAGAAGAACGGCAAGGTAAAGGGCCAACCTGCACGCTGAGCACGGACCCCGCCCACAAGTCATTCACCTGCCATTGAGTCGGGCACCGCTGGGCGGTGCGGCACTCTCGGACACGGCCTGCCACCGCCGGTCAGGCCGGCCGTGGCAGGCCAAGATTGCACCGGGCCGACGTGGGCGGCCATGGCATCACACATAACCCCGGCGCTGCACGAAGCCCAGGGCCAGGGCGCCCAGCGGGACATTCAGCCAGAAGGTGAGTAGCCGGTAGACCAGTACGGCCGAGGTGGCCGCGCCCGCTGCGACGCCGAGCGCGGTCAGGGCGGCGATGAGGCCGGCTTCGAGGGCACCGAGTCCACCGGGGACGGGAGCCGCGTTGGCGACGAGGCGGGCCGCCATGTAGACGGCGCCGACCTGGACGAAGGGAAGCTCGCCGCCCAGCGCGTGGACGCTCAGCGCGAGACCGACGATCTGGATGAGGGGCAGGCCCAGCGCGCCGATGACACCGACGGTGAGCTTGGCGGGGTCGGACGCGATCCCGGCCACGGTCGACGCGGCCGCGCGCAGGAATGGCCACACCTTGTCGCGCAGGAAGCGCCGGCCGGGCGGGGTGAGTCCGAGCAGCCCCCCTGCCGCGAGCGTCAGGGTGATGGTCGGCAGCACATACCGGCCCGTGGGCAGGTGCAGATGCACTCCGGCATGGTGCTGTCCCGCCCACGCGAAGAACACGGCGGCGACAATGACGTTGGAGACCGCACCGGCCAGACTCTGGAGCCCGACGGAGGCCGTCGCAGCCCCGGTCTCGATCCCCGTCTTCTGCAAATACCGCAGGTCGAGCGCCATGCCGCCGACATTGCTCGGGGTGATCCGGTTGAGGAACGAGCTGGCGAACTGCACCACGTACGTGGGCCGGAACGGGAGCCGGCCGGGGATCGTGCCCAGTTGCAGGCAGGTCGAGAACGCCTGGGAGATGAAGGTGACGGGCAGCACGGCGAGCACCCACCACCAGTTGGCGTCGCGCAACGCATCGACCGCCGCCGGGAAGCCGGCGAGCTGCGGAAGCACGAGATGGAGCACGAGGAACGCTCCGACGAGGCCCAGGACGCTCTTCCAGGTGAAGCGCGCGAGGTGCGCCGGCGGAGTCGGTGGTGCGCCACCGGCCGTCGTGACCTCGGCGGCCAGATCGCGCAACAGGCTCGGCCGGCCGCCGGGGCGGAGCGTGCGCCGCTTGCCCTCCTGCTGCGCCGCCCGCGCGGCGGCCTGGTCGTACCGTGCGACCTGGCGTCGGGCGGGGCCGAGCAGCGCGAGCGGTTGCAGGTAGGGCAGGGCGGTCGCCAGCAGCTGCGGGCCGAGGCCGGCCAGCGCGCTCTCGGTGGCGCGGTGCGGGCCGACGCGTGTCGCGGTCGTGGCCAGCAGCTGAGCGATGTCACCACCGAGCACGTCGGGCGGGGCGCCCAGCCGGGCACTTGCGAAAGCGGTGAGCCGGGAGGCACCGTCCGGTTCGACGAGGACGTGCTCCGGGCGCAGCGCCCGATGTCCCAGCCGGTGCTCCTGGAGGCGGGCCACGGAGGTCCACATTCCGGTGAGCACCTGGTCGGTGATCTCCTCATCCGCGAACGCGGACAGGGGCCGGGCGTCCCGCTCGATGGTGACCAGGAGCGCGCCGCTCCCGGCCACCGGGTACGCGATCACCGGCTCGGCGACCCAGGCGCCGGTGCGGGCCGCGAAGACGAGCATGAGCAGTTCGTGTTCGACCGCCCCGAGCGGTGACTGCGCACCCGCGTCGGCCGGGTGCCGCAGCAAAATCCGCCCGGCGAGCCGGTGGAACAGATCGCGGCCCCGGTCCTCGGCAGCGAGAACCCGTACCGTGAGCCGCGCACCGGCAGTGGTCTCGGCGGCGTAGAGGATCCCCTCGCCGGGAAGCTGCTCGGCCGAGGACATCTCACGCAAGGCGGCGACCGGAATCCCGCAGGCGACCAGCGCGTCGGCGACCGCCTGGGGCACCGGGCGGTCCGCCGGGCCTCCGGCCAGCACCAGCACGGCCGAACCCGCCACGCCGCCCATGGCCAGCGCGGCGACCGCGTCCAGCGGCACCAGGGCGGCGGCCGCGACGCTCAATCCCGCGCACGCGGCGATCAGCCACCACAACGCCGGCCGCCACCGCGGTCCCAGCCAGGGACCGGCGGTGACGACCGCCGCCGTGCATGCCGCCAGGTACACCGCCGACGGCCAGCCTGCGTGTACCAGCCCGCCCCGGCCGGCCAGCACCTCCGGCCACAGCTCCGGCCTGCTGTGTGCGAAGGCCACATGGGTGAGCAACCACGCGATCAGCGCGCCCAGGACCGTCCCGGGCACGATCCGCAATATCGCGTCGATCCGCCGCTGTACGACCAGGACGACCAGGGCCACCGCTGGTGCGAGCACGGCGACAACCTGCACCGTCCCGACGAGGCCGTCCCGCAGGCCCCCCGGCAGCGCGGTCGCCGCGGTGAGCAGCCCCTGCTGCACGGTCCGCGCGAACTGGCGCGTCGCCACCGCCAGCAGAACCGTCACCACCAGCACGGCGGTGGACACCAGCAGCCACCACAGGTCGGCCGCCCTGCGCACGTCACGCGCAGGCGGCGCATCGATCACCGGCGCCGCCGCGTCTGCCACTGTGTCGACGGCGTCCGAGGGCAGGGGGATGCCCAGTCGTTCCCTCACAGCATCCATCCTCCCGCGACGGCACGGTCCGGGCTTGCGTCAGATGACTGCATCGCTCTACAGACCGTGCCTGGGCACGCCAGCGACCCGGACCGCGGGGCGGCGTCCCGCAGCTGAGGTACGGAAGGCAGTCGGATGACGGATCGCGGTTCCGGACGGCGGCTCTAGCGTTCGAGTCGCACAACACGGCCATCGGACAAGGTCGGGCACGCCACCGCGCATCCCTCGCCTCGTGTCAGGCACGAGGCGCCACCCACCTGCGGAAGGTCATCATGCTCAGTTCGCCCAACACGCTGCTCTGGCAAGGTCTGCTGGCGGTCGCCATCGGAATGGTCACCGTCGCGTGGCCTGGCATCACCATCGGTGCCGTCGTCATCCTCTTCGCCGTCTACGCGTTCATCGCCGCTGCCACGGACGGTGCGCGGGCCTTCAGCAGTGACCGGGTGGGCCCGGTCCTCGGCTGGCTACTGCTGGCCCTGCTGTCGGTCGCGGCCGGCGTGGGCGCGCTGGCCTGGCCCGGCGTCACGGCCCTCGCCCTCACGATCTGGATCGGTGCGTGGGCGCTGGCGACCGGTGCCATGGAGATCGGTCTGGCGTTCCAGCGAGGGGAGAAGCCGGGCGAGCGCGCCTTGTTCGTGCTGAGCGGCCTGGTGTCGGTCGCGCTGGCCTTCGTGCTGTTCGTCCGGCCCGACATAGGCGCGGTCTCCCTGGCCACCGTCTTCGGGCTGTTCAGCATCGTCTACGGCATCTCGGGCATCTTCGCGTCCTTCCAGGCGCGGCGCGTCCTCAAGGACGTCGGCGGTACCGGTCCTGTGAGCGTCTGAACCGGACGACACGGCACGCGGCCCGCGACGCGCCTGCCACACCTGGCCGGACCTCACGTGAGGTCCGGCCAGGCTTCCCGACGGAGGCGATCCCCCGGTCGCATCACCCCGACCGGGGTGAGCGCCCGGCCCCGAGGGAACCCCAAGTCCGCCGCTTGGCCAACGGCCGCGCATACCCCCCCGCCCGACTCGTCGTCAGCCTCAGCGACACCAGCGACTCCGCGAGCTTGACTGCCGCGGCCACCCCGTCGACGACGGGCAGCCCCAGCTTCTCCCCCACCGCCCGCTGCAGCCCGGTCATCCCCGCGCAGCCCAGGACGAGCACCTCGGAGCCGGCCTCCACCGCGCGTTCGGCAGCCGCGACGAACGCCTCCTCCGTGCGTTGCGCGTCGCCGAGGTCGAGGACGCCGAGGCCGGTGCCGACGACGGCGGCGCAGTTGCGAGCCACCCCGGCCGACTCCAGGCTGTCCTCGATCTGCCCGCACGACCGCTCCAGCGTGGTGACGACGCCGTACCGGCGGCCGAGGAGGCACGCGAGGTGAGCCGCCGCCTCGGTGATGTCGACGACGGGGACGTCCACCAACTCCCGTGCGCCCTCGCGTCCGTGTTCTCCGAACCCGGCCATGACCACGGCGTCGTACGGACCCTCGTACGTCCGCAGGGTGTCGAGGACGGCCGCCGCCGAGAGATAGCTGTCGAGCCAGCCCTCCGCGGACTCCGGTCCCCAGGCCGGGGTGAGTCCGAGCACGGTGGTGCCCGGGCCTGCGGCGGCCCGGGCACCTCGTACGATCTCCTCGGTCATCCCCTGCGTCGTATTGCAGTTGGTGACGACGATGCGCACGCTCAGCCCTCCACAGGGACGGGGACCGGTTGCAGGGCGGCACGCTCTGCGCGGCACAGCACCGCGTACAGTCCGGCCGCCAGCGCCGTCCCGATGAACCAGGAGTACGGGGCCACGTCGCTGAAGGCCTTCACCAGGGCGAGGACCGCGGCCACCGCCGCGGAGGGCAGGAAGGCCCACAGCGCCTTGGGGTTGACGCCCTTGCGGTAGTAGTACCGCGATCCCGGCTGGGCGTTGAAGAGCTGCTCCACGTCGACGCGGCCACGCTTGACCCAGTAGTAGTCCAGCATGATCACGCCGAACAGCGGTCCCAGGAAGGCGCCGAGGCCGCCGAGGAAGTAGTTGACGACGGTGGGGTTGGAGAAGAGGTTCCAGGGGGTCACGACCAGTGCGGCGACCGTGCTGATCATGCCGCCGACCTTGAAGGTGATCTTCTGCGGCCAGACGTTGGCGAGGTCGTACGCCGGGGAGACGAAGTTGGCGACGATGTTGACGCCCATGGTGGCGATGGCGAAGGTCAGGGCGCCGAGGACCAGGATCCAGGTGTTGCCGACCTTGGCGACGAGCAGTGCCGGGTCGGTGATGGCCTCGCCGAACGCCTCGATGGAGCCCGCGGTGACGATGACCGACACGATCACGAAGGCCGTGGAGTTGATGGGCAGGCCCCAGAAATTGCCGCGCTTGACCGTCTTGTAGCTGGGCGCGAACCGCGAGAAGTCGCAGAAGTTGAGCATCAGCGTGCCGTAGGTGGCGAGGATGAGCCCGACCGCGCCGAACCACTGCCGCCACTGCTCCCCCACCGAAACCGGGTGCGGGGTCGAGGTGAGCGAGATGCTCCAGCCGGCCTTGGCGAGGACCCAGATGGCCAGCGCGATCATCACGAGCCAGATGGCCGGACCGCAGAAGTCCTGGAACTTGCGGACCGACTCCATGCCCTGGCTGATGATCATCGCCTGGATCAGCCACAGCGCGAGGAAGGACGTCCAGCCGAGCGCGTCCAGGCCGAGGAAGGAGTGGTGGGTCCACGACTCCAGGCCCGGCCAGGCGGCGAGCAGCATGACGTTGACGGCGACCGAGGCCAGATAGGTCTGGATGCCGTACCACATGATGGCGATGATCGCCCTGATCAGCGCGGGGATGTTGGCGCCCCAGACGCCGAAGCTGATGCGGCTCACGACGGGGAAGGGCACGCCGGTGCGCTGTCCGATGCGGCCCATCAGGTTCATGCCGCCGTAGATGAGCACGAAGCCGACGAGGAGCGAGGTGAAGATCTGCCAGACGTTCATGCCGAGGACCAACAGACCTGCGGCGAAGGTGTAGTTGCCGAGGTTGTGGACGTCGGACATCCACATGGCGAAGAGGTCGAAGACCTTCCAGTTGCGCTTCTCGGCGGGCGCGAGGTCTTCGTTGGTGAGCCGGGGGTCGGGGACGAACGCTGGTGCGCCGGTGGCTTCGGCACTGTCGGCGAGGGACACGGGGCCTCCATGGGCGAGGGGACGGGGGGCGGCCTTATGGAGCGTGTTTGGTATACCAAACTGCTCTCATGGTCCCTCCGTCAACCGTTCTGACCGATGTCCGTGCAGTTACGGCTCCGTAAAACACCCCCGGAGTCGGCGAAGATGGCCCCATGACGAAGATCGAACCCCTCGGCGCGGAACGGGAGCCCCTCGGCGCAGTGCGTGAGCGCGTCCTGGCCGCGCTGCGGCAGGAGATCATCGCCGGGCGGCTGCGCCCCGGCGACCGCCTGGTGGAGCGCGAGCTGGCCGAGCGTTACGGGGTCTCCCGGGTACCGGTCCGCGAGGCGATCCGTGCGCTGGTCGCCGAGGGATTCGTTCTCTTCGAGACGCCGCGTCGCACCGTCGTACGCCGCCTGACTCCGACCGACGTCAAGGAACTCTTCGAACTGCGCGAGGCCCTGGAGGTCTACGCGGCCGGACTCGCCGCGTCCCGCGCCACGGCGGAAGCCCTCGCGGAACTGGAAGAGCTGCTCGACCGTGCGGCGACCGCCACCCACGCGGACGACGCGGAGGCGATCACCGACATCAACACCCGCTTCCACGACCGCATCCTGGCCATGGCGGGCAACAACCTGCTGATCTCCGTCATGGAGCCGGTCGACGGCCGACTGCGCTGGCTCACCCGGCAGAACGAGGAGTGGCCCCAACTTCTCACCGAACACCGAGAGTTGTACGAGTCCATCGCGTCCGGCGACCCGGAGCGGGCCCGCGCGCACGCGCTCGCGCACGTCCAGGCCAACTACCGCTCGACGGTGCGACACCTCTTCGGGGACGCACAACTCCCCTGATGGGTCGCGCGCACCTGCTCCCGTCAGCGGATCGCGTATGTGCTCGTCAGCGAGCCCCGCACAGGCCTTGGTCAGCAAGCCGCGGTGCACATGCCTAGGTCAGAGAGCTGCTCACGTGCCCTCGTCGGAGAGCCGCGCATACGCCCTCGTCAACGAGCCGCGTACTTGTCCGTAGCCGCCACGAGCACGTCCACCACCCCCGGAGCCCCCGCGTTGTGGCCCACGTCGTCGACGACGACCAACTCACTGCCGGGCCAGGCATGGTGGAGGCGCCAGACGATGCCCAGCAGATTTCCGAAGTCGAGGCTGCCCTGGACCAGCGTGCCGGGGATGCCCTTGAGCAGGGGTGCGTCGCGCAGGACCACGCCCTCGTCGTTGCCGTCCCCCAGGAAGTGGTCGTTGCCCCAGTAGTGCGTGACCGTGCGGGCGAAGCCCATGCGGAAAGCCGGGTCCTCGTAGCGCTGTACGGACCGCGGCGGCGCGGGAACGATCGCCGTCTCCCAGTCGGTCCAGGCGCGTGCCGCCCGGGCCCGCACCTCCGGGTCGGGCGACTCGATCAGCCTGCTGTACGCGGCCGCGAGGTTCCCGTCGCGCTCGTCCTCGGGCAGCTCGGCGAGGAACCGCTCGAAGGCCTCGGGGAAGATCTGGCCAAGTCCCCTGGTCAGCAGGGCAACTTCGGCGTTCGAACCGGTGGTGACCCCGGTCAGCACCAGTTCGGACACGGCGCCCGGATGCGTCTGCGCGTACCGCAGCCCCAGCGCCGACCCCCACGAGACCCCCCACACCAGCCACCGGTCGATGCCCAAGTGGCCACGCAGCAGCTCCAGGTCCCGGATCACATGGGCCGTCGTATTGACGCTCATGTCCGTCTCGTACGCGCTCGCGCTGGGTGTGGAGCGGCCGGCTCCGCGCTGGTCGAGCAGGACGATGCGGTACGCCTCCGGGTCGCAGTACCGCCGGTACCAGGCACCGCACCCCGAGCCGGGGCCGCCGTGCAGCATCACCGCGGGCTTGCCGCGCGGGTTGCCGCAGACCTCCCAGTACACGCGGTTGCCGTCGCCGACGTCGAGCATTCCGTGGTCGTACGGTTCGATCTCCGGATAGAGGCCCATCGCGCGAGGCTAGCCCGCGCACGTCCGTGTCGTCAGCCCGGCCGCCCGAGCCGCCGTACTCAGTACGTCCCGCAGCATGGCGGGAGTCAGCCGCCCGGTGAAGGTGTTCCGCTGGCTCACGTGAAAGCACCCGAAGAGTTCGAGCCCGTCCAGGGACACATGGGCTCCGTGCGCGAAGGCGGGCCGTGGCCGGGGCACGGTCCATCCCGCTTCGGCGAGCGCGGGCAACGCGGCCTGCCACCCGAAGGCCCCGAGCACCACCACCGCCCGCAACGTGGGCCTCAGCAGCTCCAGCTCCCGTACGAGCCAGGGCCGACAGGTGTCCCGTTCCGCGGGCGTCGGCCTGTTGGCGGGCGGGGCGCAGTGCACGGGCGAGCTGACGCGTACGCCGTACAGTTCAAGGCCGTCGTCGGCGGCCACCGACGTGGGCTGCGACGCGAGACCCACGTCGTGCAGCGCCGCGTAGAGCACGGCTCCGGACCGGTCCCCCGTGAACATCCGCCCGGTCCGGTTTCCGCCGTGCGCGGCGGGTGCGAGTCCGACGATGAGCAGCGAGGCGTCGGCCGGTCCGAAGCCCGGGACCGGGCGGCCCCAGTACGTCTGGTCGGCGAAGGCGGCGCGCTTGGTGCGGGCCACCTCCTCGCGCCATGCGACGAGGCGCGGACAGGCCCGGCACCCGGTGATCCGCGCGTCCAGTTCGGCGAGGCCCCTGCCGTTCGGACCATTGCCGTCCAGACCCCTGCGCTCCGGGCCGCTGCCGTCCAGACCCCTGCCCTCCGGGCCGCTGCCGTCCAGACCCCTGCCCTCCAGGCCGCTGCCGTCCAGACCCCTGCTGTCCATGGCTTCACCGTACGACCGGACAGCCACGGGCACGACTACGTCATCACCGCCCCCGCCGCCACGAACCCGCAGATCAGCAGGAAGCGGATCGCGAGGAGCGGCCAGATGAAGCTCAGGTACTTGTCGTAGCCGACCTTGGCCAAAACCACACCGGCGACGGTCACCGCTGTCGTCGGGACAGTCTCAGGGCTCCGAGGGCCGTCGCGTCCGCGGTGGTCCGTGCGGGGGGGCCGTGCGGCGATCCCTGCCGTGCTTCGTGCGAGGGAAAATCCACCCGGCGTCCCGGGCCGCGGGGACTAAAGTCGAGGGCATGGCTTCTCAGGGTGCTGACGGGGAGAAGAAGGGCACGGGTGCCGGAGGTGCGCGTAGCTCTGGTGACGCGGTGGCCGAGGCCGCCGGTCCGGCGGGCGGCGAGAGCGTGCGCGTCGACAGCTGGATCTGGTCCGTCCGTCTCGTCAAGACCCGCTCGATGGGCGCCACCGCCTGCCGGGGCGGTCATGTCCGGGTGAACGGCGAGCGCGTCAAGCCCGCGTACGCCGTGCGCGTCGGGGACGAGGTACGGCTGCGGCACGACGGCCGGGAACGGGTCGTCGTCGTGAAGCGGGTGATCCGCAAGCGGGTCGGCGCGCCCATCGCCGCCGAGTGCTACGTCGACAACAGCCCGCCGCCCCCGCCGCGCGAGGCCGTCGCCCCTGCCGGTATCCGCGACCGGGGTGCGGGGCGCCCGACCAAGCGGGACCGGCGTGAGCTGGAACGCTTGCGGGGGCTGGCCGCCGGGTCCTCCGGCTTCTCCGGGTCCGCCGGCCCGCCCGGCGTCTCTGGGTCCTCTAGCTCCTCCGGCTCGTCTCGCTCCTCCGGCCGCGAGCGTGGTCCCGGCGGCGCCTGAAGTACGGGCGGCCGGGACGTCGAGGCGCCGGAGCGCCGATTCCGCAGCCGTACGACGTCGAGGGCTCCCCCTGATCGATACGGGGGGAGCCCTCCGGCCTGCACTGCCTACGGCCGTCACGCCCGTCGGCGTACCAGGCGGAGCAGTTCCGTGGTGTGACTCCGCCGGGCCCACGCGATCAGGGCGAGCGGCAGGATCAGGATCAGCGGGGTCGCCACGTACGGGCCGTGGATGACGGTGACGTTCACGATGAACGCGCCGACCATCAGCGCGCTGAGCGCCACCGCCGCCACGGAGTCCAGCAGCGGGACCAGCAGGGCGATGCCTCCGGCGAGTTCGAGTGCGCCAATGATGTACATGCCCGTGTGGCCCCAGCCGAGCTTGTCGAAGGACTCGACGGCCGACGGGTGCGCGATCAGCTTGGGCAGCGCGCTCGCGATCGCGTAGAAGAGACCGAGGACGATCTGCAGCGCGGTCAGGGAGATGCGGGCGCGGCGGATGCGGGGGGTGCCGGTGGCGGGGGAGACGGCGGTGACGGGGGCGGTGGTGTCGGACATGGGGGTCTCCTGTGTGAGCGGTAACTGTTGCTTTCACAGAGGTAGACCGGGCGGGCCGGCGGAACTCATCGGTGCGGGGCGGGATTTGTTTCGCGCCCTCCGCCCCTACCCGTCCCGTACCTGGAGGGGCCCCCGAACCCCCCTCGCGCTTCGCGCTCGTCCTCAAACGCCGGACGGGCTCGATGATCCCAGCCCTGGCTCAATGGTTCGGCCCGTCCACGCACCGCCTTCACCGCGCCAGTCAGCCCGTCACCACACAGCTCACCCCCTCACCGCCCTCACCCACACCCCGTCCTCCGTCAAGTACCGATCCACCCTCAGCCCCGCTTCCCCCAGCGCCTCCTCGAACTCGTCCTTCGTCAAGGGCCGGGCCTGGAAGGTCTGGGTCCACGTGGCATCGGGGAACTCGTACTCCGCGCGGACCGAGTTCACCCCGTCGTCCACCGGCTCCGCCGACACGATCCGTACGGTGAAACCGGAGGGGTCGACCCGCTCGCGGGGCACGTTCGTGTGATAGTCCGCCCCCTCACGCTGGATCAACACGCAGCCGTCCTCGGCCACATAGCGGGCGCACGTCTCCAGCAACGCCCGCCGTACCGCGGTGTCTGCGGTGTGGACGAGGAACGACGCGAGCATCACGACGTCGAACGTCTCGCCCAGATCGAGGTCCTCGATCGTGCTGCGTATCGTGCGCGCTCCGCGGACCCTCTCCAGCATCTCGGCGGACTCGTCCACGGCGGTGATCGTGAACCCGCGCTCCAGGAGTGGGTGGGTCATCCGTCCCACCCCGCTGCCCAGTTCCAGGATGCGCGCGCCCGCGGGCACTGCCGCAGTGATGATGTCCGGCTCGTCCCCGATGGGCAGGCGCGCGTAGAGCTCGACCGCGCAGCCGTCCGGTGTGATGGCACCGGGTCCGGTTCCCTCGTGTCCCTGACGCTTCTCGATCCTCATATCCGTCCAACGGACCGCCCTCTTCGGCCCGTTCCCATCCCACAGCCATTCACCCGTTCGAGTGGCGAGCTACAGTGCGAACCATCCCTGCCCGCCGTACCAGTGCCCGCCCGCGCGCAGATGGTCCCCCACCGCCCGCTCGACGCTGTTGCGCCGGGGCAGCTCGTCCACCGGCAGCTCAGGATCACCGAAGACGAAACCGACCGGCACCCCGTCGTCCGGGGTCTTCTCCCCGTACGCGGCCTCGAAGCGGTCCTGGAAGCGGATGATGTTGGACTCGGCCGACAGATACCGCTTGAGCTGCGGGTCGAGCAGCCAGGAGTGGCACACGGCGACGTCGTAGCGCTCGTCGGGGTAGTGGCGGGCGAAGAACTCCCGTGCCAGCGCGAGCGACCGGTCGCAGGCGGCGGGTGACAGCGGGCCGCGGAAGTCGGTGATGTGCAGGCTCAGGCAGGGGTCGCCGGGGCCCAGGCCCAGGCCCGCCGCCACGACGGCCGCACCCGTGTGCCGGCCCAGTCGCGCCCGCTGGAACTGCAGTCGGCCCAGCTGGAAGAGCTCGCCATGGAAGTGCAGGGCGATCCACCAGGGGAACAGCAACCCCGGCGAACCGACCCGTCTGTAGTGCACGGCCACATGCCGGCCGAGGTCGGCGAGGGTGCGTCGGGACACGTCCTCCGGGACGCCGCGCTCCCGGTGATAGGCGCGCACATACGGAAGCGCCGCGATGAAGACGTACACATGGAAGCAGCGCCCCAGCGCCCCCGTCGACGCGGGGAACGCGGGCGGCTCCCAGCCCTTTCCTATCTCTCCCATGTCCCGTACGAAGCGTCCGACGCAGCGCGAGAGGAGCGTCATCGCCTCCGGGTCCGCCGCGAACCGGGCGCGCAGCGCGACAAGTTCATTGATGTGCTCGTGGGCCACGGTCAGGTCGAGCAGGACGTCGGGCAGCTCGTCCGCGGCCGGAAGCACCGCTTCCACCCGGGGCGCGCCCTCGCTCTCCAGGTCCCTCAGCCACTCCGCGAGCCTCGCGTCCGCCCGCAGTGCCTCCAGCAGCACCGTCGCCTCCCCCGTCGGTCGTCGGTCCGACCGCTCTCCCATGGTGAACGTGCACCACGAAGAGTACGTTTCCCAGTAGGAGTAGTGATCCCGATGCGTACCGGCAGTGAACCGACGACAGCGCGCAGTGCTCTGCGGCTGCGTTTCTGGCTGAGCCTCTGGGGTCTGATCTGGGCGATCTTCGGGACGACCGCGTTCGCCCTGGCCGGGCGGCCCGGATGGGCGGCCGCGTGCGGCGTGCTGTGGCTCATCGTCACCGTGGACATGACCATGATCCTGCGGCACATCCACCAGGGGCCGCACTACCAGCCGGGCCCCGACGTCCCGCCCTACTCGCCGCCGGACAGCCGCCCCCCGCCGTACCGGCCGAGGCAGCACCGGCTTCCTTAACCGAGCGTCACGTCTCGAAACGCGCCGCTTCCAGATACTGCGGTTTCGGGTCGAGCGCCGCCGCCAGCCTGAAGTGCCGCTTCGCCTGCTCGGGGCGGCGCTGGCGCTCATAGGTGCGGGCGAGCGCGAAGTGCGCGAACGCGTTGTCCGGCTCGCGCTCCAGGACGATCGTGAACTCCAGCTCGGCGGGGCGCAGTTGCGCGGCGGCGAAGAAGGCACGCGCGCGCAGCAGCCGGGCTGCCGTGTTCTCCGGATGCGCGGCGATGACTGAGTCGAGCAGCTTCACCGCGCCCCGCGGATCCCGCGCGGCGAGCAGTCGCTCGGCGGCGCGGAAGTCGATGACATGCGTCTCCGGAGTACGTCCGGTCGAACCGCTGGTCTCGGGCACGGCAGACTCCTTCCCTCACTCCAAGGGTTCAACGCCCCCACAGGGGGCCGCTATTCCTGGGGCCGGTGGGCCTTACGGACGAGATCGGCCCATACATCCCGTACGCGCCGCTCCAACTCCTCCAGGGGTACGTCGTTGTCGATGACGATGTCCGCGATCTCCAGGCGCTTCTCGCGCGGGGCCTGGGCGGCCATACGGGCACGGACGTCGTCCTCGGTCATGCCGCGCAGCCCTACGAGGCGCTCGAGCTGCGTTTCGGGGCTTGCGTCGACGACGATCACGAGGTCGTACAGCGGGGCGAGGCCGTTCTCGGCGAGCAGGGGCACGTCGTGTACGACGACGGCCTCGTCGGAGGCGGCGTCTTCGAGTTCGCGGGAGCGGGCGCCCACCAGAGGGTGCACGATCGAGTTGAGGACGGCGAGCTTTTGAGGGTCGGCGAAGACGATCGAGCCCAGCTTGGGCCGGTCCAGGCTGCCGTCCGGCGCGAGCACGTCCTCGCCGAAGGCGTCGACGACCGCCGCGAGCCCGGGAGTTCCGGGCGCGACGACCTCCCGTGCGATCCTGTCCGCGTCGATCAGCACCGCGCCGTGCCCGACAAGCAGCCGCGACACTTCGCTCTTGCCGGCGCCGATACCACCGGTCAGGCCCACCTTCAGCATGCCCAGCAGCTTAGGGCCTGCCACTGACAGGCCCTTCGACAGGGAGCCCTGGAACAAGGGCTAGGCGTCGCCCTGCCCTGGAACAGGGCTAGGCGTCGCCCTCCCGCTCCGCCAGGAACCGCTCGAACTCCAGGCCGATCTCGTCCGCCGACGGGATGTCCACCGGTTCAGCGAGCATGTTGCCCCGCGTCTCGGCGCCCGCCGCGGCGTCGTACTGGTGCTCAAGGCCCTGGACGAGGGCGACGAGCTCTTCGTCGCCCTCCTGGATCTGGCGGTCGATCTCCGTCTGCGTCCGGTGCGCCTCCGTGCGCAGCGAGTGCGCGATGGCGGGGAGAACCAGGCCAGTCGCGGCCGTAATGGACTCCAGAACGGTCAGCGCGGCGTCCGGGTACGGGGAACGGGCGATGTAGTGCGGCACGTGCGCGGCGACGCCGAGGACGTCGTGTCCGGCCTCCATGAGGCGGTACTCGACTAGGGACTCGGCGCTTCCGGGGACCTGCGCCTCGTCGAAGGGGCTGCGGTGGCCGGGCACCAGCTCGGTGCGGTTGCCGTGCGGGGTGAGGCCCACGGGGCGCGTGTGCGGGACGCCCATGGGGATGCCGTGGAAGTTCACGGAAAGGCGGACGCCGAGCCGCTCCACGATCTGCTGGACTGCGGCGGCGAAGCGCTCCCACTCCACGTCCGGCTCGGGGCCGGACAGCAACAGGAAGGGCGCTCCCGTCGCGTCCTGCACGAGGCGTACGTCGAGCGTGGGCTCTTCGTAGTCGGTCCAGCGGTCGCGCTTGAACGTCAGCAGCGGGCGCCGGGCCCGGTAGTCCACGAGCCGGTCGTGGTCGAAGCGTGCCACGACCTGGTGGGGCAGCGAGTCGAGCAGCCGGTCGACGATCTGGTCGCCGGTTTCGCCCGCGTCGATGTATCCGTCGAAGTGGTAGAGCATGACAAGACCGGCCGACTCCTGGGCGAGCGCCATGTCGACAACGGCCAAGCCCTTCGGCTCCCATGCGTACAAACCCTGCGGATCAAGCACTGTGACCGCTCCTCCTCGTGTTCGTACTGCACAACGTGGTGCGGAGCGCGGGCATTCCCGCCCGCGCTCCGCACCGCCGCCTCCTGCCGACTTCTCAGCCGCCACGAGCGGCTGGAAGGACATCCGCGGACAGTTGCCGAGTCGTCCACAGAGGGCTGTCCAGGCATTCACCGACGGCTACCAGGACAGCACGCGCGTGTTACGAGGACAGCACGCGCGCGTGCAGCGCGGTGACCGCCTTGCGGGCGGAGGTGAAGGCACCGTGCTGCCAGGCGTCGGTGTAGCTGAGCCAGTCGCCGGCGAAGTAGACCCGCCCGGCGGGCTCGTTCAGCGGCTTGTAGCGGGCGTCGTCGGGCCCGCCGGGGGTTTCGTGCCAGGCGGCCTCCAGGTGGGGTGTCTGGCGCCAGTGATGCGAGAAGGAGGACGCGAGTTCGGTGCGGTACTTCTCGCCGTAGATCTTCACGCCCGCGGCCACCGCACGCTTCTCGCGCTCCTCAGGGGTGAGTTTCGCGTACGAGTCGGCGTTGTCGCCGTAGTTGTAGTAGCCGATCAGCACACCGCGCTCGCCGTGGAAGCCGTACGAGGGGTGCCAGATGTGGGTGACGTCCTGGTCGGTCTCGGTGATACCGCCGTAGATGTTGTGATCAAGCTCCCACCAGCGCGAACGGTACTCCAGACCGATCTTGGCCGCCGACGAGGGAGTGATCGCCTCCAGGGCGCTCTGCACTCCGGAGCCGAGGTTGTGCGGGATCTTGGCGAGGATGTTGGGCGGCAGGGCACCGATGCAGTAGTCGGCGTCGATGGACTTCGTACGGCCGCCCTGGGTGTAAGTGACGGTGACGCCACTCCCCTTGTCGGTGATTTTGGAGACCGCGGCGCCGGTACGGATGCGATGGGCCCCGATCGCCTTCGTCAGTGCCTTCGGTATCTGGTCCATGCCGCCCACCGGTTGGAACATCAGCATCGCCTGGTCGAAGCCGAACTCGAAGGAGAAGTAGCGGCCGACGCCGCTGGCGAACACCTCGGAGGCGGTGGGGATGTCGCCGAGGAGCGCACCGGGGGTTCCCGCCGCGGCGGGGACGGTGGTGTAGCCGCGGCGCTCACCGCCTTCGTACGTCAGCTTGTCGCCCAGTTCGCCGAAGTCCTTGAGGAACTCCACGAGTTTCTCCTGGTCGGTGGCGGTCAGCTCCTTGTCGAGAGCACCCTTGTCGGTGGCTTTGGCGAGCAACTCGGAGACGTAGCCGTAGACATCGGCCTTGGCGGTGCGGTACCGCATCGGCTTGGTCATGCCGGTCGACTCGTTGTAGATGTACGCGTCCGCGTTCGTGTTCGTGAACACCTCGATCGGGACGCCGAGTTCGCGGCAGTAGTCGAGAGTGATCATCCACTGCGGAAGGCGGGCGGGGCCCGCGTTCATGTAGTGGCCCTCGCCGAAGCGGGCCGTCTGCGTGTTGCCGTAGAGATCGGTGGTCGTATCGCCGCCGCGCACGGTGAAGTTGCGGCCACCGGTGCGGTCCCTGGCCTCCAGGACCGTACAGTCGTAGCCCGCCTTGCCGAGCTCGTACGCGGACGCGAGTCCGGCGATGCCGCCGCCGACGATGACGACCTTGGCGGCACCGCGTCCGGTGAGTGTGAAATCGCTCGACTTCAGTGCACGGAAGGGCTGTTCACGTCCTGCGGCCTGCGCGGTGGGCGCGAGGCCGAGGGCGCCCATGGTGGCGAACATCGCGCCCGCCCCACCGGTGAGACCCACATTGCGGAGAAAGGCGCGCCGGCTCGCGTCGGTAGATCGCCGCTGTGCTGCCATGACTTCGGCTCCCCTCACGATCTTGAATGATCTGGGGATCCTGGCAACGCCCTGTTACAGCACGGGAGTTACTCGTGTATCTGCCACGTTTCCCTCCCCGCACACTCGGACTGGTCCAGACCTTGACGCGAGCATGCAGCACCCCTACGTTCACATGGACACCCAAAGTTCACGTACAAGAACACGCTTCTCTGCGAACCGACGGGAAGGTCCCCCCACATGCGTATCCGACGCACACTCCTCACCCCTCTGCTCGCCGCGACGGCAGCCACGGTCGGCACGGCCCTGACCGCTCCCCCGGCCGAGGCCGCCGAGGTCATCGAGGTCTCCACCGCCGCCCAGCTGAAGTCCGCGCTCAGCTCGGCATCCCCCGGCGACACGATCCGCCTCGCCGACGGCACGTACACGGGCAACTTCAAGACGTCGACGGCGGCGAGTTCCGGCGCCCGCATCACCCTCACCGGGTCCTCGAAGGCCGTCCTCAAGGCGAGCGGCGGCTACGGTCTCCATCTCAACGGCGCCTCGTACTGGACCGTCCAGGGCCTCACCGTCACCGGTGGACAGAAAGGCATCATGATCGACTCGGCGAAGGGCGTCGTCGTCGACACGGTCACCGTCCACGGACTCGACATGGAGGGCGTCCACTTCCGCAGCTCCAGCACGGACGGCGTGATCAAGAACTCGAAGATCTACGACACCGGCAACGACGGGCGCGGCATGGGCGAGGGCGTGTACGTCGGAACGGCCGGCGGAACCTCCGACAAGAGCGACCGCATCCAGATCACCGGCAACACGATCGGCCCGGACGTGGGCGGGGAGAACGTCGACATCAAGGAGGGCACCACCGGCGCCCGCATCACCGGCAACACCTTCGACGGCAGCGGCCTCACCGGCGCCAACTACGACGACTCCTGGGTCGACGTGAAGGGCAACGACGTCCTCGTGGAGAACAACAGGGGCAAGTCCACGACGAACGACGGCTACGAAACCCACACCCAGCAGTCCGGCTGGGGCTGCGGCACGGTGTTCCGCTCCAACACCTCGGACCTGACGGGCGCGACGGGCGACAAACAGCTCGCGATCAACGTGGCCAACTACAGCACGAGCTGCAAGACGACCGTTTACGCGGCGAACACGGTGACCGGAGGCAGGGGCCTCACCAACATCACGGTCACCCAATAGCGCCATCCGGGGCAGCGCCCCGCAGGGGCGCGGGGCTGCGCGATCAGCCCCCACCAACGGCATAAAAGACCGGCGGCCCGCACCCCAAACGGGGTGCGGGCCGCCGACCAGCTACTGCCTGGCGGAACCTACACGGTTCAGCTCTGGCCGCCCGCGAGCTTCTCGCGAAGCGCGGCGAGGGCCTCGTCCGACGCCAGGGCGCCGGAGGTGTCGTCCGACTCCGAGGAGTACGAACCGCCGCCGGCGGCGGCCGGAGCCGCACCCGCGTCGCCGCCCTCGGCCGCCGCCTGGGCGTCGGCCTCGCGGGACTTGATGACCTGCGCCTGGTGCTGCTCGAAGCGCTGCTGCGCCTCGGCGTACTGGTGCTCCCACGCCTCGCGCTGGGTCTCGTAGCCCTCGAGCCAGTCGTTGGTCTCGGGGTCGAAGCCCTCGGGGTAGATGTAGTTGCCCTGGTCGTCGTACGACGCGGCCATGCCGTACAGCGTCGGGTCGAACTCGACCGAGGCC
This sequence comes from Streptomyces sp. NPDC027189, assembly GCF_055566975.1. Lineage (NCBI taxonomy): Bacteria > Bacillati > Actinomycetota > Actinomycetes > Kitasatosporales > Streptomycetaceae > Streptomyces > Streptomyces sp. NPDC027189. The sequence continues at coordinate 327,242 of NZ_JBVHRI010000003.1, forward strand.
GGGTCGGCACCGAAGGACTCGTTGGCCTGCTTCAGGGACAGCGAGATCCGGCGACGCTCCAGGTCGATGTCGATGACCTTGACGAAGATCTCGTCGTTGACCTGGACGACCTGCTCCGGGATCTCCACGTGGCGCTCGGCCAGCTCGGAGATGTGGACCAGACCCTCGATGCCCTCGTCCACGCGGACGAACGCACCGAACGGAACGAGCTTGGTGACCTTACCCGGGACGACCTGACCGATCTGGTGCGTACGGGCGAACTGCTGCCACGGGTCTTCCTGCGTCGCCTTGAGCGACAGGGAGACGCGCTCGCGGTCCATGTCGACGTCGAGGACCTCGACGGTGACTTCCTGGCCGACCTCGACAACCTCGGAGGGGTGGTCGATGTGCTTCCAGGAGAGCTCGGAGACGTGCACGAGACCATCGACGCCGCCCAGGTCCACGAAGGCACCGAAGTTGACGATCGAGGACACGACGCCGGAGCGGACCTGACCCTTCTGCAGGGTGGTGAGGAACGTCTGGCGAACCTCGGACTGGGTCTGCTCCAGCCAGGCGCGGCGGGACAGGACCACGTTGTTGCGGTTCTTGTCCAGCTCGATGATCTTCGCCTCGAGCTCCTTGCCCACGTAGGGCTGGAGGTCGCGGACACGGCGCATCTCGACGAGAGAAGCCGGCAGGAAGCCACGGAGGCCGATGTCGAGGATGAGACCACCCTTGACGACCTCGATGACGGTACCGGTGACGATGCCGTCCTCTTCCTTGATCTTCTCGATGGTGCCCCAGGCGCGCTCGTACTGGGCGCGCTTCTTCGAGAGGATCAGGCGGCCTTCCTTGTCCTCCTTCTGGAGAACAAGGGCTTCGATCTCGTCGCCGACGGCCACGACCTCGTTCGGGTCGACGTCGTGCTTGATCGAGAGCTCGCGGCTCGGGATGACACCTTCGGTCTTGTAACCGATGTCGAGCAGGACCTCGTCCCGGTCGACCTTCACGATGACGCCGTCGACGATGTCGCCGTCGTTGAAGTACTTGATCGTCTCGTCGATCGCGGCGAGGAAGGCTTCCTCGTTACCGATGTCGTTGACCGCAACCTGCGGGGTGGTGGCGGTGGTCTCGGTGCTGCTCGTCATGTGGGAAAGGGCTCCGGTACGGACAGTGAGTCGTAGGTACTGCTTACGCCGGGAGCCCGTTTCGCTCTGCAGAAGGCCGGACAGCCAAGGAAGCGCCCAGCCTGGACGGTGTTTTTACAAACACATCCCAGTGGCGCCTCGAAAACCGAGGGGACATACATACAGATGCGAGCGCAGCCTGCTACGTCTGAGGAGCGCAGGCCCGCAGCGCAACTTGTAGCATACGGGGGCAGCCGGGCAGGGTCAATGCGCGAAGGCGCACACCCGGGGCGGATCGCCGCATACCCGGCACAAGACCTGTCTCATAAGGCCACGCAGGCCATAGGGCGCCTCTGTCGTGACACGCCCGAGACGGGTTGGACGGAAGAGTACGACGAGGGAGCCGATCATCCAAGAGCCCGAACCGTTCGAGCCCGAAGCCACCCGACGCGACGCGGGCGTCACGGAGAGTTCCCGCGCCAATCGCGGCTGGTGGGACCGGAACGCGGACGAGTACCAGATCGAGCACGGCACGTTCCTCGGAGACGACCGTTTCGTGTGGGGGCCCGAGGGCCTCGACGAGGTGGAGGCCGAGCTGCTCGGCCCGCCGGAGGACCTGAAGGGCAAGGACATCCTGGAGATCGGCGCCGGGGCGGCCCAGTGCTCGCGCTGGCTGGCCGGCCAGGGGGCGCGTCCGGTTGCCCTGGACCTCTCCCACCGCCAGCTCCAGCACGCGCTGCGCATCGGCGATTCCGTGCCCCTCGTGGAGGCCGACGCGGGCGCCCTGCCGTTCGCCGACGGCTCCTTCGACCTCGCGTGCTCGGCCTACGGCGCGCTGCCGTTCGTCGCCGACCCGGTCCGCGTCCTGCGGGAGGTGCGCCGGGTGCTGCGCCCCGGGGGCCGCTTCGTCTTCTCCGTGACGCATCCGATCCGCTGGGCGTTCCCGGACGAGCCGGGCCCCGAGGGGCTGAGCGTCTCCGCCTCCTACTTCGACCGCACTCCTTATGTGGAGCAGGACGAAGAGGGCCGCGCGGTGTACGTCGAGCACCACAGGACGATCGGCGACCGCGTCCGCGACGTGGTGGCCGGCGGGTTCCGCCTGGTCGACCTGGTCGAGCCGGAGTGGCCCGACTGGAACACCCAGGAGTGGGGCGGCTGGTCCCCGCTGCGCGGGAATCTGATCCCCGGGACGGCAATCTTCGTGTGCGAGCGGGACTGATCGCGCGACGAAGGGGTGCCCACGCGTGCGTGGGCACCCCTTCGCCGCGTGGAGGGGCCACCGCGCACGTGGAGGGCAGTTCGACGGGCGTACAGGACGGGTTTGACGCTCGTACGAGACTGGGGGCGTGATCCGTTACGACGCCCTGGACCTGCTGCCCGTACGCGGCGCGCTGCCCGGTCTGAACGACGCCCTGGAGGGCGGCGGCAGCGCGGTGCTCGTGGCGCCGCCCGGCACCGGCAAGACGACCCTCGTCCCGCTGGCGCTCGCCGGTCTGCTGGAGGACGGGCGGCCGGTACGCCGGGTCGTCGTCGCCGAGCCACGGCGTATCGCCGCCCGGGCCGCCGCGCGGCGGATGGCGTGGCTGCTGGGCGAGAAGGTCGGCGAGAGCGTCGGCTACACCGTGCGCGGGGAGCGGGTGGTGGGCCGGCACGCGCGCGTGGAGGTCGTCACGACCGGTGTCCTGCTGCAGCGGCTCCAGCGGGACCAGGAGCTGGCGGACGTCGACGTCGTCGTGCTCGACGAGTGCCACGAGCGGCATCTGGACGCCGACACGGTGGCCGCCTTTCTGCTGGACGTACGGGCCGCTCTCCGCCCCGAGCTGCGACTGCTGGCCGCGTCCGCCACCACGGACGCCGAGGGGTGGGCCCGGCTGCTGGGCGACGCGCCGGTGGTCGAGGCGCGGGGAGTCTCGTATCCGGTCGAGGTGGTGTGGGCGCCGCCGGTACGCCCGGTACGGCCGCCGCACGGGATGCGGGTGGACCCGGCGCTGCTGACGCATGTGGCGTCGGTGGTGCGGCGGGCGCTGGCCGAGCGCGAGGGGGACGTCCTGTGCTTCCTGCCCGGCGTCGGGGAGATCGCGCGGGTCGCCGGGCAGCTGGGGGACCTAGGCGAGGTGGACGTGCTTCAGGTGCACGGGCGGGCGCCGGCCGCCGTGCAGGATGCGGTGCTGTCGCCGGGTGTACGGCGCCGGGTGGTCCTCGCGACCTCGGTGGCCGAGTCGTCGCTGACGGTTCCCGGGGTACGGGTGGTCGTCGACTCCGGGCTCGCGCGGGAGCCGCGGGTGGACCACGCGCGCGGGCTGAGCGCGCTGACGACCGTACGGGCCTCGCAGGCGGCGGGGCGGCAGCGGGCGGGGCGCGCCGGGCGCGAGGCGCCAGGAGCGGTGTACCGATGCTGGGCGGAGGCCGAGAACGCGCGTCTGGCCCGTTTCCCCGCGCCGGAGATCAAGGTGGCCGACCTGACGGCGTTCGCCCTCCAGGCGGCCTGCTGGGGCGACCCGGACGCGACGGGGCTCGCGCTCCTCGACCCGCCGCCGGGTGGGGCGATGGCGGCGGCGCGCTCGGTTCTGTCGGCCATCGGTGCGGTGGATTCCGCGGGGCGGGCCACGGAACGGGGTGCGCGCATGTCCCGGCTCGGGCTGCACCCGCGGCTGGCCCGGGCGCTGCTGGACGCGGCCCCCTCGGTCGGTGCGGAGCGGGCCTCCGAGGTCGTCGCCCTCTTGAGCGAGGAGCCGCCTCGGGAGTACGGCGACGACCTCGCCGCGGCGTGGCGTACCGCCCGGCGCGGGGGCGACGCCTACGCCGGGCGCTGGCGCGCGGAGGCCCGGCGCCTGCGGGCCGGTGCCTCCACCGGTACGGACTCTTCGCACCCGCCCACCGGTGACTCTCTTTCGGCAACAGCCACCGTCGAACCGCACCCCGGCACCACCGCCACCCGTGGCCCACAGACCGGCAACGCGCCTTCCACGCCCGCCTCCGCCACGTCCAGGGCGAGTGGGCGGGCAAGCGCCGGGGACGACCGCGTCGTGGGTCTCGTCGCTGCCCTCGCCTTCCCGGAGCGGGTCGCACGGCCTCAAGGGGGCTCCTACCTGATGGCTTCCGGTACCCGGGCCGAGCTCGGGGACGGCACTGGGTTGCGGGGAGCTCCCTGGCTCGCTGTCGCGGTGGCGGATCGGCCCGTGGGCGCCGGGCACGCGCGTGTGCGGCTCGGGGCCGTCATCGACGAGGAGACGGCGCGGCGGGCCGCGGGGAGCCTGTATGCCGAGGAGGACGAGGTCCACTGGGCCGACGGGGACGTCGTCGCGCGGCGGGTCGAGCGGCTGGGGGCCGTGGAGCTGGCGGTGCGCCCGATGAAGGACGCCGACTCAGGGCTCGTACGAGAGGCTCTTGTGGAGGGTCTACGGGAGGAGGGGCTCGGGCTGCTGCGGTGGACGCGGGACGCGGAGCTGCTGCGGCAGCGGCTCGCCTTTCTGTACCAGCAGCTCGGTGCTCCTTGGCCCGACGTTCGTGACGACGCCCTCCACACGCGCGTGGAGGAGTGGTTGGAGCCGGAGCTCGGGCGGGCGCGTCGGCGGTCCGACCTGGGGAGGATCGATGCCGGTCAGGGGCTCGGCCGGCTGCTTCCGTGGGCCACCGGCGATGCCGCGCGGCTCGACGGGCTCGCACCGGAGCGGATCGAGGTGCCCAGTGGGTCCAGAATCCGGATCGACTACCAGGATCCGGAACGGCCCGTGCTGGCGGTGAAGCTGCAGGAGATGTTCGGGCTGGCCGAGACCCCTCGCGTCGCCGGAGTGCCGGTGCTCGTGCATCTGCTCTCCCCCGCAGGACGGCCCGCCGCCGTCACCGCCGACCTCGCCTCGTTCTGGAGGGACGGCTACAAGGCCGTGCGGGCCGAACTGCGCGGGCGCTATCCCAAGCACCCGTGGCCCGAGGACCCGGCAACCGCCGAGCCCACCCGGCACACCAACGCCCGGCTCAGGCGTTGATCGGCTCGGGTTCCGCAGCCTCCGTCGGCGCCGGGTCGCCGGGGCGGCGGCTGCGGGCCTCCAGGTACAAGGACAGCGACAGCAGACCGGCACCCAGAAGCAGGAAGCCCCAGGGGAGGTACGAGGTCATCAGGAGGACCAGGGTGCGGTTCGACTTGACCAGGTCGACCGTGTACTTGATGTAGTCCTCGCGCATTTTCACGTGCCCGGAGAAGGCGGTCACTTTGTCACGGCCGCCCAGCAGAGTCCCGCCGCGGAGTTCCTCCTTGTGGAGCTCCTCGCCGTAGACGGGCGCTCCGGTGACCGGCTCCACCCAGAACTTACGGACCGTGGTGTACCAGATGGTCGTTCCCGTCTTGGCGAGCGACTCCTGGGTGATGCCCTTGACCGGCATGGTCTTGGGGAAGTGGACCTTGGTCCAGGGAATGGTCTGCTCGAAGTAGTAGACCTCGACTCCCCGGAAGTTCTGGGTGCCCTTGTAGTGGATGGGGTTGGTGGTGCGGGTCTGCGCGTCGAAGTACTCGTAGTCCCGCTTCTCCGTCATGAAGGGCCACTTGAACTCGATGCCCTCGCGTGTGACGGGGTCGCCGTCGACCATCTCGCCGGTGGCATGGACAGGGTCTTGGCTGTGAGCGTCGAAGATGTAGCGCTCGGGGATCTTGGAGACCATCTTGCCGTCGGGGCCCTGCACGTAGGAGAGGGAGTCCCAGACGACGACGTCGCGGCCCGCGGTCTTCTCGATCTTCTCGGAGGCCTCGACGTTGCCCTTGAGGGTCTGCACGATGGTGACCTTGGGGACCTTCCTGGCCTTCATGGTGCCGTAGTCGAGGAGGGTCGCGTCCTTCGCCTCCAGCACCATGTCCTGGTACTGGTTGGCGGGGATCTTCGCCAGGCGCGGGAAGGCGTACCAGCGCAGCAGTGGGGACAGCGCCGTGAAGAACACGGCGAAGGCGAGCAGGATCAGGCTTGCCTTGCGGCGCATCTCGGCGTCCCTCCCTGGGAGTTACGGGTGTGCGGGCACGGTGTACGGGTGCGGGGGCACGGTCTACGGGTGCGGGGGCACGGTCTACGGGTGTTTGGGCACGGTGGTCAGCAGCGGCTTCGGTGATGTCTTCCCTGCCGGTGAGCCCATGGCCGTGATGGTCAGCACCAGGGCGAGCGCCACGGCGAGACCGATCGCGGCGGCGATGAGGGCACGCATGCGGCCTCCCGAGGGCCAGGAGCTGATAGGTCGTCAGGTCCGGCACCGTAGCAACGGCGGGGCGAGATGAGAACACGTTGCACACATAGACGAGGGCGCCCCTCCGCCCGGAAGCGGAGGAGCGCCCTGGACGCGCGTACGGACTACGAGGTGGCCGCCGCCACCTTCAGCTCCACGGTCAGCGTCGCGCCGCCCGTGGTGTTGATGCGGAGCAGGAACGTGCCGGTGGTGTCGTCCGCGTACAGCTTCGGGAGCTTGAGCACACCGTCGGCGTCCGTGGTGAGGTCCGTGAGGGTGCGTACGGTCTTGCCGTCCGCGTCCTTGAAATACGGGCCCTTGTCGTTCTCGGTCGCGTCGTCCGCCGACTTGATGAGCGTCGCGGTGGCCGCGACCTTGTCCGCGACAGCACCCTTGTAGGTGGCCTTCACCTCGACCTGGTCGGCGAACTCGCCGCCCGGCACACAGGTCAGCGCGGTGTCGCTGGTGCGGGTGAGGGTGTCGGCCTGGCGCGGGGTGACGGCCGCCGTGTAGTCGAGGCCGGCCATGACGCGGCCGACGACGGTGGCGCGCACCGTGAAGTCGCCGGTCTTCTCGCCCGCGACGAGGGCGGGCGCGGTGGCCGTACCCGCGCTGTCGGTGACGACCGTGGCGACGGTCTCGCCCCCGGTGAAGGTGGCATCCGTGCCGTCACCGACGATCGTGAACCGCACCCGGACCTTCGCCACCGCCTTGCCGGCCCGGGTCTCGGTCCGTACGGCGACCTTCTCGGCGAAGGTGTCGCCTGCCGTCGCCGTGAGCTTCCCGGTGCCCGCGTCCTCCAGGTGGTCCACGGTCTCGGTGGGCGTCTGGGTGGGCGGCGGGCTCGTCGAAGGCGGTGTGGAGGGCGTCGAGGGCGTGGACGGGGCCGGGCTGGGGCTCGTCGAACCACCGCCCGGCTTGGGGGTGTTGGGCTTGGAGGTCGACGGCGGCGTGGGACTGGGGCTCGGGTCGGAGGTGTCGTCGCTGTTGTGCGAGGGCAGCGTGCCCGTGCCGTCCGGCACCTCGTGGGTGCCCTTGCGGTAGTACTCCAGCCACGACAGGACCGTGTTCAGGTACGCCGTCGAGTTGTTGTAACTGAGGATCGAGGCGTTCATCTGCGACTGGACCGACATGTCGTGGCCGAACCGGCAGAGGTAGTGGCCGGCCGAGAGCGCGGCGTCGTAGATGTTGTTGGGGTCCTTCTTGCCGTCGCCATTGCCGTCGCGGCCCGCCCACTCCCAGGTGGAGGGGATGAACTGCATCGGCCCCACCGCGCGGTCGTGCGTGGAGTCGCCGTCGTACACGCCGTTGTCGGTGTCGCTGATGTTCGCGAAGCCGTTGCCGTTGAGGACCGGGCCGAGGATCGGCGAGTACGTCGTGCCGCTCGCGTCGACACGGCCGCCGCGGGCCTGGCCCGACTCGACCTTGCCGATGGCGGCGAGGAGCTGCCAGGGCAGGTTGCAGCCCGGCTTGGACTCGCGCAGGGACGCCTCGGCCTTCTTGTAGGCGTCGAGGACGGACGCCGGAATGCCCGCCTCGGCGTCACCCCTGGAAACGGGCGTACCTATGGTCGGCGACGGGCTCGGGCTGTCGAGCGGCGGCAGGTCCGTGTAGTAGCGCGAGTTGCCGGTCGCGGTGTCGTCGCCGCTCGCGTCCGGTGTGGCTTCGGCGCCGGTCGTCTGTCTGCCGTGGTCGTCGGTGGTCACTCCCGGGGCCTGGGACGCGGACAGAGCCGCGACCGCGGCCGCGGCCACGGCGGTGGTAGCCGCCCCCTTGCGCAGCCTCCTGCCGAAATGCGCCGCCATTGAGTGAACCCCTCCCGTGGACGACCGCTTCTGCGCTTCTGCGCTTCTTCGTGCGTTTCCTGCTCGTGTTCGACCATGCTCCCCGGCACGGTAACCCGTGTGACCCTACGACAACTTCCGTCGCGCGGTCACCCGTTCGCGCCCGATATTCACCGGTTGGCCATGTGTGATGGTGCGCGGAATGCCGCCTCCGAGTGGCTCACTCGGCTGCTTTCACACGTCCCTCATACTGGGCGTCAGCGATCAGCGGAGCGGACATAACCACCCGACATCAGCCGCAGGGGGACGACTTGCCCTTCACTCTCAGCCATGCGGCGGCCGTGCTGCCCGCCGTGCGCGGTGACGGAAGCGGTCGTGGCCGGCTGGTTCCCGCCGTTCTCGTCGCCGGTTCGTTCGCTCCTGACATGACCTATTACGCGGCGAGTGTGCTGCCCGGGGCGATGGAGTTCGGCACCTTCACGCACTCCTTCACCGGCGTGTTCACCATCGACGTGCTCGTCGCGTGGGCACTCGTGGGCGCCTGGCTGGTGCTGCGCGAGCCCCTGGTGGCACTGCTGCCGCCCGCCCGGCAGGGGCGTCCGGCTCGGCTGCTGCGCTGCGGGACGCCACCCCAACGCCCCCGTAGGTCGACGGCCTTGTGGTGGTACGGCTCCGCCGTGCTCGGCGCGCTGACACATGTCGTGTGGGACGCGTTCACGCATCACGAGCGGTGGGGAGTGCGGCTGCTCCCCGCCCTGGGGCGGAACATCGGGGGCACGCCGATGTCCTTGTACGCGCAGTACGGGAGTTCGGCGGTGGGGGCCGTCGCGATCGCGGTCTTCGTGGTCGTCGCGCTGCGCCGGACGCCCTCCGGCGAACCCGTGGGGGTGCCGGTGCTGTCCGCTTCCGACCGATGGCTTGCGGCTGCAGTTCTCGGGTGCTGCGCGCTCGTGGGCGCGGTGCAGCGGGCTTCGCGCTGGTGGGCCTACTGGGGCTCCCGCGCGAAGCCCTGGGAGTTGATGCCGCCGCTGTGCTTCGGCGCGGGCGCGGGCCTGGCGCTCGGCCTCGGGCTGTACGCCGTAGCAGTCAGGGTGTGGCGTCCGGCTCCGGCTCGTCCCAGCCCGGCAGCGGCTCATACGGAGCCGAGCCGTCCGGCTCCTCGCTGATCACGCCCTCCGGGGTGGGACTCTGGATCGCGCCGCGTCCCGGGTTCAGGCCGCGGTGCACGGCCCGCGCGATGCGCTCGATGGTGCGCACCCCGTACGCCATCGTCGGGTTGTCGTGCGACAGGACGACGATGCGGTACGTGCGGTGGGGGCCCGTGAACGCCCCGACGCTGTGCACCCGCCAGCCGTGCGTCGCCCGGGGCAGCCAGCCGTTCTTCACCTGGGCCGTGAGGCCTTTCGGCATGCCGGCGGGCACGCCCCAGCGCTGGTCGCTGCGGACCTGCCTCATCAGCTTCAGGCCGTAGGCGCGGGTCTTCAGGAACGAGCGGGCGTTGGTGAGTACGTCCAGCAGCCGCATCTGGTCGGCGGCCGTGGTGCGGGTCAGGCCCCAGTAGCCGTCCGGGCCCAGCGAGGTGCGGGACGTCCCGACGCGGGCGAGGAGGCGATTGAGGTAGGCGTGCCCGAGACCGGTCCACAGCCGCGCGGCGGACGTGTTGTCCGACTCGGTGATCATGGGGCGGATGTTGGCCCGTTCCCAGTTGGTGAGCGTGCGGCCGAGCTCCTCCGCCCGTCGCAGGGTGCCCTCCATGATCATGACCTTGGCGATGCTCGCCGAGTCGTACTGCCGTTCGCTCGCGAGGGCGCAGGTCAGGCCGGTGGCGTCGTCGCTGACCGCCACGGAGACGGTGCCCTGGCGGGACGACAGCGCCGCCCGGATGTCGCGGGACAGCCGGGCGGCGCGGTCGGGGTCACGGGTGGAGCGGCAGGCGGCGGGTACCTGGGCGGTGCCGGCTTCCTCGGCGACCGCGGGTCTCGGCGCGAGAAGCGCCGAGACAACAGCTGTGGCCGCGAGGACGACGGCGGTGGCCATGGCCGTGCGGCGGTGGAGCGTACGTATACCCATGCCCGCATCCTTACGGCCCCTCTGGGCGGGGGGCGTCTTTGCGGGGGCCACGCGGGTGACGGTTCCCTCCGGGGGTTGGACGGGGGTACAGCGAGCCCGTGTTTCTCCGGCCGCCGGGGGTGGGTTGCCCTGCGGACGGTTTCGAGGCCCGCGCCGTGGAGGTTCTCGCCCGAACAGCGTCATGGAGGTTCTCGCCCGAACAGCGCCGTGGAGGTTCTCGCCGTCGTGGCGAGCGCCCAGGGGCCCGGCACCTTGCGGTGCCGGGCCCTTGATGTCGCAGCGGGGCCGAGCGCTAGTGCGCCGCCGACTCCCAGTCCGCGCCCGAGCCGATGGACACGTCCAGGGGAGCCCGGAGGTGGACGGCGGACGCCATCTCGTGGCGGAGGAGTTCCTCGGCCTTGGCGCGCTCGCCCGGGGCGATCTCCAGGACGATTTCGTCATGGACCTGGAGGAGCATGCGGGACTTGAGGCCCGCCTCGCGCAGCGCGCGGTCCACGTTCAGCATGGCGATCTTGACGATGTCCGCCGCCGTGCCCTGGATCGGGGCGTTGAGCGCCATGCGCTCGGCCGCCTCGCGACGCTGGCGGTTGTCGCTGTTGAGGTCCGGCAGGTAACGGCGGCGGCCGAAGAGCGTCGCCGTGTAGCCCGTCGCCCTCGCCTCGTCGACCACGCGGCGCAGATAGTCCCGTACGCCTCCGAAGCGCTCGAAGTAGGTGTCCATCAGCGCCCGCGCCTCACCCGCGTCGATGTTCAGCTGCTGGGAGAGGCCGAAGGCCGACAGCCCGTACGCCAATCCGTACGACATCGCCTTGATCTTGCGCCGCATCTCCGCGTCGACCGCGGACCGCTCCACGGAGAACACCTGGGAGGCGACGGTGGTGTGCAGGTCCTCACCGGAGGTGAACGCCTCCAACAGGCCCTCGTCCTCCGACAGATGGGCCATGACGCGCAGTTCGATCTGGCTGTAGTCCGCGGTCATGAGGGATTCGAAGCCCTCGCCGACCACGAAACCGCGGCGGATGGCGCGGCCCTCGTCCGTACGGACCGGGATGTTCTGCAGGTTCGGGTCCGTGGAGGAGAGACGGCCGGTCGCCGCCACCGTCTGATTGAACGTCGTGTGGATGCGGCCGTCCGCCGCGATCGTCTTGATCAGGCCCTCGACCGTGGAACGCAGCTTCGCCTGCTCGCGGTGGCGGAGCATGATCACCGGCAGTTCGTTCTCGGTCTGTGTGGCGAGCCACGCCAGCGCGTCCGCGTCCGTCGTGTAGCCCGTCTTCGTCTTCTTCGTCTTCGGCAGGGCCAGCTCGCCGAAGAGGACTTCCTGGAGCTGCTTGGGCGAGCCCAGATTGAACTCGTGCCCGGCGGCCGCGTGCGCCTCCTTCACCGCCTGCTGCACGGCGCCCGCGAACATCTGCTCCATGGCCTCCAGGTGGGCCCTGTCCGCCGCGATGCCGTGCCGCTCCATGCGGGCCAGCAGCGTGGACGTGGGCAGTTCCATGTCCCGGAGCAGGTCGGCCGCGCCGACCTCCGTCAGCTTCTCGCCGAACGCCTCGCCCAGGTCGAGGATCGTGCGGGCCTGTGCCATCAGCGCATCGGCCTCGGCCTGCTCGTCGGTGCCGAAGGCGAGCTGGCCGTCGGCCGCGGCGGCGGGCCCCAGCTCCCGGCCGAGGTACTCCAGGGACAGCGCGTCCAGCGCGAAGGAGCGACGCCCGGGCTTGACCAGATAGGCGGCGAGCGCGGTGTCCATGGACACACCCTCGATGCTCCAGCCGTGCTCGGCGAAGACCCGCATCGCGCCCTTGGCGTTGTGCAGCACCTTGGGCTTCTTGGGATCGGCGAGCCACGTCGCGAACGCGTTCTCGTCGGCCTCGTCCAGCTGCGACGGGTCGAACCATGCGGCCGCACCGTCGGCGGCGGCCAGCGCGACCTCGGCCACGGAGCCCGTGCCCAGCGCCCACGCGTCGACCGTGGCCAGGCCGAGGACCACCGTGCCGTGCTCGGCGAGCCAGGGCTTCAGCTCGCCCGCGCCCAGCACCGTGCCGTCGAGCTCCACGCCCTCGGCGACAGGCTGCGCCCCTTCGGCCTCCTCGGAGCCCGGGTCGACGGCGAGGAGCCGCTCCCGCAGCGAGGGGTTGCGGATCTCCAGGGTGTCCAGGACCATCGCGACGGCCTTGCGGTCGTACGCCGCGCGCTCCAGGTCGGCGACCGTCCTGGGCAGCTCCACGTGCTTCACCATCTCGGTGAGACGGCGGTTGAGCTTCACCGCCTCCAGGTGGTCGCGCAGATTCTGCCCGGCCTTGCCCTTGACCTCGTCGACGCGCTCGACCAGCTCCGCGAACGAACCGAACTGGTTGATCCACTTCGCGGCCGTCTTCTCCCCGACCCCGGGGATGCCCGGCAGGTTGTCCGACGGGTCGCCGCGCAGCGCCGCGAAGTCGGGGTACTGCGCCGGCGTCAGACCGTACTTCTCGAAAACCTTCTCCGGGGTGAACCGGGTCAGCTCCGAGACGCCCTTCGTCGGATACAGCACCGTCGTGTGCTCGGAGACCAGCTGGAAGGAGTCGCGGTCGCCGGTGACGATCAGCACCTCGAAGCCCTCGGCCTCGGCCTGCGTGGCGAGCGTCGCGATGATGTCGTCGGCCTCGAAGCCGTCGACCGCGAACCGCTGGGCGTGCATCGCGTCGAGGAGCTCGCCGATCAGCTCGACCTGCCCCTTGAACTCGTCCGGGGTCTTCGACCTGTTCGCCTTGTACTCGGTGAATTCCTCGGAGCGCCATGTCTTGCGGGAGACGTCGAACGCCACCGCGAAATGCGTGGGCGCCTCGTCGCGCAGCGTGTTCGCCAGCATCGACGCGAAACCATAGATGGCGTTCGTCGGCTGGCCGGTCGCGGTGGTGAAGTTCTCCGCGGGCAGCGCGAAGAACGCGCGGTACGCCAGCGAGTGCCCGTCCATGAGCATGAGGCGCGGGCGGCCGCTGCCAGGCTTCTTCTCGGTCTTCTTCGATGCTGTTTCTGCCACGCCCCCGATCCTGCCACGACGCACTGACAGTGCGGACCGTCCGGGACCGGGCACCGTCGCTGTCGGCACCGCGTGCGAGGATCGAAGGCGTTCAGGGGACGTGTGCACGCGAAGGGGTTCAGCGATGGCCAGCAAGCCGCCGAAAAGCGATCCGGTTCAGGACGCGCCGCAGGTCGCCGAGCCCAAGCACGCGGCGGCCGGGCTGCCCGCCATCGGGCACACCCTGCGCATCGCACAGCAGCAGATGGGTGTGCGCCGCACCGCGCTGACCCTGCTGCGTGTCAACCAGAAGGACGGCTTCGACTGCCCGGGCTGTGCCTGGCCCGAGCCGGAGCACCGGCACACGGCGGAGTTCTGTGAGAACGGCGCGAAGGCGGTCGCCGAGGAAGCCACCCTGCGCCGGGTCACCCCCGACTTCTTCGCCGCGCACCCGGTGACCGACCTCGCGACCCGCAGCGGCTACTGGCTGGGCCAGCAGGGCCGCCTCACGCACCCCATGTATCTCCCCGAGGGAGCCGACCACTACGAGCCGGTCACCTGGGAGCGCGCCTTCGACATCATCGCCGAGGACCTGAAGAGCCTCGGCTCCCCCGACGAGGCCCTCTTCTACACCTCCGGGCGCACGAGCAACGAGGCCGCCTTCCTGTACCAGCTGTTCGCCCGCGAGCTCGGCACGAACAACCTGCCGGACTGCTCGAACATGTGCCACGAGTCCTCGGGGTCCGCCCTCTCCGAGACCATCGGCATCGGCAAGGGCAGCGTCCTGCTCGACGACCTCCACAAGGCGGACCTGATCATCGTCGCCGGGCAGAACCCCGGCACGAACCACCCGCGCATGCTGTCGGCCCTGGAGAAGGCCAAGGCGAACGGCGCGAAGATCATCACGGTCAACCCGCTGCCCGAGGCGGGCCTCGGGCGCTTCAAGAACCCGCAGACCCCCCAGGGCATGCTCAAGGGCGCCGCCCTCACCGACCTGTTCCTGCAGATCCGCCTCGGCGGCGACCAGGCCCTGTTCCGCCTCCTGAACAAGCTCATCCTCGCTGAATCCGACAGCGCCTCCGGCGCGGGTTCAGGCGCCGTCGACGAGGAGTTCATCGCTGAACACACCCACGGGTTCGAGGAGTTCGCGGCCGCCGCCCGCGCCGCCGACTGGGACGAGACCCTCACCGCGACCGGCCTCACCCGGGAGAAGATCGACGAGGCCCTCCGCATGGTCCTCGCCTCCAAGCGCACCATCGTGTGCTGGGCGATGGGCCTCACCCAGCACAAGCACGCCGTGCCGACGATCCGCGAGGTCGTCAACTTCCTGCTGCTGCGCGGCAACATCGGCCGCCCGGGCGCGGGCGTGTGCCCGGTGCGCGGCCACTCGAACGTGCAGGGCGACCGCACGATGGGCATTTTCGAGCGCCCCGCCCCCGCCTTCCTGGACGCCCTGGAGAAGGAGTTCGGGTTCGCACCGCCCCGCGAGCACGGCTACGACGTCGTACGAGCCATCCGCGCCCTGCGCGACGGCGAGGCGAAGGTCTTCTTCGCGATGGGCGGCAACTTCGTCTCCGCGTCGCCCGACACCGAGGTGACGGAGGCGGCCATGCGCCGCGCCCGCCTCACTGTGCACGTGTCGACGAAGCTGAACCGCTCGCACGCGATCACGGGCGCACGTGCCCTGATCCTGCCGACCCTCGGCCGCACGGAGCGCGACCTCCAGGGCAGCGGCGAGCAGTTCGTGACCGTCGAGGACTCCATGGGCATGGTGCACGCCTCACGGGGCCGCCTGGAGCCCGCGAGCGGGCAGCTGCTGTCCGAGCCGGCCATCGTCTGCCGTCTCGCCCGCCGCGTCCTCGGCCACGAATCCCGTACCCCCTGGGAGGAGTTCGAGAAGGACTACGCGACCATCCGCGACCGCATCGCGCGCGTGATCCCCGGCTTCGAGGACTTCAACGCGCGCGTGGCGCACCCCGGGGGCTTCGCGCTCCCGCACGCCCCCCGCGACGAGCGCCGCTTCCCGACGGCCACCGGCAAGGCCAACTTCACGGCCGCGCCCGTCGAATACCCGAGGCTCCCCGAGGGCCGCCTGCTGCTGCAGACCCTGCGCTCGCACGACCAGTACAACACCACGATCTACGGCCTGGACGACCGCTACCGGGGCATCAAGAACGGCCGCCGGGTCGTGCTCGTCAACCCCGAGGACGCGCGCGAGCTGAAGCTCTCGGACGGCTCCTACGTCGACCTGGTCGGCGAGTGGAAGGACGGCGTCGAGCGGCGTGCGCCCGGCTTCCGCGTCGTGCACTACCCGACCGCCCTGGGCTGCGCGGCCGCCTACTACCCGGAGACCAACGTCCTCGTCCCGCTGGACGCGACCGCCGACACCAGCAACACCCCTGCCAGCAAGTCCGTCGTCGTACGTCTGGAACAATCGGCAACCGACTGAGCGTTTGCTCAGTGAGAGTGATCCACGACGAAGTGATCCACGACGAACGGAGCCGGGCCCGATGGGCGAGCAGCACACCGTGAAGTTCCCGCAAGAGGTCATCGACGAGTACGCCGCGCTCGGCGTCGACCTGCCCGCACTGTTCTCCGCGGGCCACCTCGGCTCGCGCATGGGCGTGCAGATCGTCGAGGCCTCCGCGGACCGCGTCGTGGGCACCATGCCGGTGGAGGGCAACACCCAGCCCTACGGTCTGCTGCACGGAGGCGCCTCCGCCGTCCTCGCCGAGACCATCGGCTCCGTCGGCGCCATGCTCCACGGCGGCAGCTCCAAGATCGCCGTGGGCGTCGACCTGAACTGCACGCACCACCGCGGAGTGCGCTCCGGCCTGGTCACGGGCGTGGCCACACCTGTACATCGCGGGCGCACCTCGGCGACGTACGAGATCGCCATCACGGACGAGGACGGCAAGCGCGTCTGCAGCGCCCGCCTGACCTGCGTCCTCAAGGACGCTCCCACCCCCTGACGCCGCACGGCACCCGTTCCCCGGCGCGCGGTGCGCGAGATCGCCCGTCTCCCGCAGCGCCGGGGAACCGGCCGCGCGGTGCCCCGGGGGCGAGCGGGCATTGGCGGAGCCCCCCGCTCCGGCATAGCGTGAAGCATGACCGGCATCGGGCCCGTCGAGCCGTACCACCCCGATGACACCGACGGCCCTCACGAGAACACCCCCACCGACCTGCTGTGGTCGAAATCCCCACCCGCCACCACGCGTTGGGCCGCGCTCTCCCGCTCACGCCGTCGTCTCCTGCAGGCTCTGATCATCGCCGCGACCGCCACCGGCGCCTTCTTCGCCCTGCGCCCGACCCCGGCCACCCAGGCCACCCCGAACCCCTACCCCTGGCCCGCCGGCGTCACCACCCTCCACTACAAGGGCCGCGGACCCACCCCCGCGACCTACCGGTTCGAGATCGACGTCGCTCGCGGCAGCCCCGTCACCGTCCACCAAGTCGGCGCCGGACTGCCCGAGTTGGGCGCCACCACCACACCCCCCCTGCCACTGACAGTGAAGGCCGGATCCCCCCGCCTGATCACCGTCCGCATCTCCGTATACAAGTGCGCCGCCCTGCCGCCCGCCCTCGACCTCCCCCACCTCGACCTGCTCCTCAGCAACAGGACCGCACGGCAGCAGCAAAGCTTTCTCTTCGGCGGCGCCTACCCGCGCGACCTGTGGACCGACTTGCGCGCCGCCTGCTTCCCCAACACGGCCTCCCCCGCGCCGACTTCTGTCGTCCGGGACACCTGGCGGGACCTCACACGCCGGTAACAGTCGGTTACCTGTGCCGTAATGAATCAATGCTCGCGCCTCGCGACCCCCGGGCGTCGCATGCGACGCAATGCCCCGATCCACCTCCGCAACAGCCGAACCCGCTCTGCCTCATGAACCGGAACAGGGGGTTCTCACGATGCGAACAGGTAGTCACATCCCGGAGCTGCATCCCGAAATGCCCCAATTGCCCGCCCTGCGCCCGCCAGGACAGCCCCCGCATAACAAGAGCGTCACAGCCTTCCCTACGCTCCTGTGAGCTCCCCCTACCTGCGCTTATAGTCACGGCCAGTCACCGCGCCGCCGGGCGCGTCTACTGCACGGCCTGTACCACCCAGTACGGCCCGGCGAGACTCACGGCCCCCACCCTGGGGTGCCGCGCCAGGGAGAGGATTCAACGTGCGACAGCGTTCTTTGGTCATACTCACCTCCGTGCTCACCACAGGAGCACTCACGCTGACCGCCTGCGGCTCGCGCGACGACAGCGGGGACAGCAAAAGCAGCAAGAAGACCGAGATCATCATCGGCGTAGACGCGCCGCTGACCGGTCAGAACTCCGCCACGGGCCTCGGCATCCAGGGCGGCGTGCAGATCGCTGTCGACGACGCCAACAAGAACAACACCGTTCCCGGCGTGACCTTCAAGGTCCAGGCGCTCGACGACAAGGCGATCCCGGCCTCCGGCCAGCAGAACGCCACCCAGCTCGTCCAGAACGACAAGGTCCTCGGCGTCGTCGGCCCGCTGAACTCCGGCGTCGCCACCCAGATGCAGCAGGTCTTCGCCACCGCCAACCTGGTCGAGATCTCGCCGTCCAACACGGCGCCCGAGCTCACCCAGGGCAAGAACTGGCAGACGTCGAAGTCGCGTCCCTTCAAGACGTACTTCCGCACCGCCACCACCGACGCCCTCCAGGGCGGCTTCGCCGCCGACTACGCCTACAACACCCTGAAGAAGCGCAAGGTGTTCGTGGTCGACGACAAGCAGACCTACGGCGCCGGCCTCGCCAAGCTGTTCAAGGCCGGCTTCACCAAGTCGGGCGGCAAGGTCGCGGGCGAGGACCACGTCAACGTCGGCGACACCGACTTCTCGGCTCTGGTCACCAAGATCAAGAACTCCAAGGCCGACCTGGTCTACTACGGCGGCCAGTACGACGAGTCCGAGAAGGTCACCAAGCAGCTCAAGGACGGCGGAGCCAAGATCCCGCTGTTCGGCGGTGACGGCATGTTCACCCCGACCTACATCGAGACCGCCGGCAAGACCTCCGAAGGCGACCTCGTCACCTCCGTCGGCCAGCCCGTCGACTCCCTGCCCTCCGCCGCCGAGTTCATCAAGAAGTACAAGGCCTCCGGCCTCAAGGGCGACTACGGCACCTACGGTGGCTACTCCTACGACGCCGCCACCGCCATCATCAAGGCCATCGGCAACGTCGTGAAGGACGGCAAGGTCCCGAGCGACGCCCGCGCCAAGATCGTCGCCGAGGTGCAGAAGACCAAGTTCGACGGCATCGCAGGCCCCGTCTCCTTCGACGAGTACGGCGACACCACCAACAAGCAGCTCACCGTCTACCAGGTCGTCGACGGCAAGTGGAAGGCCGTCAAGAGCGGCACCTTCAACGGCTGATCCCTTCCGCCGCTAGCACCACCCAAGGGCCGCGCGGCCAGACCACCCGTCACCGCGCGGCCCGCTTCATACGCCCTGCTCAACTCTCCCCACCACATGGAGGCCATGCGGTGAACACCCTGCCGCAGCAGCTGGCCAACGGGCTGTTCCTCGGCTCGATGTACGGGCTGATCGCCATCGGATACACGATGGTGTACGGCATCGTCCAGCTCATCAACTTCGCCCACGGCGAGATCTTCATGACCGGCGGCTTCGGCGCACTCACGGTCTACCTTTACGTTCTGCCAAACGGCACATCCATGTGGATAGCCCTCCCGGCGATGCTCATAGGCGGCGGACTCGTCTCCGTCCTCATCGCCGTCGGGGCCGAACGCTTCGCCTACCGACCACTGCGCGGAGCACCACGCCTCGCCCCCCTCATCACCGCCATCGGCCTCTCCCTCGCCCTCCAGCAGGTCGTCTTCAACGCGTACCCCAACGCCAAGGTCGACCGCAACTTCCCGCAACTCCCCTTCGGTCCCTGGCACCTCGGCTCCATCAGCATCCAGAGCGGCTCCTTCTTCGTCATCGTCGCCGCCCCCATCTGCATGGCCGCCCTCGCCTTCTTCGTCCGCCTCTCCCGCACCGGCCGCGCCATGCAGGCCACCGCGCAGGACCCGGACACCGCCCAGCTCATGGGCATCGACACCAACCGCATCATCGTCATCGCCTTCGCCATCGGCGGCTTCTTCGCCGCCGTCGCAGCCGTCGCCTACGGCCTGCGCTACGGCACGGTGAAATACGACATGGGCTTCCAGATGGGCCTCAAAGCCTTCACCGCGGCCGTCCTCGGCGGCATCGGCAACATCTACGGCGCCATGATCGGCGGCCTCGTCCTCGGCCTCGCCGAAACCATGGCCACCAGCTACATCGACGGAATCCCCGGCATGCAGCAGC
The DNA here is from genome assembly GCF_055566975.1 of Streptomyces sp. NPDC027189. Classification (NCBI taxonomy): domain Bacteria; kingdom Bacillati; phylum Actinomycetota; class Actinomycetes; order Kitasatosporales; family Streptomycetaceae; genus Streptomyces; species Streptomyces sp. NPDC027189. The sequence goes on from NZ_JBVHRI010000003.1 coordinate 346,731, forward strand.
TCGGCGGCGGCGGCTGGTCCTCCGTCTGGGCCTTCGTACTCCTCATCCTCGTACTGCTGTTCAGGCCACAAGGCCTCGTCGGCGAACGCGTCGCGGACAGGGCGTGAGCACCATGGCAACCATCGAGAACACGGCACAGCGCGGCCTGATCGCACTCCCCCAGACCGCCGCCCGCGCCCTCATCGCCGTCGGCGCCATCGCCACCATCGCCAGCACCTTCATGTCCTGGACCTACACGTCCGACTTCCCCGGGGACCTCACCTACTACGGCTCCCCGGCCGGACTCCAGATCCTCGACCTCATCGCCGGCGCCGTCACCCTGCTCTTCGCGCTCACCCTCTTCAACATCCGCGGCCTCGGCTGGCTCAACCCGGCAGGCGCCACCCAGCCCGTCGTCCTCGCCGCCACCTCCGCGTTCGCCGTCAGCTGGTTCAGCGCCATCGCCATCGCCGTCGACCTCAAGGGCCTCGTCGCCCTCGACCCCGGCGCCTACATCGCCGCCGTCGGCTCCCTGATCGCCCTCGTCGGCACCCTGGCACTCCCCAAGCCCGGCGACACGTTCAAGGACTACGTCACCAAGCCGGAGAACATCCCCCCGGCCGCCAAGCTCCCCGGCTGGGGCGAGCGCCTCGTCATCACCGGCGCCACCGCCGTGGCCCTGATCGTCTTCACCTACGGCATCGGCGTCGACCCCGACGCAAGCGAAACGTTCCTCGGCTACCTGCTCCTGGTCATCTTCGGCACCTGGGCCCTGCTCACCGCCGGACTCTTCGACCGCTTCGCCGAACTCAACGCCCGCCACAAGGGATTCGCCACCTCCATGGCATTCCTCGCCGCGGCGATCTTCCCCTTCGTCGAGAACAACGAGCACAACGCCAACCTCGGCGTGAACATCCTCGTCGTCGCCACCGTCGCCCTCGGCCTCAACATCGTCGTCGGCCTCACCGGACTCCTCGACCTCGGATACGTCGCCTTCCTCGGCGTCGGCGCCTACGCCGCTGCCCTCGTCTCAGGCTCCGAGTTCTCCCGCTTCTCCGGCGTCCAGTTCCCCTTCTGGGCCGCCATGCTCACCGGCATGGGCGCGTCGCTCGTCTTCGGCGTCCTCATCGGCGCCCCCACCCTGCGACTGCGCGGCGACTACCTCGCCATCGTCACCCTGGGCTTCGGAGAGATCTTCCGCATCTCCGTCAACAACATGGACGGCTCCTCCGGGCCCAACCTCACCAACGGCCCCAACGGCATCTCCATGATCCCGGACCTCAAGATCTTCGGGTTCAACTTCGGAAGCACCCACGACGTCGGCGGAGTCACCCTCGGCCGCTTCGCGAACTACTTCCTGCTGATGCTGCTCATCACCGCGCTGGTCGTCCTCGTCTTCAACCGCGCCGCCGACTCCCGCATCGGCCGCTCCTGGATCGCCATCCGCGAAGACGAGACCGCCGCCACCGCCATGGGCATCAACGGCTTCCGCGTCAAGCTCATCGCCTTCGCGCTGGGTGCATCGCTGGCAGGCCTCGCCGGTACAGTCAGCGCCCACGTCGGGTACAGCGTCAACCCGGCCCCGTACCAGTTCGCCGGCTCCGTGCCCCCGAACTCCGCCTTCCTGCTCGCCGCGGTCGTCCTCGGCGGCATGGGCACCGTCAACGGCCCCATCCTCGGCGCCACGCTGCTCTACCTCCTCCCCGAGAAGCTCAGCTTCCTCAAGGAGTACCAGCTGCTCGCCTTCGGCATCGCGCTCGTGATCCTCATGCGCTTCCGCCCCGAAGGCATCATCGCCAACCGCCGCCGCCAGCTCGAATTCCACGACACCGGCCAACTCGACATCCCCGAACAAGGCCTGCCCGACAGCACTGTCGGCGTCACCAAGGCAGGGGCGTGACCCACATGACCACCACCACAGCCCCCAGCCCCGTCCTCGAAGCCAGCGGCGTCACCATGCGCTTCGGCGGCCTCACCGCCGTACGCAGCGTCGACCTCACCGTCAACACCGGCGAGATCGTCGGCCTCATCGGCCCCAACGGCGCCGGCAAGACGACGTTCTTCAACTGCCTGACGGGCCTGTACGTGCCGACAGAGGGCAAGGTCTCCTACAAGGGCACCGTCCTCCCGCCCAAGCCGCACCTGGTCACCAGCGCCGGCATCGCCCGCACCTTCCAGAACATCCGGCTCTTCGCCAACATGACCGTCCTGGAAAACGTGCTCGTCGGCCGCCACACCAGGACGAAGGAAGGCCTCTGGTCGGCCCTGCTCCGCGGCCCGGGCTTCCGCAAAGCGGAGGCAGCCTCGCGTGAACGCGCCATGGAACTGCTGGAGTTCATCGGCCTCGACCACAAGGCCGACCACCTCTCCCGCAACCTCCCCTACGGCGAACAGCGCAAGCTGGAGATCGCGCGCGCGATGGCAAGCGAGCCGGGCCTGCTCCTCCTGGACGAGCCCACCGCAGGCATGAACCCCCAGGAAACGCGAGCGACCGAAGACCTCGTCTTCGCCATCCGCGACAGGGGCATCGCCGTCCTCGTCATCGAGCACGACATGCGCTTCATCTTCAACCTGTCCGACCGCGTCGCCTGCCTCGTCCAGGGCGAAAAGCTCGTCGAGGGAACGTCGGAGGTCGTCCAGGGCGACGAACGCGTCATCGCCGCCTACCTCGGCGAGCCGTTCGAAGGCGCCCCCGGCGACGAAGAAATCGCCGAAGTCGAAGCCGCCGAGGCCGCGGGAGCCTCCGACGCGCAGAGCACCACCAGCAAGGAAGGAACCGCCCAGTGACCGCACTGCTCGAGGTCGAAGACCTCAAGGTCGCCTACGGCAAGATCGAAGCCGTCAAGGGCATCTCCTTCACCGTCGAAGCCGGCCAGATCGTCACCCTCATCGGCACCAACGGCGCCGGCAAGACGACCACCCTGCGCACCCTCTCCGGGCTCCTCAAGCCCAGCTCCGGCCGCATCCTCTTCGACGGCAAACCCCTCAGCGGCACCCCCGCCCACAAGATCGTCGCCCTCGGCCTCGCCCACTCCCCCGAGGGACGCCACATCTTCCCCCGGCTGACGATCACCGAAAACCTCCAGCTCGGAGCCTTCCTCCGCTCCGACAAGGCAGGCATCGAAAAGGACATCCAGCGGGCGTACGACCTGTTCCCCATCCTGGGCGAACGCCGCAAGCAAGCGGCCGGAACCCTGTCGGGCGGTGAGCAGCAGATGCTGGCGATGGGCCGGGCGCTGATGTCCCAGCCCAAGCTGCTCATGCTCGACGAACCCTCCATGGGCCTCTCGCCGATCATGATGCAGAAGATCATGGCCACGATCGCCGAACTCAAGGCCTCCGGCACGACCATCCTCCTCGTCGAGCAGAACGCCCAGGCGGCGCTCTCCCTCGCCGACCACGGACACGTCATGGAGGTCGGCAACATCGTCCTCTCCGGCACCGGGCAGGACCTGCTGCACGACGAGTCCGTACGGAAGGCGTACCTCGGCGAGGACTGAGTCCACTCCGGGTGTACGAAGAGGCCCGCGCCCCTTGTCGGGGACGCGGGCCTCTTCCGCTGCGCTGGGGAGAGCTAGCCCTTCGCGGACTTCTTCTCCTCGGCGTCCTGAATGACCGCCTCGGCGACCTGCTGCATGGACATACGACGGTCCATGGAGGTCTTCTGAATCCACCGGAACGCGGCGGGCTCGGTCAGCCCGTACTCCGTCTGCAGCACCGACTTCGCGCGGTCGACCAGCTTCCGCGTCTCCAGGCGCTGCGTGAGATCCACGATCTCCTTCTCCAGCGCCTTCAACTCCGTGAACCGCGACACGGCCATCTCGATCGCCGGTACGACGTCACTCTTGCTGAACGGCTTCACCAGGTACGCCATGGCGCCGGCGTCACGCGCACGCTCGACGAGGTCGCGCTGCGAGAAGGCGGTGAGCATGAGAACGGGGGCGATGCTCTCCTCGGCGATCTTCTCGGCGGCGGAGATCCCGTCCAGCTTGGGCATCTTCACGTCGAGGATCACCAGGTCCGGCTTGTGCTCCCGGGCCAGCTCGACGGCCTGCTCACCGTCGCCCGCCTCGCCTACGACGGTGTAACCCTCTTCCTCCAGCATCTCTTTGAGGTCGAGACGGATCAGCGCCTCGTCCTCAGCGATGACGACGCGGGTCGTCAGCGGAGGCACGTGCGACTTGTCGTCGTCGGGCGCGTCTACGGGCTGGGGCGACTCGGGGGCGGTCACGGGGGCTCCTCGTTCAGGCCGGGTACTGCTCCCAAGAGCCTACCTAGCTGCGGTAAGGTAGTTGCCCGAGGGGTCACACTTCCCCTTGCTTTCTAAGGCCCCAGTACTCCAACTGGTTAGAGAGGCCGCTCTCAAACAGCGGACAGTGTGGGTTCGAATCCCACCTGGGGCACTTTTCCTTCGTTTTCAAGGTTGTCACCCAGATGCGGACGTTCCCATTCTCGTGAACATCCGCTTTTTGCTGCGTGTCGCGGCGATCAGCCACACAGGCTGGCCACATGTACGACATGGGCACACGCAAGCGAGCTCTAGCTCTGGCCGCTCAGGGGCACAGCCTGAACTCCGTAAGCAAAGAGACCGGAGTCTCCCGGGCTGCTATCCGCTCCTGGCAGACCCGTATCGAGCCTCGCAGGCGCACCGGCCGCCCCTGCCCAAGGTGCCAGGACCTACCGAGCCCTCCCGAGGACCCGGCGGCGTACGCCTATCTGTTAGGCCTCTATCTCGGCGATGGCTGCATCAACGCTCACCGCAGAGGCGTCTACTTCATCCGCATCGTCATGGACAACGCGTGGCCCGGCCTCATCGACGCCTGCGAAGCCGCGATGCGCGCCGTCCGCCCCGACAACTGCGTGTGCCGCGTCAAAAAACAGGGTTGTGTCGCCGTCACCGGCTCCAGCAAGCACTGGCCATGTCTCTTCCCCCAGCACGGCCCCGGCAAGAAGCACGAGCGCCCCATCGTCCTCGAACCCTGGCAGCAGGAGATCGTCGATGCCCACCCTTGGGCATTCATCCGCGGACTCGTCCACTCCGACGGTTGCCGCATCACCAACTGGACGACCCGTCTCGTCGGCGGTGAGCGCAAGCGATACGAGTACCCCCGCTACTTCTTCACCAACGTGTCCGACGACATCCGTCAGCTCTATACGGACACCTTGGACAAGCTCGGCATCCACTGGACCCACTGCACGCGCAACGGGAACCCGTACAACATCTCCGTCGCCAAGAAGGCCTCCGTCGCCCTCATGGACACCCACGTAGGCCCCAAATACTGACCCCGCAATATGCGCTGCTCACCAGGTTGTTCTCGGTGATCGTGACGCCGACGGCGGACTTCAACATCGTCACGCCGTGAGAAAGCAAACGGAGGCCCTCCGTAAGAAGGGCCCCTTTACGCAACTACTTGTCGTCCTCGCCGATGTGGTGGACGCGTACGAGGTTCGTCGAACCGGAGACTCCGGGCGGGGAGCCTGCGGTGATGACGACGATGTCGCCCTTCTGGCAGCGGCCGTAATTGAGGAGGAGTTCGTCGACCTGGTCGACCATGGCGTCGGTGGAGTCGACGTGGGGGCCGAGGAAGGTTTCGACGCCCCAGGTGAGGTTGAGCTGGGAGCGGGTCGCCGGGTCCGGGGTGAAGGCCAGCAGCGGGATGGGCGAGCGGTAGCGCGACAGGCGCCGGACGGTGTCGCCGGACTGGGTGAAGGCGACGAGGAACTTGGCGCCGAGGAAGTCGCCCATTTCGGCGGCGGCTCGGGCGACGGCGCCGCCCTGGGTGCGGGGCTTGTTCCGTTCGGTCAGGGGCGGGAGGCCCTTGGCGAGGATGTCTTCCTCCGCCGCCTCCACGATCCGCGCCATTGTCTTGACCGTCTCGATGGGGTATTTGCCGACGCTGGTCTCGCCGGACAGCATCACCGCGTCGGTGCCGTCGATGACGGCGTTGGCGACGTCGGAGGCTTCCGCACGGGTGGGGCGGGAGTTGTCGATCATCGAGTCGAGCATCTGGGTGGCGACGATGACCGGCTTGGCGTTGCGCTTGGCGAGCTTGATGGCGCGCTTTTGGACGATGGGGACCTGTTCGAGGGGCATCTCGACGCCGAGGTCGCCGCGGGCGACCATGATGCCGTCGAAGGCGGCGACGATGTCGTCGATGTTGTCGACGGCCTGGGGCTTCTCCACCTTGGCGATCACGGGGAGGCGGCGGCCTTCTTCGTCCATGATGCGGTGGACGTCGTGGATGTCCTTGCCGCTTCTTACGAACGACAGTGCGATGACGTCGAAGCCGGAGCGGAGGGCCCAGCGGAGGTCTGCTTCGTCCTTGTCGGAGAGGGCGGGGACGGAGACGGCGACGCCGGGGAGGTTGAGGCCTTTGTGGTCGGAGACCATGCCGCCTTCGACGACGGTGGTGTGGACGCGGGGGCCGTCGACGGCGGTGACTTCGAGGGTGACTTTGCCGTCGTCGACGAGGATGCGTTCACCGGGGGTGACGTCGGCCGCGAGTCCTTCGTAGGTCGTTCCGCAGGCCTGGCGGTCGCCTTCGGCGCCTTCTTCGACGGTGATGGTGAAGGTGTCTCCGCGTTCAAGGAGTACGGGGCCTTCGCTGAAGCGGCCGAGTCGGATCTTCGGGCCTTGAAGGTCGGCGAGGATTCCGACGCTGCGGCCGGTCTCGTCGGAGGCCTTTCGCACGTGGTGGTAGCGCTCCTCGTGTTCGGCGTACGTGCCGTGGCTGAGGTTGAAGCGGGCTACGTCCATTCCGGCTTCGACCAGGGCTTTGATCTGGTCGTACGAGTCGGTGGCGGGGCCCAATGTACAGACGATTTTTGCTCGGCGCATGGTTCGAGCCTAGGCCTTACCGGCGGGTAGAGAATTGGTCGTGCGTGACTACCCAACAACCTTTGCGTGAAGAGCTATTGACAACTGTTGAATTGTGCGATGGTGCGCTCCGATGAGCAGAACGGGTTTTGGGCGCACCCCGGTCGCATTTATCTATTCATCTCCGCGCGCCCGCACAGGAGAAGCAGTCGGTCACCGACCGTCACATTCTCTACAACTGCGGTGGCGCCATCGTGAATCGGGCGTTGACCTGGGCGTAGACGTGTTGGCGTTGGGGTTCGAGGTCGAGGGCGGCGGCTTCGTCCTCGATGGGGCCGCCGCCGTAGGCGGATCTGGTGCGCAGGGCGCGGGAGGCCTGGGCTTCGAACGCGTACGGTGGGGCGCTTTCGGCGCCGATGTCGGCGAGTTCGACGAGGGCGGACAGTTGGGTGCCGAGCGCTTCGGCGTATTCGCGGGCGCGTTGGAGGGCTTCCCGGACGGCTTGCTGCCTTGCGGTGCGGTGGGCGGGTGAGTCGGGGCGCAGGGCCCACCATGGGCCGTCGACGCGGGTGAGGTCGCGGTCCGCGAGTGCGCTGGTGAGTTCGCCGAGTGCGGTGAAGTCGGTGAGTTCGGCGGTGATGTGGACGCGGCCGTGGTAGGTGCGGACGCGTTCGCCGCGGCCGCGTCTGCTGAGTTCGGGGCTGATGGAGAAGGCGCCGGTTTCCAGGCGTTCGACTGCGGCGCCGTACGACTTCACGAGGTCGAGGGCGGCGGCGTTGCGGCGGGTGAGGTCGGTGAGGGCTTCGCGGCGGTCCCGGCCGTGGGCCTCGACGGTGATGCCGATGCGGGCGATCTCGGGGTCGACTTCGAGGTGGGCTTCGCCTCGGACGGCGATGCGCGGGGATTCGGGTGTGCCGTAGGGGACGGCGGGTTGGGGTTCTTGTGAGGTGGAGTCCGCGGTGGGGGCCATACGTCCCACTCTGTCACTGGGAGGGCCGGTTGTGGTGCTCACAGGTCATCAGATCGAAACCTCCTGGACCTGTTGCGGGGTGGGCTGTTGGGCCAGAATCTACGCGCGTCGTTGACCTTTTTCCTAGGAGCCATAGAGATGCCGTTGAACCGCCGGAAGTTCCTGAAGAAGTCCGCCGTGACGGGTGCGGGGGTCGCGCTCGCCGGGGCGGCCGCGGCTCCGGCCGCTCAGGCTGTCGAGGTCTCGGGGGTCAAGAAGTCCCCGAAGCGGTATTCGCTGACGGTCATGGGCACGACGGATCTGCACGGCCATGTGTTCAACTGGGACTACTTCAAGGATGCGGAGTACACGGACAAGGCGGGCAACGCGCAGGGTCTGTCGCGGATTTCGACGCTGGTGAACGAGATCCGTAAGGAGAAGGGCCGCTGCAACACGCTGCTGCTGGACGCGGGCGACACGATCCAGGGCACTCCGCTGACGTACTACTACGCGAAGGTGGACCCGATCACCGCCAAGGGTGGTCCCGTCCACCCGATGGCGCAGGCGATGAACGCGATCGGGTTCGACGCCGCGGCGCTCGGCAACCACGAGTTCAACTACGGCATCGAGACGTTGCGGAAGTTCGAGTCGCAGTGTCACTTCCCGCTGCTGGGCGCGAATGCGTTGGACGCGAAGACGCTGAAGCCGGCGTTCCCTCCGTACTTCATCAAGAAGTTCCATGTTCCGGGCGCCCCGCCGGTGAAGGTGGCGGTCCTCGGTCTGACGAACCCGGGTATCGCGATCTGGGACAAGGCCTACGTCCAGGGCAAGTTGACGTTCCCGGGTCTGGAGGAGCAGGCGGCGAAGTGGGTGCCGAAGCTGCGGTCGATGGGTGCGGACGTCGTGGTCGTGTCGGCGCACTCCGGCTCGTCGGGCACCTCGTCGTATGGTGACCAGCTGCCGTACATCGAGAACTCGGCGGCGCTGGTCGCGCAGCAGGTGCCGGGTATCGACGCGATTCTCGTCGGGCACGCGCATGTGGAGATTCCCGAGCTGAAGGTCACCAACGCGGCGACCGGCAGGACGGTCGTGCTGTCGGAGCCGCTGGCGTACGCGGAGCGGCTGTCGGTCTTCGACTTCGAGTTGGTCTTCGAGAAGGGGAAGTGGCAGGTCGAGTCGGTGGCGGCCTCGGTCCGCAACTCGAACTCGGTCGCCGACGACCCGAAGATCACCAAGCTGTTGAAGGACGAACACGACGTGGTCGTGGCGTATGTCAACCAGGTGGTCGGTAAGGCGACCCAGACACTGACGACGGTGGAGGCGCGGTACAAGGACGCCCCGATCATCGACCTGATCACCAAAGTGCAGGAGGACGTGGTCAAGGCGGCGCTGGCGGGCACGGCGTACGCGTCGCTGCCGGTGATCGCGCAGGCGTCGCCGTTCTCCCGTACGTCGGCGATTCCGGCCGGCGATGTGACGATCCGGGATCTGTCGAGCCTGTACGTGTACGACAACACGCTGGTCGCCAAGGTGATGACGGGGGCGCAGATCCGGGCGTACCTGGAGTACTCGGCGAACTACTTCGTGCAGACGGCGGCGGGCGCCGCGATCGACACGGAGAAGCTGACGAACGCGAACAACCGCCCGGACTACAACTACGACTACGTGTCCGGTCTTCAGTACGACATCGACATCGCGCAGGCGGAGGGTTCGCGGATCAAGAACCTGAGCTACAAGGGTGCGGCGCTGGACGACGCGCAGCAGTTCGTGCTGGCGGTGAACAATTACCGGGCCAATGGTGGCGGTGCCTTCCCGCATGTCGCTTCGGCCACCGAGGTGTGGTCCGAGTCGACGGAAATCCGTACGCGGATCGCCGAGTGGGTGACCGCGAAGGGCACGCTCGACCCGAAGGAGTTCGCTGCGGTGGACTGGAAGCTGACGCGGGACGGCACGCCCGTCTTCTAGAGCGGTCAGCCTTCCAGAGCGGTCCGCCTTCCAGGGCGGTCCGCCTTCCAGGGCGGTCCGTCTCCCAGGGCGGTCCGCCTTCTAAAGATCCAGTAGGGATACGTCCACGGCGTCGGCGACGGCTTTCGCGCCGGCCAGTCGTAGGGCCTGGCGTACGGTCTGGTCGGCGAAGCCGCGGGGTTCGAAGAGGTGGAACGTCTCGAAGGGGTCGATGACGGCGCAGCGGTGCGCGGCGATCCAGGTGGTGGTCATGCCGGGCCCGACCCGCTGTCGGGCTTCTTCCACGCCCGCAGCGCCCGCCGCCTTTTAGCGTCCCTCGACGAGTGGGGTGAGGGGCCGGGTCGTCTGGCGTGCGGGTGGGACCTGCGGACGCGGTTCGAGTCCGAAGGTGGTGAAGGCGGTTCGGCCGGGCAGCGGGTAGGGGTCCTTGCCGGTGAGGGAGTTGAGGATGGTGGCGCTGCGCCAGGCGGCGAGGCCGAGGTCGGGGGCGCCGACGCCGTGGGTGTGGAGTTCGGCGTTCTGGACGTAGACGTGACCGGCGACGGCGGGGTCGAGGACGAGGCGGAACTGGTCGTCGATGCGGGGGCGTTCGCTGCTGTCGCGGCGCAGATAGGGGTCGAGTCCGGCGAGGATCTGGCCGAGGGGGCGTTCGCGGTAGCCGGTGGCGAGGACGACGGCGTCGGTGGTGAGGCGGGAGCGGGCGCCCTGCTGGCCGTGTTCGAGGTGGAGTTCGACCTTGGTGGTGGCGACGCGGCCCGCGGTGCGGACGGTGACGGCGGGGGTGAGGACGGCGTCGGGCCAGCCGCCGTGCAGGGTGCGGCGGTAGAGCTCGTCGTGGATGGCGGCGATGGTGTCGGCGTCGATGCCTTTGTGGAGCTGCCATTGGGCGGCGACGAGCCGGTCGCGGACGGGTTCGGTGAGGGCGTGGAAGTAGCGGGTGTAGTCGGGGGTGAAGTGTTCCAGGCCGAGTTTGGAGTACTCCATGGGCGCGAACGCTTCGGTGCGGGCGAGCCAGTGGATCTTCTCGCGGCCCGAGGGGCGGTTGCGCAGGAGGTCGAGGAAGACTTCGGCGCCGGACTGCCCCGCGCCGATGACGGTGATGTGTTCGGCGGTGAGGAACTGCTCGCGGTGTTTGAGGTAGTCCGCGGCGTGGATGACGGGCACGCCGGGGGCTTCGACGAGGGGTTTGAGCGGTTCGGGGATGTGCGGGGCGGTGCCGACGCCGAGGACGATGTTGCGGGTGTAGGAGCGGCCGAGGGATTCGGCTTCTCCGTTGGTGTCGAGTTGGGTGAAGTCGACTTCGAACAGGGCGCGTTCGGCATTCCAGCGGACGGCGTCGACCTGGTGGCCGAAGTGGAGTCCGGGGATGCTGTCGGCGACCCAGCGGCAGTAGGCGTCGTATTCGGCGCGCTGGATGTGGAAGCGCTCGGCGAAGTAGAAGGGGAAGAGGCGTGCGCGGGCTTTGAGGTAGTTGAGGAACGACCACGGGTTCACGGGGTCGGCGAGGGTCACCAGGTCGGCGAGGAAGGGGACTTGGAGGGTCGCGCCGTCGATGAGGAGGCCGGGGTGCCAGTCGAAGCCGGGGCGTTGTTCGTAGAAGACGGTGTCGAGTTCGACGAGGGGGTGGGCGAGGGCGGCGAGGGAGAGGTTGAAGGGGCCGATGCCGATGCCCACCAGGTCGCGGGGTGCTTCGGCGGCGGGGCGTGGAGGGGTGGGCGTCGGGCTCATCGGGGTGTGTGTCCTTCCACCAGTTTCAGGAGCGCGGCCAGGTCGCCCGGCCGGGTGTGGGGATTGAGGAGGGTGGCTTTGAGCCAGAGGCGGCCGTCGAGCGCGGCGCGGCCGAGGACGGCGCGGCCTTCGTGCAGGAGGGTGCGGCGTACGGCGGCGATGGTGTCGTCGGTGGCCCCGGCGGGCCGGAACAGGACGGTGCTGATGACCGGCCGGTCGTAGAGCTCGAAGCCGGGGTGGGCGGCCAGCAGTTCGGCCAGCTCTCGGGCGCGGGCGCAGACTTGGTCGACGAGGGCGCCGATGCCGTCCCTGCCCAGGGTTTTGAGGGTGACGGCGATTTTGAGGATGTCGGGGCGCCGGGTGGTGCGCAGGGAGCGGCCGAGGAGGTCGGGGAGGCCTGCCTCGGTGTCGTCGTCGGCGTTGAGGTAGTCGGCGCGGTGTTCCAGTACGGCGAGGTCGCTCGGGTCGCGTACCGCGAGGAGTCCGGCGGCGACGGGCTGCCAGCCGAGTTTGTGCAGGTCGAGGGTGACGGTGTGGGCGCGGCCGAGTCCGTCGAGTCGGGTGCGGTGCCGGTCGCTGAAGAGGAGTCCTCCGCCGTAGGCGGCGTCGATGTGGAGGCGGGCGCCGTGGGCGGTGCACAGGTCGGCGATGTCGGGCAGCGGGTCGATGAGCCCTGCGTCGGTGGTGCCCGCGGTGGCGGCTACGACGAAGGAGCCGCGCGGGCCGTGCAGCTCGGTGAGGGCTTCGTCGAGGGCGGCCGGGTCCATCGTTCCTGCCGGGGCGGGGACGACGACGGGGTCGGGCAGGCCGAGCAGCCAGGCGGCGCGGTGCAGGGAGTGGTGGGCGTTGGCTCCGCATACGAGCTGTACGCCGCCGTGGGCTTCGCGGGCGAGGAGGAGGGCGAGTTGGTTGGACTCGGTGCCGCCGGTGGTGACGAGGGCGGCGCCTTCCGCGTCGTACACCTCGTGGGCCAGTGCCCTGGTGACGAGCGCCTCCAGCTCCGAGGCGGCCGGCGCCTGGTCCCAGGAGTCCAGGGACGGGTTGAGGGCGGAGACGGCGAGGTCGGCGGCGGTGGCGACGGCGAGGGGTGGGCAGTGCAGGTGGGCCGCGCAGAGTGGGTCGGCGGGGTCGGCGGCGCCCTCGGCGAGGGCTCGCACGAGGTTGTGCAGGGCGTCCTCGCTGCCCTGCCGGGGCAGTACGTCGCCGACCGCGTCCCGTACGCGCCGCGCCACCGCCTCGGGGCCTCCCGCGGGCAGCGGTCCTCCGCGGGCCGCGCCGCCCTTTTGGAGTGCGTCGAGGACGGTGTCGAGCAACGGCCGCAGTGTGCCGGGGGCTTCGGGGCCTGAGGCGAGAGGCGGCGTGCTCATGGGTGTCCTCCGGTGGGCGCGCGGCGGGGGAATCCAAGGGTGTACGCATTTAGGGTCGGCGCGCCCGTATAGGACAACGATCCGACCCAAATGGGGGTACTGCCGTGCGGAGGAAGGGTGTTGGGTCGGCTGAGGTGCTAGTTGTCTTGCGCCCGGGCCGGGTTGACGCCTCGCGTTGACGTGGGTCGCCGGAGGGGCGGGTCCGTGGGTTTTTCGCCCCCGCCGCTCCTGCCCATTCCCGTACCTGGGGGGCTCCGCCCCCAGACCCCCCTTGGGGTGTCTTTGGGTGCGGGGCGGTGGGGGCTTGGCGTGGGGGTCCCCCCCCCCCCCCCGGGGGTAGGGGGAGTCTCCAGCCGGGAGGGGAGGGGGGGGAGGGGGGAAAGACCCCCT
>NZ_JBVHRI010000003.1:359934-409641 GCF_055566975.1 Streptomyces sp. NPDC027189
GGGGCTCCGCCCCAAGACCCCCTTTGGGGTGTTTTGGGGTGCGGGGCGGTGGGGGTTTGGCGCGCAGTTCCCCGCGCTCCTGGGGGGCGCGGGGAACTCCGCGATCGGGACGGGCAGGGGCGGAGGGGGCGAAGACCTTACGCCTCGCGTACCCGCAACGCCCTTGCCAGGTCGTCCAGTTGGTCGGCGAGCTTGCGGCGCAGTGCCGGGAGGGGGTCGGCGTCGCGGAGGCAGGCCTCGCCGAGGGCGAGGGTCTCGGCGGAGATGGCGTGGACGGGGAAGGCCCAGCGGCCCGCGGCCTCGGCGATGGCGGGGCCGCGACGGGCGGCGACGGCCACGGCGTCGGGCCAGTACCGCTTGACGTACTCGCGGACGAGGTCGGCCTGTTCGGGCTGCCAGAAGCCCTGGGCGGTGGCGGTGAAGAGGTAGTTGGAGAGGTCGTCGGTGGAGAACATCGCCTCCCATGCCGTCCGCTTGGCCTCGGGGTCGGGCAGCGCGGCATGGCAGCGTGCGGCGCCTTCCTGGCCGGTGGCGCTGGGGTCCTGGACGAGTTCGGCGTCGATGACGGCGTCGTCGACGGCGCCGAGGACGGCGAGCCGCCCGAGGATGCGCCAGCGCAGCTCGGGGTCGAGCTCGGGACCGCCGGGAACGGTGCCTTCGGAGAACCACGCGCTGATGGTGTCGGGGTGGGCGGCGACGTCGATGAAGTGGCGTACGGCGGTGAGGCGCAGGCCGGGGTGGGAGCCGTCCTCGGTGCGGCGGATGAGGTCGCGGCACAGGGCGGTGAGGGTGGCGAGGGCGGCGGGGCGGTCCTCGGGGGCCAGGTAGCGGTCGGCGACGTGGGCGGCCGCGAAAGACAGGACGCCTTGGACGAGAGCGAGGTCGGTCTCGTGCGGGAGGTGGGCGCGGGCGGCGTCGATGTAGGCCATCGCGGGCAGTTCCCCGTCGCGTACGGCGTCGCGCAGGGCGTTCCAGACGACGGCTCGGGTGAGCGGGTCGGGCAGGCCGGAGAGGGCCGCGTGGACGGTCGCGAAGGACGCGGGGTCGAAGCGGACCTTCGCGTAGGACAGGTCGCCGTCGTTGAGGAGGAGCAGGGCGGGGCGCTTGCCGATCGCCGTCGGCTCGGCCTGCGGGACGTCGACGTCGAGGCGCTCGCGCAGGGTGAGGCGGCCCTCGCCGGTGAGGTCCTGGTCGTAGAGGCCGACGGCGATGCGGTGCGGGCGGCTGCCGTCGTGCCGCACGGTGAGGGTGTGCGTGCCGTCCGCGGCCGCGGTGATCGTGGGGGTGAGGGTGTCGACGCCGGTGGTGCGCAGCCAGGCGTCGGCCCAGGCGTGCACATCGCGTTCGGTGGCGGAGGCGAGGTTGTCGATGAAGTCGGCGAGGGTGGCGTTGGCGAACTTGTGGCGGGCGAAGTGGGTGTTGATGCCGGCGAGGAAGTCCTTCTCGCCGAGCCAGGCCACCAGTTGGCGCAGGGCGGAGGCGCCCTTGGCGTAGGAGATGCCGTCGAAGTTGAGCATGGCGGACGCGGTGTCGGGGACGGCGTCCGGGTCGGGGGCGACGGGGTGGGTGGAGGGGCGCTGGTCCGCGTCGTAGCCCCAGGACTTGCGGGCGACGCCGAAGTCGGTCCAGGTGTCGGTGCCCCACTCTCTGGGGGGAGTCCCGCCGAGGCTGGCTTCGGTGAGGGTCTGGTAGCCCATGTACTCGGCGAAGGACTCGTTCAGCCAGATGTCGTCCCACCAGCGCAGGGTGACGAGGTCGCCGAACCACATGTGGGCCATTTCGTGGGCGATGACCATGGCGCGGGTCTGCCGCTCGGTGTCGGTGACGGCGGAGCGGTAGATGAACTCGTCACGGAAGGTGACGAGCCCGGGGTTCTCCATGGCGCCGGCGTTGAACTCGGGGACGAACGCCTGGTCGTAGGAGTCGAAGGGGTAGGGCTCGTCGAACTTCTCGTGGTAGCGGTCGAAGCAGCCGCGGGTGACGTCGAGGATCTCGTCGGCGTCGGCGTCCATGTGGGGGGCCAGGGAGCGGCGGCAGTGGATGCCGAAGGGCAGGCCGCGGTGTTCGGTGCGAACGGAGTGCCAGGGTCCCGCGGCGACGGCGACCAGGTAGGTGGAGATCAGCGGGGTGGGCGCGGCCTTCCAGCGGCCCTCCCCGAGGTGCTCGGTGACGCCGTTGGCGAGGACGGTCCAGCCGTCGGGGGCGGTGACGGACAGGTCGAAGACTGCCTTCAGGTCGGGCTGGTCGAAGGCGGCGAAGACACGCTGGACGTCTTCCATGAACAGCTGGGTGTAGAGGTAGGTCTCGCCGTCGGTGGGGTCGGTGAAGCGGTGCATGCCCTCGCCGGTGCGGGAGTAGCGCATGGCGGCGTCGACGCGCAGCTCGTGCTCGCCGGCGGTCAGTCCCTTGAGCGGCAGCCGGTTCTCGACAAGGGTCTCGGGGTCGAGGGGCTGCCCGTCGAGGGTGACGGAGCGCAGCTCGGCGGGCTTCAGCTCGACGAAGGTGTCCGCGTCGGCGCGGACGGTGAACCGGATGACGGTCAGGGAGTCGAAGGTCTCGTCCCCGCGGGTCAGATCGAGTTCGATCCCGTAGTGGTGGACGTCGAGGAGCTTGGCACGGGTCTGCGCTTCGTCGCGCGTCAGTACGGACATGGGGCCATGCTGCCTGATGCTGCTGACAGGGCACAGAGGCGGCCCGATATGCATGTTATGTCCCACTGCGGCTGCGGGAGCAGGCCCGCGTCGTGGCCGCGGGGTCAGGCACACGTCTTGGCCGCGAAGTCAGGCACTCGTCGTGGCCGCGGGGTCAGGCACACGTCTTGGCCGCGAAGTCAGGCACTCGTCGTGGCCGCGGGGTCAGGCACGCGTCGGCTACGGAGTGCGGTCCTGCTCCAGCTTCTTGTTGCGGACCTCGCGCCGGCCGGGGACCCGGGTGTCCGGGTGCTGCAGGCCGGGGCCGGGGACGGGCGGCATGTGCGCCTTGGCCTGGGCGCGCAGTTCGCGCAACTCCCGTTCGAGGGCCCGGTTGCGCCGGTGGATGTCGTACAGGTAGCGGACCTTGGTGCGCAGCGCCCAGGGGTCGACGGGTTTCATGACGAGGTCGGCAACGCCGAGGCCGAAGGCGATGGAGGCGAGTTCGGTGTCCGGGCCGAAGCCGGTGAGCAGGATGACGGGGATGTGCTGGGTCTGCTCCACGCGCCGCATGCAGCGCACGACGTCCAGGCCGCTGACGCCGGGCATGCGCACGTCGAGGAGGAGCAGTCCGACCTGGCCGCGCAGGACTTCCTTGAGCGCTTCGTCGCCGCTGGTCGCCCGGGACACCTGGCAGCCGAGCGGGGCCAGGGCGCTCTCCAGGGCGTACAGCGTGTCCTCATGATCGTCCACGATGAGGATCTTGGCATCCGACGGCATGGCCCGACGTCCCCTCGTTTGGACATACCAGCTTATGCCCGTACCGACTCACGACATGCGCCCGTGGTTGTGGCGGGAAGTGCCGGCGGCGAGTGCCCGGCGAAGAGTGCTCACGCAGCATGCCCGCCCCGACGGCCCTGTGTCACTCCCCCTCGTCGGCCGTACCGTTGCCCGCGTCGTCCGCGATGCGCTCGTGGTGGCGGATGACCTCGGCGATGATGAAATTCAGCAATTTTTCGGCGAAGGCCGGATCCAGCTTGGCGTTCTCGGCGAGCCGGCGCAGCCGGGCGATCTGGTGGGCCTCGCGTGACGGGTCGGCGGGCGGCAGCTGGTGTGCGGCCTTGAGGTGGCCGACCTGCTGGGTGCACTTGAAGCGCTCGGCGAGCATGTGCACGACGGCGGCGTCGATGTTGTCGATGCTGTCGCGCAGCCGGGCGAGTTCGGCGCGGACCGCGGGGTCGGCCTGGCCGTTTCCGCCGCCGGTCGCTTCGTTGGTGTTGCTCGTCGTCATGGGGTCCAACCCTACGTGGCGGTACAGGGGCTCGATCATGGATCCCTACGGGGCGTGCACCCGCTCGATCATGGGCGGATCGTCCGGGTCCGGTATCCGGTTGCTCCAGCCGCCGGGGACGGTTCGGCCCTGCTGCTCGCGGAAGCGGACGGGTGCCATGCCGACACGGCGGGTGAACAGGCGCGAGAAGTAGGCGGGATCGTCGTAGCCGACGCGGCGGGCGACTGCGGCGACCGGGAGCTCGGTGGCGGCGAGGAGTTCCTTGGCGCGGCCCAGGCGGATGCCGAGGAGATAGTCCTTGGGGCTGCATCCGGCGCCGCGGCGTACGGCGGTGCGCAGTTCGGCGGGGGTCATCCCGTGCCGGGCCGCGTGTTCGGCGACGGACAGCGGCTGGAAGGCGTCGCGGGCGAGGGCCTGCAGGACCTCGTCGCCGTCGGGGGCGAGGTCGGCACGGGCGCGGCGCAGGGCGACGAGGAGTTCGTGGACGGCGGCGCCCGTCTCGACCTCCAGGAGGGGGTTGCCGCGGCGGGCGGCGCGGGCGATGCGGCCGGCGACTCCTCGGGCGGCGCCCGCGTCGGCGAGGGGCACGACGGGCCGGTCCGGTTCGATGTAGCCGAGTTCGGTGTACGTCGCTGTCGCGGGCCCGGTGAAGTCGACGAAGCACTCGTCCCAGCTCGGGTCGGGCCCGTAGTGGTGCGGTACGCCGGGGGTGAGCCAGATCAGGGCGGGCGCGGTGACGGGATGGCGCTGTCCGTCGGGGGTCCGGTACCAGCCGCTGCCCGCGCTGATCACGACGGCGACGTGGTGGTCGAGGGTGCGTGGTCCGACGACGGGCAGCTCGCCGTGCTGGAGGCCGACGCCGAGGCAGGCGAGGCCGAGCCGGTGATGGGCAGGAGCGGGGGTGAAGTAACGCATCCAGGTGTGGTACATCCGCTTTCCTCCCGCCCGGCTCGGCGACTCCGGCGTGTCTCCCCGCGTGAACTTCACTGCGTGCCCGTACGCGTCTCGTGCGTCCAATCAGCGCTGATCTTTGTCCATGGACGCGGCCGCCGCCAGGGGGTGATCGTGTGCCCATGAGCGAGTTCACGGTGGGGGACACGGATTTTCTGCTGGACGGACACCCGGTGCGGCTGCTGTCCGGCGCACTGCACTACTTCCGGGTGCACGAGGAGCAGTGGGCGCACCGGCTGGGGATGCTGCGGGCGATGGGGCTCAACTGTGTGGAGACGTACGTTCCGTGGAATCTCCACGAGCCGCGCCCCGGCGACTTCCGGGACTGCCGGCAGCTGGGCCGCTTCCTGGACGCGGCCCACGAGGCCGGGCTGTGGGCGATCGTGCGCCCCGGGCCGTACATCTGCGCGGAGTGGGACAACGGCGGGCTGCCGCACTGGCTGACGGGGCGGATCCGGACGCGGGACGCCGAGTATCTGGGGCATGTGGAGCGCTGGTTCCACCATCTGCTGGGCGAGGTCGTGCCGCGGCAGATCGACCGCGGCGGCCCTGTGCTGATGGTGCAGGTCGAGAACGAGTACGGCAGCTACGGCTCCGACCAGGTGTATCTGCGCCGGCTGGCCGAGTTGCTGCGCGCCGAAGGCGTGAGCGTTCCGCTGTTCACCTCGGACGGCCCCGAGGACCACATGCTCACCGGCGGTTCGATCCCCGGCATCCTGGCGACCGCCAATTTCGGCTCCCACGCGCGCGTGGCCTTCGAGACGGTGCGCCGGCACCGGCCCGAGGGCCCGCTGATGTGCATGGAATTCTGGTGCGGCTGGTTCGACCACTGGGGCGCCGACCACGTCGTACGCGATCCAGGGGACGCGGCGGACGCGCTGCGGGAGATCCTGGAGTGCGGGGCGTCGGTCAACGTCTACATGGCTCACGGGGGCACCAACTTCGCCGGCTGGGCGGGCGCCAACCGGGGCGGCGGCGATCTGCACGAGGGCCCGCTGGAGCCGGACGTCACCTCGTACGACTACGACGCGCCGATCGACGAGCTCGGGCGCCCCACCGAGAAGTTCTGGCGCTTCCGGGAGATCCTCGCCGAGTACGCGGACGGGCCGCTGCCCGACGTACCGCCGCCGCCCGCACGCCTCGGGGCGCCCGCGCCGGTCGGCCTTCGGGAATGGGCCTCCCTGGACGCCGTACTGGAGACGCTGGGCGGCCCCGGGGGCGAATACCCCGTGCCGCCGACCTTCGAGGAACTGGACGTGGACCGGGGGCTGGTCAAATACGAGGTGACCGTACCCGGCCCCCGGCAGCCCTACCCATTGACCCTGCGTGGGCTGCGGGACCTCGCGGTGGTGTACGTCGACGGCGTGCGGGCCGGGGTGCTCACCGAGGACGAGCCGCAGCTCAAGGAGCCCGTCGTGGGGCACGCGCGCGTGGAGCTGTGGGTGGAGTCCCTGGGGAGGGTCAACTACGGGCCGCGCACCGGCGAGCCGAAGGGCATCACGGGGGGCGTGCTGCACGAGCGGCAGTATCTGCACGGAGTGCGGGCGCGGGGGCTGCGCCTCGACGCCCTGGACGACATCGGGGGTGTGCGCTTCCGGGAACTCCCCGAGGACAGTGCCCCCGGCCTGTACCGCGGCACCGTCGAGGTGCGCGGCGCCGGGGACGCCCTCCTCGAACTCCCGGGCTGGACCCGGGGGTTCGTGTGGATCAACGGGTTCGGTCTCGGACGCTACTGGTCCGTGGGTCCACAGCGTTCGCTGTACGTCCCTGGCCCTGTCCTGCGCGAGGGCGTCAACGAGGTGTGGGTGCTGGAGCTTCAGGAGGCTCCGGTGGCTCAGGAGACCTCGGTGACCTCGAAGGAGTCCAGGGAGAACTCCGCCGTGCCGTCGTCCCCGGTCTTGCGCAGTCCGACCCAGGCCTCGCCGTCGGAGGGCGCGGTGAACTCGTAGGCGAGTTCGGCCGGTTCGGTGGCGACGGGCAGGTCGGTACGGTCGATCCCGCTCGTCGCCGACCCTCGGTCGACGGCGGTGATCCAGGCGTACTGCCCGGCCTTCTCGTTCTCGTAGCGGAAGGTGACCCGGTAGCGCCTGCCCGGCTCGAACCGGACCGAGTGCGGCACGGTCCGGTAGACCAGGCCGTCGTTCTCCCCGCGCGACTTCAGCGACTGGGAGCCGTCGATGACGTCGTCGATCGCCTTGCCGTTCCAGCCGCGCTGGGTGAACGGCGCGTGCCGCTGGGCGATGTGGGTGCGCGGGTCGGTGGCACCGCCCGCGTCGCCCTTGACGAAGGGTCCCCAGCCCTGGGGGACGTTCTCGAAGTCCTCGAAGACGAGGGTGCCCTGCTTCGCCGTACGGCGTGCCGGCACGACCCGCACGTTGTCGAACCGCACGCGCGCGTGCCCGGCGACGGCGCGCAGGGTCAGGTCGACCCGGCCGCCGCCCTCGGGCACGGTGAAGTAGGTGAACAGCCGCTGGAAGCGGGTGCCGTGCTTGCGGTCGGCTGCGACGTAGTTGCCCGCGGTGGACGTCTCGGTCCAGTTGGCGGCCGTGACACCGTCGGCGGTACGAACCTGGAGGGACGCCTTGCGGGTGTCGTCCGCGCTCTCGCCGACCTCGACCTGGACGGAGGCGGCGTACGGGCCGGGCTTCAGGCGGGTGAGCCGCTGGGAGACGGTGGAGGCGCCACCGGAGGCGATCACCAGCTCGTAGTCGCCGAGTCCGCTGAGCTCGACGGAGGCGGGCCCGCTGACCGTCCAGCCCTTCAGGGAGCCGGAGTTGAAGCCGGGGTCGTGGAGCGCAGTGGCCTGACCCCAGGCGGGGTCGGGGGTGTCGGAGACGCGGGTGCGGTAGAGGACGTAGGGCTGCTTGGCCGTGGCGTCGAGGGTGATCCTGCCGGCGCGTACGGGGACGTACTTCAGGAACACCCGGCCCTGGTCGGTGAGCCGGTACAGGGCGACCCGGGACAGGCTCTCCCACGCGCGCGGGAGCCGCCAGCTGCTGCTGCCGCCTTCGGGGTTGTAGTGGTAGAGCTTCGTGGGTCTCTTCGGCTCCCAGGGCAGGAGGTAGCTGCCGCCGTCGTAGACGAGCCGTCCGTCGGTGGTGATGCGGCGGGTGCCGTCGGCGTCGGAGACGGAAGTGGACCCCTCGAAGGTGATCTCGTGCTCGCTCCACGTCCTGATCGGGTTCGCCTGAAGGTACTTGGCGGGCAGCGAGTGGGTCCAGATCAGGTCGTAGAAGTAGGTCCAGTCGGTCTTGCCGGTCCAGCCCTCGAAGTTGCCCATGCGGGCGATGCCCAGCAGGGTGGGCCACTTGTCGGCGAAGACGTCCTTCTGGTGATTGCGGATGAAACGGATGAGCCGCGAGTTGATGCCGCGGGAGGTGTCGGGGCCGTAGTCCGTCTCGGTCGCCCAGTGCGACCACAGGGAGGAGCGCTCCAGGCCGTGGCCCCACTCGGAGGTGACGTGCCAGCCCTGGTCGCGCAGGGCGTGCTGGAGGCGGTCGGAGGTCCAGCCGGACTCGCGGAAGACGTCGATGTAGAGGGAGTTGAGGGCGGGGTGCGCGTCGGCTCGCAGATCCGCGAAGCGTCTGACGATGTCGCCGGAGACGAGGTCGCGGCGCTGGTCGATCCGGTAGGACTGGTCCAGCCAGTCCCACTGCTGGTTGGTCTTGTCGACGAGGGTCTCGGAGAAGGCGTGGGCGACGGGGTAGGACTCGGTGGCGTTGACGTGGACGGCGAAGTCGCTGTTCCACTTCCTGCCCTCGCCGACCAGGGTGTTGAGGTCGTCGAGTCCGCCCGCGCGCTCGTTGTAGTTGCCCGCGTAGTCGGGGTGCGCGGAGTCGTGGCCCTCGGACTGGTAGCCCTTGAGGAGGGTGAACTGCCGCAGTCCGTCGGTCGCCAGGGAGATCCGCTTGACGTTGTCGAGCGTGGCGAGGAACGGATTGGTGGCCTGCGAGGCGAAGTTGAAGGGGATGTGCGGGACGACGCGCAGATACGTCTCGTCGGCGCCGAGCGGGGTGATCATGATGTCGCGGAAGGCGATCGCCGCGTCCTGCCAGTCGATCACGCCGTCGCCGTTGCGGTCGCCGGTGACGATGACCGTGGCGTACGGGAGGGGCTCGGTGTCGCCGGCGGTCGCCGCGCGGTGAGTCCACTGGCCGGGCACGAGCTGCGCCTTGACATAGCCGTCCTTGCGGACGGTCTGCCGCCACAGCCTGCCGTTCTCCCACGAGCTGGTGCTGTCGGGCTTGTCATAGACCGTGTTGGTCTCCACGGCGGCCGCGAGTCCGTGGTGCGCGACCACGGCGTACGCGCATCCGGTGGCGGCGTCCGTCGGGCTGTCGGCGGTCGGGGTGAGCAGGGTGTCTCCGCTCTGGGACTTGTCCAACCGGACGCGGGCGGCGAGGAGTTGGGCGCCCGGCTGGTCGCTGCGGACGGAGAGCAGGGCGAGGCCGGGGATGCGGAGGGTTCCGACGGGGAGGGCCGCGGTGTCCGCGATCTCCGTGACGCGCCAGGTCACTTGACGATCCGTCACCGCGATCTCGACGTCGATCGTGGTGCCGCCGTCGATGGCGAGCCGGTAGGCGACCGCGGTGTCGCCCGCCGTGGCGGTGACCGTCGGGGTGCGCTCGGTGCCGTCGACGAGGACGGAGGTGACCTCGTCCTCCTGGCCGTGCAGGACGGCGCCGGTGACGCGGTCGGTGTACGAGACGATCCGCGGGAAGGCGGCGGCGACGCGGACCTCGAGGGCGCGGGAGCGGATGACGAGGTCCTCGTCGGAGGTGACCGCCTCGGCGGAGGCCGTACCCGGTATGCCGAGTGCGGCCCCGATTCCGGCGGCGGCGCCCGCCGCGACGACGGCGCGGCGGCTGGGGGCGAACGAGTCCGAGGGCAGGGCGTGTGAAGGCATGGCTGAGGGCTGCAAGGCACTCCTCCTGGGGGCGGCGTTCCGTGCCGTCAGCCTGCGCCGGGTGGGGCGAACGTGCCCATGGACAAAGCAGGGAGAGGAGTTGGACTAACGGGCTGCCGGTCTAACGGTCCGCCGCCTTCAGCACCTTGTGGAAGTGCACGTCCTGATGCCCGCCCGGAATGCCCTCCGTGCGGCCCGTCTCACGGTAGCCGTGCCCGCGGTAGAAGTCGGGGGCCTGGAAGGTGAACGACGAGACGATCATCTCGGCGCAGCCGCGCCGGGCGGCCTCCTCCTCGCTCGCCCGGAGCAGCTTGCTCCCCCAGCCCGCGTGCCGCTGGTCCGCACGCACCCAGAGCATGTCGATCGCGCAGCAACTGCCCCAGACCCAGGCGGTGAGCCCGCCGACGAGTTCGCCCGCGGTGTCGGTCACCCGGACCGAGAGCGGCGCGGGCGCACCGGCACCGGTGGCGTCCGCGTTGAACGCGGTGAGCTCGTCGTCGAGCCGCCGCTCCAGGGCGCGGTCCTTGCCGCCGACCTCCAACGATCCGGGGACGGGCGGCTGCCGGAGGGTGGCGGCGCGGTGCTCTTCGGTGGTCATGGCGCGCAGTATGCCAGCGTCCCGGGGCGACCGCCGAGGGCAATTCCGCCGCTGGACACGAGCCACGGCCGAGGGCAATTCCGCCGCCGGACGCGCACCGCAACCGAGCACAATTCCGCCGGCGGACATGGCCACGGCCGAGCGCACTCCCGCCGCCGGACGCCACCGCCGAGGGCAATTCCGCCGCTGGACACGAGCCACGGCCGAGGGCAATTCCGCCGCCGTACGCGCACCGCAGCCGAGCACGATTCCGCCGGCTGACATGGCCACGGCCGAGCGCACTCCCGCCGCCGGACGCCACCGCGTCATCGCCCGCCGGTCTTCTCGTACGGCAGCACCGCGCGGACCTGCCAGCCGCCCTCCGGTGCGGGGCCGGCGGTGAGGGTGCCACCGAGGGCGGTGACGCGTTCGGTGAGGCCGACGAGACCGAAGCCGCTGCCGGGGAGGCCGGGGAGCGCCTTGGTGCCGTCGTCGGCGACACGTACCTCCAGGCCGGTGGGGACGGTGCGCAGGGCGATGCGTACGGCTGTGGCCTCCGCCGCGTGTTTGCGGATGTTGGTGAGGGACTCGCGCACGATGCGGTGGGCGGCGGCCGCGAGGTCGGCGGGGAGGTCCTCGGGCAGGCCCGGTTCGACGTACATGACAGCGGGCGGGCCGATGCGCGAGAAGGCGTCGGCGAGTTCGCGGATCTCGTCGAGGCCCGCGAGGGGCGCGGTCGGCGCCCGCTCCTCGCGCAGGACGCGCACGAGACGGCGCATCGCGCCGAGCGCCTCGTCGCCCGCCGCGGCGATCCGTTCGAAGGCGTCGGCGTCCCGTTCGGCGTCGGCCGGGGTGCGGTGTCTACCCGGGGAACCCGGCATCCCGTTGTCGCCGCCCGACGGGCCGGGCCCCTGGCCGGGACGGCTTCCCCGGGATTCTCCAGCTGGCTGGGCACCGGTGAACGCGGCGGCGCGAGCCTGGACGACGATGCCGGTGACGAGATGGGCGACCAAATCATGGAGTTCCCTGGCGAGTTCGAGACGTTCGGCGGTGCGTACGGCCTCGAGGTCGCGGACGCGCTGCGCGTTCTGGGCGCGCAGCAGCAGCGAGAACGCGGTGACGACGACGGTGAGCACGGCGAACAGGAGCGTGAAGCGGCCCGGATTCGCGTCCCGTACCGGTGCCGCCACGCAGGCGATCGCCAGCAGCGGCCCGAGCACGGCGGCACGCCGGGCGGGCGCGTGCAGCAGTACGCCGGTGAGCAGCACCAGCAGGGCGACGGCCTCGCCCATCCCCCACACGACCAGCGGCCGGTCGATGATCAGCAGATACAGAGTCACCGCCCAGGACACCCCCACCGCGACCCAGGCCCGCACATCCCGGGGCACCCTCCTCCACGGCACCGCACACAGACACACCACGATGCCCGCGCCCCACACCACGACATGCGGCCCAGTGGGCTGCCGCGCCAGCGCGACCCCCTCGTACGTCACGAGCAGGATCAACACCCCGGCGAGCACGAACTTGGCGGCCGTCGCGACGGCGGGGTGCAGCTGGAGGGAACGGGCCAGACGGGCGATGAGGGCGGGTGCGGGGGATCCGGGGGATGCGGAGGGATCGAGGTTCGGGCCGGGGCCGGGACCGGGGCCGGGATCACACGCGGTGCGGGGATCGGGACCGGGATCGGGATCGGGGACCGAGTCGGGGCCGGAGTCGGAGCCCGAATCCGGACCGGAACCGGGATCCGGATCGGGGCCCGGAAGGGGACTGGAGGAGGGTCCTGGACCAGGACCCGCGCCGGGATCGGGACCAGAACCGGATCCGGAGCCGGGATCGGGACGGGGCCCTGGACCGGCACCGAGATCGGGACCGGCACCTGGACCCGCACCGGCACCCGGATCGGGGCCCGGAAGAGGACTGGGGGCGGGTCCTGGACCAGGACCCGCGCCGGGATCGGGACCAGAACCGGATCCGGAGCCGGGATCGGGGCCCGCATCGGGGCCGGGGCCAGGGCTCGCATCGGACCCGGAATCGGAACCCGGATCGGACCCGGGGCCGGCACCAGAGCCTGGATTCGGGCCGAGGTCTCCGCCGGTTCGTGCCGGTGTCGGTGTGCCCCCGGGCACCCCGGTCGGGGACTCGCCCGCCCCGCCGGCATCCGAAGCCTCGCGCCCGGCAGGCGCGATGTCATCCCCGCCGGACCCGGCGCCCGCGCCCACCCGCGCCTGCCCGCCAGGGCGTCCGCCGGCTCCTCTTTCCTCCCCCTCCGCCGCGCCCCTCACGAGCCCCGGGCGGTGAGCCCGCTTTCCCAGGCCCAGGCCGCGATCTCCACCCGGTTGCGGGCGTCGAGCTTGGACTGGACGTGGCCGAGGTGGGACTTGACGGTGGAGAGGGAGACGGAGAGGCCGGTGGCGATCTCGGCGTTGGTGAGGCCGCGGGCGAGGCCCCGGACCACGTCCTCCTCGCGGCCGGTGAGGGGTTCTCGGGGGACGCGGGGCGGCGTGCGAGTGGCCGGAGTCAGTTCGCGCAGGAGTCGTACGGTGATCGCGGGTGAGACGCGGGCGTCACCGACGGCCGCGGCCCGCACCGCTTCGACCAGCATGGCCGGGCTGGCGTCCTTGAGGAGGAAGCCGCTGGCCCCGCCGTGCAGCGCCGCGAACACGTATTCGTCGAGGTCGAAGGTGGTGCAGATGACGATACGGGGGCGTTCGGCGCCGGTGGCCGCAAGGCGCCGGGTCACTTCCAGGCCGTCAAGGCCGGGCATCCGGATGTCGAGCAGGAGAACGTCCGGGTCGTGCGCGGCGACCGACGCGAGCGCGGCCCCGCCGTCCACCACGTCGTCGACGACCTCGATGTCGGACTGGCTCTCCAGGATCATGCGGAAGCCGATGCGGACCATCTCCTGGTCGTCCGCGATGACCACCGTGATCGCCATGTGCCTGCCTGTCCTCAAGTCTCGTAAAGACTCGGAGAGCCCTCCGAGAGAGCCGAAACACAATCCCGAGACGGGCTCCCGAAACGGGCTCCGGAAACGGGACCCGGAAACGGGCTCTCTCCTCCATGGGACCGGCGCAGCGGGGCGCCCGCAACCGGGGTCGCGGGCGCCCGCACCGTCATGCGTACGAGGCGACGGCCCCGGCCCTCACAGGCCGGACGCCGCCCGGGCTATGTCGGCCGCGAACGTCGAGACCTCGCTGTAGACGCCGGGGTAACCGGGCTCGGCGCAGCCCTGGCCCCAGCTGACGATCCCGACCTGGATGTAGGCACCCGTGTTGTCCTTGCGGAACATGGGCCCGCCGGAGTCGCCCTGGCAGGTGTCGACGCCACCCTGCTGGACGAATCCGGCGCAGATCTCGTCACCGGGGACCAGATCACTGCCGTACGCCTGCTGGCAGGTGGCGTCGTCGACGAAGGGAACGGTGGCCTTGCGCAGGTAGCGCTGCTGACCGCCGCCCTCGCGGGTGGCGCCCCAGCCGGCGACGGTGAAGTTGCCGTTGTTGTACGCGGTGGTGGTGGCGATCTTCAGGGTGGGCTGCTCGATCGGCTTGGCGAGCTTGATGAGGGCCCAGTCCTTGCCCTTGCCGTTGTAGCCGGGCGCCTGGAGCACCTTGGTCGACTTGACCTTGATCGCGCTGCTGCTCTGCAGGTCGACGACGCCGGCGGTGGCGGTGATGGAGGTGTTGGTGCCCGAGCCGTCCACACAGTGCGCGGCGGTCAGGACGATGCTCTTGGTGTAGAGGGCGCCGCCACAGCCCATGGACAGCCGCACCATGAACGGGAACTCGCCCTGCGCGGCCCGGGTCCCGCCGACGACGGGCGCGGGCGCGGCCTGCGCGGACAGCGGCTGGAGAGACACCGCGGCGAGCGTGACCGCGGCGACGGCGAGCGCTCTTCTTATGAAGCTGAATTTCTTGAGAGACTTCAACGCGCTTCCTTTCGTGGGGGGTTGAACGCGAGGCGAAGGGCATGCAGAGATGCCATGGCATGCCCCTGCCAAGCTGGTGCGGATTATGGGGACCGCCACGCAGCCCGGGCAAGGACCGCATTCCGGCCAGACACCGCTCAGCGCGCTCGCGCACCCCCGCCGCCGGGAGAAAGCCCGCTTAGAGTGGAATCCAGTGCTGACGTCTTCAGGGGGTGCGGACGTGGCGAACGGCGGACCCGTCGAGCACGGCTTCCCGCATCTGGACACGGTGCGGGCGTCGATCACCGCGCTCTACAAGCGGCTCTCGTACGACACCATCCACACCTTCGCGACCAGCGTGGCCCCCGCCGACGTGGCCTTCGCCGACACCGACGACCTGCATCTGGGCGCGCAGCGCGTGGCCCGCGAGATGGTGCGGCACTACCGGCTGCCGGACGCCCGGATGATCATCGGCTTCCGCGAGATGACCCACGCGGCGAACGTCGAACTCGCCGCGGGCCCCGAGTACTTCATCGAACTCAACGAACGCTTCCGTACCCACCGCCGAGACATCGGCGCAGCCCTCGCCCACGAGGTGATGCACGTCTATCTGCACCGCCTCGACCTCTCCTTCTCCGGCACCCGCGACACCGAGATCCTCACGGACACGGCCGCGACCTACCTCGGCGCCGGCTGGCTCCTCCTTGACGCCTACCGCGAGGACGCGGCGTCCTCGCAGAAGCTCGGCTACCTCACCCCCGAGGAGTTCGGCTACGTCCTCGCCAAACGCGCCCTCGTCTTCGGCGAGGACCCCGCGATCTGGTTCACCAGCCCGCAGGCATACACCGCGTACACCAAGGGCATGGCGCAGGCCCGCCGCGACGAACAGCAGCCCCCGCTGACCGCCGCCGGCTGGGCGGGCCGTCGCCGCTACGCGAAGGACCGCCGCCACGCCCAGGACCACCACGCCCCCGGCTCCCACCCCGGCGCCCCCTACGCCTTCACCCCGGACACCCGCGGCCCCCTGAGCGTGTCGTTCCCCTGCCCGACCTGCCACCAGCGGATCAGGGTGCCGGTGCGCGGCCGGGTACGGGCACGCTGCGCGCTGTGCCGGACGGTGCTGGAGTGCGACACGTAAGCGGTGAGGCGTAAGAGGTGAGAGGTGAAGGATGAGAGGTGAGGCATAAGAGGTGAGACAGAACACCCCAAAAGCCTTTGCCTCGCGTGTCCTTCGCGAGCGAGGGTCGAAGGATGAGCACGAACGACGCCGCGGCGCGCCTCTTCACCGCTGTGTACGAGGGTGACGAGGACGCGGTCGTACGGCTGCTGCGCTCCGGCGTGAGCCCTGAGTCGGCGGACGGGGACGGCCAGACGGCGCTGTATCTGGCCGCGGTGAGCGACCAACCCGGCATCGTACGACTGCTGTTGGCGGCCGGCGCCGCCCCCGACCGGCTCAGCCAGGGTACGGACGCTCCGCTGTGCGGTGCGGCCTGCGGCGGCCATACGTCGGTGGTGCGCGCGCTGCTCGCGGCCGGGGCCGGCCCGGACACGGTGGAGGCGTTCGGCTTCACGGCCCTGACGTGGGCGCTGCGGCGAGGCCACACCGCGGTGGCGGAGGCCCTCCTCGCGGCCGGTGCGGACCCGAACCGGCCCGGCCCGACCGGCGAGCCACCGCTCGTGGCGGCCGCGCACCGCGGCTCGCCGGGGTGCGCGCGAGTCCTTCTCGCGTACGGAGCACACGCGGTCGCCGAGGCTCTCGTCGAAGCCCGTCGGTGGCTGTCCCTGGACGTGGAGGCCGAACTCCGCGCGGGCCTGGCCCGGACCCACGGCCCCGGTCACCCGTCCGTGGCCCACCGCTATCCGGCGGAGGACGGCATCATCGTCGAGGTCCAACTCCTCGACGCGGAGGGCCACCCGTTCGCCGCCGACGACCAGCAGACGGGGCACGCCGAGACAGCGGCGCTTCTGGAGACTGCCTTGGGGGCAACTCCCTGAGCGGGGGCAACTCCCTGAGTGGGGGCGGCTCCTTGAGCGGGGCGGCTCCCTGAGCGGGGGCGCCTCACGGATTCTTTCGCCCCCTCCGCCCCTACCCATTCCCGTCACTTGGGGGCTCCGCCCCCAGGCCCCCATCGGCCCGAACGGCCTCGTCCTCAAGCGCCGGACCGGCTGACTTCAGCCCATCCGGCGCTTGAGGGGCGGGGGCCTGAGGGCGGAGCCCCCAGGTACGGGACGGGTAAGGGCGGAGGGGGCGAAAAGCCCACCCCACCCCCACCCCCACCGTTCACCCCTGATGCTCAGCCACCGCCCGCCGCGGCAACGCCACACACAGCGCCGCGCAGAGCACGAACCCGCCCATCACCCAAGGCATCGCCGAGGTCAACGCCCCCGTCAGCCCACCCGACGCATGCCCGAAGAAGACGCTCCCGATCACCGCGGCCCCCACAGCGCCACCGAACTGCTGAGCCGTGGAAAAGATCCCGGACGCCCCGCCCGCGAGCTCACCGGGCACCGCGGACAGCACCACATTCACCAGCGGAACCACCAGGAACCCCAGGCCCGCCCCCGCGAGCGCCAGCCCCGGCACCAACGGCCACGCCCCGGTGTGCGCGGCGGAGGAGTCCTCGACCGCCGCCCAGATCCACCCGAAGCCCCCGGCCATCAGCAGCGCCCCCGCCCCCAGCACCAGCCGCCCGAACCGCACGGCCAGCCCGTCCGCCGCGGGCGCGGTGAGGAAGCCGCCGACCGAGAAGGCCACGGTCAGCACGCCCGCCTGGGTCGGGGTGTAGCCCTCGCTGCCCTGCAGCCAGATCGCGAAGATCAGGAAGAAGCCCTGCATCCCGACGGAGAAGACGAGTTGGACCAGGACGCCCACCGAGAACGCGGGGAGCCGGAAGGCGCGGGAGGGCAGCAGCGGCACCGTCACCGATCCGCGCCGACGCGCCTCGTACACCCCGAGCCCACTCACCACGAGCACTCCACCGGCGAGGCAGATCCATCCCCACAGCGGCCACCCGTTGTCACGCCCTTGCACCAGCGGGAGGACGATCGCGACGAGCCCGCCGGCGAGAAGCACGCTGCCGAGCACGTCGGGCCGCCCGGCGGACCGCTCACGCGTGGCCGGGACGAGGACGAGTCCCGCCATGAACGTGCAGATGGCGACCGGCACGTTCACCAGGAACACGGACCGCCAGCCCCACCCGAACAGATCCGCGTCGGTGAGCACCCCGCCGAGCAGCAGCCCGACCGCGGAGGCGAACCCGGCGACGGCGCCGTACATCCCGAAGGCGGCTCCGCGCTCCTTGCCCTGGAAGAGCGTGCGGAACGAGCCGAGCACCTGCGGCATCAGCACCGCCGCCATCACGCCCTGCACCGCCCGCGCGACGATCAGCTGTCCCGGCGACTGGGCGATCCCGCATCCGAGACTCGCGAGCCCGAAGCCCGCCGTGCCGGCGAGGAAGAGGAAGCGGCGCCCGAAGCGGTCCCCGAGATGCCCGGAAATGATCAGGGTCGCGGCGAAGCCCAGCAGATACGCGGAGACCAGCCACTGCAGGGCGCTCTGCGAGGCGTGCAGGTCACGACCTATGGACGGGATCGCGACGTTCACGATCGTCACGTCCAGCAGGTCCATCAGCGCCGCGACCATCATCACGACGGCGGCGGCCCAGCGGCGCGGATACGGCTCCGCGAGGGGTGAGGGGGGTGCTGCTGTGAGGCTCGTGGACATGACGTCTCCCGTTGCTCCGGATTCATTGGCTCGGCATTTATTTCGTTCGAACTAACGAAAGACTTGCATCGACACCACCGTGATCGCAAGTCCTTAGTTCGGACGAACGAAATATTTGTTAGCCTGAACCCATGAGCAGCGGAGACAAGGACGCCAAGGGCGACAGGGGCGACGGAGCCGCCGACGACAGGCGGGCCAAGACGCTGGATCAGCTCATGACCGTGGGCCGCGAGCACAGTGGCGTCACGGTGATGTTCCATTCGGCGGTCGCCGCCAAGCAGGGCCTGAGCGCCACCGAGAGCAAGACCCTCGATCTGCTCCAGCGGTTCGGCCCGCTGACCGCGAAGGATCTGGCCGAACGCACGGGCCTGGCCCCCGCGTCCGTTACCGGCCTGGTCGACCGTCTGGAGGGCAGGGGCTTCGTCCGCAGGGTCAAGCACCCGACCGACAAGCGCCGGGTGGTCGTCGAGCTGAACCAGGAGAAGATCGCCGAGCTGGCCGTGTTCTTCGACGACTGGGCGCGCGATGTCGTCGAGGCCTGCGAGGAGTTCAGCACGGACGAGCTGGAGACCGTGATCCGCTTCCTGTCCGTCATGTCCGTACAACAGCGGAAGGCCGCCGCCCGCCTCTCCCGTTAGACGGGCAACGGCCTTCCGGCCCCCGCACCCCCGGATGCGCCCCGGGCGAAATCCCCAGCTCTCAGGAGTCCGAACTCAGGGAGCAGGGGTCACATCTGAGGTCTCACGCCCTGGCTTCCGGCAAAGCGGTAGCCAGTCCTTCCCAGCCGGGGCCGCGGCCCGGGCGATCCCGGCGCCGGTGCCAGGGCCTGAACTCCCGGGTGTCGTACGCCGATCGCGCTACTGCGCCCCGTACACCGCACCCGGAACCTCCGCCTCCGCGATCAGCTTCAGCGTCGCCTCGCCCACCTCCGACGGCGTCCACCGCGCGCCCTTGTCCACGGTAGGGCCCGGTCGCCAGCCCTCCATGACGGTGATCCGCCCGCCCTCGGTCTCGAAGACCCGTCCGGTGACGCCCGCGCTCGCGGCCGACCCCAGCCAGACCACCAGCGGCGAGACGTTCTCGGGTGCCATGGCGTCGAAACCGGCGCCGGGCGTCGCCATGGCCTCCGCGAAGGTCCGCTCGGTCATCCGGGTGCGGGCCGCGGGAGCGATCGCGTTGACCTGGACGCCGTACCGCCCCATCTCGGCGGCGGCGACGAGCGTCAGCCCGACGATCCCGGCCTTCGCGGCGCTGTAGTTGCCCTGCCCGACCGACCCCAACAACCCCGCCCCGCTGCTGGTGTTGACGACCCGGGCCACCGGCGTACGCCCTGCCTTCGCCGCCGCCCGCCAGTGCGCCGCCGCGTGCTTGAGCGGCAGGAAGTGGCCCTTCAGATGGACGCGCAGCACGGCGTCCCAGTCGTCCTCGTCGAGGTTGACGAGCATCCGGTCGCGCAGGAAGCCGGCGTTGTTGACGAGCGTGTCGAGGCGTCCGTACGTCTCCAGGGCGGTGCGGATGAGCGACGCGGCGCCCTCGGTCGTCGCGATGTCGCCGCCGTGGGCCACGGCTTCGCCGCCCGCCGCACGGATCTCGTCGGCGACCTGCCGGGCGGGGCTGTCCGGTCCCGGCATGCCGTCGAGGCCGACCCCGAGGTCGTTGACGACGACGCGCGCGCCCTCGGCGGCGTACGCGAGCGCGTGCGCCCGGCCGAGTCCACGGCCCGCGCCCGTGACGATCACGACGCGCCCCTCGCACAGCAGCGGTGCGCTCATCTCACTTCTCCTTGTTGGCAGTTGCGGCATCGAGGAAGGCGGGCAGCTCCCCGCCTCCGTGGACGAGCAGCGAGGCTCCGCTGATGTAGGCGGCGGCGTCCGAGGCGAGAAAGACGGCGGCCTCGCCGACGTCGGACGGCTGGGCGAGACGGCCCAGCGGGACGGTGCGCGCGACGGCGGCGATGCCGTCCTCGCCGCCGTAGTGCAGGTGCGCCAGCTCGGTGCGGACCATGCCGACGACCAGCGTGTTGACCCTGATGTCGGGGGCCCATTCGACGGCCATCGAACGGGCCAGGTTCTCCAGGCCCGCCTTGGCCGCCCCATAGGCCGCAGAGCCGGGTGACGGTCGCGTCCCGCTCACACTGCCGATCATCACGACCGAGCCCCTGGACCGCTTGAGGTGCTCGTACGCGGCGATCGACGCGGTCAGCGGGACGGTGAGATTGAGCTCGATCACGCGCGCGTGCCGCTCGGCATCCGCCTGTGCCAGCGGCCGATACGGCGTGCCGCCGACGTTGTTGACCAGGACGTCGAGCCGCGGCAGCGACTCGAAGAAGGTGTGCACGGCGGCCGGGTCGCGCAGATCGACGGACACGAAGTCGGTTCCCTCCAGGGGCGCCTCGGGCGGCCTGCGCGCACAGACCACGACGTGCGCGCCCGCCCGCGCGAACGCCCGCGCGATCCCGGCCCCGACCCCACGGGTGCCGCCGGTGACGACGACGGTCCTGCCTCCGAGATCCATGGTGTCCACGTTGTCCACAGGGCCTCCCGCGCGAATGCATTCGCTGCTAGCTTCGAGACTGTGCCTAACAAACGTTTGGTGGAAAGGTAGCTGATGCGCCCATGGGTGTCTCCACCTCGTCCCCGGAAAAGGGGATTTCCGTCGTCACGGTCGACTTCCCGCCAGTGAACGCACTTCCGGTGCGTGGCTGGTTCGACCTGGCCGACGCCGTCCGCGCGGCGGGCCGCGACCCCGAGATCCGCTGTGTCGTGCTGACGGCCGAGGGGCGCGGTTTCAACGCGGGCGTCGACATCAAGGAGATGCAGCGCGACACGCAGGGGCATCGCGCGCTCATAGGCGCCAACCGCGGCTGCTTCGAGGCCTTCGCCGCGGTGTACGAGTGCGAGGTGCCCGTCGTCGCGGCGGTGCAGGGCTTCTGCCTGGGCGGCGGGATCGGGCTCGTGGGGAACGCGGACGCGATCGTGGCGAGCGAGGACGCGACCTTCGGGCTGCCCGAGCTGGACCGGGGAGCGCTCGGCGCGGCCACGCATCTGGCCCGCCTTGTCCCGCAGCACCTGATGCGCGCCCTGTACTACACCTCGCGCACCGCCACCGCCGCCGAACTGCACGCGCACGGCTCGGTGTGGAGGGTCGTGCCGCGCGAGGAACTGCGCGCGGCCGCCCTGGAGTTGGCGCGCGAGATAGCCGCCAAGGACGGTCGCCTCATCCGCCTCGCGAAGGCCGCGATCAACGGCATCGATCCCGTCGACGTACGCCGCAACTACCGCTTCGAGCAGGGCTTCACCTTCGAGGCGAACCTCGACGGAGTGGCCGACCGGGTCCGTGACACCTTCGGAAGGGAGGCCGCCCAGTGAGCGGCAAGACCATGTCGGCCGAAGAAGCCGTCGCCCGGCTGGAGAGCGGAATGACCCTCGGCATCGGTGGCTGGGGCTCGCGCCGCAAACCGATGGCGCTGGTGAGAGCACTGCTCCGCACCGAGATCACCGATCTCACCGTCGTCTCGTACGGCGGCCCCGACGTGGGCCTGCTGGCCGCCGCCGGACGCATACGGAAACTCGTCACCGCCTTCACGACCCTCGACTCGATCCCGCTCGAACCGCACTACCGCGCGGCGCGCGAGAGCGGGGCCTTCGAGCTGATGGAGGTCGACGAGGCGATGTTCATGTGGGGGCTGCACGCCGCCGCCAACCGCCTGCCGTTCCTGCCGGTGCGGGCGGGCATCGGCTCGGACGTGATGCGGGTCAACCCCGCTCTGCGGACGGTCACTTCGCCGTACGACGACGAGTCCTCCGGAATACGGGAGGAGTTCGTCGCCATGCCCGCCTTGCGCCTGGACGCGGCCCTGGTCCACATGAACCGCGCGGACCGCCTCGGCAACGGTCAGTACCTGGGTCCGGACCCGTACTTCGACGACCTGTTCTGCGAGGCGGCGGACGCCGCGTATGTGTCATGCGAGCAGCTCGTCGACAACATTGGCACGGCGGAGCTGACCAAGGAGGCCGCGCCGCAGACGCTGCTGCTCAAGCGGTCGAGCGTGACGGGGGTCGTCGAGACGCCGAACGGCGCGCACTTCACCTCGTGCGTGCCCGACTACGGGCGCGACGAGGACTTCCAGAGGCTGTACGCCACCACGCCGTACGCCGAGTTCGCCGAGCGGTTCCTGAGCGGGGACGAGCACGCCTACCGGAGCGCCGTCCAGGCCTGGCAGAGGGAGCAGAACCAGTGAGGCCGACCCGAGCGGAGACCGGAGCGAAAGCGTCTCGCGCCGAGTACTGCGTGATCGCCTGTGCCGAGACCTGGCGGGGCAACGGCGAGGTGCTCGCCAGCCCGATGGGCGTGATCCCGTCCATCGGCGCCCGCCTCGCCAAGCGCACCTTCTCGCCCGACCTGCTGCTGACCGACGGCGAGGCGATGCTCGTCGGCCTCGACGGCACACCGGAAGGCTGGCTGCCGTACCGGCAGCATCTGACGATGGTCACCGGCGGCCGCCGGCACGTGATGATGGGCGCGAGCCAGATCGACCGCTTCGGCAACCAGAACATCTCCTGCATCGGCGACTGGGCCAGGCCCAAGCGCCAGTTGCTGGGCGTACGCGGCGCCCCGGTCAACACGCTCAACAACCCCACGAGTTACTGGATCCCGAAGCACTCGCCGCGTGTCTTCGTCGAGCGGGTCGACATGGTGTGCGGGGTGGGGTACGACCGTGCCGCCGCCGCGGGGCCGAGCGCCACGCGCTTCCACCGCATCCCACGCGTGGTGACCGACCTCGCCGTCCTCGACTTCGCGACGCCCGACCACTCGCTGCGCCTCGCCTCGCTGCACCCGGGCGTCACGGTCGAGCTGGTGAGGGAGGCGACGGGCTTCGAGCTGACCGTCCCCGACGACGTGCCGTACACCCGGGAACCGACCCCGGAGGAGCTGGAGTTGATCCGCGAGGTCATCGACCCGAAGGGCACCCGGGATCGCGAGGTCCCGGACAGCGGCAGGGCCGGGCGCTGATGGAGACCGCGCTGACCCGGCTCGTCGGCGTCCGCCACCCCATCGTGCAGACCGGCATGGGCTGGGTGGCCGGCCCGCGCCTGGTCTCCGCCACGGCGAACGCGGGCGCGCTGGGCATCCTGGCCTCCGCGACGATGACGCTCGACCAGCTGCGGGACGCCGTACGAGAGGTCAAGTCCCGTACGGACGAGCCGTTCGGCGTGAATCTGCGCGCGGACGCGGGGGACGCGGGCGACCGGGTGCGGATCATCGTCGACGAGGGCGTGCGGGTCGCGTCCTTCGCCCTCGCCCCCTCGCGCGAGCTGATCGCCGAGCTCAAGGAGGCGGGTGTGATCGTCGTCCCGTCGATCGGGGCGCGCCGGCACGCCGAGAAGGTGGCCGCCTGGGGTGCCGACGCGGTGATCGTGCAGGGCGGCGAGGGCGGCGGGCACACCGGCGAGGTGGCGACGACCGTGCTGTTGCCGCAGGTGGTGGACGCGGTCGACATACCGGTCGTGGCGGCGGGCGGCTTCTGCGACGGCCGGGGGCTGGTGGCGGCACTGGCGTACGGCGCGGCGGGCATCGCGATGGGGACGCGCTTCCTTCTGACCTCCGACTCGACCGTCCCGGACGCGGTGAAGGCGAAGTACCTGACGGCGACGGTCAAGGACATCACGGTCACGACGGCAGTCGACGGGCTCCCGCACCGCATGCTGCGCAGCGAACTCGTCGACTCCCTCGAGAGGTCCGGCCGTACGAGCGCCCTCGTGCGGGCCGTTCGCCGAGCCGCCGGGTTCCGGAGGATGTCGGGCCTCTCCTGGTCGCAGATGATCCGTGACGGCCTGGCCATGAAGCACGGCAAGGACCTCTCGTGGAGCCAGGTCCTGCTCGCCGCCAATACGCCGATGCTGCTCAAGTCCTCGATGGTGGACGGGCGTACGGACCTGGGGGTGATGGCCTCTGGGCAGGTCGCGGGGGTGATCGAGGACCTGCCGTCGTGCGCGGAGCTGGTCGGGCGGGTGATGGCGGAGGCCGACGTGACGCTGGGCTCCCTGCCGGCGCCCGATGCGTCACTGCCCGCCTGACGTCGGCTCGGAGCCCGACGGAGGGTCCCCACAATGTTTTTCGCCCCCTCCGCCCCTACCCGTCCCGTCCCTGGGGGCTGCGCCCCCCAGACCCCCCGCTAAAAGAATGCGCAGTTCCCCGCGCCCCTACCCACCTGCAGCCGAAAGGCTGGGAGGGGGCGGAGGGGGCGAAAAACCCACCCCCCTTCAGCGATCTTGCGGAGGTAGTACTCCTGACCGCGGCCGCCGTCACGGATCTGGCAGACGGCGATGATGTGGAGGGCGCTGTGGAGGGCCCTGTTGCCTCTGGTGTTGAGGCGATGTCGGATGTTCTTGCCGCTGGAAGCATCCAGGGTCCGGTGCCGACGTAGCCGCCAAAGTGGTGCTCGGTCGGGAAGCGGCTGTTGTCGCCGATGCGGCCAATGATCTTCGCGGCCAGCACCGTGCCCAGTCTGGGCAACGACGTCAGGCGGGTCCGTGCGGCAGCAACAGCGTCACGCCTCTGGGCCTCGTTGTCCCTGACCTGACGGTCCAGCCGACGCAGGTCGGCCAGCAGATCACGGGCGATGTCGCGTCGGCAGTTGTCCGTCGCAGTGACCGGCCTCCACCGCGAACCGGCATTCGAGCCATTGCTCGCACCACCGGACGGGCCGGCCGAACGTTCCGGCATTGACGACGAACCGCCGCTGGCTGATCTCGTGGCCTGCCGCGTCGACTGCCGCCACAGGACCTGATCGACGCCCCGTAGGAGGTCGCGGCGCCGCTGGGCCCCGGCTTTCCGCCGCGGGTTTCGGGTACCAGGGTCCCGCGCGGTTCGTGAACGAGCGGGACCGGGCCCGACCGGAGGGCCCGGTGATCCCATCGCGTGCACCGGCCGGTTCGGCCGACGTACTCAGGCGGAACCGGAACCGTCCGATGCCTGCTTCGCCGTGCGGCGGTACTCGGCGTTGATGCGCTGTGCTTCCTCGAGCTGGTCCTCGAGGATGACGATGCGGCAGGCGGCCTCGACCGGGG
Source organism: Streptomyces sp. NPDC027189 (assembly GCF_055566975.1). Lineage (NCBI taxonomy): Bacteria > Bacillati > Actinomycetota > Actinomycetes > Kitasatosporales > Streptomycetaceae > Streptomyces > Streptomyces sp. NPDC027189. The sequence continues at coordinate 384,988 of NZ_JBVHRI010000003.1, forward strand.
TCCCTCTGTCGACCAGCTCGCGGGCGCGAGCGGCGATCCGGAGCTGGTAGCGGGAGTAGCGCCGGTGTCCGCCCTCGGAGCGGAGCGGAGTGATGAGCCGGGCCTCGCCGATGGCCCGGAGGAAACCCGGGGTGGTGCCGAGCATCGCGGCGGCCCGGCCCATCGTGTATGCGGGGTAGTCGTCGTCATCCAGACGATCGCTCAGTGGACTGTCTGCTGTCATGTCACCTCGTTCTGCAACGCGTCGAGGGGCCCTGGTGCCGTACAGCACCAGGGCCCCGAGGGAAATTGAACACCATCTGCCGGCGCTACTGCGGCGCCGACCTTCTGTTTCCGCCGCCCGGCCCGGGAGAGGGCAGGGAGTACGGGAATCGCTGATGCGTGACCGGGGACCACCTTCCGTTCCGGGGCCTTGCGGTACCCGGTCCGAACGCTCTCCGGCCGGGCGACCCTGATGGCGTCTGCTCCCTCCGTCCTCTGGTGAATGGGTGTGTGTCAGAACCGCTACTGCGGTACTGCCCGTGCTGTCCCGCCAGTTCGTGTCTGCCGGGCATCTCCGACTGTGTCAACGAGAGAAACCCTAACCACACACCTGACCAATGTCTACTCTGACAAACACAGATTTTGATCGGCACGAGCCCCAAGTATCCTCACGTCACCTCTACGGGTGGGTAGCGGGAGCGGCCGCTGGATAGAATCGGCTCCCATGTCGAACCCTGACGAGCTGCTCGTCGGCATCTCCGCCATGGTGGAGTCCGGGCAGAGCAATCGGATGTCGCTGACCGTGGTTGTCGGTGGTGCTGTCATCACCGGCCGACTGGCTCCCGAAGCCGCGTGGAGGGAGCGGGTCTCGGAGGTGCTCAAGGACTCCGACCACCTCGACTCGTTCTCCGGCGTCTTCATCGCAGACCGGCCGCGGGACCGTGGCGAGGCGCCCACGCATCTGCACTTCCATCTCGCCCGGATCCTCCAGGGCAACATCGGAATTCCCGAGACCGGTGGGATGTACCGCGTCGCGATCAAGGACGTCAGCGCCTGGACCGTGGGCGACTTCAGCTACTCCGATCACTGAGACGTCGTACTGAGACGCCGTGTCCGGCGCCTTCCTGATGGATCGGTGTCGGTCGACCGGAACAACCGGACGACGACAGCGATGAAGGGCCCTGCCGACGCGCGTCGGCAGGGCCCTTCATCGCTGTCCTGTGCCGGACGCCGTCCGGTGGATCAGCTTCCGGCGGTCGTCGTCACACCCCCAGGGGGGTGGGGCTGCCGAGCAGCGCCGAGGCGGTCTCGAGCGGCGTGGGGGCGTGCGAAGCATGCGGGACGGGCGCGGCCTCATGGCCGCTTCGGCAGGTGAAGCCGAGCCGCGCCATGGCCCGGGTGACCTCTCCGCTGGTGAAGTCGCGGCGGTCCTGCCGGGTGATGACTTCGCCCACCTGCTTGACGGGGTAGTGGCGGCGGCCGATGAGCACGGACTCACCCGTGATGGTCTCCGGCTTCACACCCTTCATCGAGGTCAGCACCCCGCTCTTGGTGAGGTCGAACGGGAACCGGGCGATGACGCAGCGCATGATGCCTCACAAGATCACAGGGAAGGAAGAAGGGGACCGGGCCGACTGGGGTCGGGACGGGGTCGATCAGCGGGACAGGGCGAGAGCGCCCAGGGCGGGACCGTGCTCGCCGGCGACGACGGACGGGGCGCCGGGCTGCCGACACCGCGTCGCGTGCCCGGCTCCGGGCGGCGTCGTGGTCACGGGCGGGGCGGACGGCCCGTCGGCGCCGAGGACGTCCCGCAGCCGGAGCCGGTCCGTGTAGGCGGAGCTGTCGCGGACAGCGACGAGCCGGGTCCGGGTGATCGACCCCGTGACCTGCTCGTCCCGGTCGCACAGGACCAGGAACCCGACACGAGCACCGACCATGACGGACAGCGCCACCTCGACGGTCATGTCGTCACAGACCTGCGGTCCGGACAGGTCCATGGCCCCGGCCGAAGCCGAGGGGAGGGGGTGTGCGGGGCGTTGCCGAGTCTGGGCCGGTGTCAAAGGATGCCTCCTGCGGGGACGGGCGGATTTTCCGGTCACGACGGGCCGGGCGCGACGGGCTCAACACGACGGTGCGGGCCGCGACGGGGTCGGATATGACGGTGTCGGACGCGACGGTCTAGCCGGCCGCGTCGACGGCGGACGAGCGCTGCGCCGTGCGGCGTGCCGTATCGCCGGTGGACCGGCCCCGGCCGGCGCGACCACGCTGGCCGCGGGACGAGGAGGCGCCGCGCCGGGGACGTTCCGTGGCCGGCGCGGTGATGGTGACCGGGACGCCCGAGGGCGCCTGGGCACCGGTGATGCGGCTCAGTTCGGCTTCGCCCGAGCGCACCTGGGTGGTCTGCGGGGTGATGCCGGCGGCGGCCATCAGCCGGCTCATGTCGCGGCGCTGGTTGAGGGTCACCAGCGTGACGACGCTGCCGGACTCACCGGCGCGGGCCGTGCGGCCTCCCCGGTGCAGGTAGTCCTTGTGGTCGCTGGGCGGGTCGACGTTCACGACCAGGTCGAGGTTGTCGACGTGGATCCCACGTGCCGCGACATTGGTCGCCACCAGCACCGTCACATGCCCGGACTTGAAGCGGGACAGGGTCCGCGTGCGCTGCGGCTGGGACTTGCCGCCGTGCAGGGCGGCGGCCCGAACACCACTGTTCAACAGGTGCTCGGTCAACCGGTCCACCCCGTGCTTGGTGTCCAGGAACATGATCACCCGGCCGTCCCGGGCCGCAATCTCGGTGGTCGTCCGGTGCTTGTCCGCGCCGTGCACGTGGAGTACATGGTGCTCCATGGTGGTCACGGCGCCCGCGGACGGGTCGACGGAGTGGACCACGGGGTCGGTCAGGTAGCGGCGGACCAGCAGATCGACGTTGCGGTCCAGCGTGGCCGAGAACAGCATCCGCTGGCCTCCGGGGCGCACCTGGTCGAGAAGCTCGGTGACCTGGGGCATGAAGCCCATGTCGGTCATCTGGTCGGCCTCGTCGAGCACGGTGACGGCGACCTGGTCCAGGCGGCAGTCGCCACGGTCGATGAGGTCCTTGAGCCGGCCCGGCGTGGCGACGACGACCTCCGCCCCCGTACGCAGCGCACCGGCCTGCTTGCCGATCGACATTCCGCCGACCACGGTGGCCAGCCGCAGCCTCACGGAGCGGGCGTACGGAGCGAGGGCGTCGGTGACCTGCTGGGCCAGCTCGCGGGTGGGTACGAGGACGAGGGCCAGCGGCTGCCGCGGCTCGGCGCGTCGGCCGGCCGTACGGGCCAGCAGGGCGAGGCCGAAGGCAAGGGTCTTGCCCGAACCGGTGCGGCCACGGCCCAGTACGTCACGGCCCGCCAGGGAGTTCGGCAGGGTCGCGGCCTGGATCGGGAACGGTACGGTCACGCCCTCGTGGCCCAGCGCGCGCAGCAACTGCGCCGGCATATCCAGATCGGCGAACGCCTCGACGGCGGGCAGCGCCGGGATGACCGTCTTCGGCAGTGCGAACTCGCCTTGGGGCGAGGTCTGTCGGCGTCCGTGGCCTTCGGGACGGCGCGGGGAGCCGGTGCGGTTTCCGCCCCTCGCGGAGCCCGGATTTCCGGTGCGAGTGCGGGCGAAGCGCTCGTTTGTGCGCGTGCGGTTCACGTGGAACCTTCCTTGACGTGGCGCGCATCAAGGAATTCCCGCAGAAAACGAGCAGCGCAGAGAATTGCAAGAACGAGCCGAAGAAAATGGGAGCCGAATCGGATGGAAAATCGGATCGGCGGGGGATTACTCGCGGGAGCGCATGGTGCGATTCCTGCGAGGGTGCCGGTCGCTCCGTGTGGAGGCGGCCCCGACGGATTTTCGTCCGGAGCTCGGACGGGATCCCGGAGAGTGGGGCGCGAATCCCCTGAAACGCAGCGAGCTGGGGCCCGCACCCAAGGTGCGGGCCCCAGCTGCGAAGTACGTGCCGACGTCAGGCGGGAACGATGTTCTCGGCCGTCGGGCCCTTCTGACCCTGCGCGATGTCGAACGTGACCTTCTGGCCCTCCGACAGCTCGCGGAAGCCCTGGGCGGCGATGTTCGAGTAGTGGGCGAAGACGTCAGCGCCGCCACCGTCCTGCTCGATGAAGCCGAAGCCCTTTTCTGCGTTGAACCACTTCACGGTTCCGGAAGCCATGTTATTTCTCCTTCGGGGCGGTGCTCGGAGTTCACACTGCGTGTACTCCGTGTCGCCGTGATGATCACCCTGCCGGAAATAACCGGAGCCATAAAGGATCCCCACTGGAATGAATTGGCGGGGACACCTGCAAGATTTCGGGAACCACAACTGCAACTGAGATCGAGAGTAGCACGGTGCGATCGGCCGTGCGCGACGAATAACTCCGCCATGCCTGTCGAGTGAGTAATATTCACCGCGCTTCAAGCTCAATTCTCACTTTGTAGGCACAGATATTGGCGTGCCCGGGGCCCATGGTTTCTGCCGAGGATTCGAGGGGCGGCGGCTCGTCGAGAACCCCTCGCGGACCCGCGGTGCCGACCGGCGTCGGCACCGAAGTCCCGTCCACCGGACGGGACTTCCCGAAGGACCTCATCGAGGCCCGGGACAAGTTCGATGAAGTACGAGGCGAACTGAGGATCCTGCGATGCCCCACACGCTGCGGGCAATCGGCGGCGAGGACGAGACGATCGCCGAGCTGGAGATGATCGTGGGCTTTGACGACGACCTGGCCGACGAAGCGACCAGGGTCGCCAACCGACTCCACGGCCTGCTCACACAGATCCACCCCTCCCTGGAATGGGTTCTGGGGCCACGGTTGCAGCACCCGGCCGTCCTTGCCGTGCTCGATCCGTCCGGCCAGACGACGAGCCGACCTGCTCCTCGTGATGCTCCGCGACGGCACCTTCCACGACCCACAACCCGCCCCCAGGGGTTGACGAAACCCATAGGGGCACCGCCCGTCGCCTCAGACCCGTTCGATGATCGTCACGTTGGCCTGACCGCCGCCCTCGCACATGGTCTGCAGTCCGAACCGGCCGCCGGTGCGCTCCAGTTCGTGGAGCAGGGTCGTCATGAGTTTGACGCCGGTCGCGCCGAGGGGGTGGCCCAGCGCGATCGCGCCACCGTTGACGTTGACCTTCTCCGGGTCGGCCCCGGTCTCCTTCAGCCAGGCGAGGACGACCGGAGCGAAGGCCTCGTTGATCTCGACGAGGTCGATGTCGCCGATGGACATGCCGGTCTTCTTCAGGGCGTACGCCGTGGCCGGGATGGGGGCCGACAGCATGCGGATGGGATCCTCGCCGCGCACCGAGAGGTGGTGGACCCGCGCGCGGGGCGTCAGCCCGTGTTCGCGGACCGCCCGCTCCGAGGCGAGCAGCATCGCGGCGGAGCCGTCGGACACCTGGGAGGAGCAGGCGGCGGTGATGGTGCCGCCCTCGACGACCGGATTCAGGCCGGCCATTTTCTCGAGCGAGGTGTCCCGGCGCGGGCCCTCGTCGACCGTGACCTCACCGTAGGCCACGGTTTCGCGCGTGAAGCGGCCCTCGTCGATGGCGCGGATCGCCCGCTGGTGGGAGCGGAGCGCGAACTCCTCCTGGTCACGGCGGCTGATACCCCACTTGGCGGCGATCAGCTCGGCGCCGTGGAACTGGTTGACGGGCCGGTCGCCGTAGCGCGCCCGCCAGCCCTCGCTGCCCACGAAGGGGCCCTCGGTGAGACCGAGCGGTTCGGCGGCCTGGCGGGAGGCGAAGGCGATGGGTATCTGCGACATGTTCTGGACACCCCCGGCGACCACCAGGTCCTGGGTGCCGGACAGCACGCCCTGCGCGGCGAAGTGGATCGCCTGCTGGGAGGACCCGCACTGCCGGTCGATCGTGACGCCCGGCACCTCCTCGGGCAGGCCCGCCGCCAGCCAGCAGGTGCGGGCGATGTCACCGGCCTGCGGCCCCACCGTGTCCAGGCAGCCGAAGACGACGTCCTCGACGGCGGCCGGGTCCACACCGGACCGCTCGACCAGGGCCTTGAGGACATGTGCTCCGAGGTCGGCCGGGTGGACACCGCTCAGGCCTCCCCTGCGCCGCCCGACGGGCGTGCGGACCGCTTCGACTATGTAGGCCTCGGCCATGACAACTCCCTCGCAGACATGGGTTATTCGCGTACGGAGATCCCGTCGAGGACCATCGACAGGTACTGCCGGGCGATCTCCTCCGGGCTGTGCTGTCCACCGGGCCGGTACCAGGACGCGGCAACCCACACGGTGTCGCGCACGAACCGGTAGGTGAGCCGGATGTCGAGGTCGGCCCGGAAGACCTCGGCGTCGACGCCGCGCTCCAGCGTGCTCAGCCACGCCTTCTCGAAGTTGCGCTGCGAGTCGGCGAGGAACGCGAAGCGCTGCTGGGCGGTGAGGTGCTTGGACTCCTTCTGGTAGATGGCGACGGCCGCGCGGTGCCGGTCGATCTCCCGGAAGGACTCGGTGACCAGGGCCTCCAGGGTTTCCCTGGGGCCCAGTTCGGCATCCAGGACGGCGTCGTACCCGTTCCAGAGCTCGTCGAGGAACGTCCGCAGGATCTCCTCCAGCATCGATTCCTTGGAGTCGAAGTGGTAGTAGAGGCTGCCCGCGAGCATCCCGGCCTCGTCCGCGATCTTGCGGACGGTGGTGGCGTTGTAGCCCTGCTCGGCGAAGACCTCGGCGGCGGTGTCGAGGAGTTCACGTCGCCGCTCCGGCGAGGCGGTCACCTGGGGCTTCTTCTTGGTAGGCACGGTCCCATTGTCGTCCTAGGCGTGCTGGCTACTGACGGAGACGACCTCGCCGGTCATGTACGAGGAGTAGCCCGACGCCAGGAACACGATCACGTTGGCCACCTCCCAGGGCTCGGCGTGGCGTCCGAAGGCCTCGCGCGCGGTCAGCTCTTCGAGGAGCTCGGGCGTGGTGACCTTGGCGAGGTGGGGGTGCATGGCGAGGCTCGGTGACACGGCGTTGACTCGCACTCCGTACGCGGCGGCCTCGATGGCGGCGCATCGGGTGAGCGCCATGACGCCGGCCTTCGCGGCGGCGTAGTGCGCCTGGCCGGCCTGAGCGCGCCAGCCGACGACGGAGGCGTTGTTCACGACGACCCCGCCCCTCTCCTGCTCCTTGAGCCGGCGCAGGGCCGCCCGGGTGCACCGAAACGTGCCGTTCAGCGTTACGTCGAGCACCTTCGACCATTGCTCGTCGGTCATGTCGACGAGAGCCGAAGTGCCGCCCAGGCCGGCGTTGTTGACGACGACGTCCAGGCCGCCGTGCAGCCCGGCAGCCGTGTCGAAAAGGGACTGGACCTGGTCCTCGTCGGTGACATCGCAGGGCAGCGCGGCGACACTCGCGGCACCGAACTCCTCGGCGAGTGCCTGCTCGGTCTCCTTGAGCCGCCGCGTGTGCGCGTCGCTGATCAGCACGCGCGCACCCTCCTCCAGAAACCGACGGGCCGTGGCTCCGCCGATCCCGGCACCCGCGGCGGCGGTGACAACGGCGGTGCGCCCCTTCAACAGCCCGTGCCCAGGTACGTACTCCGGACCCTCGACGTCTGTCATGACTCCACGCTAACCTACCAAACACTTGTTAGGGAAGGTTGCCGCAGAGATCACCGCCGAAAGGTGCCGCCGATGGATCTCGCCCACTCGCCCGCCGACGAGGCGTTCCGCACCGAGGCCCGGGCCTGGCTCGACGACCATGTCCCGGCCGTTGCCCTCCCCTCGCTGGAGACCGAGGAGGGCTTCGCCGCGCACCGCGCGTGGGAGGCCGAACTGGCCGCGGACCGCTGGTCGGTGGTGTCCTGGCCGACGGCGTACGGCGGCCGGGGCGCGGACATCGTCCGATGGCTGGTCTTCGAGGAGGAGTACTACGCGGCGAGCGCGCCGGGCCGGGTCAGCCAGAACGGCATCAGCCTTCTCGCGCCGACGCTCTTCGACCACGGCACGCAGGAGCAACGCGCGCGCGTGCTGCCGTCGATGGCCACGGGCGAGGTCATCTGGGCGCAGGCCTGGTCCGAACCCGAGGCGGGCTCCGACCTGGCCTCCCTCACCTCGCGCGCGGTGCGCACGGCCGGCGGCTGGCTGTTGAGCGGGCAGAAGACCTGGTCGTCGCGGGCCGCTTTCGCCGACCGCGCGTTCGGCCTGTTCCGCAGCGATCCGGACACCCCGAGGCCCCACCAGGGCCTGACCTACCTGATGTTCGACCTCCGCGCACCAGGTGTGACGGTCCGCCCGATCGGCCGTCTGGACGGCAGACCGGCGTTCGCCGAACTCTTCCTGGACGACGTGTTCGTCCCGGACGACGACGTGATCGGCGAGCCGGGCCAGGGCTGGCGGGTCGCCATGTCGACCGCGGGCAACGAACGCGGGCTGACGCTGCGCTCACCGGGCCGCTTCCTCGCCGCCGCCGACCGGCTGGTGTCCCTCTGGCGCACCCGGGCGGACCTCACGGACACGGCCCTGCGCGACCGGGTGGCCGACGCGGTGATCGGCGCCCGCGCCTATCAGCTCTTCACGTACGCCCATGCCTCCCGTTTCCTCGACGGCGACAGCATCGGCCCGGAGTCCAGCCTGAACAAGGTCTTCTGGTCCGAGTACGACATCGCGCTGCACGAGACCGCGCTCGATCTTTTGGGCCCGGAGGGCGAGTTGGCGGACACCGGCTGGTCCGAGGGATACGTCTTCTCCCTCGCGGGTCCCATCTACGCGGGCACCAACGAGATCCAGCGCGACATCATCGCCGAGCGGCTGCTCGGCCTCCCGAAGGGACGCCGCTGATGCGTTTCCTCCTCGACACCGAGCAGCGCGCCTTCGCCGCCTCCCTGGACGCGATGCTGACCTCCGCGGACACCCCCGCGGCCGTCCGCGCCTGGGCCGCGGGCGACCACGCCCCAGGCCGCGCCCTGTGGTCCCGCCTCGCCGACGCGGGCGTCTTCGCGCTGGCGGTACCCGAGGCATACGAGGGTGTGGGCCCCCTTCCCGTGGAACTGGCCGTCGCCTTCCTGGAGGTGGGCCGACACGCGGTGCCGGGCCCCCTGGTGGAGACGGTGGCGGCGGCCGCGCTCCTGTCCTCGCTCGGCGAATCGGGCCCCGCCAAGCGCCTCCTGCCGACGCTCGCGTCGGGCGGGGCGGTGGCCACGCTGGCCCTGCCGGGCGGGGTGCCGTATCTGCTGGACGGGGATGCGGCGGAGGTGCACCTGGCGGTGCGGAGCACCGGTGAGACCGCCGAGTTGCACCTGGCACAGGCGCCGGTCCGCACATCCACGCCGACCGCGACACCGACAGCCGCCGCCGACACCGACAACTCCCCTCGCCCCTCCCTCGACCCCGCCCGCCGGCTCGCTCGCCCGCTCCCAGGCGGTGAGCTCCTCGCCACGGGGCCCCATGTGGCTCGCGCTGCCGCCCAGGCCCTCGTATGGGCCCGGCTCGCCACCGCGGCCCAAGCCCTGGGGGTCGGGCTCGCGCTTCTCGACCGGACGGTCGGCTACGTGCAGCAGCGGAGCCAATTCGGGGTGCCCATAGGCTCGTTCCAGGCCGTGAAGCATCGGCTGGCGGACGCGAAGATCGCCCTGGATTTCGCGCGGCCGCTCCTCTTCGGAGCCGCCCTGTCGATGGCCCCGGCCGATGTGGCCGCCGCCAAGGTCACGGCCTGCGAGGCCGCGTACGCCACCGCCCGTACCGCGCTCCAGCTGCACGGCGCGATCGGCTACACGGCCGAGTACGACCTCTCCCTCTGGCTCACCAAGGCCCGCGCCCTGCGCACCGCGTGGGGCAGCCCGGCCGAGTGCCGGGCGGCGGTGCTCGCCGGTCTCAGTGGTGATGGTCCTCGCTCGTGAGCTCCCGGTACTCCTCGACCGTCGGCTTCGGGATCTGCGTACCGGCTCCGTACAGGGCCCGGGCCAGCCGGGCGCGCAGCCGGCGGGAGGGGCCCACCCGACGGGCCACGCCGTTGGCGTCGACGAGCGGACCCACCTCGTACGGCGGCGCCTGCTCGTGCTGGGTGAGGGTGAACCGATGCGCCTGCGAGAGCGGTTCATGGACCTCGACGTACTCGCCGTGCGGGAGCCGCTTGATGATGCCGGACTCGCGCCCGTGCAGCACTTTGTCGCGGTCCCGGCGTTGCAGTCCCAGACAGATCCGTTTCGTGACGACGAAGGCGAGCGCGGGCGCGACGAAGACGGCGACCCGCACGAACCAGGTGATCGCGTTGATCGAGAGATGGAAGTGGGTGGCCCACAGGTCGTTGCCCCCGCCGACGAGCAGCACGGCGTACAGCGTCAGCCAGGCGACGCCGAGCCCGGTGCGGGTGGGCACATTGCGCGGCCGGTCCAAGATGTGGTGCTCACGCTTGTCCCCGGTGACCCACGCCTCGATGAACGGGTAGACGGCGATGGCGGTCATGATGAGCGGGAAGAGGGAGAAGGGGGTGAAGACGCCCAACTGCAGGGTGTGCCCCCAGGCGTTGATCTCCCATCCCGGCATCACCCGGATCAGCCCCTCGGAGAAGCCGAGGTACCAGTCCGGCTGGGCGCCGGTCGTCACGAGGTCGGGCCGGTAGGGTCCGAAGGCCCACACGGGGTTGATCGTCGCGATCGCACCCATGATCGACAGCACGCCGAAGACGAGGAAGAAGAAGCCGCCCGCCTTGGCCATGTAGACCGGCATGAACGGCATGCCGATCACGGACTTCTGGTCCCGTCCGGGCCCGGGGTACTGCGTGTGCTTGTGGTAGAAGACCAGGATCAGATGGGCGACGACCAGGCCCAGCATGATCCCGGGCAGCAGGAGTACGTGGATCGGGAAGAAGCGCGGAATGATGTCATGCCCCGGGAACTCCCCTCCGAAGAGGAAGAAGGAGAGGTACGTCCCCACGATCGGGACCGACAGAATGGCGCCCTGCGCGAAACGGACGCCGGTGCCGGAGAGCAGGTCGTCGGGGAGCGAGTAGCCGGTCAGCCCGGTGATCAGGCCGAGCATCAACAGGGTCCAGCCGAACAGCCAGTTGACCTCGCGCGGCTTGCGGAACGCGCCGGTGAAGAACACCCGCATCATGTGCACGAGCATCCCGGCGAGGAAGACGAGCGCCGCCCAGTGGTGGATCTGCCGGATCAGCAGTCCGCCGCGCACGTCGAAGCTGATGTCGAGCGTGGACTCGTACGCCCGCGTCATGATGATGCCGTTCAGCGGCTTGTACGAGCCGTGGTAGACGACCTCGACGCCACTCGGCTCGAAGAACAGGGTGAGATAGACGCCGGTGAGGATCAGGATGAGGAAGCTGTAGAGGCAGACCTCGCCGAGCATGAACGACCAGTGGTCCGGAAAGACCTTGCGCATATTGGCCTTGGCCAGCCCGTAGATGCCCAGCCGCCCGTCGGCCCAGTCCGCGAGCCGCTCCCCGTTGCCCGCCTCGCCCCGCCGCCCGGCGCTCGAGGTCCCGACACGTGAAGTCCCCGCATTCCGGCTGGTGTTGACGTCTCGCACACCCATACGCCGCTCCCCTCGGCCCCCAGGGTGGCATGGCGCCCGGCCGAAGCCAACGGGGCGTCACGAGCCGAGCTCGGCGCCCCGTGGCACGAGCGCGACGACTGCGGTACGTCCCGTCGCACGCAGTTCGGCGTCCTCCCCGGTCAGCAACGCGGCGTCGTACCGCCCGAGGGTCAGTCCGGCCACCTCGGCCGTCCCCTCGAGCGCGACGACCAGCACGGCCGGCCCCGCCGGGACGGCGACGGGCAGCCCGGAACGCACGATCCTGACGGTCGGGGCCGCCTCGCCGCCCCTGCGCCACATGACGTTGAGGTTCACGACCGGGCCCCCGAGCAGGCGGCAGTCGGTCGGCAGATCACCGGGGAAGCCTCTCGGCTCATACCGCGTATCGACACGACGATGTTCGCCCCCGACGGTCAGGGCCATCCCCTCGCCCTCGACCATGGTGAGGATCCGGTCCACCTCGGCGAACGCCGAGAACGGCCCGTCGGCGCCCACGTCGGCGAGGCTCACCCGCCACACGAAGTCGCTCATGTCCGCGCCCTCGGGCCAGGCGGCAATCTCACGGGTCACCCCGCCGCCGTTCTTCCAGGGCACGGCGACCCGCTCGGCGGCGGGCAGCGGTCGTACCGTCACTGCACGATCCCCCGCGCCCGGGCCGCCGCCAGCCACTGCGGGAACTCCCCCACCAGCCGGTCGTACAGCTCCCCGTCGGACACCCTCCGGGGATCCGAACCGGCATGGAAGAACCCGGCGTTGTCGAGCACCCGCTTCTGCGGCACCGCCAGCTCGTCCAGCTTGCGCAGGAATTCGAACTGCCTGCTGCCCGGATCCCCGAACCCTATGAACTGCCAGAACAGCGGAAGCTTCGCCGCCTTGCACAAGTACCGTTCGGCGGCGAGCTTGTTGATCGGTCCGCCGTCGGTCTGGAAGACGACGAGGGCGGGGTCCTTGGAGCCGCTGTCCAGGTAGTGGTCGATGACGGCGTCCATGGCGAGGTGATAGCTGGTCTTGCCCATGTGCCCGAGCCCGGCCACGATCCGCTCGACGCGGCCCTGGTGGTTGTCGAGGGCGATGTCGGTGACGGCGTCGATGTCCGTCGAGAATAAGACGACCGGCACCGTCCCGTCGTCGTCGAAGTGGGCCGCCATCCCGAGCACCCGGTCGGCGAGCGCCTGCACACTGCCGTCCTGGTAGTACGGCTTCATCGACCCCGAGTAGTCGACCACCAGATACACGGCGGCCCGCTGCCCGTTCAGCCCGTGCTTGGTGAGGGAGACCCCCGCGCTCTTGTACAGACTGACCAGCGCGGGCGCGGTCTCCTCCACCTTGGTGAGGCTGATTCCGGCCATGCGGGTCTCCCATCGCGCGAGGGGTACGGGAGTGCCGAGATTACGTCACCGCAGACACCGCGGCCCCCGCCGTCCCGCCCGTACACCGATGTTCGCTATTTTGTTCGCCGCCGACCCCACCGGCTGATCGTTCCCCCATCCCGTTGCACTCCGAGGAGCCGGCCGTGGAGCCCGAGTCCGCCGTCACCACCTGCTATCGCCATCCCAAGGTGGAGTCCCATGTGCGCTGCACCCGTGCGACCGCTACATCTGCCCGGACTGCATGCGCGAGGCCGCGGTCGGCCACCAGTGCGTGGAGTGCGTGAAGGAGGGCGCGCGCTCGATCCGCCAGGCCCGCACCGCCTTCGGCGGCCGGATCTCCACGGTGCCCCTGGTGACGTACGCCCTGATCGGTCTCAACGTGCTCGCCTACCTGGCCGAGTTGGTCCGTTCGTCGGTGGTGGACCGGTTCGAGATGCTGGGCGCCGGCCTGGTGGGGCCCGACGGCGGCCACTACATGTGGCAGGCCCCGTACCCGTCGGACTTCCACCCGGAAGCGTCGTCGACGGCGAGTGGTACCGGCTGCTGACCGGGGCTTTCCTCCATCTGCCGCCCACCGAGGGCACGTTCGGGATCCTGCACATCGTGATGAACATGGTCTCGCTGTGGAACATCGGCCGGGTCGTGGAGGCCCAGCTCGGCCGCGTCCGCTACATCACCCTCTATCTGCTCTCGGCCCTCGGCGGCTCCGTCCTCGTCCTGCTGATCGCTCCGGACACCCCCGCGCTCGGCGCGTCCGGCGCGATCTTCGGCCTGGGAGCCGCGTACTACGTGATGGCCCGCCGACTGGGCGCGGACATGCGGAGCGTCAACCGCTTCATGACGGGCCTGCTGATCTGGCTGCTGATCTCGGCGGGTCTCACCTCCTGGCAGGGCCACCTCGGCGGCCTGCTCGCGGGCGGCGTCGTGACAATCGCCTACGCGTACGCGCCCCGCGACCGCCGCCGCTCCCCGATCCAGGCGGCGGCCTGCGCGGGTCTGCTGATCCTGCTGGTGGTGTCAGCGGTGGCCAAGGTGATGGAGCTCAAGAACGGAACGGCGTAGCGGAGGCCCCGCCCGCGGTGGCGGCGCACGCACCCGCAGTCGCCGACGCACGCCCGGCCGGACGAGGCCGCACTCCCAAGCGCACCGGCACCCACAACCGGTGCGCACCCCCGCCGTACGCTGTGCGCCATGAAACGCGCTGGTTGCCTCCTGTTCGCCACCGTCCCGCTCCTCGTTACCGCGGCGGTCTACTTCGTCACGCCCGAGCACAAGGACGCGCAGAACGCCAAGGGCAGCACGTCCGCCGCGGAGCAGGCACGTCAGGACGCCAAGTCGCATGCCGAGCGCACGGCCGAGCAGGCGGCCGACGACGAGCTGATCGCGGACCTGCCGCCCGGCCTCGCCGCCCCGGCCAAGAAGGAGCTCGCGCAGCAGATCGTGGCGAGCGCCGAGAACTCCACCCTCGACTGGCGCAGCGCGTACGGCTACATCGAGGACATCGGCGACGGCCAGGGCTACACCGCGGGCATCATCGGCTTCTGCACCGGCACGCACGACCTGCTCACCCTGGTCGAGCGGTACACGAAGGCCCACCCGGCCAATGGCCTCGCCCGCTACCTCCCCGCCCTGCGCAAGGTCGACGGCACGGACTCCCACGAGGGTCTCGACGGCTTCCCGGCCGCCTGGCACAAGGAGGCCGGTGTCACCGCGTTCCGCGCGGCACAGGACAGCGAACGCGATCGCGTCTACTTCGACCCCGCCGTCCGCCTCGCCAAACTCGACGGCCTCGGCACGCTCGGCCAGTTCATCTACTACGACGCCATGGTGCTGCACGGCCCCGGAACCAGCCCCGACAGCTTCTACGGCCTGCGCGAACGCGCCATACGCGAGGCCGACCTGCCCTCCCAGGGCGGCAGCGAGAAGTCGTACCTGGACATCTTCCTCGACATCCGCCGTACGACGATGAAGTCCAAGAACCCGGACCGCGACACCACTCGCATCGACACGGCCCAACGGCAGTTTTTGTACGACGGGAACCTGGACCTGCACAAGCCGCTGGGGTGGAAGGTCTACGGGGAGACGTACCACGTGCCGTAGCACATCTCGGCGCGCCCGGGTCTCCCTGGCGCCTCAGTGTTTCTGGGCGCCCCACCTCTCCCGCAGCACCCCCTCCGCCGGTTTGCCGTGCGGGGTGTACGCGAGCTTCACCGGCGTCTCCTCGCTGTCCGGCCAGTCGTCCCACATCCACCAGCAGACCCCGGCCCACCACCGCCGGCCCTCGAAGGACTCCAGCAACGCCCGGCCTCGCCCTCCTGTCACTGGCCGCCGCGCTGACCGCGGTGCTCGCGATCACGCTGAGCCAGTGCCAGGGGAACGAGAGCGGTGCCGTACTGAAGGTCACGGTGGGCGACCGCCTCCTGGTGACCTTCACCGACACCGAACGCCCTTACACCCGGGGCAAGGCGGGCGCGAACACCGAGGACGCCACGGTGAAGTTCCAGGATCTGAAGGCGAGTTGACGAAACGCCGCGGCGCCCGCCAACGTCCGGTCGGGGACAAGGCGAGCGCCGTGGTTGTTCCGTACGCCTTTGTACGGGACGTCTTTGAGTGACCGTCAGGTCACGGTCAGGGAGGTCAGACCATCAGCGAGCGGTCCGTCGGGCGGATCGGCGCCGGGAGGTCGCTGGCACCGGTGAGGAAGCGGTCGACGCCACGGGCGGCCGAGCGGCCCTCGGCGATCGCCCAGACGATCAGCGACTGACCACGGCCGGCGTCACCGGCGACGTACACGCCGGGGACATTCGTCGCGAACTCGGCGTCACGCGCGATGTTGCCGCGCGCGTCGAGCTCAAGGCCGAACTGGGAGACCACGCCGTTCTCGACGTCGGTACCGGTGAAGCCCATGGCCAGCGTCACCAGCTGGGCGGGGATCTTGCGCTCCGTGCCCGGCTTCTGGGTCAGCTTGCCGTCGATGAACTCGACCTCGACGAGGTGCAGCCACTGGACGTTGCCGTCCTCGTCGCCCTCGAAGTGGGTGGTCGAGACGGAGTAGACCCGCTCGCCGCCCTCCTCGTGCGCGGAGGTGACCTTGTAGAGCATCGGGAACGTCGGCCAGGGCTGGCCCGGGTTCCGCTCCTCGCCCGGGCGCGGCATGATCTCCAGCTGCGTGACCGAGGCCGCGCCCTGACGATGGGCGGTGCCCACGCAGTCCGCGCCCGTGTCGCCGCCGCCGATAACCACGACGTGCTTGCCCTCGGCCGTGATCGGGGGCGCCACGTAGTCGCCCTCCTGGACCTTGTTGGCCAGCGGCAGGTACTCCATCGCCTGGTGGATGCCGTTCAACTCCCGCCCGGGGACGGGGAGATCACGAGCCGTCGTCGCACCGGCGGCGATGACCACGGCGTCGTACCGCTTGCGCAGGTCCGTCGCCTTGAGGTCGCGGCCGATCTCGATGCCGGTACGGAAGCGGGTGCCCTCCGCGCGCATCTGCTCGATACGGCGGTTGATGTGCCGCTTCTCCATCTTGAACTCGGGGATGCCGTAGCGGAGCAGGCCGCCGATGCGGTCCGCGCGCTCGTACACCGCGACCGTGTGACCGGCGCGCGTGAGCTGCTGGGCGGCGGCCAGACCCGCCGGGCCCGAGCCGATCACCGCGACGGTCTTGCCGCTCAGGCGCTCGGGGATCTGCGGGGCGACATCGCCCGTGTCCCACGCCTTGTCGATGATCGAGACCTCGACGTTCTTGATGGTCACGGCGGGCTGGTTGATGCCCAGCACGCACGCCGACTCGCAGGGAGCGGGGCACAGCCGACCCGTGAACTCCGGGAAGTTGTTCGTGGCGTGCAGGCGCTCCGACGCGGCGGACCAGTCCTCGCGGTACGCGTAGTCGTTCCACTCGGGGATCAGATTCCCCAGCGGACAGCCGTTGTGGCAGAACGGGATACCGCAGTCCATGCAGCGCGAGGCCTGCTTGGAGATGATCGGGAGCAGCGAGCCCGGAACGTAGACCTCGTTCCAGTCCTTCAAGCGCTCGTCGACCGGGCGGGTCCTGGCGACCTCGCGGCCGTGGTTCAGAAAGCCCTTGGGATCAGCCATTGGTCGCCGCCTCCATCATCTTCTCGGTGATCTCGGACTCGGGGAGTCCGGCTCGCTCGGCGGCGTCCTTGGCGGCGAGCACTGCCTTGTACGTGCTGGGGATGATCTTGCTGAAGCGGTCCACGGAGACGGACCACTCGGCGAGGAGCTTCTCGGCGACCGTCGAGCCGGTCTCCTCCGCGTGCCGGCGCACCACGTCGTGCAGCCACCGCTTGTCGGTGTCGTCGAGCTCCTCGACGGCGCCCATGTTGCCGACATTCACGTTGTCGCGGTTCAGGTCGATGACGTACGCGATGCCGCCGGACATACCGGCCGCGAAGTTGCGGCCCGTCTCGCCGAGGACCACCGCGTGACCGCCGGTCATGTACTCGCAGCCGTGGTCGCCCACGCCCTCGGACACGACGGTCGCGCCGGAGTTGCGGACGCAGAAGCGCTCACCGGTGCGGCCGCGCAGGAAGAGCTCGCCGCCCGTCGCGCCGTACGCGATGGTGTTGCCCGCGATCGTCGAGAACTCGGCGAGGTGGTCGGCGCCCCGGTCGGGACGGACGATCACGCGGCCGCCGGAGAGGCCCTTGCCGACGTAGTCGTTGGCGTCGCCCTCCAGGCGGAGCGTGACACCGCGCGGCAGGAAGGCACCGAAGGACTGGCCCGCCGAGCCCGTGAAGGTGATGTCGATCGTGTCGTCGGGCAGACCCGCGCCGCCGAACTTCTTCGTCACCTCGTGGCCGAGCATGGTGCCGACCGTGCGGTTGATGTTGCGGATCGCGACCTGCGCGCGGACCGGCTGGGCGTCGGTCGCGGAGTCCGCGGCGAGCGCGTCGGCGGCAAGCTTGATCAGCTCGTTGTCGAGCGCCTTCTCCAGGCCGTGGTCCTGCTCGACGACCTGGTGGCGCACCGCGCCCTCGGGCAGCTCGGGCACGTGGAAGAGCGGGGACAGGTCCAGGCCCTGCGCCTTCCAGTGGGTGATCGCCCGCGCCACGTCGAGGTTCTCGGCGTGGCCGACGGCCTCCTCGATCGTGCGGAAGCCCAGCTCGGCAAGGATCTCGCGGACCTCTTCGGCGATGAACTGGAAGAAGTTCACGACGTACTCGGCCTTGCCGGCGAAGCGGTCGCGCAGCACCGGGTTCTGCGTGGCGATGCCGACCGGGCAGGTGTCCAGGTGGCAGACGCGCATCATGACGCAGCCGGAGACGACGAGCGGCGCGGTCGCGAAACCGAACTCCTCGGCGCCGAGCAGCGCGGCGATGACGACGTCACGGCCGGTCTTCAGCTGGCCGTCGGTCTGCACGACGATCCGGTCGCGCAGGCCGTTGAGCAGCAGCGTCTGCTGGGTCTCGGCGAGGCCGAGCTCCCAGGGACCGCCCGCGTGCTTCAGCGACGTGAGCGGGGAGGCACCCGTACCACCGTCGTGACCGGAGATCAGTACGACGTCCGCGTGGGCCTTGGAGACACCCGCGGCGACCGTGCCGACGCCGACCTCGGAGACCAGCTTCACGTGGATGCGGGCCTGCGGGTTGGCGTTCTTGAGGTCGTGGATCAGCTGAGCCAGGTCCTCGATGGAGTAGATGTCGTGGTGCGGGGGCGGGGAGATCAGGCCCACGCCCGGGGTGCTGTGCCGGGTCTTGGCGACCCAGGGGTACACCTTGTGGCCGGGCAGCTGGCCGCCCTCGCCGGGCTTGGCACCCTGCGCCATCTTGATCTGGATGTCGTCGGCGTTGACCAGGTACTCCGAGGTCACACCGAAGCGGCCGGAGGCGACCTGCTTGATGGACGAACGGCGCGCGGGGTCGTACAGCCGGTCCGCGTCCTCGCCGCCCTCACCGGTGTTGGACTTGCCGCCCAGCTGGTTCATGGCGATGGCGAGGGTCTCGTGCGCCTCCTTGGAGATGGAGCCGTACGACATGGCGCCGGTCGAGAAGCGCTTGACGATCTCGGAGGCGGGCTCGACCTCGTCGATGGAGATCGCGGGGCGGTCCGACGTGAAGCCGAACAGGCCGCGCAGCGTCATCAGCCGCTCGGACTGCTCGTTCACGCGGTCCGTGTACTTCTTGAAGATGTCGTAGCTGCCGGTGCGCGTCGAGTGCTGGAGGCGGAAGACCGTCTCCGGGTCGAACAGGTGCGGCTCGCCCTCGCGGCGCCACTGGTACTCGCCGCCTATGTCGAGGGCACGGTGCGCGGGCGCGATGCCGGAGGCCGGGTAGGCCTTGGCGTGCCGGGCGGCGACCTCCTTGGCGATGACGTCGAGACCGGCGCCGCCGATCTTTGTGGCCGTGCCGTTGAAGTACTTCTCGACGAAGGCCTCGTCCAGGCCGACGGCCTCGAAGACCTGGGCGCCGCGGTAGGAGGCGACGGTCGAGATGCCCATCTTGGACATGACCTTGAGGACGCCCTTGCCGAGCGCGTAGATCAGGTTGCGGATGGCCTGCTCGGGCTCGATGCCCTGCAGGAAGGTGCCCGCGCGGACCAGGTCCTCGACGGACTCCATCGCCAGGTACGGGTTGACCGCCGCGGCGCCGAAGCCGATGAGCAGGGCCACGTGGTGGACCTCGCGGACGTCGCCCGCCTCGACCAGCAGGCCCACGTGGGTGCGCTGCTTGGTGCGGATGAGGTGGTGGTGGACGGCCGCGGTGAGCAGCAGTGAGGGGATCGGCGCGTGCTCGGCGTCCGAGTGGCGGTCCGACAGGACGATGAGACGGGCGCCGTTCTCGATGGCGGCGTCGGCCTCGGCGCAGATCTCATCCAGGCGCCCGGCGAGCGAGTCGCCACCACCGGAGACCCGGTAGAGACCGGACAGGGTCGCGGCCTTCATGCCGGGCATGTCGCCGTCGGCGTTGATGTGGATGAGCTTGGCCAGCTCGTCGTTGTCGATCACCGGGAAGGGCAGGGTGACCGAGCGGCACGAAGCGGCGGTCGGCTCGAGGAGGTTGCCCTGCGGGCCCAGCGAGGAGCGCAGGGAGGTGACCAGCTCTTCGCGGATCGCGTCCAGCGGCGGGTTGGTGACCTGTGCGAACAGCTGGGTGAAGTAGTCGAAGAGCAGCCGCGGGCGCTCGGACAGGGCCGCGATCGGCGAGTCCGTGCCCATGGAGCCGAGCGGCTCGCCGCCGGTCTTGGCCATCGGCGCGATGATGACGCGCAGCTCCTCCTCGGTGTAGCCGAAGGTCTGCTGGCGGCGGGTGACCGAGGCGTGGGTGTGCACGATGTGCTCGCGCTCGGGCAGGTCGGAGAGCTCGATCTCGCCGGCCTCCAGCCACTCCGCGTAGGGCATGTCGGCGGTGAGACCGGCCTTGATCTCGTCGTCCTCGATGATGCGGTGCTCGGCGGTGTCGACGAGGAACATCTTGCCCGGCTGGAGGCGGCCCTTGCGGACGACCTTCGAGGGGTGGATGTCGAGGACGCCGACCTCGGAGCCGAGGACGACGAGGCCCTCGTCGGTGACCCAGTAGCGGCCGGGGCGCAGACCGTTGCGGTCGAGGACCGCGCCTACCTGGGTGCCGTCGGTGAAGGTGACACAGGCCGGGCCGTCCCAGGGCTCCATCATCGTGGAGTGGAACTGGTAGAAGGCGCGCCGGGCCGGGTCCATGGAGTCGTGGTTCTCCCACGCCTCCGGAATCATCATCAGCACGGAGTGCGGCAGCGAACGGCCGCCCAGGTGCAGGAGTTCGAGCACCTCGTCGAAGGAGGCCGAGTCGGAGGCGTCCGGCGTACAGACCGGGAAGATCCGCTCCAGGCCCTTGTCGCCGAAGAGGTCCGAGACGAGCTGGGACTCGCGGGCGCGCATCCAGTTGCGGTTGCCCTTGACCGTGTTGATCTCGCCGTTGTGCGCGACGAAGCGGTACGGGTGGGCGAGCGGCCAGCTCGGGAAGGTGTTGGTGGAGAACCGGGAGTGCACGAGCGCGATCGCGGAGGCGAAGCGGCGGTCGGACAGGTCCGGGAAGAAGGGTTCCAGCTGGCCGGTGGTCAGCATGCCCTTGTAGACGATGGTGCGCGCGGAGAGCGACGGGAAGTAGACGCCGACCTCGCGCTCGGCGCGCTTGCGCAGCACGAAGGCCTTGCGGTCGAGGTCGATGCCCTCCGAAGCCGACTCGCCGTCGGTCACGAAGACCTGGCGGAAGACGGGCATCGTCGAGCGAGCGGTGGCGCCGAGGAGTTCGGGGGCGACCGGGACCTCGCGCCAGCCGAGGACGGTGAGGCCTTCGCCGGCGGCGATCGTCTCGATCTGTGAGACGGCGGCGTCGGTGCCGTCCTCGGGCAGGAAAGCGATACCTACGGCGTACGCACCGGCCTGGGGCAGTTCAAATCCGGCCACCTCGCGAAAGAAGGCGTCGGGAACCTGGGAGAGAATGCCGGCGCCGTCGCCGGAGTCCGGCTCGGAGCCGGTGGCACCGCGGTGCTCCAGATTGCGCAGAACCGTGAGCGCCTGCTCGACCAGCGCGTGGCTCGCCTCGCCGGTGAGGGTGGCCACGAAGCCGACGCCACAGGCGTCGTGCTCGTTGCGGGGGTCGTACATACCCTGCGCAGCAGGGCGAGCATCCATGAAGGACCAGTTCTGGCCGTTCGTGGAGTGCTGGGACGGCTGGCGCGGCGTACGCATCGGCTCTCCCGTCGTCGTCGTGGCATATGACATCTGCCGAGGGACGACGTTGGCCCTCTGCTGGGGGTGCAAAATTTCACGCAGGTTACATGATGGAGCGATTCTCGGGAACCGGATACCGCGTTCCAACATGCGGACACCGCGGGGGCGCGGCGGGGGTACCGCGCGCAGCGGTGGAAGTTAGGGGACCTAAGCGGACAGATCAGTGACCGTCGGTCCGATTCGTGGCAGGCTACGTCGCCCGCTACGAGTGGTGCGGAGCAGGCGTCATTGCCCGCGGTGCTTACGGCTCATGCCCGGTGGTTAAGGAATCGAAACCGCCGAGTAACGGCTACTTATGCAGTCCCTTGCATAGGTGCTCGGCGCATCATCCTACGGCCGTACCGAAGAAGCTGCCCAGGACGTATGTCACACCTGCCGCGGCACCACCGAGAGCGAGCTGTCGCAGTCCACTGAACCACCAGGACCGCGCGGTCACCTTGGCCACGATCGCGCCGCACGCGAAGAGCCCGATCAGCGCGAGCAGCAGCGCGGGCCACAGGGCGGTCGCACCCAGCAGATACGGCAGTACGGGGAGCAGGGCGCCGAGCGCGAAGGAGCCGAAGCTCGACACGGCGGCGACGGCCGGGGAGGGCAGGTCGCCCGGGTCTATGCCCAGCTCCTCGCGGGCGTGGATCTCCAGGGCCTGCTCGGGGTCGCGGGAGAGCTGCCTGGCGACTTCCAGCGCGAGCTCGGGCTCGACACCACGGGCTTGGTAGAGCTCGGCGAGCTCGCGCTCCTCGTCCTTGGGGTGCTTGCGCAACTCCCTTCTCTCCACGTCGAGTTCGGCCTCGACGAGTTCGCGCTGCGAGGCGACGGAGGTGTACTCGCCGGCGGCCATGGAGAAGGCGCCCGCGGCGAGACCCGCGAGCCCGGTGATGACGATGGTCTGATGAGAAACGGACCCGCCGGCGACGCCGGTCATGAGGGCGAGGTTGGAGACGAGGCCGTCCATCGCGCCGAACACCGCGGGACGCAGCCAGCCGCCGTTGACATCACGGTGGGTGTGGTTGTCGCGGTGCGCCTCGTGCAGTGTCGCTTCGGTCTCGATGATGGCCATGCGGGTCCCCCAAGGTTTCTAAGGTAAGGCTAACTTTGGACGAGTTCTACTTTTCGACAACACAGAATTTACGCCTTTCATTTCCCTCTTGCCAGCAAGGAAAGGCTGGGCTTACCTGCGGCTTTACGCGACAATGCTCATCCGTGTCGATCTCTGCACAGATGTCGACCGGGTGACGTCACGGCCGGCGAGGCTCCTGTCAACCGCCAATGTGGGACAGATCCGCAAAGGGTTCCGCGCGCCTAGCTCCGAGCACTGAGCTCCGCGTCCTGACAGGGGCCCTGAGAGGAGAGGCACGTATGGCTTCCATCGCCTGCATTCCCTCGGTCCCGGCGCCGGGGGACGCCGCCGATCTCCGCGAACGGGCGCGCGGTGCGCTGCTCGGACTCGCCGTCGGGGACGCGCTGGGCGCGCCCGCCGAGAACATGAAGCCGTCGGAGATCCGTGCGAAGTGGGGCCGGATCACGGGGTACGTCGACGAGCACCCGGCCGGGACGGACGACACCGAGTACGCGATCTTCTCGG
Source organism: Streptomyces sp. NPDC027189 (assembly GCF_055566975.1). Lineage (NCBI taxonomy): Bacteria > Bacillati > Actinomycetota > Actinomycetes > Kitasatosporales > Streptomycetaceae > Streptomyces > Streptomyces sp. NPDC027189. Next base: position 408,156 of record NZ_JBVHRI010000003.1, read on the forward strand.
GCCTGCTGCTGGCCCGGCACGGTTCGGCGCTCACCGTGGCCCATGTCGAGTCGGCCTGGCACCAGTGGATCGCGGACCGTGACGAGGGCCCGTTCCGCGGCGCGGGCTTCAGCGAGCGCGGCACGCTGGAAAACCTGCGCCGCGGCCTGGCCGCCCCCATCTCGGCGCAACACCGGCACGCCTGGAGCGACGGCCTGGCCATGCGCGCGGCGCCCTTCGGCGTCTTCGCGGCCGGCCGGCCCGCCGAAGCCGCCCGGCTCGTGGCGATCGACGGCTCGGTGAGCCACGACGGGGAGGGCATCTACGGCGGCCAGGCGGTCGCGGCGGGCGTCGCGGCGGCCATGGCGGGCGCCCCCACGATCGCGGTGGTCGCCTCCGCGCTCGCGGTGATCCCGGACGACTCCTGGACGGCCCGCTCCCTGCGCCGTGCGGTCGCCGTCGCCCACCGCGGCGAGCGTGCGGTCCGCTCCGCGGTCGTCATCGGCGGCTACCCCTGGACGGACCTCGCCCCGGAGGCCGTCGCCCTCGCCTTCGGCGCGTACGCCGCGGCCGACGGCGCCTTCACCGAGTCCGTGCTCACCGCCGTGAACATGGGCCGCGACGCGGACACGACGGCGGCGGTCGCGGGCGCGCTGGCCGGCGCCACGCACGGCACCTCGTCGATCCCACCCGCCTGGGCGGCGGCGATCGGCCCGGCCCGGGGCAGCTGCCTACCCTCCATGGAGGGCCACCACGTACTGGACGTGGCGGAACTGCTGACGCCTGGGGACGACGGGAAGTGGGCGGCCGGGGGGCTCGTACGAGGTGCGGATGGCAGTGCCTTCGTACGAGATCCGCGGGGCGACTGGGCGGTCCCCGACCCGGGCGGCTGCCTGCTGCCCGCCCCGGACACGTACGCCCCGCCCTACACGCAGGCGAATGCTCTTCCCGTAGCGGACGCCTACGTACTCGCCGCCGATGACGACGAGGTACGACCGTGAGGCCCGGCCTGGTCGGGGACGAACCCGGAGAGGGCACCGGCGAGGGAGCCGGCGCGGGGGCAGGCGCCACGGTGGAGGCCGGAACGGCGGGACCGGTTTCAGCGGGGCCCGGCACGGCGGGACCCGAGGCGGAGGAGCCCGGGGTGGAGGAGCCCGGGGTGGAGGAGCCCCTCACGGACGCGCTCGGCACGATGACGTCACGCTTGGCGGAATCCGGCATGGAGGAAGCCCTCGCGGAGATGCTCGGCGGGACGACCCGCTCGGGGAAAGCCCTCGCGGAAATGCTGGGCGGGGCGACCCGCCCGGGGAAGGCCCTCGCGGAAATGCTCGGCGGGGCGACATCCCGCTCGGCGGAACCCCGCATGGAGCAACCCGTCACCGAGACACCCGGCACGACGACATCCCCCTTGAAGGAACCCCGCACGAAGCAACCCGCCACCGAGACACCCGGCACAGCGACGCCCCGCACGAAGCAAGCCCTCGCCGGGCCACTCGGCACGACGACA
>NZ_JBVHRI010000003.1:409738-697214 GCF_055566975.1 Streptomyces sp. NPDC027189
GCGACATCCCCCTCGAAGGAACCCCGCACGAAGCAACCCGCCACCGAGACACCCGGCACAGCGACGCCCCGCACGAAGCAAGCCCTCGCCGGGCCAATCGGCACGACGACGCCCCGCTCGGCGGAACCCCGTACGGAGGAACCCCTCTCCGGTCTGCCCAGCACAGCGGCACCCGGCACAGCGACGCCCCACTCGGCCGAGCCCCGTACAGAGGAACCCGGTACGACGGCGCCCCCCACGGCAGCGCCCCCCGCCGAGGGGTTCTCCCCTGATCTCCGCGCGGAACCGCCGCGTACGCGCCCTCGCCGTATCGAGGGGCTGCTCCTCGGGCTCGCCGCGGGTGATGCCGCCGGGTGGCCCGCCGCGCGGCATCGGGCCGCGCGGATGCCCGAGTGGACGCGGCGGCTGACGCGGGAGCTGGACACGTTCGCGGAGCAGAACGCGACGACGACACTGCCCGTGCCGATCGCGCTGAACCAGCCGCCGGAGCCGCTGCGGCTCGGCCCGTCGGACGACGCGGAGTGGGCGGCGTTCGCGGCGGAGGCGGTGCTGCGGGCCGGGGAGGGCAACACCCTGGAGGACCTGAGCAGGGAGCGGCGGATGCGGGCGTCCATCGACCTGTCGTGGAACGCCATCGCCAGCGAGGTCGCGGCCGCGGCCGAGCGCGCCCCCGAGGTCGAGTCCGCGCTGCTCCCCCTCCGCGCCCGGATCTCCGTACGGGCCGGACTCGGCAACCTCGCCACCGGCCTGCGCCCGCCCGCCACCGGCCACGACAACCCTCACTATTTCGACGACGCGGCCTGCGTACGGGCCTGCGTCCTCGCCGTGGCGCACCCGGGCGACCCCCGACTCGCCGCGGAACTCGCGGAGTTCGACGCCCGCTACACCCAGGACGGCGACGGCGTGCACGGCGCCCGCGCCATGGCCGCGGCACTGGCCCTCGCCCTGGCCGGGGCCGAGGTCGACGCCTGCGTGGACGCCGCCCTCGGTGAACTGCCCGAGTCGACGGAGATCGGCCGCAACGCCCGGCACGCGATCGAGCTCGCCCGCGCCAGCGAGGGCACCTTCGCCCTCGTCCCCCTGCTGGAGCACCAGATCGTCGACCACGTCTACAGCTACGGCATCGCGGCCGCCGAAACCGTCCCCGTCGCCCTCGCCCTCGCCACCGCCGCGCGCGGTCGGATCGCCGAGGCGGTGCCCGCCGCCGCGTGTCTGTCCCGGGTCGCCGACTCGGCCCCGGCGCTCGCGGGCGCGCTCACCGGCGCGCTCGGCGGCGGAGACGCGATCCCCGTCGCCTGGCGCGACGCCTGCCGCACCCTCTCCGGCTGCGCGCTGCCCCGCCTCACCGGCACCGACCTCATCGGACTCGCCGATCTGCTGGAAGCGACGGAACTGACCATCCCAGAGGGATGATTCGGGCATGACGCCCAAAGGAGAAGGAACAGGAACCCTCGACGAACGGATCACCGGAGCCCTCGTCGGAGCCGCTGTCGGCGACGCGCTCGGCGGCCCCGTCGAGGGGTACTCCCCCGAGCAGATCGCCGAACGCCACGGCGGCCGCGTCCACGGCATCGTCGGCCCCTGGAACGGCGACCGCTGGCGTACGGCCCGCCCCATCGCCCCGTACCACAAGGGCGACGGGCATGTCACCGACGACACCTTGATGACCCATGCGCTGGTACGGGTCTATGCCACCGTCCGCGACCACCTCGACGCGTACGCCGTCGCCGAGCACCTGGTCCCCGACCTCATGGGCACACCCCGCTGGATCCCCGAACTGGAGGCCGAGGCCCTCCCCCTCCAGCGGATCTTCCTCGCGGAGAAATGGCTGGTGGCCCGCCTCCACTACGGCCATGTGGACCCTCGCGAGGCAGGCACCGGCAACATCGTCAACTGCGGCGCCGCGATGTACATGGCCCCGGTCGGCCTGGTCAACGCGGCGAACCCCACGGCCGCGTACGCCGAGGCGCTCGACATCGCGGGCGCCCACCAGTCCTCGTACGGGCGTGAGGCGGCGGGGATCTTCGCGGCGGCGGTGGCAGCGGCCTGCGCACCCGGGGCGAGCCCGGACTCGGTCGTGGCCGCCTGTCTGGCCCTGGCGAAGGACGGCACGCGTTCGGCCATCCAGGCGGTCTGCGAAGTCGCCGCCCGCCATACGGACTTCGAGTCGGCACTGGGTCCGCTACGCGAGGCGGTGGCCCCTTACGACACGGTGGGTCCCGACTACCGGTCCCCTTCCCTCGGCGCCCGCCGCCCCTCCCGCCTCCACTCCATCGAGGAACTCCCCATCGCCCTGGGCATGTTGGTGGTCTCCGGCGGTGACTACCGCCGTGCCGTCCTCGGCTCGGTCAACTACGGCCGCGACTGCGACTCCATCGCCACCATGTCCGGCGCCCTCGCCGGAGCCCTCGGCTCCGAGGTCCCCCACGACTGGGCGAAGACCGTGGCGGAGTCGAGCAGCCTCGACCTGGACGCCCCGGCGCGGACCCTCGCGGGGGTCACGCGCGAGATCTTCGAACGGGACGTACGCCGCCGCCGCACCCACGAGTCGGCGTACGCGGCGCTGACGGGAACACCATGCTCCGACTGACCTGGGTCCAACCGGAGGACCTCCTCGGCCACGAACTCCACCAGGCGCACCAGGACGGCCGCGAGCCGGCCGCCATCGCCGCCCGCTGGCGCGCGGCAGGCGGCAAGGAGGCCCCCCTCCGCGCGGGCGCGTCCCCCACCCCCGCGTCCCCCTACCGCCGAGTCCTGGCACAGGACCTCCTGGACGAACTCGCCGACCTGCCCGGCAAGTTGGCAGACCAGGAGCCAACAGATCTGAGCAGGATCAAGGCCCACTGCCCGAACTGGCCAGCCGCCGTAGCTGTGGGCATGCGCGCCGCCAGGGGCGGCACCCGTCCCAACGAAAGCGGCACCCCGCAAGCACCGGGCTGCGCGATCCACCCCCGAGCAACCCCCGCCCAGGCCCGCCTGGAAGCAGCCTGGCTGGGCAGAGCCGTCGGCTGCCTCCTGGGCAAACCGGTGGAAAAGCTCCCCCTGCAAGGGATCCGAGCGCTGGCCCGAGCCACAGGCAACTGGCCCCTCCACACATGGTTCACGGCGCGCGGCGTCCCCGAGGACGTAAAGAACACCTACCCCTGGAACAAACGCTCCGCCCCCACCTCCCTCGCCGAGAACATCGACGGCATGCCGGAGGACGACGACCTCAACTACCCCCTCCTCAACCTCCTGTTGCTCCAACGCCACGGCAGGACCTTCACCACCACGGACGTGGCCCGCCTCTGGCTGGACGAGCTCCCGGCCGGCCGCACCTTCACCGCGGAACGCATCGCCTACCGGAACCTCCTCAGCGGCATCGAACCGCCACGCACGGCCCGCCACCGCAACCCGTTCCGCGAATGGATCGGCGCCCTGATCCGCGCCGACGTGCACGGCTGGACGAACCCCGGCGACCCGGCCGCCGCCGCGGAACAGGCCCACCGCGACGCCACCCTCACCCACACCGCCAACGGCGTCTACGCGGCGATGTTCACGGCGGCCACCATCGCCGAGGCGGCCACCGGAGCGAGCGACGTCCACGCGTGCCTGCGCACCGGCCTCACCGTCGTCCCGCAGGCCTCCCGGCTGGCCCGGGCGATCCGTCACGCCGTCCAACTCGCCGGCGCGACAGCCGACTTCGACACCGTCGTCGACGAACTGCACACCATCCACTCCGCCTACCACTGGGTCCACGCCGTCCCCAACACCGCCCTGATCGCCGCCGCCCTCACCCACGCGGACGGCGACTTCACCGGCTCCATCTGCCGTGCGGTGTCGGGCGGCCTGGACACGGACTCCAACGGCGCGACGGCCGGCAGCGTCGCGGGCCTGCTCGCCGGAGACCCCGGCGCCCTCCCCGACCGCTGGACAAGCCCGCTCAAGAACCGACTGGCCACCTCGATCGCCGACTTCAACGGCATCGGCTTCGACACGCTCGCCCACCTCACGCACCGGGAGACCCGTCGCCCATGACCCACATCGCCGTACTCGGCAGCACGAACATGGACCTCGTCGCGTACGTCGCCAAGGCCCCGCAGCGCGGAGAGACCGTGACGGGACGCGAGTTCCGTACGGTCCCCGGCGGCAAGGGCGCCAACCAGGCGGTGGCGGCGGCGCACGCGGGCTCCGACGTCTCGTTGATCGGAGCGGTGGGCGCCGACGTCTTCGGCAGCCAGCTCCGGTCCACGCTGGAGCACTCGGGCGTGGACACCGACCATCTGCGCACCACCGAGGGCCCGTCCGGCACCGCGCACATCGTCGTGGACGACGAGGGCGGCAACGCGATCGTCGTCATCCCCGGCGCGAACGGCACCGTCACCGCCCTCGCCCCCGGCGACGGGGCCCTCATCGCCACCGCCGACGCGCTGCTGCTCCAGCTCGAGATCCCGCTGGTCGCGGTCGTCGCGGGCGCCGAGGCCGCGCGCCGCCACGGCGTCCGTACCATCCTCACCCCCTCCCCCGCCCAGCCCCTGCCACCCCAACTCCTCTCCTCCATCGACCTGTTGGTGCCGAACGAGCACGAGGCCGCCGCGCTCACCGGCATCACCGACCCGCGCGAGGCGGCCACCGCCCTGCTCGACCAGGTCCCGGAAGTCGTCGTCACATTGGGCGCCGCGGGCAGCCTGTACGCGGCCCGGGGTGCCGCACCCCTCACCGTGCCCGCGCCCCAGGTGACCGCCGTGGACTCGACGGGCGCGGGCGACACCTTCGTCGGCACCCTCGCCGTGGCGCTCGCCGAGGGCCGGGAGATGCCGGAGGCGCTCGTGTGGGCTTCGGCGGCGGCCGCGCTGTCGGTGCAGCGGCCCGGGGCGTCGTCCTCGATGCCGTACCGTTCCGAGATCGACGCCCAGGCGGCGCAGCACACGCAGCACCCGCGGCACACCTCATGAGCGGGCGCCCCGAACAGAGCGGCCCGCTCACCGGTCTGCGCGTCCTCGACCTGGCGACCCTCTTCGCCGGACCGCTCGCCGCCACCATGCTCGGCGACTTCGGCGCGGAGGTGATCAAGGTCGAGCATCCCGCCAAGCCGGACCCGTCCCGGGGCCACGGCCCGTCGAAGAACGGCGTCGGCCTCTGGTGGAAGCTCCTCGGCCGCAACAAGCGCACGATCACGCTCGACCTGTCGACGTCCGGCGGCCGCGAGACCCTGCTTCGGCTCGCCGCCACCACCGACGTGATCGTCGAGAACTTCCGCCCCGGCACCCTGGAGAAATGGGACCTGGGCTGGGCGGAGCTGTCGGCCGCCAACCCACGACTCGTACTCGCCCGCGTCACCGGATTCGGCCAGTTCGGCCCCTACGCGCACCGCCCCGGCTTCGGCACGCTCGCCGAGGCGATGAGCGGCTTCGCGGCGATCACCGGCGAACCGGACGCCCCGCCGACCCTCCCGCCCTTCGGCCTGGCCGACTCGATCGCGGGCCTGGCGACGGCGTACGCGGTGATGACCGCGCTGACGGCCCGCGACCGCACCGGCGAGGGCCAGGTGATCGACATGGCGATCATCGAACCGATCCTGACCGTCGTCGGCCCGCAGCCGATCTGGTACGACCAACTGGGCCACGTCCAGCCGCGCACCGGCAACCGCTCCGCGAACAACGCACCCCGCAACACCTATCGCACGGCGGACGGTTCCTGGGTCGCGGTCTCGACGTCGGCGCAGTCGATCGCCGAGCGGGTGATGCGGCTGGTCGGGCGACCGGACCTGATCGCCGAGCCGTGGTTCGCCACGGGCGCGGACCGGGCGCGCCACGCGGACATCCTCGACGGGGCGGTCGGGTCCTGGATCGCCCGCCGCACCCGGGCCGAGGTCCTGGAGGCCTTCGAGAAGGCGGAGGCGGCGGTGGCCCCCATCCAGGACGTACGGGACGTCATGACCGACCCGCAGTACGCGGCCCTGGACACGATCACCACGCTCGACGACCCCGAACTGGGCCCCCTGCGCATGCAGAACGTCCTCTTCCGGCTCTCCGCCACCCCCGGTTCCATCCACTGGGCGGGCCGCCCGCACGGCGCGGACACGGAGACGGTGCTCACCGAACTCGGCCTGACGGGGCCCGAGATCGCCGCCCTGCGAGCGGAGGGTGCCCTGTGACCGCGGAGTTCCCCCTCACCTGGCTGTACGTCCCCGGGGATCGCCCCGCGGTCGTGGTCAAGGCCCTCGCCTCAGGAACCGACGTCGTCCTCGTCGACCTGGAGGACGCGGTCGCCCCGGACCGCAAGGAGTACGCCCGCGCGGCCACGGCGGAGCTCCTCTCCGAGCCGCCGCCCGTGCCGGTCCACGTCCGTGTGAACTCCCTCGACAGTCCTCTGGCCGAGACCGACCTCAAGACCCTGGCCCCACTCCCCGGCCTGTCCGGTCTTCGCCTGCCCAAGGTGAGCTCGCCGGCCGACGTCGTACGGGTCGCGGAGGGCGCCACCTCCGCGGAGGGTGGGGCGATCCCCGTGTACGCCCTCCTGGAAACCGCCCTCGGGGTGGAACACGCCTTCGCCATCGCGTCGTCGCACCGCGCACTGCGCGGCATCGCCATCGGGGAAGCCGATCTGCGGGCCGACCTGGGCGTACGGGACGATGCGGGCCTCGACTGGTCGCGCGCCCGGGTGATCGTGGCCGCCCGCGCGGCGGGCCTGCCCCCGCCGGTCCAGTCCGTCTACCCGGACATCCGCGACGTGGAGGGCCTCGCCGCGTCCTGCGCCCACGGCCGCGCCCTGGGCTTCCTCGGCCGCGCGGCCATCCACCCCCGCCAGCTCCCCATCATCGAGCGGGCCTACCTCCCGACTCCGGCGGAGATCGACTCCGCCGAAGCCGTCGTGAAGGCCGCCGCCAACGACCCGGGCGCCCAGGCCCTCCCCGACGGCCGCTTCATCGACGCAGCGGTAGTAGTCGGCGCCCACCGCACCCTGGCCCTGGCCCGCCGCCTGAGCTGACCCTCCCGCCGCCAGTCTTTCTCGCCCCTCCGCCCCTACCCTCCCCCACTCTCGGCTTCGCTCGAGCGGGGGGACAGAATGCGCAGTTCCCCGCGCCCCTGAAGGGGCGCGGGGAACTGCGCGACAAGCCCCCACCGGCCCGCAGCCGAAAGGCTGGTACGGGAACGGGTAGGGGCGGAGGGGGCGAAAAACCCCACCCCAGCCACGGCAGGGGCACGCGAAGGGGGCGCCGCGTTCCAGGACGCGGCGCCCCCTTCGACGTACCGAAAGCCGTCAGTCAGCTCTTCTTGGCCGACTCGGCCTCGTCCTCCGACGCCGACCCAGCCGACTCGTCGGACTCGGCCGCCCCCTCGGACTCGGCATCAGCCGCCTTGTCGAGCTCGACGGCGTCGCCGTCGCCCACACGCTCCCCCTCGCTGTCACCCTCGTCGGAGGCGCCCGCATCGGGCTCCACAACCTCCTCACGCCCCGGCCGGAGACGAGAGGAGATGACGATGTAGATCACCGCGAGGAGGAAGACACCCATCGCGGTCCAGTCGTTCAGACGCAGGCCCAGGATGTGGTGGGCGTCATCGACGCGCATGTACTCGATCCAGCCGCGGCCGACGCAGTACGCGGCGACGTACAGGGCGAACGCCCGCCCATGGCCCAGCTTGAAGCGGCGGTCGGCCCACAGCACGAGGAAGCCGACACCGATGCACCACAGCGACTCGTACAGGAACGTCGGGTGGTAGTACCCCGGCACCCGCCCGTCGGTGGAGGACGTGATGTGCAGCGCCCACGGAACGTCCGTCGCCCTGCCGTACAGCTCCTGGTTGAACCAGTTGCCCCAGCGCCCGATCGCCTGCGCGAAGGCGATACCGGGTGCGACGGCGTCGGCCCAGGCGGGCAGCGGGATGCCACGGCGGCGGCACCCGATCCACGCGCCCAGCCCACCGAGCGCGATCGCGCCCCAGATGCCGAGCCCGCCCTCCCAGATCTTGAAGGCGTCCACCCAGTCGCGGCCCTCGCTGAAGTACAGCTCGTAGTCCGTGATCACGTGGTAGAGCCGACCGCCGACGAGGCCGAAGGGGACGGCCCAGACGGCGATGTCGGCCACCGTGCCGGTCCGCCCTCCCCGGGCGACCCAGCGCTTGTTGCCGAGCCAGACGGCTACGAAGACGCCGATGATGATGCAGAACGCGTAGCCGCGCAGCGGAATGGGGCCGAGGTGCAGCACACCGCGCGACGGGCTGGGAATGTAGGCAAGTTCCATGGCAAGGTCGACGCTACCGTGCCGGACACCGCCCACGGCAAGCGGCCCGGCAACGGGTCCATAACGTGCGGTGCCCCCGGCCTGCCGACGGCCGGGGGCACCAGGGCTGCGAAGGGCTCAGCCCTTGTTCTGCGCCTCCACCATCTGCTTCAGCTTGGCGGGGGTCATCGTCTGGTCCGCGTGGATGTTCTTGCCGCCGAACAGCACGGTCGGCGTGCCAGTGAGGCCGCTGCTCTTGAAGGCGGCCTGCGACTTTTGGACCCAGCTGTCGTGCGTGCCGTCGTTGACACACTTCTGGAAGACCGGGGTGTCCAGGCCGTCGACCTTGCCCGCCAGCTCGATGAGCTTGCTGTTGTCGCCGAAGGCGTCCTCGGTCTCCTTGGGCTGGTTCTCGTACAGCACGTCGTGGTACGCGGTGAACTTCCCGGCGTCCTGGGCGCAGGCCGCGGCGTTGGCGGCGCGGAGGGAGCCGCTGCCGCCCAGGTTCCCGTCGATCAGCGTGACGAGGTGGTACTCGACCTTCAGCTGACCGGAGTCGACCAGCTCGTGGATGGTCGGGCGGTACAGGGTCTCGAAGGCCTGGCACGCCGGGCAGCGGAAGTCCTCCCACACCGTGAGGGTCGACTTGGCGCCGTCCTTGCCGACAGGGATCGCGAGACTGTCCTTGCCGATCGCCCCCGAGGGCGAGACGAGCGGGCCCGATGTGTCGCTCTGCTTGTTCTTGCCAGAGTTGGCGGCCAGCACGCCGACCACCGCGGCCAGGCCCAGGACGCAGACCACCGACGCCCCCACGATCAGCGCCCGTCGGCGCTTCTCCGCGGCCCTCTGCTTCTCTCGCTCGACCGCAAGCCGCTCGCGGGCGGTGCGCTTTCCGTCACGGTTCTTCTCGCTCACATCCGGCAGAACGAACCGGGGAGGCGCAGCGCGCCTCCCCGGTCCCAGGTCCACCCGTTCGAGTGAGCGGATTGTCCGTTACGTGCCTGTACAGACCTCGCGTTACGCCGTTCCGCGCACGCCCTTCGCCAGGTCGGCCGCGAGCGCCCGTACGGCCTCCAGGCCCGCCGCCTCGTCCGGCGCGTCCAGCATCCGCTTCACGAACGCCGAGCCGACGATCACGCCGTCGGCGAAGCCGGCCACCTCGGCGGCCTGGGCGGCATTGGAGACGCCGAGGCCGACGCAGACGGGCAGCTCGGTGGTGGCCTTGGTGCGCCGCACCAGGTCCTGGGCCTGGGCCCCCACCGACTCCCGGGTGCCGGTGACGCCCATCAGCGAGGCCGCGTACACGAACCCGGAGCCCGCCGCGGTGATCTCGGTGAGCCGGGCGTCCTTGCTGCTGGGCGCGACGACGAAGACGGTCGCGAGGCCGTGCTTCTCCGCGTGCTCCCTCCACAGCGCCGACTCCTGGACGGGCAGGTCGGGCAGGATGCAGCCCGCCCCGCCCGCTTCCGCCAGCTCTGCGGTGAAGCGCTCGACGCCGTAGCGGTCGATCGGATTCCAGTACGTCATCACGAGGACGGGCTTGCCGGTGGCCTCGAACGCCTCACGCACCGTCCGCATGACGTCGGCGATCTTCACTCCACCACGCAGGGCGATGTCGTCGGCGGTCTGGATGACGGGACCGTCGAGGACCGGGTCGCTGTGCGGCAGACCGATCTCGACGATGTCCGCGCCGCCCTCGAAGACGGACTTGACGGCCGCGATGCCACCGTCGACGGTCGGGAAGCCGGCCGGCAGGTACGCGATGAGAGCGGACCGCCCTTCCGCCCTGGCCCCGGCGAGGGTGTCGCTCAACAGCTGGATGTTGCCGCTCACTTCACGTCCCCCTCGATCTCGGCGTTCTCGCTGTCGGCGTCCGCGGCGACGACGGCGTCGGCACCGGTGTCGTACAGGCCGAAGTAGCGGGCGGCCGTGTCCATGTCCTTGTCGCCGCGACCGGACAGGTTGACGATGATCAGCCCGTCCTTGCCGAGCTCCTTGCCGACCTCCAGGGCCCCGGCGAGCGCGTGGGCGCTCTCGATCGCCGGGATGATGCCCTCGGTGCGCGACAGCAGGCGCAGGGCCTGCATGGCCGCGTCGTCGGTGACCGCGCGGTACTCGGCGCGGCCGCTGTCCTTGAGGTAGGAGTGCTCGGGCCCGATGCCGGGGTAGTCGAGTCCGGCCGAGATCGAGTAGGGCTCGGTGATCTGGCCCTCCTCGTCCTGGAGGACGTACGACCGGGACCCGTGCAGGATGCCGGGCTCGCCGGCCGTCAGCGTGGCCGCGTGCTCGCCCGTCTCGACGCCGTGCCCTGCGGGCTCGCAGCCGACGAGGCGTACGCCGGTGTCCGGGATGAAGGCGTGGAAGAGGCCGATGGCGTTCGATCCGCCGCCGACGCAGGCGATGGCGGCGTCGGGGAGCCGTCCGGCGCGCTCCAGGATCTGCCGCCGGGCCTCGACGCCGATGACGCGATGGAAGTCGCGGACCATGCCGGGGAAGGGGTGGGGACCGGCGACGGTCCCGAACAGGTAGTGGGTGTGATCGACGTTGGCCACCCAGTCCCGGAACGCCTCGTTGATGGCGTCCTTGAGGGTGCGGCTGCCGGACTTCACGGCGATGACCTCGGCGCCGAGCATGCGCATGCGGGCGACGTTGAGGGCCTGGCGCTGGGTGTCGATCTCGCCCATGTAGATGGTGCATTCGAGGCCGAAGAGGGCGCAGGCGGTGGCGGTGGCGACGCCGTGCTGGCCCGCGCCGGTCTCCGCGATGACGCGGGTCTTGCCCATCCTCTTGGTGAGGAGGGCCTGCCCGAGCACGTTGTTGATCTTGTGGGATCCGGTGTGGTTGAGGTCCTCCCGCTTGAGGAAGACGCGAGCGCCACCGGCGTGCTCGGCGAACCGGGGCACCTCCGTGAGTGAGCTCGGGCGCCCGGTGTAGTTGACGAGCAGGTCGTCGAGCTCGCGGGCGAACTCGGGGTCCGCCTTCGCCTTGTCGTACTCGACGGCGACCTCGTCCACGGCGGCGACCAGCGCCTCCGGGATGAACTTGCCGCCGAACGCGCCGAAGTAGCCCTCGGCGCTGGGGACTTGACCCTCCGGGTCGGGAATGAAGAACTCGCTGGGCATGCGGTTACCTCGCAGGGGCGACAGCCCCGGTTACAGGTCGGACAGAGGTCACGTTAGCCACGTACGCACGCGAACGCCTCCGGCATCGGGCCCCCCGTCTGGGGGCACCCTCGCCTGAACCGCCCGGCCCCGCGAGGCGGAAGAGCCGTCGCCAGGTGGACGCGGGCACTCCTCCCCGCCGCGACGGCGAGAAGCCCCACGGCGTGGACCGACGGTGCAGGACTCGGCTCAGTTCACCCGCAGGGTGAACTCGGCCGGAGAGAGCGCGAGCGCGCGTACGCGCTCGGGCCATCGCATGCCGTTGACCTGCCCCGGCTCATCCCCGATGACATAGCGAACCCGGCGCCCGTGCACACGCCGTGCGGGCGCCCGGCAGCCCCGCGGACGACAGCCGCGGGCAAGGCGGGCATAGGGATCCCTGGCCGCCGAAGCGACCGGGACCGGCACAGCGCCCAAGCCCGGCGCGGCCGACCCCGTGCGCGCCGAGTCGCCGTCGGGGCTCAGGCCCGGACGGGGAGCGGCGGGGGCGGGGGACGGCATGGGCACCGGCGGGTCAGTCCCGTCCGTGGCGCAGCGCGGGATGGGCCCCGGCCGCGACGAGGTCGGAGACCGCCGTCTTCGGGTCACGACCGGTGACGAGCGACTCGCCCACCAGGACCGCGTCGGCGCCGGCGTTGGCGTATGCGATCAGGTCGTGCGGCCCGCGGACACCGGACTCGGCGACCTTGACGATGTGGGCCGGGATCTCGGGGGCGACCCGGTCGAAGGTCGAGCGGTCGACCTTCAGCGTCTTCAGGTCGCGCGCGTTGACGCCGATCACCTTCGCGCCGGCGTCCACGGCCCGCTCGACCTCGTCCTCGTCGTGCACCTCGACGAGCGGCGTGAGCCCGATGGACTCGGCGCGCTCGATGAGGGACTCCAGGGCCGACTGGTCGAGGGCGGCCACGATCAGCAGCACGAGATCGGCGCCGTACGCACGGGCCTCCCACAGCTGGTACGACGTGACGATGAAGTCCTTGCGGAGGACCGGGATGTCCACGCGGGCGCGGACTGCCTCCAGGTCCGCGAGCGAGCCGCCGAAGCGGCGCTGCTCGGTGAGGACGGAGATGACGGCCGCGCCGCCCGCCTCGTAGTCCGCGGCGAGAGCGGCCGGATCGGCGATCGCGGCGAGCGCGCCCTTGGACGGGCTGGAGCGCTTGACCTCGCAGATGACCTTGACGCCTTCACCGCGCAGGGCGGCCACTCCGTCCTTGGCAGCCGGAGCCTTCGCCGCGCGCTCCTTGAGCTCGTCGAGGCTGACGCGCGCCTGCCGCTCCGCGAGGTCGGCACGGACTCCGTCGATGATCTCGTCGAGCACACTCACGCGAGCGGCCCCCTTCCCTGCGGTGGACAGTTGAAGCGGTTGAGCAGCTGACCCGGGTTCACCGCCTCGGACGGAAAAGACGGGTCACTGCGATGGTATCCGGAGGAAGGCGTAGCCCTCGCATCCGGTTGACGCCGGTCCCACTACCTGGACATTTGCCATTTGATCAAGGATGCAACCAGCCGCCGAACGGTAGGTTCCGGACAACGGTGAAGACCAGCACCAACGCGCCGACGCTCCACAGGTGGACCGGCCCGAGATCCAGTCGCACCGGCCGTCCGCGCGCCGAACGGACCGCCCAGGCGGTCCACACCACCGCGAAGACCAGGTATCCCGCGACGGCCAGCGCGTTGTCGCTGAGCGCCGCCGCGAAGTCCCCGTGCACCAAGGCGTGCGCACTGCGCAGACCGCCGCAGCCGGGGCAGTACAGGCCCGTGAAGCGCAGCAGCGGGCAGACGGGGTAGTGCCCGGGCTGATTGGGGTCGACGGCCCCGACGTACGCGAAGGCGCCGACGACGGACGCGAGCACCCCGGTGGGGATGGCGAGCCGCCGCAGCACGACGGGGCCCGCGACCCGCGTCACCCTCTGGGTTTCGGCGTTCACCCCACGCATTCTGCCCCTCCCCCGCGCGCCGCGCCCGCCGTGCACACGTGAGAGGCGGCTCCGGCAGCTGCGCCGGGGCCGCCTCTCACGAAGCGCTGGGGGCGATCAGCTCTAGGCGTCCACGGTCTCGCGGACCGGGCTCGCGGTCTGCGCGTGCGTGGTCTTCTGCTGGCCCAGGCCCGCGGCCCGCATCGCCAGGCCGACGATACCGCCGAGGGCGACGACGACCATGCCGGCCCAGAAGCCCAGCGGATTGGCCATCACCATGAAGGCACCCGCCACGCAGAAACCGATGAAGACGATGATGACACCGGTCCAGGCGGCCGGGGTGTGACCGTGGCTGCTGCCCGCCATGACTTGCTCCTCGTTGCTGTATGCGTGTGTGAGTCGGACACTCGATATCCATTGTCCCGTACAAGCGCCCGTGCCGTGAGCGGGGGTCTCCGCTAGCGCGTCGGTTCCGCCAAGTCACGACGTAAGTCCTGGGGCGAAGGACCCTGGCGACGCGGGGACGGCAGGACTTAAGTCCCTTGAGCCGGTCCCTTGAGCCGGCCCTTTGAGCCCCGGCAGGATCTCTAGGTCCCGGCCGGGTCCGGCCCCGTCGGGTCCTCGCCGCGGTCGAGCGCCTTCCAGAGGTCCTCGGGGCGGTCCGGGTCGACCGGCTTGGCCTTGCGCGGCCGGGGCGTCCCGTCGCGCTCGTAGCGGCCCGACATCGCGGGCCACATCTTCCCGTAGCGCAGCGCGAGCAGTCCCGCGAGGAGGATCAGCGCTCCGCCCGCGGCCGCGACGTACGGCCAGACGGTGTGGCTGAGCGCGTCCGCCGTGGCGGCGGTGTTGCCGGAGGCCGCCGCGGCCTTCTCGTCGAGCGCCGAGCTGTCGCCCGCACCGAGCACGGCCGCGACGACCGTGCCCGCGCCGGAGAGCGCGAGCAGCGCGGAGACCAGGAGGCGGCCGGAGCGGCGTACGGCGAAGACGGCGACGAGCGCGGCGAGGCCCACTATGGCGAGCGCCGCGGGCACGCCCGTGACGTCGCTGCCCTTGGCGGTCAGCGGGAAGGCACCGCCGGCCACCGTCGCGGTGCCCTCCGACCAGCCCTGCCGGGTGGACAGCAGGGCCACGGCCGCGCCGAGCGCGCCGCTGAGCAGGGCGACAGCAAGGCTGCGGCGGCCGGACCCGGCGGGCCCGGCGGCTTCGGATCGGGGGTGAGATACACCAGTCACGTACTCCACTATCGCCTGAACCCCGGGCGAACCGTCACCCGGGGTTCACGTGAGCCTCGTCCCAGTACCGGAGGCAGTTGGCCGGCTACTGCCCGAGCCGGTTGGCCGTGTGTACCGCGCGCAGCACCGCCGCCGCCTTGTTGCGGCACTCGTTGTCCTCCGCGACGGGATCGGAGTCGGCGACGATTCCGGCGCCCGCCTGCACGTACGCGGTGCCGTCCCGCAGCAGGGCCGTACGGATGGCGATGGCGGTGTCGGAGTCGCCCGCGAAGTCCAGGTAACCCACGCATCCGCCGTACAACCCGCGCCTGGACGGCTCCAGTTCGTCGATGATCTGCATCGCGCGCGGCTTGGGGGCGCCGGAGAGGGTGCCCGCCGGGAAGCAGGCCGTCAGTACGTCGAAGGCCGTACGGCCCGCCGCGACCCGCCCGGTCACGGTCGACACGATGTGCATCACGTGCGAGTACCGCTCGATGGACATGAAGTCGACGACCTCCACGGAGCCGGGCTCGCAGACCCGGCCGAGGTCGTTGCGTCCCAGGTCGACGAGCATCAGGTGCTCGGCGCGCTCCTTGGGGTCGGCGATCAGCTCGTCGGCGAGGGCCTGGTCCTCCTGGACGGTGGCGCCGCGCGGCCGGGTGCCCGCGATGGGGTGCACCATGGCCTGCCCGTCCTCGACCTTGACCAGGGCCTCCGGGGAGGAGCCGACGACGTCGAATCCGTCGAAGCGGAAGAGGTACATGTACGGGGAGGGATTGGTCGCCCTCAGCACGCGATACACGTCCAACGCGCTTGCCGTGCACGGGGTTTCGAAGCGCTGGGAAGGGACGACCTGGAAGGCCTCGCCGGCCCGGATGCGCTCCTTGATGTCCTCGACGGCGTCCTGGAAGTCGGGGCCGCCCCAGAGCGCGGTGTACTCGGGGAGCTCGGAGGGCGGCAGCGCGGCCGGGGGCTGCGAGACCGCGCGGGAGAGGTCGGCCTCCATGGCGTCGAGGCGGGCGACGGCGTCCGCGTAGGCCTCGTCGACGCCCGTGTCGAGGTCGTTGTGGTTGATCGCGTTGGCGATCAGCTGGACCGAGCCGTCCCAGTGGTCCATGACCGCGAGGTCGCTGGTCAGCAGCATGGTCAGCTCGGGGAGCTTCAGGTCGTCCCGCTCGCCGGGGCCGATCTTCTCCAGGCGGCGCACGATGTCGTAGCCCAGATAGCCGACCATGCCGCCGGTGAACGGGGGCAGGCCCTCGCCGTGCGGGGTGTGCAGCGCTTCGATGGTGGCGCGCAGGGCGGCGAGCGGATCGCCGTCGACGGGGACGCCCACGGGTGGCGTACCGAGCCAGCGGGCCTGCCCGTCGCGCTCTGTGAGGGTGGCGTGGCTGCGGACCCCCACGAAGGAGTAGCGGGACCAGGAGCGGCCGTTCTCCGCGGATTCCAGGAGGAAGGTGCCGGGGCGCTCGGCGGCGAGCTTGCGGTAGAGCGCGACCGGCGTGTCGCCGTCCGCGAGGAGCTTGCGGCTGACGGGGATCACGCGCCGGTCGGTGGCCAGCTTGCGGAACGTCTCGAGGTCCATGGCGGC
Source organism: Streptomyces sp. NPDC027189 (assembly GCF_055566975.1). NCBI lineage: Bacteria > Bacillati > Actinomycetota > Actinomycetes > Kitasatosporales > Streptomycetaceae > Streptomyces > Streptomyces sp. NPDC027189. The sequence goes on from NZ_JBVHRI010000003.1 coordinate 425,821, forward strand.
TGACCTTACTGATCCAGGGGCTGTACGTCGGACTCGGCGTCCTCTCGTACGGTCAGGACATCGGCGTCGAAGCACGTACGCGCGCCGGTGTGGCAGGCGGCGCCCACCTGGTCGACCTTCACCAGGACCGTGTCGGCGTCGCAGTCCAGGGCCACGGACTTCACGTGCTGGAAGTGGCCGGACGTGTCGCCCTTGACCCAGTACTCCTGTCGGCTGCGCGACCAGTATGTGCAGCGGCCCGTGGTGAGCGTGCGATGCAGCGCCTCGTCGTCCATCCAGCCCAGCATCAGCACCTCACCGGTGTCGTACTGCTGGGCGATGGCGGGCACGAGCCCGTCGGCACCGCGCTTGAGCCGCGCGGCGACGGCGGGGTCCAGGCTGCTGGGCCTGCTGGGCGGAGGCGTGCTGGTCATGGGTGCCATTGTGCCGCGCCGCACGGACGCGCCCCGCGGTTGTCCACAGGCCGGACCTCACCGTTGTCCACAGGCCGGGCCTAGCGACCCCCACAGGCCGGTCCGTGGCGTCGTCCACTGGGCGGACCACCGGGGCGGTCGTAGGCTGATTCTCATGTCGACCCATGCCAAGCGTGAACGACTCCTCCTGGCCGATCTGTTGGAAGCCGTGGGACCGGATGCCCCGACTCTGTGCGAGGGCTGGAACACCCGGGATCTCGCCGCGCACGTGGTGGTCCGCGAGCGCCGCGCCGACGCCGCCGGCGGGATCCTGATCAAGCAGCTGGCGCCGCGCCTCGAGCGGGTGATGGCGGAGTTCGCGGAGAAGCCGTACGAGGAGCTGATCCAGCTGATCCGTACAGGTCCGCCGCGCTTCTCGCCCTTTTCGCTGAAGCAGATCGACGAGGCGTCGAACACGATCGAGTTCTACGTCCACACCGAGGACGTACGGCGCGCACAGCCCGACTGGACGCAGCGGGAGCTGGACCCGGTCTTCCAGGATGCCCTGTGGTCCCGGCTGGAGCGCACGGCCTGGCTGACCGGCCGCGGCGCCCCGACCGGCCTGGTGCTGCGCCGCCCGGACGGCCAGACGGCGGTCGCGCACAAGGGCACGCCGGTGGTGACGGCGACCGGCGAGCCCTCCGAGCTGCTGCTGTTCGCGTACGGGCGGCAGAAGGTGGCCGACGTGGAGCTGGACGGCGACAAGGATGCGATCGCGAAGCTGCACGAGACGAAGCAGCTGGGGCTCTGACCGCTACGCGGGGAGTTCGGCCCGGCGCAGGGGTCCGACGCACAGGGCGAGGACCCCGCCGAGGCCGCAGACCGCGGCGCTGGTGACGAAGACGGGCCCGGTGCCCCACCAGCCGATCGCGGCGGCGGTCAGCGGCATGCTGAGCGGGGCGAGGCCCAGGCTGACGATGCCGGAGACGGCGCTGACCCGGCCCAGGTAGGCGGGGTCCGCCTGGGTCTGCAGCAGCGCGCCGCACAGGGCGCCGCTGAGCCCCGCGAGCAGCCCGACGAGCAGGGCGACCCCGACGGCCGCCGCGACATTCGGTACGAAGGCGAGCGCGCCGATCGCGACCGAGCCCGCCAGGATCGCCACCGCGGCCAGACGTCCCGCGTGCGGCAGCCGTCCCCGCACTGTCAGCAGCAGCGCGGCGGCCCCGGCGCCGGTCCCGAATCCGGCGAGCACCCAGCCCATCCCGGACGCGCCCCAGCCGCGCTGGTCGGCCAGCAGGGTAAGGCCCACGTTCAGCGGCCCGACGAATCCGAGGTCGCCGAGTGCGATGGCGGCGATGAGCGGGGCGAGGACGCGGTGGCGCCGGATGTAGCGCAGCCCTTCGCGGAGGTCGCGCCAGGCGGTGGCCCGAGCGGTCTGCCCCTGCGCGGCACCCGCACCGTCCTCGCCGTCCTCCCCGGCGGCCACGCGCGCGTGTCCCGTGTCGGCGGCCACGCGTGCGTGTCCCGTTTCCGCCGGGGCATCTGCCCCGCCTGCCCCGTCCACGTCGCCCGCGGGCAGCTCCCGCATCCGTACCGAGATCAGCAGCGGCACCGACACGGCGATCAGCATCCCCGCGAGCCCGAAGGCCGCCGTCGCTCCCCCGAGCGCCACACCGAGACCGCCGAGCGGTGCGCCGACCACGTTGGCGAAGCGGATCGCGAGGCCCCGCATGCCCTGAACGCGGGCGAGTTGGTCCCGGCTCGTGATGCGGGCCGGCAGGGCACCCACGGCGGGCATGAAGATGGCGTCGACGGTGCCGAAGACGACGGCGAGCAGGGCCAGCAGCCACAGGCTCGGGCTGGTCGCGAACAGCAGCGCGGCCAGGGCGAGCACGGCGACACAGCGCACGGTGTCACTGCCGATGACGACTTTCCGCGGCCCGAACCGGTCGGCGACCACACCGCCGCCGAGCATCAGCAGGGCCCGGGGAACCGCGCTCACGGTCATCACGAGCCCTGCCTGCGCGGGCGTTCCGGACTGGACGGCCGCCCAGGACAGCGCGATGTAGCAGACGTTGTCGCCGATCATCGACGAGGCGTAGGCACCGAGCCAGCGCAGGACGTTGCCGTCGCGGTGGGCGGGTCTGCCGGTGGTGGCGGGGGCCGGGGGTATGACGGTCGTGGTCACGGAGCCGGGTCCTCTCAGACGACGAATCAGAAGCTGAATCAGGCGCGGAACGGGAAGCCGTACAGGTGCAGCGCGACGTTCTCGCGCCCTTCGGTGTCACCGGCCGCTTCGTCCTCGCGGCCCTTCGCGTCGTACTTCCTGACGACGCTGAGCAACTCCTCATTGAGCGCGGCCAGTTCGGCCGCCGTCAGCCGGAGCGTGGACTCGGAGTCGGAGGCGGCGGTGCTCCACTCGGGCCCCCAGGCGTGACGCTGGTCCAGATAGCGCCGGTAGAGGTCGGCGCGCTGGCCGACGAGGAGCCGGGCGAACGCGGTGTGCGCGGCCGCCTTCTCGGGCACCCCACGGAAGTCCTCGTCGTGGACGCTCAGGCCGTCCGACGCCGGCTGCCACCAGCGCTCGCGGCCGTCCCCGCTCTGCGGTTCGGCCTCCTCGATCAGTCCGTGCTCCGCGAGCTTGCGCAGGTGGTAACTGACCAGCGAGGGAGCTTCGTCGACCTGCTCAGCCAGCTGCGAGGCAGTCGCCGTGCCCGCGATGTGCAGGGCCCGGTACAGCTGCATCCGCAGCGGATGGGCGATCGCCTTGAGCGTGCCCATGTCGGTGATCCGACGGTTCTCCTTGCTTGCCATGCCCTCACGCTAGATACGAAAGAGAAGTTGCGCAATAAAAATTGCGCAACTTCTCTTTCGTATCTTCCCAGAGGCAGGACAGAGTTGAGCCCCGGCCACCCAGTGACCGGGGCTCCACAACAGCCTCAATGAAGGACCTCAGCGAACGGGATGCCCCGCCCCGCGCAACGTCTCCTTCACCTCACCGATCCGCAGATCCCCGAAGTGGAAGACGGACGCGGCGAGCACCGCGTCGGCGCCCGCGGCGATGGCCGGCGGGAAGTCGGCGAGCCGCCCCGCGCCGCCGCTGGCGATCAGCGGCACGGTCACGTGCTTGCGTACGGCCTCGATCATCTCGATGTCGTACCCGTCCTTCGTGCCGTCCGCGTCCATCGAGTTGAGCAGGATCTCCCCCGCACCCAGCTCCGCGGCCCGGTGCGCCCACTCGACGGCGTCGATACCGGTGCCCTTGCGCCCGCCGTGGGTGGTGACCTCGAAGGAGCCGCTCTCGGTACGCCGGGCATCCACCGACAGCACCAGCACCTGCCGCCCGAACCGCTCCGCGATCTCACGGATGAGATCCGGCCGGGCGATCGCGGCGGTGTTGACCCCGACCTTGTCGGCGCCCGCCCGCAGCAGCTTGTCCACGTCCTCGGCGGTGCGGACACCGCCGCCCACGGTCAGCGGGATGAAGACCTGCTCGGCCGTACGGCGCACCACGTCGTAGGTGGTCTCGCGGTTGCCGGAGGACGCCGTGATGTCCAGGAACGTCAGTTCGTCGGCGCCCTCGGCGTCGTACACCTTGGCCATCTCGACGGGATCGCCCGCGTCCCGCAGGTTCTGGAAGTTGACGCCCTTGACGACCCGGCCGTTGTCCACGTCCAGGCAGGGGATGACTCGTACCGCGAGGGTCATGACTGCGCTCCTCGGAACGCCTCCACCTCGACCTCGACGACCAGACGCGGGTCCACGAGGCCGGAGACGATGATCATGGATGCGGCGGGACGGACGGCGTCGAACAGCTCCTTGTGGGCGCGTCCGACCTCCTCCACGTCCCGGGCATGGGTGATGTACATGCGCGTACGGACGACGTCGTCGCGGCCGAGGCCGAGCTGCTCCAGCGCCGCGAGCGCGGCGTTGAAGGAGTTGACCGCCTGCTCGTACGGGTCGCCGGGGGCGATCTGGCCGTCGATCACGGAGGTGCAGCCGGCGACCAGCACCAGGCCGTTCGGCAGCTCCACCGCGCGGGAGTAGCCGAAGGCCTCCTCCCAGGGCGCACCGGTCGTGACACGTCGCAGGTCGCTCACTGGGCTACCGCCTCCAGGGCCTCTTCCAGCGTGAACGCCTTGGCGTACAGGGCCTTTCCGACGATGGAGCCCTCGACACCGAGGGGCACCAGCTCGGCGATGGCGCGCAGGTCGTCCAGCGAGGACACCCCGCCCGACGCCACCACGGGGCGGTCCGTCGCCGCGCACACGTTCCTCAGCAGCTCCAGGTTCGGGCCCTGGAGCGTGCCGTCCTTGGCGATGTCGGTCACCACGTACCGCGCGCAGCCCTCCTTGTTGAGGCGCTCCAGCGTCTCGTAGAGGTCGCCGCCGTCGCGGGTCCAGCCGCGGCCGCGCAGGGTCGTGCCGCGTACGTCGAGGCCGACCGCGATCTTGTCGCCGTGCTCGGCGATGACCTTGGCGACCCACTCGGGGGTCTCCAGTGCGGCGGTGCCGAGGTTCACGCGGGTGCAGCCGGTGGCGAGTGCGGCGGCGAGCGTGTCGTCGTCGCGGATGCCGCCGGACAGCTCCACCTTGATGTGCAGTTCCGCCATGCGCTCGGCGACCTCGGCGATCAGCGCGCGGTTGTCACCGGTGCCGAACGCGGCGTCCAGGTCGACCAGGTGCAGCCACTCGGCGCCCGCGCTCTGCCAGGCGAGGGCGGCCTCAAGAGGAGAGCCGTAGGACGTCTCGGTCCCGGACTCGCCGTGGACGAGGCGGACGGCCTGACCGTCGCGGACGTCGACGGCGGGCAGGAGTTCGAGCTTCGAAGCCATCAGAGGGTTCCGATCCAGTTGTTCAGCAGCTGCGCTCCGGCGTCGCCGGACTTCTCGGGGTGGAACTGCGTGGCCCACAGGGCGCCGTTCTCGACGGCTGCCACGAAGGGCTTGCCGTGCGTCGACCAGGTGACCAGGGGGGCGCGCATCGCCGGGTTCGCGACGTCGAGGGACCAGTTGTGGACGGCGTACGAGTGGACGAAGTAGAAGCGCGCGTCGGCGTCGAGTCCCGCGAAGAGCTGGGACCCCGCCGGCGCCTCGACCGTGTTCCAGCCCATGTGGGGCACGATGTCGGCCTGCAGCGGCTCGACCGTGCCGGGCCACTCGTCGAGGCCCTCGGTCTCGACGCCGTGCTCGATTCCGCGGGCGAAGAGGATCTGCATGCCGACGCAGATGCCCATCACCGGGCGGCCACCGGACAGGCGGCGGCCGATGATCCAGTCGCCGCGGGCCTCCTTGAGGCCCTTCATACAGGCGGCGAAGGCGCCGACGCCGGGCACCAGCAGGCCGTCCGCGTTCATGGCCGTGTCGAAGTCACGCGTTATCTCCACGTCGGCACCCGCGCGCGCGAGGGCGCGCTCGGCGGAGCGGACGTTACCGAAGCCGTAGTCGAAGACGACGACCTGCCGCTTCTTTGCGGAGCTGCTCAATTCCACACCTCCAGCCTCATGACGCCCGCGATCAGACACATCGCGGCGCCGATGGAGAGCAGCACGATGAGGCTCTTGGGCATCTGCTGCTTGACGAAGGAGTAGATGCCGCCGAGGAGGAAGAGTCCTACGACGATCAGGATGCTCGACAGGCCGGTCACAGCGCGCCCTTCGTGGAGGGGAGGATTCCGGCGGCGCGCGGGTCGCGCTCGGAGGCATAGCGCAGCGCGCGGGCCAGCGCCTTGAACTGGCACTCGACGATGTGGTGCGCGTTGCGCCCGTAGGGCACGTGCACGTGCAGCGCGATCTGGGCCTGGGCGACGAAGGACTCCAGGATGTGCCGGGTCATCGTGGTGTCGTACTCGCCGATCATCGGCGCCATCTTCTCTGGCTCGGTGTGCACGAGGTACGGGCGGCCGGAGAGGTCGACGGTCACCTGGGCGAGCGACTCGTCCAGCGGGACCGTGCAGTTGCCGAATCGATAAATCCCCACCTTGTCGCCCAGCGCCTGCTTGAAGGCGGCGCCCAGCGCGAGGGCGGTGTCCTCGATGGTGTGGTGCGAGTCGATGTGCAGGTCGCCCTCGGTCTTCACGGTCAGGTCGAACAGACCGTGCCGGCCGAGCTGGTCGAGCATGTGGTCGTAGAAGCCGACGCCCGTCGACACATCGACCTTGCCTGACCCGTCGAGATCGATCTCGACGAGGACCGACGTCTCCTTCGTCGTTCTCTGGACACGTCCTACGCGGCTCATGCGCTCTGCTCCTTCTTCAGTTCACGTACCGCGTCGAGGAACGCGTCGTTTTCGGCGGGGGTTCCGGCGGAGACCCGCAGCCACCCCGGCACGCCGTTGTCCCGGACCAGGACGCCCCGGTCGAGGATCTTCTGCCAGGTGGTGTGGGAGTCCTCGAATCGCCCGAACTGCACGAAGTTCGCGTCCGATTCGGTCACCTCGTACCCGATCGCACGCAGCTCGGCGACCAGCCGGTCCCGCTCGGCCTTCAGCTGCTCGACGTACCCGAGCAGCGTGTCGGTGTGCTCCAGAGCGGCCAGCGCCGTGGCCTGCGCGACGGCCGACAGGTGGTACGGCAGCCGTACGAGCTGAACGGCATCCACGACGGCGGGGTGCGCGGCGAGATAGCCGAGGCGGAGCCCCGCCGCGCCGAACGCCTTCGACATGGTCCGCGAGACGACGAGATTCGGCCGACCTTCGATCAGCGGCAGCAGCGAGGCGCCGTGGCTGAACTCGATGTACGCCTCGTCCACGATCACCATCGACGGCTTCGCCGCCTGCGCGGCCTCGTACAACGCAAGGACCGTCTCGGGCGAGACCGCGTTGCCCGTGGGGTTGTTGGGGGTGGTGATGAAGACGACGTCCGGCCGGTGCTCGGCGATGGCCTGTCCGGCGGCCGCGACGTCGAGCGTGAAGTCCTCGTTGCGGGGACCCGAGATCCACCTGGTGCCCGTGCCGCGTGCGATGAGCGCGTGCATCGAGTACGAGGGCTCGAAGCCGATCGCCGTACGGCCGGGTCCGCCGAAGGTCTGCAGCAGCTGCTGAATGACCTCGTTGGAGCCGTTGGCCGCCCAGACGTTCTCGATGCCGACCCGGTGCTTGCCGGTCTTCGTCAGGTACTCGGCGAGCTTCGTGCGCAGTTCGACCGCGTCCCGGTCCGGGTAGCGGTTGAGGCCGCGGGCCGCCTCGCGCACCCGCTCGGCGATGCGCTCGACGAGCGGTTCGGGCAGCGGGTACGGGTTCTCGTTGGTGTTCAGCCGTACGGGGACGTCGAGTTGGGGCGCGCCATAGGGGGACTTGCCGCGCAGCTCGTCCCGAACGGGAAGATCATCAATTCCAAAGGTCACTTGCCGGGCACCTTCCAACCGAACCGAGCCTTGATCGCCGCCCCGTGGGCCGGCAGGTCCTCCGCCTCCGCCAGCGTCACCACGTGATGCGCCACGTCGGCCAGCGCGTCCTTCGTGTAGTCGACGATGTGGATGCCGCGCAGGAAGGACTGGACAGACAGGCCCGAGGAGTGGCAGGCGCAGCCGCCGGTGGGCAGGACGTGGTTGGAGCCGGCCGCGTAGTCGCCGAGCGAGACGGGCGCCCAGGGACCGACGAAGATCGCGCCCGCGTTCTTCACCCGGTCCGCGACGGCGGCCGCGTCCGCCGTCTGGATCTCCAGGTGCTCGGCGCCGTACGCGTCGACGACCCGCAGGCCCTCGTCCACGCCGTCGACCAGCACGATTGCGGACTGCCTGCCGTTCAGCGCCGGGACGATCCGGTCCTCGACGTGCTTGGTGGCCGCGACCTGCGGCTCCAGCTCCTGCTCGACGGCATCCGCGAGCCGGAGGGAGTCCGTGACGAGGACGGCGGCGGCCAGCGGGTCGTGCTCGGCCTGGCTGATCAGGTCGGCGGCGACGTGCACCGGGTCGGCGGTCTCGTCCGCGAGGATCGCGATCTCGGTGGGACCGGCCTCCGTGTCGATGCCGATCTTGCCGGTGAAGTACCGCTTGGCGGCGGCGACCCAGATGTTGCCCGGGCCCGTGACCATGTTGGCCGGGGCGCATGACTCGGTGCCGTGCGCGAACATCGCGACGGCCTGGGCGCCTCCGACGGCGTACACCTCGTCGATGCCGAGCAGCGCGCAGGCGGCGAGGATCGTGGGGTGCGGGAGCCCGCCGAATTCCTTCTGCGGCGGGGAGGCGAGGGCCATGGACGCGACACCGGCTTCCTGCGCCGGAACCGCGTTCATGATCACGGAGGAGGGGTAGACGGAGCGTCCGCCCGGCGCGTACAGGCCGACGCGCTCGACCGGCACCCACTTCTCGGTGACCGAGCCGCCCGGCACCACCTGGGTGGTGTGCGTCGTACGGCGCTGCTCGCGGTGGACCAGGCGGGCGCGGCGGATGGACTCCTCCAGGGCCGCGCGCACGGCCGGGTCGAGCCGCTCCAGGGCGTCGGCGAGGGCCTGGACCGGGACCCTGACGGAATCGAGCCGTACGCCGTCGAATTTCTCCGCGTAGTCGATCAGCGCCGCGTCGCCCCGATGATGCACGGCCTCGCAGATCGGACGCACCTTCTCCAGGGCGGCCTGAACGTCGAAGTCGGCTCGGGGCAGCAGGTCGCGCAGGGCGGAGCCCTCGGGGAGGGCGTCGCCGCGCAGATCGATTCGGGAGATCACGGTCCCAATTCTCTCAGACGGCGATAAGACGCCGGACGGCTGTATCAATGGCTGATACAACGCCGGGAACCGTGCCGGACACCGCACCGGGAACGGTGACTGGCACGACGCCGGGAACGGTGACTGAGCCGACGCCGGGAACGATGGCTGGCACGACGCCGGGAACGGTGGTTGCGACGCCGCGATCCGGCTGGTGAGTGGCTGATACCGGCCACCTTCGGTTCCGCGGAAGATCCCCTTCACCAGTAGCGTTCGGGCCGTCACTGAGCGGGCATTGGACGGTTGTACGAAACCCGCGAGTAGCTGGGGAGGAAGGGAAGTGCCGTGACCGAGGGTGCCGGCATCCGCACTGGGGACCTGCCGGACGAACTGACCGCCGCCGAAGCCGGAATGTGGCAGGCCTTCCGCAACGGCAGCGTGTACGACCTGCGCAGCGGGCACAGGACCGTCGACGATCCGCACGGGGGCCATCCCTGGGGCCCCGAGCGCAGCGTCCGGGCCCGGATCGTGGCGTGGTTGCTGCTCGACGGCCCTCCCGCGCTCCAGGGCCGGGTCTCCTCCCTGAAGCTGACCGGCGTGCAGATCACCGACGTCCTCGACCTCGCGGGCGGCACCGTGGTGCCGTACGTCGAGATGAAGGGGTGCCGGTTCGAGAAGGAGATCCTGCTGCCGGAGGCGCGGTTCCAGACCGTGCGCCTGGTCGACTGCTCGGTGCCGCGCCTGGAGGCGGCCCGGGTTCACACCGAGGGCGATCTGCATCTGCCGCGCTGCCGGTTCCACAACGGCGTCCGGCTGACCGACGCGCACATCGGCACGGATCTGCTGCTCAACCAGGCCGTGGTCTACCGGGACCGGCGTGGGCGCTCGCTCACCTGCGACGGCATGACCGTGGGGCAGGACCTCCAGGCCGAGATGCTGGAGTCGCACGGCGAGCTGAGCCTGCGCGGCGCCACGGTCGGTGTCTCGCTGAGCCTGCGCGGCAGCAAGCTGAACAACCCGTACACACGTCTCGCCCTGAACGCCCCCCAGCTCACCGTCAATCGCACGCTCTACATGACCCCCGCGGGTGTCGGCAATCCGCTGCTGACCAGCGGCACGACACCGGCGCGCGGCACGCTGGTCCAGCGGTTCGAGTGCCAGGGCGGGATCCGCCTGGACGACGGGCGCTTCGGGGACGCGATCGACCTCGAGCGGGCCCGTTTCGACTTCGACGACGACCAGGAGCTGTCGCTGCGCCGGGTCCAGACGCCCGAGCTGCGCTTCCTCGGGGAGAGACCCGAGCGCGGCAAGGTGGTCCTGTCGGGCGCTCGGATCGTCAACCTGGTTGACAGCGCGTCAAGTTGGCCGGCGCCCGGCAGCCTCCACATGGGCGGCTTCGTGTACGAGAACCTCGTACCGCAGGGCGCGTTCCCGCTGACCCGGCGGCTGGAGTGGGTGGCTGCGGCGACCGCCGAGTACAACCCGGAGCCGTACGAGCGCCTCGCCACCGTGCTGCGCAACTCCGGAGAGGACGAGGACGCGCGCGAGGTGCTGCTCGCCAAGCAGCGCCGCCGCCGCGAGACCCTGCCACTCGCCGCCAAGCTCTGGGGGTACGCGCAGGACTGGACGGTCGCCTACGGATACCGGCCCGGGCGAGCCGCGCTGTGGATGGCGGTGCTGTGGGCGGCGACGTCGATCGCCTTCTCCCATGCCAGCCATCCGCCGATCAACGGCGACGGGCATCCCCCGTGGAACGCCTCGCTGTTCGCCCTGGACCTGCTGCTGCCGGTCATCGACCTCGGCCAGGTCGGCTTCTGGCAGCTGCGCGGCGGCTGGCAATGGCTGGCCGCGGTGGTGATCATCCTCGGCTGGATCCTCGCGACGACGGTGGCGGCGGGGGCGACACGGCTGCTGCGGCGCGGCTGACGCGGACGGCTCCCCGCACAGGTGACGGCTGAAGCGGCAGGCTCCCGCACAGCTCGCGGCTGAAGCGGCGGCTTCCCGCACAGTTCGCGACTGAAACGGCAGCTTCCCGCACAGCTCGCGACTGAAACGGCAGCTTCCCGCACAGATATCGAACAGTGGAACAACCGTCACCTTTTACTCCCCCTTGACCGCCCGGCATACAACCAATCGACGGTTACGAAAGCGTCACCGTACGCCTATGGCACAGCTCCGACCTGCGGCTTTCAATGGTCTTCACCATGGCTCTGCTGCGCGCGTTCATCCGTACGGCACGGATGGTCAGGAACACTTCGCGCCTCGCCGACGGACTGTCCACCGACGACGAGGTACTGCTCGACGCCCCGGACGAGCGCCTCGGTCCCGCGCTCGTCGCGGCGGGCCGCGGCGAGTACGGCCCCGCCGCCAAGCTGCTCGCCACCACGCGAGAGGCCGCCGAGTGGGAGAACCGCGACCGGTACGCGATGCGCCTCGCGACGTTCGCGCGTTCCCGGGACGAGTGGCTCAGGCAGTGGCAGGACGCCTCGGCACACGATCCGGACGCGCTGCTCGTCAAGGCCGAGCTCGCGGTGCGCCGCGGCTGGGAGTCGCCCGCCCGCGTCGAGCTGCTGCGCCAGGTCGGCCCGCTGATCCTCGCCGCCGCCGAGGGCGATCCGCGCGATCCGGTCCCCTGGCGGATCGCGCTCGACCACGCCCGTGGCACGCATGCCGGGCACACCGAGTTCGAGAAGCTGTGGGGCGAGGCCGTACGGCGCTCCCCACACCACTACGGCTGCCATGTGGCTGCCCTGCAGTATCTGTCGGCCGCCTGGTACGGCTCGCACCGCGAGTGCTTCGACTTCGCCGAGCGGGCGGCGCAGGACACGCTGCCGGGCTCCCTGGTGCAGGCGCTGCCGGTGCGCGCTGCCTTCGCCTATCTGACCGAGGGCGGCGGTGCGGCGGTGCCGCGCGAGCGCCTCGACGTGGCGGCCGACCGCGCGATCGCGGTCTCCGCGACGTACGGCGTCGCCGATCCCTGGCCCGCGGAGGTCCGCAACCTCCTCACGTACGTGCTGATCCGGCTGGAGCGCTGGACGGACGCCCTGGAACAGTTCCGCCTGATCGGTCCGTACGCCACGTCGTTCCCCTGGGACCGGGTGTCGGACGACCCGCTCGGCCAGTTCCTGGAGCTGCGCGACGGCGTCCGTCTGGAGGTCGCTGCCGGCATGCCCCTGCATCCACGGAATGGGCACGACGGACGCGCCCGCTCCGGCGACCATTAGGCTTTCGCGTCGTGACCACCGTCCGGCTCCCGCTCTTCCCCCTGAACTCGGTGCTGTTCCCGGGGCTCGTGCTTCCTCTGAACATTTTCGAGGAGCGCTATCGCGCCATGATGCGCGATCTGCTCAAGACCCCCGAGGACGAACCGCGCCGGTTCGCCGTCGTCGCCATCCGCGACGGCCACGAGGTCGCGCCCACCGCGCCCGGCATGCCGGACCAGACCGCCGTGCCCGAACGCGGGCCCGCGGCCGGCTTCGGCGACGATCCGGCGAAGGCCTTCCACGAGGTGGGCTGCATCGCGGACGCGGCAACCATCCGGGAGCGCGCCGACGGCAGCTTCGAGGTACTGGCGACGGGCACGACTCGCGTACGGCTGCTGTCGGTGGACGCGTCCGGCGCCTTCCTCACGGCCGAGCTGGAGGAGCTGCCCGAGGACTCCGGCGAGGAGGCCGGGGCGCTCGCCGAGGGCGTCCTGCGGGCCTTCCGCCAGTATCAGAAGCGCCTCGCGGGCGCCCGTGAGCGCTCGCTCTCGACCGGCGCGGACCTGCCGGACGAACCGGCGGTGGTCTCCTACCTCGTCGCGGCCGCCGCGATGCTGGACATTCCGGCGAAGCAGCAGCTGCTCCAGGCTCCGGACACGGCGACGCGACTGCGCGAGGAGCTGAAACTCCTGCGCGCGGAGACCGCGATCATCCGTAATCTGCCGTCGTTGCCGGCGTCGGACCTGACGCGCGGCCCGACGAGTCTGAACTGAGGCCGGAATCCTCGATGGCGAAGAAGTCGAAGAAACAGCAGCAGTCCGGGGGCACTCCGGCGACGGTGGCCCTGACCGCGGCAGGCGTCCCGTACACGGTTCACACGTACGAACACGACCCGGCGCACCCCTCCTACGGCGAGGAGGCCGCCGAGGCGATGGGCGTCTCGCCGGAGCGGGTCTTCAAGACCCTGGTGGCGGACGTGGACGGCTCACTCGTCGTCGCGGTGGTCCCGGTGGCCGGCTCCCTCGATCTGAAGGCCCTGGCCACGGCGGTGGGCGGGAAGCGCGCGGCGATGGCGGACCCGGCGGCGGCCGAACGCACGACGGGCTACGTCCGCGGCGGCATCTCCCCCTTGGGCCAGCGCAAGAAGCTCCCCACCGTGCTGGACTCCTCGGCCTCCGCCCACACCACGATCTGTGTCTCGGCGGGCCGCCGCGGCCTGGAGGTCGAGCTCGCCCCCGCCGATCTGGCGAGCCTCACGGAAGCGGTCTCCGCGCCCGTCGCCCGTGCGTGACCCCTCGACGTCCGTCCCGTCCTCGGTTAAGCACAAGGGACATGTCGAAGAAAACACGGAAACGCAAGTGGCGCACCAAGAAGGGCCGCTCCAACCACGGCAGCCGCCCGGCGTAACCCTCCGGCCCGAGTGGTTTTCGCCCCCTCCGCTCCTAAGACCGCGCAGTTCCCCGCGCACCTGAAGGGGCGCGGGGAACTGCGCGACAAGCCCCCGCGCACCCGCAGCCGAAGGGCTGGTCGGGACGGGCAGGGGCGGAGCGGGCGAAAACCACACCCGCGGTCACCCCGGCGCCGGACGCCTACCCAGCCGGAGGCGCGGGAGGCGCCGCGTACGGGCTCTGGTACGGATCGGGGTCCCGCGGCCCGAACAGGGCGGTGAGACCGAGGTGGACCACCAGCCCCGCCAGGGACCACGCGAGCAACGCCCCCTTCGCCCCGAGCTTCAAGGGCGCCGAGAACGTAACCCCCTTACCCACAGCCTTCGCATGCGCGACCACGTTCTGCGTGGGCCCGAGCCAGACCCCGACCCGCCAAGCCAGCAGCGACCCGAGCAACCCCCCAACGGCGAGCGCGACGACCAACGGCACACCACCACGCCGCCGCACCAGGAAAACGACCAGCGCACTCACCGCACCGAACCCCAGCGCAAGCAAAGTGAACGTTCCATCGACCCCGATGGCCTGCTCACCCTCGGTGTCCTTCAGATACACCGCACTGTCGTCCGCGATCAGCGGCACATGCGGCGCCAGCCACCACCACAGCACCCCGAGCAGCACCCCCGCGAGCGCCACCGCCACGGTGATCACGGCGGCCTCCCGTACTTCGGTCTTCATCCCGGGGCCGTCCTGTCCGTACGAGGCTTCATACGCGGCCGGATACGGAGCCGGAGCCCCATGTCCGGGAAGGGGCGAAGCCTGCCAGGCATTGTGCGGGGAGTGTTCATGCGGCGGCGGGGGCGGAGTCAACGGAGCGGTCACCCTGACATCGTGCCAGGCCCGGCTGTCAGCCGCGTCACCGGACGGCTGCCCGACGGTACGCCCAGGTCGCGAGGGCCAGCGAGGCCACCCCGACACCGGCGCAGACGGCCAGGTCACCGAGGACGGCGGCCCAGTCGGGATGCGCCCCGAAGGCCCGCGCGAAGGCCTCCACCCCGTACGTCGAGGGCAGCAGATCACGCCCGTACTGCACGACCGTGGGCAGCCGGTCCGCCGGCAGCACGCCCAGCAGCAGCGCCGCCGACATCCCCAACTGCCCGAGCAGCGTGGCGAGTTCGGGCCGCGGCGCGAGCAGCCCGAACGCGGCCCCGAGCCCGGCGAGAGCAGCGCCCGCGAGCGGAATCACGGCGGCGAGCACCCACAGGTGCGCCATCGGCAATCCGAAGAGCACGCAGCCGAAGACGGCGGTGGCGACGGTCCCGGGCACGGTGAAGGACGCGTACGCGCCCGCGGCGCCGAGGACGACGGCGGCCGGCGGCACGGGCAGCGTCGCGTAGTGGTCGAGCCCGCCGCTGGCGCGCAGCTGCCCGAAGTACTGGGCGAGGAGGTTGAGGGCGACGAAGGCCACGACCAGTACCGACGCCCCCGCCACCACGGCCCGCGCCTCGCCCCCGCCGTCCACCACGCCCCGCATCAGGATCATGATCCCGACGGATTGGAAGGTGGCCACGAACAGCAGCGGAATCCGCGCGACGCGCGCCCGGGACAGCTGCGCGCGGTACACGGCGGCCAGCGACGGCCAGAGCCGCGCGCGGGGGCCCAGCTCCGCTGCATCGCCGGCGTCCTCGGCCACGGGCAGCGCACTGCCCGGCAGAACTCCAGCGGGTACGACACTCACGTCGAGCTGCTCCCCTTCACTCCGGCAGCCGTCCTGTTCCCAACGCCCACGGCCTTCCCCGGGTTCCACACGTCCACGGTCTCCCCCTGGTTCCGCGCACCTACGGCCTCCCAAGGGTTCCGCGTGCCCACGGCCTCCCGCAGGTTCCGTACGCCCACAGCCTTTCGCAAGTCCCGGGCACCCACGACCTGACGCACCTTCCGTACGCCCACGGCCACCCGCGAGTCCCGTGCACCCACGGCCCCCCGCGAGTCCCGTGCACCCACGGCCCCCCGCGAGTCCCGTACGCCCACGGCGGCCTCCCCGGTCCCGATGCCCAGCGCGTCCATCCCCATCCGTACAGCTTCCCGTACGGATTCCGCGGTCCTCGCGCTCACGCCTTCACCAGCCCTTGCGTGTTGCCCCCGAGCGCGAGGTACACGTCCTCAAGGCTCGGCGTGGCCAGGGTGAAGTCGTCCAGGGCGGCGAAGGCGGCGCCTCCGGTGACCGTGGCGACGGCCGCGCGGGCCTCCTCGGGGGCGAGCCGCAGGGTCCAGCGGCGGCCCGACTCGACGGCGCGGGCGCGCAGCGCGGCCACCTCGGGGACGTCGAGCGGCGCGCTCTCCCGCCAGACGAGTTCGACCCGCACCTCGCCGGCGACCCGCTCCTTCAGCCCGGCCGGGGTGTCGCAGGCGATGACCCGGCCCTTGTCGAGGACGGCGACCCGGTCGAGGACGGTCTCGGCCTCGATGACGTTGTGGGTGACGAGCAGGACGGTCGTGCCGTGTTCCGCGCGGCGCCGGTCGACGGCGGACCACACGGCGCGGCGGGCGACGGGGTCCATGCCGGTGGTCGGCTCGTCGAGGACGAGCAGCGGCCTCGCCCCCACGAGTGCGGCGGCGAAGCAGGCGAGCCGCCGCTGTCCGCCGGAGAGCTTCTGCAGAGCGCGGGCGGCCAGCGGCGCGAGGCCCAGTTCGTCGAGTACGGCGTCCCGTTCGGCCCGCGCCTCGCGCAGGTCGAGGCCGCGCAGCCGCCCGGTCGTCTCGGCGGCGAGCGACACGGTCAGCTCGTCGAGGGCGGTGGACTCCTGGCCGAGGTAGGCGAGGATCCGCGCCGCCCGCTCCGGGTGGCGCACGATGTCGTGCCCGAGGATCTCCACGCTGCCGCTGTCGGGACGCATCAGCCCGGTCAGCTGCCGTACCAGGGTCGACTTACCCGCGCCGTTCGGCCCGAGCAGCCCGAAGATCTCGCCGCGCCGGATGTCCAGACGCACCCCGTCGGTGGCCCGCACCTCGGGCGTTGCCGGGGTGCCCCGGCGTCCGCGCACCGCCGGATAGGTCTTGGTCAGACCGCGCACCGCGCACACGACATCACCCTTGTGTCCGTTCCGGACTGTCTGTGCCGTGCGCGTACTCACGAAGGACGAGAGTACGGGGTCCGATGCCCCGTTATGCGCCCGGGGCCTCGGCGCAGCCCCGGCGAGCGCTGTGGCTCACTCTCGGCACAGGCTCCGGCTCACTCCCCCGCGGGAGCGTGTTCCGCCGCCGTACGCACGTCGATCTCGCGCCAGAAGCCCGCCCGGATCGCGTACCGGTCGTGCTCGTCGATCTGGTCGTCCTTGTGCGCGAGCAGGCCGAAGCGGGCCGCGTAGCGCAGCAGCTCGCCGTCCACCCGGTGCGGAATCCGCGGGTACATCGTGGACAGCTTCTGCAGATGGCTCGGCTCGGTGAGGCGCTCCATCCAGCGGCGCGCGAAGACCTGCCCCACCTCGTACGGATCGCCGCCGACGGTGGTGATGTCCTCCTCACGGTCCGCCCAGCGCTGCTCGGCGGAGGTGAGCTGGGCGAGCGTGGGCAGCGCGGCGGCCTCCGCGGACTCCGTGGCGCCCCCGGGCCGCTCGATCCAGCCCTTGTCGGAGGACCAGCGCAGTGTCGCGCTGGCGGGGTGCTGGGCGGGCTGTGTGCCGGGGCCGCGCAGCGCGGCCAGGTCCTTGGGCGTGGGGACGCCCTTGGGCGCGGGCACGCGCTCCTCGGTGCCGTTCTGCGACTCGGCCACCGCGTGGTGCTCGGCCTCCTGCGCGGGCCGCTCGGTCGCCGTGGTGAGCGCCGACTCGGGCAGCGGTGCGGAGAGGATGGCGGCGATCTCGGGGCGTGGCGCGGGCGGCGGCGCGCAGATCCCGCCGAGTTCCTTGGCGCGTACGGCCTTGGTGATCCAGGTCCGGTCGAGCACCCGGCGTTCGTCGGCCTCGGCGACCAGGTCCTCGGACTGGTTGTAGTCGCCGTCCGCGGCCTGTACCGCCCACAGGTGGACGGCGACCCCGTGCTCCTTGGCGGCCATCATGCCCGGCAGCAGATCCCCGTCGCCGGTCACCAGGACCACGTCGGAGCAGGCGCGGTTGCGCGCCAGCTCGGTCAGCTCGGCATGCATGGCGGCGTCGACGCCCTTCTGCGCCCACCGCCCGTCGCTGCGGGTCAGGGCGCCGAGGCGCACCGTCACACGGGGCATCACGCGCAGCCTGCGGTGCTCCGGCTGCGGTACCCGGTCGGGGGCGCCGTCGAACCAGTAGATGCGCAGCAGGGGCCGCTCCGTGTCGGACTCGGCGCGCTCGCGCAGGCCCTGGATGAGGGCGGCGTGGTCGACGGTGATCCGGGAGCGAGAGGGTTCCCCGGCGAGAAGGCTGGCGGCAGCCCCGAGCAGGTACCCGGCGTCCACCAGGACGATGCAGCGGTCCACGCGGTCCACCCTCTTTCCGGTTTCCGGGAGGTTTGCTTCGGGCTTCCTTCGAGTCTGCCCGACCGCGCGGAGGTTAACGGCCGGAACTCGATCTTCGGCGTGGCGTATCGGGAGAACGCTCCCCGACAGGCCTTATTACGCACGGTAATTATACGAAATGCGCTGGTTGTCAGCCTATGTGAATCTGGTCGCGGCCCTGGCCCCTAGATCCCCCCCAGGAGGCAGATCACCATGGCCAAGAACAAGAACCGCAAGCAGGGCAGCCAGCAGAACCGCGCCTCGCAGGCCGAGCAGGCCCACGAGCAGGCGCAGCGTTCCTCGGCGGAGGCTCAGCAGTCGCCGATCACGCACGCTCAGGGCAGCCCCGCGGATGTTGCCCGTAAGCAGCAGAAGCGCTTCGGCCACAACTAAGGCCCGGCGCACGGGCTGTTGAAGCCCAGGCACACACCGAGGGGCGCATCCGTTGGCGGATGCGCCCCTCGCGTATGTCGGTCCGCGACTGTGCAAGCCCGCTTGTTCTTGTGTCAGCCCGCCAGGCAGGACGGGCCCAGCAGCACCTTCAGGTCGCCGAAGAGTGCCGGATCGGGCTTCACTCGGTGCCGGTCGAGCCGCAGCACCGTCGTCTTGCGCGGGCCCTGGAGTTTGATGCGGACCTCGCTCTCGCCCTTGTGGTGACTGAGGATCTCACCGAGGCGGCTGACCATCGGCGGGGTGACCTTGACCGCCGGGATGGTGAGGATCACGGGCGCGTTGGTGCCCGCGTTCGACAGGTCCGGGACCTGGAGCTCCATCGCGACCAGGCGCGGCACGTCCTCGCGCTTGTCGAGGCGTCCCTTGACGAACACGACCGCGTCCTCGACGAGTTGGGTCGACACCAGCTGGTAGGTCGCCGGGAAGAACATGCACTCGATGGAGCCCGCGAGGTCCTCGACCGTGGCGATCGCCCACGCGTTGCCCTGCTTGGTCATCTTCCGCTGCAGGCCCGAGATGATGCCGCCGATGGTCACGACCGCGCCGTCCGCGTGCTCACCTCCGGTGAGCTGGGAGATGCCCGCGTCCGCCTTGTCGGACAGCACGTGCTCCAGGCCGAAGAGCGGGTGGTCGGAGACGTACAGACCGAGCATCTCCCGCTCCTGGGCGAGCAGATAGGCCTTGTCCCACTCCTCGGTCGTGAACTCGACGTCGAGTCCGAAGCCGGGCTCGTTCGTCTCCTCCTCGCCCATCCCGCCGAAGAGGTCGAACTGGCCCTCCGCCTCCTTGCGCTTGACCTGCACCACGTTGTCGATCATCGGCTCGAACTGCGCGGTGAGGCCCTTGCGGGTGTGCCCCATCGTGTCGAAGGCGCCCGCCTTGATCAGCGATTCGGTGGTGCGCTTGTTGCAGGCGGCGGCCTCGACCTTGTCGAGGTAGTCGGGGAACGAGCTGTACTTTCCCTTCGCCTTGCGCGACCGGATGATCGAGTCGACCACGTTCGTACCGACGTTGCGCACGGCCTCCAGGCCGAAGAGGATCACGTCGTCGCCCTGGGCGGCGAAGTTGTGCACCGATTCGTTCACGTTGGGCGGCAGCACCCTGATGCCCATGCGGCGGCACTCGTTGAGGTAGACCGCCGACTTGTCCTTGTCGTCCTTCACGGACGTGAGCAGCGCGGCCATGTACTCGGCCGGGTAGTTCGCCTTCAGATACGCGGTCCAGTAGGTGACCAGGCCGTACGCCGAGGAGTGCGCCTTGTTGAACGCGTATCCGGCGAAGGGGACCAGGACGTCCCACAGGGCCTGGATCGCCGCGTCCGAGAAGCCGTTCTTACTGGCACCCTCCTGGAAGATGCCGAAGTTCTTCGCCAGTTCCTCGGGCTTCTTCTTGCCCATCACCCGGCGCAGGATGTCGGCCTCGCCGAGCGAGTAGCCCGCGATGATCTGGGCGGCCTTCTGCACCTGCTCCTGGTACACGATGAGGCCGTATGTGACGCCGAGGACCTCCTTGAGGGGCTCCTCCAGCTCCGGGTGGATCGGGGTGATCTCCTGGAGGCCGTTCTTGCGCAGCGCGTAGTTCGTGTGCGAGTCCATGCCCATCGGACCCGGGCGGTACAGGGCCGAAACGGCGGAAATGTCCTCGAAGTTGTCGGGCTTCATCAGCCGCAGCAGCGAGCGCATCGGGCCGCCGTCGAACTGGAACACGCCGAGCGTGTCACCGCGGCAGAGCAGTTCGTACGTCTTGGGGTCGTCGAGCGGGACTTCGAGGAGCTGCAGCTTGACGCCCTTGTTGGCCTCCACCATCTTCACGGCGTCGTCCATGATGGTGAGGTTGCGCAGGCCCAGGAAGTCCATCTTGATCAGGCCGAGCGACTCGCACTGCGGGTAGTCCCACTGCGTGATGGTCACGCCGTCCGTGTGCCGCACCCAGATCGGGGCGTGGTCGACGATGGGCTCGCTGGACATGATGACGCCGGCGGCGTGCACGCCCATCTGCCGGACCAGGCCCTCGACGCCCTTGGCGGTGTCGATGACCTTCTTCACGTCCGGCTCGTTCTCGTACATCCCCCGGATCTCGCCCGCCTCGCCGTAGCGGGGGTGCGCGGGGTCGGTGATGCCGGAGAGGTCGATGCCCTTACCGAGGACGTCGGCGGGCATCGCCTTGGTGAGGCGGTCGCCCATCGCGTAGGGGTAGCCGAGCACGCGCGCGGAGTCCTTGATCGCGTTCTTGGCCTTGATCTTGCCGTACGTGCCGATCATGGCGACCTTGTCGGCGCCGTACTTCTCGGTCACGTACCTGATCACTTCGACGCGCCTACGCTCGTCGAAGTCGATGTCGACGTCAGGCATGGAGACGCGCTCGGGGTTGAGGAACCGCTCGAAGATCAGCCCGTGCTCGATCGGGTCGAGGTCGGTGATGCCCATGGCGTACGCGACGATCGAGCCTGCGGCAGAACCACGGCCGGGGCCCACCGCGATGCCGTTGTTCTTCGCCCACATGATGAAGTCGGCGACCACGAGGAAGTAGCCCGGGAACCCCATCTGGATGATGACGTCCATCTCGTAGTCGGCCTGCTTCTGGCGGTCCTCGGGGACGCCACCCGGGTAGCGGCGGTTCATGCCGCGCCGCACTTCCTCCTTGAACCAGGTGACGTTGGTGTAGCCCTCCTCCGGGATGTCGAACTTCGGCATGAGGTCGCGCTTTTCGAACATGCCGGTCGTGTCGATCTGCTCGGCGACCAGGAGGGTGTTGGCGCAGCCCTCCTGCCAGGCGTCCGAGGAGTCCACGGCGTACATCTCGTCCGTCGACTTCAGGTAGTAGCCCGTCCCGTCGAACCGGAAGCGGTCCGGGTCGGAGAGGTTCTTGCCGGTCTGGATGCACAGCAGGGCGTCGTGGGCCGTCGCCTCGTGCGCGTACGTGTAGTGCGAGTCGTTCGTCACCAGCGGCGGGATGCCGAGCTTCTTGCCGATCTCCAACAAGCCGTCGCGGACCCGGCGCTCGATCTCGATGCCGTGGTCCATCAGCTCCAGGAAGTACCGGTCCTTGCCGAAGATGTCCTGGTACTCGGCGGCCGCCTTCAGGGCCTCGTCGTACTGGCCGAGGCGCAGCCGCGTCTGCAGCTCACCGGAGGGGCAGCCGGTGGAGGCGATGAGCCCCTCGGACCACTGGGAGATGGTCTCCTTGTCCATGCGCGGCCACTTCTGCAGCCAGCCCTCGGCGTACGCGTCCGAGGAGAGCCGGAAGAGGTTGTGCAGACCCGTCTTGTTCGCCGCCCAGATCGTCTTGTGCGTATAACCACCCGAACCGGACACGTCGTCACGCTTCTGGTGCGGCTGGCCCCACTGGATCTTGCGCTTGTTGCGCCGCGACTCCGGGGCGACGTACGCCTCGATGCCGATGATCGGTGTGACGCCCGCCTTCTGGGCCGAGTGGAAGAAGTCGTACGCCCCGTGGAGGTTGCCGTGGTCGCTCATGGCGATGTGCGTCATGCCCATCTCGTTGCAGGCATTGAACATGTCCTTGAGCCGCGCGGCACCGTCCAGCAGCGAGTACTGGGTGTGGACGTGCAGGTGCGTGAACGGCGGCTTCGACACGGTTTCGGCCTCCAAGAAGAACGATCGGCGACAGGCTGCGGACAGTCTGGGGGGACAGCGTCGAAGTCTATGACGCGGGACTGACACTCCGCGGGGGATCACACGTACCTTCATCCGGGGTACTCGGTTCCCACGGCGTACCGTCGTCGACGGAGGCCGGGCACTCCGGCGGTTCGTCGTCCGTTGGAGGTGGACGGACCACCTTGTCCCCGGGGGGCGGCGCCCGTCCCCCCACGTCACGCACCACCTGCACCAGGAGGCACCCAGCGATGTCGGTCCCGCAGCTCAGCGCCGAGCAACGCGGCGAGCAGATCCTCGCCGTCTTCGACACCGCCTTCGGCGAGCTCCTGGCCGCCGACCCGGCCGCGTTCCGCGTGAAGTTCCGCAAGATGGCGGCCTCCGCCTTCGCGTTCTACCGGGGCACGGCGGGCCTCTTCTACCACGATCTCGACCAGGAGAAGCGGGGCGGACCGTACCTGGACGAGCGGACCTCCCGGGTCTGGATCCACGGCGACCTGCACGCCGAGAACTTCGGCACGTACATGGACGCCCAGGGCCGCCTGATCTTCAATGTGAACGACTTCGACGAGGCGTACGTCGGCCCCTTCACCTGGGACCTCAAGCGCTTCGCGGCCTCCGTGGCGCTCATCGGCTACGCGAAGGCGCTCGGCGACGAGCAGATCACCGAGCTCGTCAAGGTGTACGCGGCCGCCTACCGCGAGCGCATCCACGCCCTGGCCACCGGCGCCAAGAGCGACGAGGTGCCGCCCTTCACGCTGGACACCGCCGAGGGCCCGCTGCTGGACGCGCTGCGCGACGCCCGCTCGCTGACCCGCTTCGGGCTGCTCGACTCGATGACCGAGATCCGTGACTTCGAGCGCCGCTTCGCGCCGGGCGGCGGCTCCATCGAGCTGGACGCGGCCACCCGCTACAAGGTGCTGGCGGCCTTCGACGGCTACCTGGAGACGCTGCCCGAGTCGTCGCTGGCCCGCCCGGACTCGTACCGCGTGAAGGACGTCGTCGGCCGCCGCGGCATCGGCATCGGCTCGGCCGGTCTGCCGTCGTACAACATCCTTCTGGAGGGCGCCACCGACGCCCTGGAGAACGATGTGGTGATCTACATCAAGCAGGCCCAGACCCCGGCCGTCTCCCGGCACATCACGGACTCCGCGATCCGCGAGTACTTCCAGCACGAGGGCCACCGCACGGTGATCTCGCAGCGCGCGCTCCAGGCGCACGCCGACCCGTGGCTGGGCTGGACCGAGCTGGACGGTGCGGGTCAGCTGGTTGCCGAGGTGTCGCCGTACGCGGTGGACCTGGACTGGGGCGACATCGACGACCCCGAGGAGATCGCCTCGGTCGTCGCGGACCTCGGCCGGGCCACGGCCACGATGCACGCGGCGGCGGACGACGAGAGCGGCCACTCGGAGCTGGTCCCGTTCTCCACGGAGCGGGCCATCGACGCGGCGATCGCGGCCGACGAGGACGGCTTCGCGGGTCTCCTGGTGGACTTCGCCCACAGCTACGGCGCACGCGCGCGTGCCGACCACCAGATCTTCGTGGACCTGTTCCGCAACGGCCGGATTCCGGGCCTGTAGCCGGATTCCGGGCGCCTGTAGGCACACCGCCGACGGACTCACGACGCTCCCGTAACGCATAGGAACCCTTTAGGGGACCCTTACGGGAGCGCGTGGGAGACTCTCCTCCGCTATGGACATATCCGGGACCCAGCTCAGAGCCGTGCGCGCGGCGCTGTTCACGGCTGTCGTCGTGACGCTCTCCACCGCGTCGCACGTGCTGCTGTCCCGGGTCCCGCTGCCGCTGAGCACCGTGGCCGCGATCGCCGCCGCCGTCTTCGTCATCGCGTACGCGCTGGCCGGCCGCGAGCGCGGCTTCGGGCGGATCGCGGCCCTGCTGATCCCGCTGGAGCTGGCCGCCGACACCGTGTTCACCACGGGTCAGCACGTCTGCTACGGCAGGGCGGGCGGCCCGGTCGCGGGCCCGCTGCGCTCGGTCGGCTTCGACGTCCTGTGCGGCGGCGGCAATGTGGGCACCCCGCTGGCACAGGTGACCGGCGCGGGCACCGACCGCGCGGCGGCCCTGCTCGCGCACGCCGACCCGGTCGCCGCCTGGCTGCTGCTCGGCGCGCACGTCGGCGTCGGGCTCCTCGCGGCCGCCTGGCTGCGCCGCGGCGAGCGGGCCCTGGACCAGCTGCTGCGTGCCGTGGCCGCCGCCACCTTCCGGCCACTGCTGATCGCGGTCGCCGCGGTGACCGTACGGCTCGCTCCGGTCCGCCGGCTGCCGCGCCCCGCCTGCCGGACGGCCATCGTCCGTACGCGCCTGTTCGTGCACTCCCTGGGACGGCGTGGACCGCCGTGCTCGGTCGCTTTCGCGTGACCAAGTCCGCCCGAGCGGCAGTAGTCCGCCGTGGCGACAGCACCCGCTGAGCGACAGCACCTGAGCACCAGCAGTCCCCCATACGTATCCCGCGTACGGCATGTGCGCGTCCCCCATGGAGATCACCACTATGAGCAAGCGGAACAGCCAGGCGGCGAAGACGGCGGCCCGTGAGAAGCTGCGCCTGGAGCGCGAGCGCCAGGTCAAGCGCGACAAGATCAAGCGGCAGGCCATCGTGGCCGGCTCCCTCGTCGCCGTCCTCGCGATAGCCGGCGGCATCGGCTACGCCGTCGTGCAGAACAACAAGCCCAGCCACTGGGAGTCCATCAAGAGCGACAAGGTCGTCGCGCCCGCCAACACCACGGGCACGAACGGTACGACCGTCGTTCTCGGCAAGAGCACCGCGAAGAAGACCCTGAAGCTCTACGAGGACCCGCGCTGCCCGATCTGCGCGACGTTCGAGCAGACCGTCGGCTCCACCCTGAAGAAGGACTTCGACGCCGGCAAGTTCAAGATCCAGTACATCGGCGGCACGTTCCTCGACGGCGACTCCGACGATAAGGGCAAGATCCAGATCGGCTCCCGCGGCGAGGGCTCCAAGAACGCGATGAGCGCCCTGGGTGCCGCGCTGAACGTGAGCCCGGAAGCCTTCCTGGAGTACAAGACCGCGCTCTACTCGGCGAAGTACCACCCCGAGGAGACGGACGACAAGTTCAAGAGCGACGACTACCTCATCGAGGTCGCGGACACGGTCGGCGCGCTCAAGAACAACACGGCGTTCCAGAGCGCCGTCAAGGACGGCAAGTACGACGCCTGGGCGCTGGCCATGTCCGAGACGTTCAACACCAACAAGGACGGCGTCAACGGCACGCCGAGCCTGGTGATGAACGGCAAGAAGCTCACCGGCTCCGACGGCCAGAACGCACCGATGACGGTCGCGGACTTCAACACGGCGATCGACGCGGCACTCAAGGCCTGAGCCACCGGCGCCTCGGTAGCCCCGGCACCGGGCGCCGGGCACCGACAGGCGGCGACGCGTGCGTTGAGCGACCAGCTCTCGAAGAGCGGGCGAACTTTTGCCAGTTCGCCCGCTCTTGGCTTGTACTGATCGGTAACCTGATCGCTCGTGACCAGTCGCATCAGATCATCCGACTCCTCGGGCGCCGTCAACTCCCGCGCCCCGCGCCGCCGTACGGTCGTCAAGGCCGCGGCCGCCACCGCCGTCCTCGCCGCCCCGCTCGCGGCCGCTCTGCCGGCCCGAGCCGCCGAGGCCCCCGCCTTCCTGCACGGTGTCGCCTCCGGCGATCCGCTGCCCGACGGCATCCTGCTGTGGACCCGGGTGACGCCCACCTCCGCGGCGATACCCGGCTCCGGGCTCGGCCCGGACACCGAGGTCAGCTGGACCGTCGCCAAGGACAAGGCGTTCGGCACGATCGTCGCCAAGGGCTCCACCACCGCGACGGCCGGCTCCGACCACACCGTCAAGGCGGACATCCGCGGTCTGGATCCGGCCACGGACTACTGGTTCCGCTTCTCCGCGGGCGGCACCGACTCGCCCGTCGCCCGCACCCGCACCGCCCCGGCCGCCGACGCCGCCGTGGCCGGTCTGCGCTTCGGCGTGGTCTCCTGCGCCAACTGGGAGGCCGGCTACTTCTCGGCCTACCGCCACCTCGCGGCCCGCAACGACCTGGACGCCTGGCTGCACCTCGGCGACTACATCTACGAGTACAAGTCCGGCGAGTACGGGACCCGCGGCACGGTCGTACGGCCGCACGCCCCCGCCAACGAGATCCTGACCCTCGCCGACTACCGCACCCGGCACGGCCGTTACAAGACCGACCCGGACCTGCAGGCCCTGCACCACAAGGCGCCGGTCGTCGCGATCTGGGACGACCACGAGTTCGCCGACAACTCCTGGTCGGGCGGCGCCGTCAACCACACCGAGGGCGCCGAGGGCACCTGGTCGGCCCGTCAGGCCGCCGCGAAGCAGGCCTACTTCGAGTGGATGCCGGTCCGCCCGGCGATCGCCGGCACCACCTACCGCAAGCTGCGCTTCGGCAAGCTCGCCGACCTCTCGCTGCTCGACCTGCGCTCCTTCCGTTCGCAGCAGGCGTCCACGGCCAGCGGCTCGGTCGACGACCCGGACCGTACGATCACCGGCCGGGCCCAGCTCGACTGGCTGAAGTCCGGGCTCAAGTCCTCGGACACCACCTGGCGTCTGGTCGGCAACTCGGTGATGATCTCACCGTTCGCGGTGGGCTCCCTCTCCGCCGACCTGCTCAAGCCGCTCGCCAAGCTGCTCGGTCTCCCGCAGGAGGGCATCGCCGTCAACACCGACCAGTGGGACGGCTACACGGACGACCGCCGCGAACTGCTCGCGCATCTGCGTGCGAACGCGATCCGCAACACGGTCTTCCTGACCGGCGACATCCACATGGCCTGGGCCAACGACGTGCCGGTCGACGCCGGTACGTACCCGCTGTCCGCCTCGGCCGCCACGGAGTTCGTGGTCACCTCGGTGACCTCCGACAACCTCGACGACATCGTCAAGGTCCCGGAGGGCACCGTCTCGGCCGTGGCCGCGCCGATCATCCGCTCGGCCAACCGGCACGTCCACTGGGTCGACACCGACCGCCACGGCTACGGCGTCCTGGACATCACCGCCGACCGCGCGCAGATGGACTACTACGTGCTCTCCAACCGCACGAACCCCAACGCGACCTCGTCCTGGGTCCGTTCGTACCGCACGCGCAGCGGCACGCAGAAGGCGGAGCGGACGTACGACCCGGTGTAAGCGTCGTAGGGCTCCACAGACTGTCGGCGCGGCAGGGCTCCACGGACTGTCGGCGGCCTAGGGCTCTACGGACTGTCAGCGTCCTAGAGGCTCTGCAAACTGTCGAGGAAGCCGAGCGCCACCTTCCAGGTGGCCTCGGCCGCCTCCCCGTCGTAGTCGGGCAGGTCGGGGTCGGTGTAGAGGTGACCGGCACCGGCGTACCGGTAGATCTCCACGTCAGCCCCCGCTCTCTGCATCTGCAGATACCAGGCGCTCAGCCAGTCGTCCGTCTCGAACTGGTCGGGCTCGGCGACATGCAGCTGGACCGGCAGCTCGTCCACCGACGCGCTCTGAGCGATGTCCGACGTGCCGTGCAGGAGCAGCAGCCCGCGAGCCTTCTCGTCGCCGAGCGCCAGGGTCTGCGCGATGGAGGCGCCGAGCGAGAATCCCGCGTACACCAGGCCGCGCCCGGAGTAGGGCGCGGCAGCCAGGACCGCGCGCTTGAGCAGCTCGTCCTTGCCGATCTCTTCCTTGAAGGCCATGCCCTCCTCCACGGTCTCGAAGGTGCGCCCGTCGAAGAGATCGGGCGTCCACACCTCGTGTCCCGCGGCGCGCAGCCGGTCCGCCGCGGCGCGCACCGCGGGCCGCAGCCCGTACGTCGAGTGAAAGAGCATGATGTTCATGAACCCCATCGTGCCAGCCGGGACCGACAACGCCGGGCGGCGGCCGTACCCACTTCCACCCGGGGATCACATGTTCATCATCGCCCGCGGCCGGTTACGGTCTCAGGCATGGAGAACGTACTGCGCCCGCTGATCGTCATCGGTGGCTCGGTCGTGCTCACGCTGCTCATCGGGTGGGCCGTGGACCACCTGCTGCGACGGGCCGACGACCGGCACCACGAGGCCACCCCGTTGTGGGGTCTGCTCCGCCGCGGCCGCGTCCCCTTCCAGCTCGTCCTGTTCGCGGCCCTGCTCAGAGGCTCGTACGACCAGGCGAAACTGCTGATGGAACACCGGGTCGGCATCGGCCGGGCGCTGACGCTGATCCTCATCGGGTCCGCCGCGTGGCTGGTGGTGCGCATCGCGACGGCGATCGTCGAGACCTCGTACACCCGCTACGCCACCGCCCACCGCGACCCGGCGAGGGTCCGCCGGGTGCGTACGCAGGTGACGCTGATCCAGCGCGTGGTGTCCGCGATCGTCGCCGTGGTGGCGATCGCGTCGATGCTGCTCACGTTCCCCGCGATGCGCGCCGCCGGTGCCTCGCTGCTCGCCTCGGCCGGCATCCTCGGCATCGTCGCCGGTGTCGCCGCGCAGTCCACGCTCGCCAACCTCTTCGCCGGGCTGCAGATCGCCTTCGGCGACATGGTGCGCCTCGGCGACACCGTCGTGGTGGACGGCGAGTGGGGCACGGTCGAGGAGATCACGCTGACGTTCCTTACGGTACGGACGTGGGACGAACGCCGGATCACCATGCCGGTCTCGTACTTCACGTCCAAGCCCTTCGAGAACTGGTCGCGCGGCACCCCCCAGATGACCGGCATCGTCTACTTCCACGTCGACCACTCCGCGCCCGTGGAGGCGATGCGCGAGAAGCTGCGCGACATCCTGCGCGAATGCCCGGCCTGGGACGGCCGCGACTACGGACTGGCCGTCACGGACTCGACGCCCAACACCATGCAGGTACGCGCCCTGGTCACCGCGAAGGACGCGGACGACATCTGGACGGTACGGGTCACGGTCCGCGAGCAGATGATCCGCTGGCTGACCGAGGTGCACCCCTACGCGCTCCCTCGCGTCAACACGGCGGACGCGGCACTGCCGCCGGGCCGGGCACCGCGTGCGGGGCGCGGCGAATCGGATGGAGCGGACGGGGCCGCGGCCCGCCCGGATCACGGCCGGACCGCGCACGAACCACCACGAACGGGGCCGGGCCGCGGTTGACGCTCCGGCCGGATGGACCCGGGGCCGGGATTGACCCCCGGCCGGACGGGCCCGGGACCGAGATTGCCCCCCCGGCCGGATGGACCCGGGACCGAGATTGACCCCCGGCCGGACGGGCCAGCGACCGAGATTGACCCCGGCCGGACGGGCCCGGGCCGAGTTTCCCCCGGATTCCGGAGCGGGACGGACGGGGTTCAATGCCCGCGTTCCGCACCCCCGTTGACCTGGATCACCTGCGCGGTGATGTGTCCGGCGGCCGGGGACGCCAGCCAGTGCAGAGTCCCGGCGACGTCCCCTGGCGTACCCGCCCGCCCCGTCGAGGTCTCCGCGACGAGCCGCTCCCGCCGGGCCGGTTCGATCTCGCCGCCGAAGAACCCGGTGTCCTCGACATAGCCGGGCGCCACCACGTTCACGGTGATACCCCGCGGCCCCAACTCCCGGGCCAGATCGTAGGCGTACGGGTGCAGCGCGGCCTTGGACGCCGCGTACGCGCTGCTGCCGGATCCTCGGTAAGCGGCGATGGAGCTCAGGAACAGCACCCGTCCGCCGGGAGAGGCCAGCCGCTCCCGCAGGGCCTCCGTGAGCAGGACCGCGGTCAGCGTGTTGAGCCGGAAGTTGACGGTCCAGTTGTGCACGACGGCTTTGAGCGGGTCCTCCGTCTCGACCTTCGGCTCCAGATTCCCGGCGCCGCCGGCACTGTGCACCAGCACGTCCACCGTGCCGAACTCGTCCCCCACGAACTCGGCGACACCGCGCACACCGTGCGGATCACTCAGATCGGCGGCGTACGTGAGCGCCCCGGGCACCCCGGCCTTCTCCAACACCTCGGCCCGCCGCCCGAGCAGCAACACCCGATCCCCGTCGGCCGCGAAGGCCTGCGCCGCCGCGAGCCCGATCCCCGATCCACCACCGCTGATCACAACGTTGCGCGCCATGATGCGATCTTAGGAGCGACAACCGCCGACGGCGAGAAAGCCCCACGGGAGACCCGCACATCTCAACCAACTGGAGACGGGCGCCGCGCGGGTGGCAGAGCACCCGCCAAAGCCCGGCGCAGCGTCACCGCAAGCTGCGCACGTCCAGGTGTCGCAGCACCCGGTCCACGATCTCCGGATCCGCCCCCGGCTCACTCCGCGCCGACAGCACCTCGTGCCGGGCCGCGCTCATCATCTCGCCCTGAATCCGCCGCATCCTCTTGACCCGCCGAGCCCGCTGCTCGTAGGCCTCCCTGCGCTCCTCGTCCCCCATGTCGGGGCTGATCCGCACCCCGATGTCGAAGGCCCGCCGCAGCAACTGCTCGGTCACCTCCTCCGGCAGCTCCTCGACCTGCTCGATCTCCTTCAGCCGCCGCCTCGCGGCCTTCGCGGCCCGAACCGCCAGCTCCTTCTCGAAGGCCTTCTCGACATCCGTGTCGGCCCGCACCCCGAGCTTCCTGACCAGCCAGGGCAGCGTGAGCCCCTGCAGCACGAGCGTCGCCATGATCACCCCGAACGCGATGAACACGATCTCGTCCCGGTCCGGAAACGGTGACCCGTCGTCCATCTTCAGCGGAATCGCCAGCGCCAGGGCGACCGACGCGACCCCCCGCATCCCCGACCACCACATCACGAGGGTCTCCCGCCACGAGGTCGGAATCTCCTCGTCGTAGTCCCGTTTCGCATGCAGCCGCTTGGTCAGCCAGGTGGCCGGCAAGAGCCACACCAGCCGTACCAGCACCACCACGACCACGATCGCCGCTGCCCACCCCAGCATCTCGCCCCAGCGCCCCGCCGCCGTCCTGATCGCGTTGTGCAGCTCAAGACCGATCAGCCCGAACGCGACCCCGGTGACGAGCGTGTCCACCACATCCCAGAACGTGTACCCGGCGAGCCGCATCATGACGTCGTCGGCATCGGTCGCGTACTCCGCCAGGAACAGCGCGGTGGTGAGCACGGCGAGCACCCCGGACCCGTGCAGTTCCTCGGCCAGGACGTACGAGGCGTACGGCACGAGCAGTGTCAGCCCGATCTGCAGCGTGGCGTCGCCGAGCAGGTCCATCAGCTTGTTCGCGACCCAGCCGAGTGCCAGACCGATGACGAGCGCGACGACGGCGGACAACACGAGGTCGAGCCCGGCGCTCCAGGGCGAGAAGGTCCCGCTGACGGCGGCGGCGATCGCGACGTGGTACAGCACGATGGCCGTCACGTCGTTGAAGAGCCCCTCCCCCTCCAGGATGGACACCAGTCGGCGCGGCAGCCCGAGCTGTCCCGCGACTGCGGTGGCCGCGACCGGATCGGGCGGCGCCACGAGCGCGCCGAGCGCCACGGCGGCGGCGATCGGCAGCCCCGGCACGATCGCGTTGGCGACGAACGCCACGGCCGCGGTGGTGACGAACACCAGCGCCACGGCCAGCAGGAAGATCGGCCGTTTGTTGGCGGCGAACTGTCTCCACGACGTCCGCCGCACCGAGGCGTACAACAGCGGCGGCAGCAACAGGGGCAGGATCAGGTCCGGCGGGATGTCCACGTTGGGCACGAAGTCCAGCACGGCCAGGACGATCCCGAGGAGCGTCATCAGCACCGGCGCCGGCAGCCCGAGCCGGTCCCCGACCGGGACACTCACCACGGCCCCGAGCAGCAGCATGAACAGCAGGGCCAACTGATCCACGGTCAGCGCTCCGGCGAGGTCTAGGCGGTCAGGGGCAGCCAGGCCTCCAGCGTGCCACGCGCCGATTCCTTCCGCCGCGACGGCGACCAGCGCGGCAGCCCCTGACGACGGGCCGGCTGGTGGGCAGGGAAACGCCCGCTTGCAGGCGCCCCCTGTCGCAGAGGCGGCCCGATCGCCCGGTTTACAGAGAGCGCCGCATCGCCCGGTGCGGAATGCCCGCGTCCGGGAACTCCTCGCCGTACGCCATGTACCCCAGCCGCTCGTAGAACCCCAGCGCGTGCGTCTGCGCGTGCAGGTCCACCGCGGCCAGTCCACGCGCGCGTGCCGCGTCTTCGATGGCGCGTACGAGGGCGGCGCCGACGCCGAGCCCACGCGCCTCGCGCGTCACGGCGAGCCGACCGAGCGAGCCGACCGTCGGGTCGCCGTCGGTCTTCGCGGCCGCCGCCTCGCCGTAGAGGAGCCGCCCGGTGCCGAGCGGCACCCCGTCCTCCCGGACGGCCAGCACATGCAGGGCGCCGGCATCGTACGCGTCGTACTCGATGTCCTCGGGGACGCGCTGTTCCCCGACGAAGACCTCCTTGCGCACCGCGAAGCACGCCTCGCGGTCGGCGACGTCCTCGGCCACCCGCAGCACGTAGGAGCCGCTCTGCGCCCCGTGGGACGCGCTCACGCGTAGCTCTCCTCGCGCACCTTGTCGAGCGCCTTCTGCAAGTCCTCGGGGTAGTCGCTCTCGAACTCCACCCACTGCCCGTCGCCGGGGTGCTCGAAGCCGAGCCGCACCGCGTGCAGCCACTGCCGGGTGAGGCCGAGCCGCTTCGCGAGTGTCGGGTCCGCGCCGTACGTCAGGTCGCCGACGCAGGGGTGCCGGTGGGCCGCCATGTGGACGCGGATCTGGTGGGTGCGCCCCGTCTCCAGCTTGACGTCGAGCAGCGACGCCGCGCGGAACGCCTCGACCAGGTCGTAGTGCGTGATCGAGGGCTTGCCCTCGGCCGTGACCGCCCACTTGTAGTCGAGGTTCGGGTGGCGTCCGATGGGCGCGTCGATGGTGCCGCTGGTCGGGTCCGGGTGGCCCTGCACGAGCGTGTGGTAGCGCTTGTCGACCGTGCGCTCCTTGAACTGGCGCTTGAGCGACGTGTACGCGTACTCCGACTTGGCGACCACCATCAGGCCCGAGGTGCCCACGTCGAGGCGGTGCACGATGCCCTGGCGCTCGGAGGCTCCGGAGGTCGAGATCCGGTACCCGGCGGCCGCGAGACCGCCGATCACGGTCGGGCCCGACCAGCCGGGGCTGGGGTGCGCGGCCACGCCGACCGGCTTGACGATCACGACCACGTCATCGTCGTCGTGCACGATGTCCATGCCCTCGACGGGCTCGGCGACGATCTGCACGGGCGCGGGCGCCTGCGGCATCTCGACCTCGAGCCAGGCGCCGCCCTGCACCCGCTCGGACTTGCCGACCACCGAGCCGTCGACCGTGACCTTCCCCGCCGCGGCGAGCTCGGCGGCCTTCGTGCGGGAGAAGCCGAACATGCGGGAGATGGCGGCGTCGACGCGCTCGCCCTCCAGGCCGTCGGGCACGGGCAGGGTACGGATCTCGGGAATCGTGCTCACCCGTCGAGTATGCCGGACGGCGCCGACACCACCTGACCACAGCCCGAACATCAGTGCCCGCGGAAGGCCGTCCGCGGGGTCAGTCCCGGTGGACGGTTCCGTCGGGGTCGAGCCCGCGGAAGGACAGCAGCACGATCAGGATGCCGCCGCAGACGATCGCCGAGTCGGCCAGGTTGAAGACCGCGAAGTGCTTGGGCGCGATGAAGTCGACGACCGCGCCCTCGAAGACGCCGGGCGAGCGGAAGATCCGGTCGGTCAGGTTGCCCAGCGCACCGCCGAGGAGCAGGCCCAGCGCGATTGCCCAGGGCAGGCTGTAGAGCTTGCGCGCGAGCCGGGCGATGACGACGATCACGGCTGCGGCGATCACCGTGAAGATGATCGTGAAGGCCTCGCCGAATCCGAAGGCCGCGCCCGCGTTGCGGATCGCCTCGAACTTCAGCCAGTCCCCGACGATCTCGATCGAGTCGTGGTGCTCCAGCTTCGCGACCACGATCATCTTGCTCACGAGGTCGAGGGCGTACGCCAGCACGGCGACCGTGAACAGGACAGCGATCCTGCGCTTGCCCTTCGGCCGCTCGTCCGTGGCCGACGTCTCGTCAGCTCCGGAGTCCGCGCCCGAGTCCGCGCCGGAACGCTCGCCCGTGGCCGACTCCTCGGATCCGGACCGGTCGCCCGACGCCGCGTTCCCGCCGGACTGCTCCGGACCGGCCCCCGCCGCTCCCGGGATGTCCGGCGTACCGATGATGCGCTCCGCCTCTGCCACGTGAGTGAGTCCCTCGACCTAGGTTCCTGACTGAGGACGAGGGTACGGCACACCCCCCGGGGCCCACGTGCCCAGGAGCCCTCCCGCGCCCTTCGGTGACGGCGTTCGCGCTGTCGCTCGACCGTGGGCTCAATAACGCCGTTCCTGCTTCTGCTTGCACTCGACGCACAGGGTGGCGCGCGGGAAGGCCTGCATCCGGGCCTTGCCGATGGGGTTGCCGCAGTTCTCGCACAGTCCGTATGTGCCCGCGTCGAGCTTCTCCAGGGCGCGCTCGGTCTGGATGAGCATCTCGCGCGCGTTGGCCGCGAGGGCCATCTCGTGCTCGCGCGTGATGTTCTTCGTGCCGGTGTCCGCCTGGTCGTCGCCCGCGCCGTCGCCGGAGTCACGCATCAGGCCCGCGAGCGCCTGCTCGGACGACGAGATCTCGGTGCGCAGCCGCAGCGCCTCCGACTGCAGCTCCGCGCGCGCCTCCGCGACCTCTTCCGGGGTCCAGGGGTCCTCACCGGGGCGCACCGCGAGCTCGCCGGGTTCCGCCGCGGCGATCCGCGCCTTGGGGACCGGGGTGGGCTTCTTCGCCGCCGTGGCCGTGCCAGGAGTCTTCTTCGCAACCACCGTCGTGGCTCCCGTCGTATTCGCGGCCTGGGCCGCGCCCTCGGCCGCGGAAGCGACCGCCTTCTTGGCCGTACTGGTGCTCTTCCTGGCCGCGCTCCTCGCACCGGCCCTCTTCGTGGTGCCGCCCTTCGGCCGGGCGCCCTTCGCCGGGGCCGTCTCCTCCGGGACGGTCTCCGTCGCCGCGGCCTTGGCCCCGGCGACCTTCCTGGCCACCGCCTTCTTCGCCACCGCCGTCTTCTTCGCGTCGGACTTCTTGACGACCCTCTTCGTAACCGTCGCCTTCGTAGGCGCCGTTTTGGTGGCGGCCGTTTTGGTGGCTGCCCTCTTCGAAGGGGCCGGTTGGGTCGTCGCGGCCTCCGTAGTGGGCGCCTTCTTCGTGACCGCCTTCGTAGCGGCCACCTTCTTGCTCACCGTCTTCGTAGCGGTCGCCTTCTTGTTCACCGTCTTCGTAACGGCCGACTTCCTGCTCGCGGTCTTCGTCGCCGCCTTCGTCGCCGTCTCGGAAGCCGCCTTGGAAACCGTCTTCACCGGCTTGGCCGCACCCGTCGCAGGCGCCACCTGCGCGTTCTTCTTCCCGCCCACGTCCTTGGCCACCGGAGCCGTGGATCTGCCGGACGCCGACTGCTGTACGGCGGTCTTCTTCGCCACCATGGCCGCGGCCCCTTCACATATTGTGATTTCGCTCGCGAATCGTGCTGGGACGATAAATCGACTTCTGTCCCACGGCAACGGGGCACACCATCCATTCGCCCGCCCCGCGGGTCCCGCGCGACAAGCCTGCATGCGTTGTGCCCAGCTCCCCGCCCGGTAATCCGCAGGGCCCGGCGTCCCAGGATCCGGACACCCGCGCCTCGCCATTCGGGTCACCGCGCAGGCCGCCGGGGCACCCCGGAAAAGCGGTCTGCCGCTGTCCCCGCGGCGCCGTACACTGGGCGGAGCGAGAAGCGTGGATGGGGACGAGTAGCGGCGTACGCAGCCAAGAGCGACCCGGGGACGGTGGAAGCCCGGGGGCGAGCGCGACGCGAAGATCACCCCGGAGCCGCCGGCAGAACACCCCGCAAGGGCCAGTAGACCCGGCATCGCGACCCCAATGAGGGGGCTCACTGGTGCACACGGGCACCGGGGGGCCAAGGAGGGTGGTACCGCGGGAGCGCGCCGCACACGGCGTCCGCAGCAGCTACGAGGTAGCAGCACAGGCTCTCGTCCCTCCGGACGGAAGGCAGAAAGTCCGCCGGAGGAAGCTCGCCGATGAAATCGCCGCAGTACCGCCAGGTGCCCGCCCAGGTCGACCTGCCCGCGCTCGAGCACGCCGTGCTCGACTTCTGGCGCGAGCAGAAGATCTTCGCCAAGAGCCTTGAGCAGTCCGAGGGCCGCCCCGAGTGGGTGTTCTACGAGGGCCCGCCCACCGCCAACGGTATGCCGGGCGCCCACCACATCGAGGCCCGCGTCTTCAAGGACGTCTTCCCGCGCTTCCGCACCATGCGCGGCTACCACGTGGCGCGCAAGGCCGGCTGGGACTGCCACGGCCTCCCGGTGGAGCTCGCGGTGGAGAAGGAGCTGGGCTTCACCGGAAAGCAGGACATCGAGGCGTACGGCATCGCCGAGTTCAACGCCAAGTGCCGCGAGTCCGTGACCCGCCACACCGATGCCTTCACCGACCTGACGAACCGCATGGGCTATTGGGTCGACCTCGATGACGCCTACCGCACGATGGACCCCGAGTACGTGGAGTCCGTGTGGTGGTCGCTCAAGGAGATCTTCAACAAGGGTCTGCTGGTCCAGGACTACCGCGTCGCCCCGTGGTGCCCGCAAGACGAGACAGGGCTGTCGGACCACGAGCTGGCGCAGGGCTACGAGACGATCGTCGACCCCTCCGTGTACGTCCGTTTCCCGCTCACCTCCGGTCCGCTGGCCGGCCAGGCCGCGCTCCTGGTGTGGACGACGACCCCGTGGACACTGGTGTCCAACACCGCCGTCGCGGCGCACCCCGAGGTCACCTACGTCGTCGCGACGAACGGCGAGGAGAAGCTCGTCGTCGCCGAGCCGCTCGTCGAGAAGGCCCTCGGCGATGGCTGGGAAACCACCGGCGAGACCTTCACCGGCGCCGAAATGGAGCGCTGGACGTATCAACGTCCGTTCGAGCTGGTGGAGTTCCCGGCGGACACGGAAGCCCACTACGTGGTGAACGCGGAGTACGTGACGACCGAGGACGGCACGGGTCTGGTCCACCAGTCCCCCGCCTTCGGTGAGGACGACCTCAAGGTCTGCCGCGAGTACGGCCTGCCGGTGGTGAACCCCGTCCGCACGAACGGGACCTTCGAGGAGGACGTCCCCCTCGTGGGCGGCATCTTCTTCAAGAAGGCGGACGAAAAGCTCACCGAGGACCTCCAGAACCGCGGTCTGCTCCTCAAGCACATCCCGTACGAGCACAGCTACCCGCACTGCTGGCGCTGCCACACCGCGCTGCTCTACTACGCGCAGCCGTCCTGGTACATCCGCACCACGGCCATCAAGGACCGCCTCCTCCAGGAGAACGAGAGGACCAACTGGTTCCCGGACTCGGTCAAGCACGGCCGCTTCGGCGACTGGCTGAACAACAACGTCGACTGGGCGCTGTCCCGCAGCCGCTACTGGGGCACCCCGCTCCCGCTGTGGACCTGCGAGGAGGGCCACCTCACCTGCGTCGGCTCCCGCGCCGAGCTCACCGAGCTGACCGGCACCGACCAGTCGAACCTGGACCCGCACCGCCCGTACATCGACGAGGTCACGTTCGCCTGCCCCCAGTGTCAGCAGACGGCCACCCGCGTCCCGGAGGTCATCGACGCCTGGTACGACTCGGGTTCGATGCCGTTCGCGCAGTGGGGCTACCCGTACAAGAACAAGGAGCTCTTCGAGAGCCGCTACCCGGCGCAGTTCATCAGCGAGGCCATCGACCAGACACGTGGGTGGTTCTACACGCTCATGGCCGTCGGCACGCTGGTCTTCGACAAGTCCTCGTACGAGAACGTCGTGTGCCTGGGCCACATCCTCGCCGAGGACGGCCGCAAGATGTCCAAGCACCTGGGCAACATCCTGCAGCCGATCCCGCTGATGGACCAGCACGGCGCGGACGCGGTCCGCTGGTTCATGGCGGCCGGCGGCTCCCCGTGGGCAGCGCGCCGCGTCGGCCACGGCACGATCCAGGAGGTGGTGCGGAAGACCCTCCTCACCTACTGGAACACGGTCGCCTTCCAGGCCCTCTACGCCCGCACCTCCAACTGGGCGCCCAGCGAGGCCGACCCGGCCCCGGCGGACCGCCCGGTCCTCGACCGCTGGCTGCTCTCCGAACTCCACGCGCTCACCGACCAGGTGACGCAGGCCCTGGAGGCGTACGACACCCAGCGCGCCGGAAAGCTCCTCTCGGCGTTCGTCGACGACCTGTCCAACTGGTACGTCCGCCGTTCGCGTCGCCGCTTCTGGCAGGGCGACAAGGCCGCGCTGCGCACGCTGCACGAGGTCGTGGAGACGGTCACGCGCCTGATGGCCCCGCTGACCCCGTTCATCACCGAGCGGGTCTGGCAGGACCTGGTCGTCCCGGTCACACCGGGCGCCCCGGAGTCCGTGCACCTCTCCTCCTGGCCGGAGGCGGACCTGTCCGCCATCGAACCCGAGCTGTCGAGGCAGATGGTGCTCGTACGCCGTCTCGTGGAGCTCGGCCGTGCCACGCGCGCGGAGTCGGGCGTGAAGACGCGCCAGCCGCTGTCCCGCGCACTGGTCGGGGCGGTGGGCTTCGAGACGCTCGACCGCGAGCTGCACGCGCAGATCACGGACGAGCTGAACGTGAGCTCCCTCGCCTCACTCTCCGAGGTCGGCGGCTCACTGGTCGACACGACCGCCAAGGCGAACTTCCGCGCGCTCGGCAAGCGCTTCGGCAAGGGCGTCCAGGCGGTCGCGAAGGTCATCGCCGAGACGGACGCGGCGGCGCTGTCGCTGGCCCTGCGCGAGGGCACGGCGTCGGTCGAGGTCGACGGTGAGACGGTGACGCTGGCCCCGGACGAGGTGATCATCACGGAGACCCCGCGCGAGGGCTGGTCGGTGGCTTCCGACTCGGGCGCCACGGTGGCGCTGGACCTGGAGATCACGGAGGAGTTGCGTCAGGCGGGCCTCGCCCGTGACGCGATCCGGCTGATCCAGGAGGCCCGCAAGAACAGCGGCCTCGATGTGGCCGACCGCATCGCGCTCCGCTGGACCGCCACGGACCCGGCCGTCATCGCCGCCCTGTCCGAACACTCCGGCCTCATCGCGGACGAGGTCCTCGCCACGGACTTCGCCCAGGGCGAGGCCGACGACACCTACGGCGCCCCGTTCACGGACGACTCCCTGTCCCTGACGTTCCGCCTCCGCAAGGCGTAGCACCCGGGGGGCGGCGCAAGGGCTTCTCGCCCCCGCCGCCCCCGCCGCCCGCGAAGGGGCGCGGGGAACTGCGCGACAAGCCCCCACCCACCCGCAGCGGAAAAACAACCCGGGGGGTCTGGGGGCGCAGCCCCCAGATGCGGGACGGGCAGGGGCGGAGGGGGCGAATCAAACCCCACCCCAGCCCTCCCCCACCGCACCGCAACGCCGAAGGCCCGAGCCCGCCAGAAATTCTGGCGGGCTCGGGCCTTCGGCGTTGCGTACCCACGTACAGATGCCCCAACGACCGCACAAAAGGGCGGGGCCCCCGGAATCCGGGGGCCCCGCCCTGAACGCTGCCGACGCCTAAGGCGTACTAAAGGCCGTCAGTTGTCGTCCTCGTCGATGAGGAACCCACGCATCGGCGAGGGCGCCTGCTGCATCGGCGACGGCCCCTGGGGCCGCACCGGAGCCATCGGCTGGGTCATGGCCGGCGACATCTGCTGCTGCCCACCGTAGGAGGGCGCGGCCGGTGCCGGACCGCCACCCATGCCCTGGTTGCCGCCGTACGACGGCGCGCTGGCGCCTGCCGGGGCCATCGAGGGCGCGGAGGGCGACGGCAGGGATGCCGTGGCCGGGGTGCGCGGCGGAGCGAGCGAGTCGTCCGCCTGCGTCTCCAGCTGGCGCAGCTGCGACTCCAGGTAGGACTTCAGCCGCGTGCGGTACTCGCGCTCGAAGCCGCGCAGGTCCTCGACCTTGCGCTCCAGCGTGGCGCGAGCGGACTCCAGGGAGCCCATCGCGACGCGGTGCTTCTCCTGCGCGTCCCGCTCCAGGGCGTCGGCCTTGGCTCGGGCGTCGCGCTCCAGACCCTCGGCACGGCTGCGGGCCTCGCCGACGATCTTGTTGGCCTCGGAACGGGCCTCGGCGATCGCCTGGTCGGCGGTCTGCTGAGCCAGCGAGAGGACACGCGCGGCGCTGTCGCCACCGGGGCCCTGCTGCGGCATCTGCGGGCCGTGACCGCCCATGGGGCCACCCATGGGACCGCCCATCGGGCCACCCATCTGCTGATGCATCTGCGGCTGCATCTGGCCGGGACCCTGGCCCATCGGACCCTGACCCATCGGACCCTGGCCCATGGGACCGGGACCCTGCGGACCGCCCTGGCCGCTGGGGCCCGCGGGCAGCTGCGGCGCACCGCTGGGCAGCTGGGGCGGGCCACCCATGGGGCCACCCATCTGCTGCTGCGGCGGGCCCGATATGCCGGCGGGCACGGGAGCACCCGGACCGCGCATGCCCTGCGGCGGGCCCTGCTGCTGGTCCTGCTGCTCGGGCGGCTTGCGCATGCCCTGCTGCTGGTTCTGCGCGGCCGCGCGCGTGGCAGCGGCCAGCTTGGCGCGCAGGTCCTCGTTCTCGCGGAGCAGTCGCGTCAGCTCGGCTTCGACCTCGTCGAGGAAGGCATCGACCTCGTCCTCGTCATAGCCTTCTCGGAGGCGGACGGTCGTGAACTGCTTGTTCCGCACGTCCTCGGGGGTCAACGGCATCTCTTCACCTCAACGTAGTCGTCGGCATTCGGCAAGACCGTATCGTTCACAGCCGGCTCACGACGGAGATCAGGATGTAGACGATGATCATCAGTACGAAGAAGGACAGGTCGAGCGCCACGCCCCCGAGACGCAGCGGCGGAATGAACCGCCGCAGAAGCTTGAGCGGTGGATCGGTGACAGTGTAGGTGGCCTCGAGAACGACCACCATCGCCTTGCCGGGTTGCCATGAGCGGGCGAACTGGAAGACGTAGTCCATGACCAACCGGAAGATCAGCACGATGAGGAAACACATCAGCGCGATGTAGAGAACCTGCCCGACCACGCTCATGATCCGTGCTTCCCTCTCCCCTGTTTCCGTGCGTCATTCCGGTCCTGCGTCTCAGCTCTGGTTGAAGAACCCGCCCTCTGCGATGCGGGCCTTGTCCTCCGCCGTGACATCGACGTTAGCAGGCGACAACAGGAACACCTTCTGCGTCACCCGCTCGATGCTGCCGTGGAGACCAAACACCAAACCGGCCGCAAAGTCGACAAGTCGCTTCGCATCTGTGTCATCCATCTCAGTCAGATTCATGATCACCGGGGTGCCCTCACGGAAGTGTTCCCCGATGGTACGGGCCTCGTTGTAGGTCCGGGGGTGCAGTGTGGTGATCCGGTACGGCTCTCGTTCGGACACGACCTTGGGCATGATCACCGGGGCATTCTTCTCCAGGCTTTGACGTTCTTGTGTGATGGATGCCACGGGGGCGATTCGCGCCGGACGCCCTGATTCCGCGGCGAGCGAAGCGGAATGCGGCACCGGATCGCGCGGCGCCGGAGGCTGCACCACTCGTACCGATTCGTCCCGTTGGGACTGATGTGCCTGATGTGACTGGTGTGGCGGCTCGTGCCGCCGGCGGTCCCGCTCGGGCTCCGGGTCAAGCTCGGGCTCGAAGTCGTCGTCGGGGTCGAATCCTCTGCCGTCGTACCCATCGTCCTCCACGAGGCCGAGGTAGACCGCCATCTTGCGCATCGCGCCGGCCATGCTCTGAGTCCTCCGCTCTGTGGTGGATCGGCTGACGACTTGCCAAGTGCCCGCGATCCACGAGGTCGTTATGCCCGCCTGTGGCGGAAATGACCATATTTTCTGCTGTGGTCCGACTTCTTGGCGACGTTACCCGAGCCCGGGTCGGACTCCGAGTACCGCAGTACCGACGCGTACATGTGTCGCTCCGGCTGCCACGGCCTGTTCGAGGTCCGTACTCATCCCTGCCGAGACCATGTTCGCAGCCGGATGGGCGCGGCGCAGGACAGTCGACAAATCCATCAGCCGCTCAAACGCCGCCTGTTGGCGCCCCGCATACGGCCCAGTGAGCGGCGCGACGGTCATCAGCCCGTCGAGCCGGAGCCCCGGAGCCCGAGCGACGAGGTCGCCCAACTCTTCGATTCCGCCGTACCCCACGCCGCCCCGGTCCCCTCTCCCGCTCTCCTCCGCGTCCAGCGCGACCTGGATGAGACAGCCCACCTCGCGCCCCGCCCGCACCGCCTCCTTCGACAGAGCCGTGACGAGCTTGGAACGATCGACAGACTGCACGAGATCCGCGTAACTGACCACAGAACGCACCTTGTTGGTCTGCAACTGACCGACAAAATGCCACGAGAGGGGCAGATCCGAACACTCCGCGGCCTTCGGCGCAGCGTCCTGGTCCCGGTTCTCGGCGACATGACGCACACCGAGTTCCGACAGGATCCGCACATCGCTCGCGGGGTAGGTCTTGGTGACCACGATCAGGGTCACCTCTTCCCGCTTGCGCCCGGCGGCGATGCACGCCGCCGTGATGCGCTCTTCCACTTTCGCCAGGTTTTCGGCGAGTTGAGCTTTACGGTCCGTCATGCCCCATCAGTCCAGCCAGACATAGCCGGCGAGCCGCCCGGTGGTGCGGTCGCGCCGGTACGAGAAGTGGTCCCCCGATTCGAGCGTGCACACCGGCGACTGCTCCCGGTCGCGCACCCCGAGCCGTTCCAACTGCGCGTGCACTCCGGCGGTCACATCGACCGCGGCCGTGCCCCAACTGGTCTCGGCGTACGCCGCCGGCTCGACGGCGGCGACGTCGGCTCGCATCTGCTCCGGTACTTCGTAGCACCGCCCGCAGACGGCGGGGCCGGTGCGGGCGACGATCCTGTCCGGCTCGGCGCCGAGTTCGACCATGGCCCGTACGGCGGCCGGGACGACTCCGGCGACCATGCCGGGCCGTCCCGCGTGGGCGGCGGCCACGACTCCGGCGACCGGATCGGCCAGCAGGACCGGTGTGCAATCGGCGGTGAGAACGGCGAGGGCGAGCCCCCGTCGCACGGTGACGATCGCGTCGACGGACGGAATCTCCGCAGAGCCCCACGGCCCGTCCACCACCGCCACGTCCGGCCCGTGCACCTGGTTCATCCAGACCACCTGGGCCGGGTCGAGACCGAGTGCCTTGGCAGCCAGTTCTCGATTGGTCCGTACGGCGTCGGGGTCGTCGCCGACCGCTCCGCCGAGATTGAGCTCCTCGTACGGAACGGCGCTCACCCCGCCCCACCGGTCGGTGAAGGCGAAGTGCGCGCCGCTCACTGTGCTCGTTTCGGAGCGCTGTCCTATCACTTCAGGAAGTCCGGCACGTCCAGCTCTTCGGCCGCGCTGTCCGAGTAGGCGCGGGACGGCGGGACCGGCGGGGAGACCTGGATCTCGCCGACCGGCTCCGGAGCGGGCTCCTGGGCCTCCTTCGGCGTGACGCTGCCGAGCGAGCCGAAGGACGGGCGGCTCTCGGAGGGCCGTACCGGCGCGGGCTCGTCGCGCTTCGCGGACGAGGCGCCGAGCACGTTGTCCCGCTTGGCCGGAGGCTGGCCGCCGTCGAAGCCTGCGGCGATGACGGTGACCCGCACCTCGTCGCCGAGGGCGTCGTCGATGACCGCGCCGAAGATGATGTTGGCCTCGGGGTGCGCGGCCTCGCTGACCAGCTGGGCGGCTTCGTTGATCTCGAACAGGCCGAGGTCGGAGCCGCCGGAGATGGAGAGCAGGACGCCGCGGGCGCCGTCGATGGAGGCTTCGAGGAGCGGCGAGGAGATCGCCATCTCGGCCGCGGCCACCGCGCGGTCGTCGCCGCGGGCCGAGCCGATGCCCATGAGCGCCGAACCCGCCTCGGACATCACGGACTTGACGTCGGCGAAATCGAGGTTGATCAGACCCGGCGTGGTGATGAGGTCGGTGATGCCCTGAACACCGGAGAGCAGGACCTGGTCCGCCGACTTGAAGGCGTCGAGGACCGAGACCTGGCGGTCCGAGATCGACAGCAGCCGGTCGTTCGGGATGACGATGAGGGTGTCGACCTCTTCGCGGAGTTCGGCGATGCCGTCCTCGGCCTGGTTGGCCCGGCGCCGTCCCTCGAAGGTGAACGGGCGGGTGACCACGCCGATGGTGAGGGCGCCGAGCGAGCGGGCGATGTTGGCCACGACGGGCGCGCCGCCGGTGCCGGTGCCGCCGCCTTCACCGGCCGTCACGAAGACCATGTCGGCCCCCTTGAGGACCTCCTCGATCTCCTCGCGGTGGTCCTCGGCGGCCTTGCGGCCGACGGCCGGGTTGGCTCCGGCGCCGAGTCCGCGGGTCAGTTCGCGGCCGACGTCGAGCTTGACGTCGGCGTCGCTCATCAACAGCGCCTGCGCGTCGGTGTTGATGGCGATGAACTCGACGCCCTTGAGACC
Source organism: Streptomyces sp. NPDC027189 (assembly GCF_055566975.1). Classification (NCBI taxonomy): domain Bacteria; kingdom Bacillati; phylum Actinomycetota; class Actinomycetes; order Kitasatosporales; family Streptomycetaceae; genus Streptomyces; species Streptomyces sp. NPDC027189. The sequence goes on from NZ_JBVHRI010000003.1 coordinate 470,331, forward strand.
GACCTCGATCATCCGGTTGATGGCATTGACACCACCGCCGCCGACACCGATGACTTTGATGACTGCGAGGTAGTTCTGCGGTGCTGCCACGTCGAAGGCCTCTCGCCTCGAGTTACGTGTCGTCGCCTCGCACGCTCGCGATCCGACGACTGATGCCGAATGGGACGGTCCGAACGCCGACCCGAACCCTAACGCTGAAGTTTAGGGTTACCAGTGTGTCTGTTCCTTGGACTCTTCCGAACAGGACACTAAGTCGACAAGTGGCGCACGTTCAACGAACACGCCGAACCTCCCGTTTTTCTTTTCACCCTATGTGATCAGGCGTAGCACTGCCCAACCAGGGTGCTGGCCTGCGCGGATGTACGTCAACTCCCCGATGACGCAGGGGCGGTGGGAGCGCTTACGTCGAAGTGCCGGGCTCCGGGAGCGGCTTTCATGAGAGCGGTAAGTGTCCTGGCCTTCGCCCGGCCCTTCTCGCCACTGCCCCACTCGACAGTGCGGCCGTCCTTCAACTCCAGCGAGATGGAGTCGTAGGAACGGACCTTGAGGGTACGAGTGTCACGGGCGACGGCGGCCGGAATGTCACCGGCGACCCGCACGGCCTCGCGCACCAGCCGGTCGGTGCCGAAGCGGCGCAGCTCCGCCGACCGGGACACCGTCAATTCCAGTGTGGGCACGCCCTTCGGAGCGTCGGAAACCGTGGCGTATCGCACGCCCTTGGCGTCCACTTCGATGAACTTTGCGCCCTTTTCGACAATCAGGACCGGAGTACGTTCGGTCACTTTCAGACCGATTCCATGCGGCCAGGAACGGACGACATCAACCGAGTCAATTCGGGGCAATTTCCGGCGCAGTCGTTCCTCAATGGCATCGGTGTCGACGGAAATCAGAGGGGATCCGACCGGAACATCGGCCGCTTCTCGCACCTGCTCGGCGGTCAGTACCCGCATCCCGGAAGCCGATACGCGCTCCACGCGCAGCCACTGCGAGCCGTACAGGACCCAGACCGAAGCGGCTCCGGCCAACACCACGGCGATCAAAAGGATGATGAGCGTACGAAGGCGACGCAGCCGCCCGAGACGGGGTGGCCGGGGCGGGCCGGACTCCAGCTGCTGCCGTTCGCCGCGCTCGGCGGTGTTCGGTCCGGCCACGCTCCCTGCCTTCCCTCATGCGGTGCTAGTGACGGCGAGAGGCGATCGCCTCGTACACCATGCCGACGAGCAGGTCGTCGGCGTCCCGGCGGCCGAACTCGCTGGCGGCACGGGACATCTCGTACAGCCGGTGCGGGTCGGCGAGCACGGGCAGCACGTTCTGCTGCACCCACTGGGGCGTCAGCTCCGCGTCGTCGACGAGCAGTCCACCGCCGGCCTTGACCACCGGCTGGGCGTTCAGCCGCTGTTCGCCGTTGCCGATGGGCAGCGGGACATAGGCGGCGGGCAGCCCGACGGCGGAGAGTTCGGCGACGGTCATCGCGCCCGCGCGGCAGAGCATCATGTCGGCCGCGGCGTACGCGAGGTCCATCCGATCCACGTACGGTACCGGGATGTACGGGGGCATCCCCGGCATCTGGTGCACCTGCGGCAGTTCGTTCTTCGGGCCGACCGCGTGCAGGATCTGGATCCCCGCCTGCTGGAGGTACGGGGCCGCCTGCTGAACCACCTCGTTCAGGCGGCGGGCGCCCTGCGAGCCGCCGGACACCAGCAGGGTCGGCAGCGCGGGGTCGAGGCCGAACGCGGCGCGCGCCTCGGGGCGTACGGCGGCCCGGTCGAGGGTGGCGATGGAGCGGCGCAGCGGGATGCCGATGTAGCGGGCGTCGCGCAGCTTGCTGTCCGGCGTGGAGACGGCGACCCGGGCGGCGTACCGGGAGCCGATCTTGTTGGCGAGACCCGGCCGGGCGTTGGCCTCGTGGATGACGATCGGCACGCCCAGGCGCTTGGCCGCGAGGTAGGCGGGCAAGGCGACATAGCCGCCGAAGCCGACGACCGCGTCCGCCTTGGTGCGCTCCAGGATCTGCTCGGCCGCCTTGATCGTGCCGCGCAGCCGTCCGGGGACGGTGATCAGCTCGGGCGTGGGCTTGCGCGGCAGCGGGACGGCGGGGATCAGCGCGAGTTCGTAGCCGCGCTCGGGTACGAGTCGGGTCTCAAGTCCGCGTTCCGTGCCCAGGGCCGTGATTCCCACGGTCGGGTCCTGCCTGCGCAGGGCGTCCGCGAGGGCGAGCGCGGGCTCGATGTGGCCGGCGGTCCCCCCGCCGGCGAGTACGACATGCACCGAAATTCACCGCTCTCCGGACGAACGCGCCGCGGCGCGCCGTCGCATCGTGTTCCATCTCCGAGGCCCCGCGGCCCCCACGGAGCCTCTCACCGCAGCCCGCTTTCTACCAAAGCGAGATTGCCGCATCGCAAGCGCCGCCCGCGCAGCGGGCTCGTCGCGTGCGAAGGCGATCAGCAGCCCGATGGCGAACATGGTCGGCAGCAGGGCGGAGCCCCCGTAGGAGAACAGCGGGAGCGGGACTCCGGCGATCGGCAGCAGACCGAGCACCGCACCGATGTTGATCACGGCCTGGGCCGTGATCCAGGTGGTCACGCCTCCCGCGGCATACCTCACGAAGGGGTCCTCCGTGCGTCCGGCCACGCGGATACCCGCATAGCCTAGAGCCGCGAAGAGGGCGAGCACCGACAGCGTCCCCGCGAGGCCCAGTTCCTCACCGGTGACGGCGAAGATGAAGTCGGTGTGGGCTTCGGGCAGTTGGCCCCATTTTTCCACGCTCGCACCGAGTCCGGAACCGAAGAGCCCGCCGGAGGCGAGCGCGTAGATCCCGTGCACGGCCTGCCAGCACGAGGTGACGCCGGTGCCGGGTTCGGTGGCGCCGATGCAGGAGAACCGGGCCATACGGTTCGGGCTGGTCTTGATGAGGATCACACCGAGCGTGCCGGCGATGGACAGCACGCCGACGAACAGCCGGGTCGGCGCGCCCGCCAGCCAGAGCAGTCCGAACAGGATCGCGGTGAGAATGATCGCCGTCCCCATGTCGCCGCCGAGCATGATCAGCCCGAGCAGCATGAACGCCACCGGGACGAGCGGCACCAGCATGTGCTTCCACTGCGTGAGCAGCCGCTTGTCCTCCTTGCGGGCGATCAGGTCGGCGCCCCACAGCACGAGGGCGAGCTTGCCGAACTCGCTGGGCTGGATCTGGAAGGAGCCGCCGAGGGAGATCCAGTTCTGGTTGCCGTTGATCGCGACTCCTATCCCGGGCATCTGCACCAGGATCATCAGGAAGACCGACCCGGCCAGCATCGGATACGCCAGCGCCCGGTGCAGCTTCACCGGCATCCGCGAGGCGACGAGCAGCAGCACCCCGCCGATCACGGCCGCCAGGAACTGCTTGCGGAAGAAGTACGACCCCGGCAGCGACAGCTGCAGCGCCGTGATCTGCGACGCCGAGTACACCATCACCAGCCCGAGCACCGTGATCAGCAGACTGCCGCCGAGGATCAGGTAGTACGCGGTCAGCGGCCGGTCCCAGGCCTTGCGGGCGCGGATGTAGAGGCGTCGTACGCGATTCTCGCGCGACGCCCGGGCTACCGGGGACCGTCCGGTGGCCCGCTGGACCGGGGGGCGGCCGGTACGGCTGCCGGCCATCACCGGCTCCACTCGCCGCGGAAGGCGGCGCCGCTCCCGCTGTGGGAGGGCGTCCCGCTGGGGGTCCCGCGTGGCCGTTCAGGCACGGGGGGAAGGACGGGCCGGCACAGCGCCGTACCACCGGCCGAAAGCCGCCTATGAAGCGCCGACCACGATGGCGTCACGCGTCCCTCCCAAGGGTCCCGGGCGCCCCGGACCAGCTCCGACCCGCCGTCAGGCACTAGCGGCGCCGAGTTCGCGCACCGCCTCCGCGAACGCGTCCCCGCGTTTGTTGTAGTTGGCGAACATGTCCATGGACGCACAGGCCGGCGCCAGCAGAACGGTGTCCCCTGGCCCGGAGAGCCGTGCGGCCTCCTGAACCGCCGCGAGCATCGCCCCAGTGTCGGTCCGCTCAAGGTCGACGACGGGTACTTCCGGCGCGTGTCGCGCGAGCGCTTCCCGGATGAGGGCACGGTCGGCACCGATCAGGACAACGCCCCGAAGCCGCCGTGCCGACTTGGCGACCAGCTCGTCGAAGGTCGCGCCCTTGGCAAGCCCGCCCGCGATCCACACGATCGACTCGTACGCCGCCAAAGAGGCTTCCGCGGCATGTGTGTTGGTGGCCTTGGAGTCGTCGACGTACGCGACCCCGTCCACGTCGGCGACGTGCGCGATGCGGTGGGCGTCGGGCTCAAAGGCCCGCAGCCCGTCGCGTACCGCCTGGGCGGGCACTCCGAAGGCGCGCGCCAGGGCCGCCGCCGCAAGGGCGTTGGCGATGTTGTGCGGGGCGGGCGGATTGACGTCCGACACCTCCGCCAGCTCCTGGGCGTTCTTCTGCCGGTTCTCGACGAAGGCGCGGTCGACCAGGATGCCTTCCACGACGCCGAGTTGGGACGGCCCGGGCGTGCCGAGTGTGAAGCCGATCGCCCGGCAGCCCTCCTCGACGTCCGCCTCGCGCACCAGGTCCTCGGTGGCCTTGTCGGCCACGTTGTAGACGCAGGCGACCCGATTGCCTTCGTAGATACGGCCCTTGTCGGCGGCGTACGCCTCCATCGAGCCGTGCCAGTCGAGGTGATCGGGCGCCAGATTCAGTACGGCGGCGGAGTGGGCGCGCAGCGAGGGCGCCCAGTGCAGCTGATAGCTGGAGAGTTCGACGGCGAGCACGTCGTACTTCTCCTCGCCGAGGACCGCGTCAAGGAGCGAGACGCCAATATTGCCGACCGCCGCCGTGCGCAGTCCGGCCGCCTTCAGGATCGAGGCGAGCATCTGGACGGTCGTGGTCTTGCCGTTGGTGCCGGTGACCGCGAGCCAGGGCGCGGCGTCGGGGCCGCGCAGCCGCCAGGCGAGTTCGACGTCGCCCCAGACCGGAACGCCCGCCTCGGCGGCCGCGGCGAACAGCGGCTTGTCCGGCTTCCAGCCGGGCGCGGTCACGATGAGCTCGGTGCCCTCGGGCAGGGTCGCGCCGTCACCGAGGCGCACGGTGATGCCGAGCGCCTCCAGCTCCGCGGCCTGGACCCGGGCGCGCTCGTCATCGCCGTCGTTGACGACCGTGACGACCGCGCCGAGGCCGTGCAGCACCTTGGCCGCCGGGATGCCGGAGACGCCGAGCCCGGCGACGGTGACGATCTTGCCCTGCCAGTCGGTCACTTCTTGGCTGCCCATCCTGCGTAGAAGAGGCCCAGACCCACAATGACGCACATGCCCTGAATGATCCAGAAGCGGACCACCACAAGGACTTCGGACCACCCCTTGAGTTCGAAGTGGTGCTGGAGCGGTGCCATGCGGAAGACGCGCTTGCCGGTCAGACGGAAGGAGCCGACCTGGATGACGACCGACATGGTGATCAGGACGAAGAGACCGCCGAGCAGCGCGATCAGGAACTCCGTGCGGGAGCAGATCGCCAGACCCGCGAGCGCGCCACCGAGAGCCAGCGAACCGGTGTCGCCCATGAAGATCTTGGCGGGCGAGGTGTTCCACCACAGGAAGCCGAAGCAGGCGCCCATCAGCGCGGAGGCGACGACCGCGAGGTCGAGTGGATCTCGTACTTCGTAGCAGGCGGCCGGGTTGGTCAGGGTCGCCGCGTTGGCGCAGGACTCCTGGAACTGCCAGACGCCGATGAAGGTGTACGCGCCGAAGACCATCACGGAGGCGCCGGTGGCGAGGCCGTCCAGACCGTCGGTCAGGTTCACGCCGTTCGACATGGCGAGGATCATGAACAGGGCCCAGACCACGAAGAGCACCGGTCCGATGGACCAGCCGAAGTCCTGGACGAAGGAGAGCTTCGTGGAGGCCGGAGTGTTGCCGCGGTTGTCCGCGAACTGCAGCGAGAGCACCGCGAAGGCGATACCGACGGTCAGCTGGCCGGCCATCTTCGCCTTGGCCCGCAGACCGAGCGACCGACGCTTGACGATCTTGATGTAGTCGTCCAGGAAGCCCACCAGGCCCATGCCCGCCATCAGGCCGAGCACCAGCAGTCCGGAGAAGGTCGGCGGCTTGCCGGTGATCACCTTGCTCATGAAGTACGCGATGAGCGTCGCGAGGATGAAGGCGATACCACCCATGGTCGGCGTACCGCGCTTGCTGTGGTGCTCTTTCGGCCCGTCGTCACGGATGTACTGGCCGTAGCCCTTGCGGGCAAGCAGCTTGATCAGCAGCGGGGTGCCGACCAAGGTCAGGAAGAGGCCAATGACTCCTGCGAACAGGATCTGCTTCATCATCGGGCGGCAACCTCACCCTCGGCACCGCTGTCGAGCAGCGCCTGCGCCACCCGTTCGAGCCCGACCGACCTGGACGCCTTCACGAGTACGACGTCCCCTGGGCGCAGTTCACTGCGCAACAGGTCGACAGCCGCCTGTGCGTCGGACACGTGCACCGACTCCTCACCCCACGAACCCTCGTTATATGCGCCCAGTTGCAGCCAGGACGCTTCCCTGCCCCCGACCGCGACGAGCTTGCTGACGTTGAGCCGGACGGCAAGCCGTCCGACCGCGTCGTGCTCGGCGAGCGCCTCGTCCCCGAGCTCGGCCATCTGACCGAGCACCGCCCAGGTCCGCCGCCCCTTGCCCATCGCCGCGAGCGCGCGCAGGGCGGCTCGCATGGACTCGGGGTTCGCGTTGTAGGCGTCGTTGACGACCGTCACGCCGTCCGGGCGCTCGGTGACCTCCATCCGCCAGCGGGAGAGGGAGCCCGCCTCCGAGAGCGCGAGGGCGATCTCGTCTGCGGACATGCCCAGCTCATGGGCGACGGCGGCCGCGGCGAGCGCGTTCGACACGTGGTGCTCACCGTACAGGCGCATGGTCACGTCACTGCACCCGGAGGGTGTGCGAAGGCTGAAGGAAGGCTGTCCAGTCTCCGTGAGACGGACGTTCTCGGCGCGTACGTCCGCTTCGTCGGACTCTCCGAAGAGGATCACGCGGGCCTTCGTACGGGACGCCATGGCGCGTACGAGGGGATCGTCGGCGTTGAGGACCGCGGTGCCGTCCTCCGGGAGCCCCTCGACCAACTCGCCCTTTGCTTGCGCGATCTGCTCGCGGCTGCCGAACTCGCCGATGTGGGCGGTCCCGACATTGAGGACGAGGCCGATCTTCGGCGGGGTGAGGTCCGCGAGGTAGCGGATGTGGCCGATGCCGCGCGCCCCCATCTCCAGCACCAGGAACCTGGTCTCCTCGGTGGCGCTGAGCGCGGTGAGCGGCAGCCCGATCTCGTTGTTGAGCGAGCCGGGCGTGAAGACGGTCGGCGCCTTGCTCCGCAGCACCTGGGCGATCAGGTCCTTGGTGCTGGTCTTGCCCGCGGAACCGGTCAGGGCCACGAGGGTCGCGCCGAGCCGTTCGACGACATGGCGCGCGAGAGCGCCGAGCGCCGCCTGTACGTCCGCGACGACGATCGCGGGCACGCCGACGGGGCGGGACGCCAGCACGGCGACCGCGCCGGCCCCGATCACCGCCTCGGCGAATTCGTGGCCGTCCACGCGCTCGCCGACGAAGGCGACGAAGAGGCTGCCGGACTCCACCTCACGGGAGTCTCTGACGACCGGTCCGGTGACCTGTACCGCCGGATCCGGTATGTCGTACGTCTGCCCGCCGACGACTGCTGCGATCTCGGCGAGAGAGAGGGCGATCACAAGTTCATCCCTGGGTCTTCTGGATAGCTTCGCGAAGCACTTGGCGGTCGTCGAAGGGACGCACCACCCCGGCGATGTCCTGGCCCTGCTCGTGGCCCTTGCCCGCGACCAGCACGGTGTCGCCCGGCTCCGCGCGGGCGACGGCGGCGGCGATGGCTGCGGCCCGGTCCTCGAAGACCTGGACCTCACCGCGCTCGTGCGCCGGCACCTCGGCGGCGCCCGCGAGCATCGTCGCCAGGATCGCGAGGGGGTCCTCGGAGCGGGGGTTGTCCGAGGTCAGTACGGCGGTGTCGGCGAGCCGGGCCACGGCCGCGCCCATCGGCATCCGCTTGGTCTTGTCCCGGTCGCCACCGCAGCCGAGCACCACGTGCAGACGGCCGCTCGTCACCTTGCGCAGGGCGCGCAGGACCGATTCGACGGCGTCCGTCTTGTGGGCGTAGTCGACGACGGCCAGGTAGGACTGGCCCACGTCCACGCGCTCCAGGCGCCCCGGGACGCCGGGCACGGCCGCGACGCCGTCGGCGGCGGTCTGCGGGTCGAGTCCGGCGACAGCGAGGGCGACGATCGCGGCGAGCGTGTTGGCCACGTTGAAGGGGCCCGCGAGCGGTGACCTGGCGGAGATCCGCTCGTCCTTGGGGCCGACCGCGGTGAACGTCGAGTCCATGGGACCGACTTCGACGTCCTGGGCGCGCCAGTCGGCGTCGGGGTGCCCCTCGGCGGAGAAGGTGACCACCGGGACGGTGGCTTCCTTGGCGAGCCTGCGGCCGTACTCGTCGTCGAGGTTGACGACGCCGAGTTTGCTGCGCTTCGGTGTGAACAGCTGCGCCTTGGCCCGGAAGTAGTCCTCCATGTCGGAGTGGAACTCCATGTGCTCCGGGCTGAGATTGTTGAAGACGGCGATGTCGAAGACGCAGCCGTCGACACGGCCGAGGACCAGCGCGTGGCTGGAGACCTCCATCGCGACCGCCTCGACCCCGCGCTCGCGCATGACCGCGAACAGGGCCTGGAGGTCGGTGGCTTCGGGGGTGGTGCGCTCCGACTTGATCCGCTCGTCGCCGATGCGCATCTCGACCGTGCCGATCAGCCCGGTGGAACGGACCCTCTTCAGGCCGCCCTCGACGAGGTACGCCGTCGTGGTCTTGCCGGAGGTGCCGGTGATGCCGATCTGGAGCAGGTCGCGCCCGGGGTGGCCGTAGATCGTGGCCGCGAGCTCGCCCATCCGCCCGCGCGGATCGTCGACGACCAGGACCGGGAGGCCCGTGGCGGCGGCACGCTCGGCGCCCGTCGGATCGGTCAGCACGGCGACGGCACCGAGACCGGCCGCCTGGGTCACGAAGTCGGCGCCGTGAAGGCGGGCGCCGGGCAGCGCGGCGTACAGGTCGCCGGGACGCACGGCCCGCGAGTCATGGGTGATGCCCGTGACCTCCGCGGTCGACGCCGGGGCGGTGGCACCCAGCTGATCGGCCAGTTCCGCGAGGGGTGCGGCGGAGACGTGAACCGGTCGCGGCGGCCCCGGATATGTCACAGGAACGCCCTTCTGAGTGGTTTGGGACTGATCAGCTTGTGGCACGGCGGTGAGCGTACCGGGCGCACCCCCGCCGGAGCGAAGCGAGGGGTTCGACGGGGGCTGGTTCCCGGAGGCCGGGGTGATCGTTGTCACGAGCTGTTCCTGGTCCGTTGTGCGTGCGGCTGATCAGGGCGTGCGGTCGCAGTGGATCACGGCTTGAAGCTGACAGGCAGGTTCGCGGCCTTCGCCCCGGAGGGCGGGACCTGGAGGGTCTTCAGGGCGAACTCCATGACCTGCTTGTAGATGGGTCCGCAGATCTGGCCGCCGAAGTAGCTGCCGCTGGTGGCGTTCTGGATGGCGCAGTAGACGGTGACGCGCGGCTTGTCCGCGGGTGCGAATCCGGCGAATGACGAGGTGTAGCCGTGGTACTTGCCGGTGGCCGGATCCACGCGGTTGGCCGTACCCGTCTTGCCCGCGACTCGGTAGCCGGGGATACGCGCCTTGATGCCGGTGCCCTGCTCGTCGTCCACGACGGACTCCAGCATCTGGGCGAGGGTCTTCGCCGTCTTATCGCTCACGACCCTTGTCTTCTTGGGCTGGGCGGCGGGGGTGAAGCGGCCGTCGGGCCCCTTCGTGCCCCGCACCAGCGTCGGCTCGATGCGTACGCCGTCGTTGGCGATCGTCGAGTAGACGGAGGCCGCCTGCATCGCGTTGATCGACACGCCCTGGCCGAAAGGAATCGTGTACTGCTGCGACGTCGACCATGTGTCGGGGGGCGCCAGGATGCCCGCGGTCTCACCGGGGAAGCCGAGCCCGGTGTGACTGCCGAGGCCGAACTTGCGCAGATACGAGTAGAGGACCCGGTTGGCCTCCTTCTGCGTGTTGCCGAGCTCGCCGGTCGCCAGGATGGTGCCGATGTTGCTGGACTTGGCGAGCACGCCATTCAGCGTCAGGTACCAGGTCGGGTGGTCGATGTCGTCCTGGAAGAGCCGGTCGCCCCGGTGCAGCCGGTTGGGCACCACTACATGTGTGTCGGGCGTGGCCACGTTCTCCTGGAGGACGGCGGCCATCGACATGAGCTTGGCGGTGGAGCCGGGCTCGTAGGCGTCCTGGAGGGCCGCGTTGCCCATGGCCGCCGAGTTGGCCTGGGAGAGATCGTTCGGATCGAAGCCGGGCGAGTTGGCCATGGCGAGGATCTCGCCGGTCCGGGTGTCCTGCACTATCACGTACCCGCGGTCCGCCTTGGACTTCCTCACCTGCTCGGTGATCGCGTTCTGCGCGGCCCACTGGATGTCCCGGTCGATGGTCAGCTCGACGTCGGAGCCTGCCACGGCGGGCGTCTCGGTGGAGCCCGCGGTGGGCACCTGACGGCCACCGGACTGGGCGTAGCGGATCTTGCCGTCCTTGCCGGCGAGATCCTTGTTCAGCTGCTGCTCGATGCCTCCGCCACCCTTGCCGTCGGCGTTGACCCAGCCCAGTATCCCGGCGGCGAGATCACCGTTCGGGTACACGCGCTTGCTGGCCGGGACCGCGAGGACTCCCGCGAGGACGTTGACCGTGCTCCTGTCCGTCTCGGCCTTGGCCCCGAGCGTGGTCTTGAGGTCCTTGATCTGCTTCCAGACCTGGGGGGTCTGGCGGTGCGCGAGCAGGGTGTAGCGGGTGTTCTTCGCCTTCAGCTTCTTGGCGACGGCGTCCATGCTCTGGCCGAGGATCGGGGCGAGCAGCGCCGCGGCCTGCTCGGGCGCGTCGCTCACCCTCGTCGCCTTCCGCGTGAACATCGTCGGGTCGGCCGTGATGTCGTACGCGTCCTCGCTCGTCGCCAGCTCGACTCCGTTGCGGTCGGTGATCCCGCCGCGCTCGGCGGCCAGCGTGCGCCCGACGTACCGGTTCTGTTCGGCCTTCGCGGCATACGTGCTCGCGTCCACGGCCTGCACCTGGAGCAGCCGTACGACGAAGGCGACCATCACCAGGGTGAGCGCGAGGCTGACCATGCGCAGGCGGGGGCGGGGGCTGCCGAGCCGGATGACGCGGGGGCCGCTCGGCCGGGGTGCGCTCGGGCGGCGTGCGGAGCGGGCACCGGGGCCCGGGCGCCGCTGACCTCCGGGGCGTACGGGCCGGGCGGGGCCGGGCACGCGGCGGCGCGGCGGTTCCCTGTCGGACACTTCCGTCACCTGCCGGGGGTCGTGGAGGGCTGTGCGGACGGGGCGGGGGCCTGGAGGGCGGGGGCGGCCGCGGACGGCCGCGTGGCAGGCGTCGGGGCGGGACCGGGGGCGAGTGCCTCGGGCGCGAGGACCATCGGGATGGGTACGGAGGACCGCTGGGCGGCTCCCGGGACGCCCTTGACGGTGCCGTCGGGGTTGAGGAAGGCCGGGTCGCCGCCAGGGACCATGCCCAGTTCGCGGGCGCGGCGCTGGAGGGCGTCGGGGGCGGAGTAGGCGTCCACGTCCCGCTGCAGGGCCTGCTCCTCGTCGGTGAGGCTCTTGGTGTCCTTCTGCAGGTCGTCGAGGCGGAACGCCCCCTCGCTGAGCGCGGAGTTCAGCACCAGGAGTCCGATGAGACCGCCGCCGAGCAGCAGCACGACCAACAGGACGAAGGGGGTACGGGCGGCCTGTCCGGTACCGACCGGCAGCAGCCGCGCGAGCCGGGCGGCCCGCCCCCTGAGCTCCGGTTTCCTGCTCACGCGCCCTCCCTCTCCCCGCGCCTCACTCGGCGTCCTCCCGGATGCGCTGTGCCCCCCGTAGCCGAGCGGGAGCCGCTCGCCGGTTCTCGGCGACCTCTTCCTCCGTGGGAAGTTCGGCACCGCGGGTGAGCAGCTTGAGCCGGGGCTGGTAGCGCTCGGGGACGACCGGCAGACCGGGCGGCGCGGTGGTGGCGGCGCCGGCCGCGAACACCTGCTTGACCAGCCGGTCCTCCAGCGAGTGGTACGACAGCACGGCGATGCGGCCACCGACGGCGAGCGCCTTCACGGCCGCCGGAATCGCCCTCTCCAGGACGCTGAGTTCGCCGTTCACCTCGATGCGCAGCGCCTGGAAGGTGCGCTTGGCGGGGTTGCCGCCGGTGCGCTTGGCCGCCTGGGGCAATGAGTCACGGATCAGCTCGACGAGGCGCGCGCTGTTGCTGAACGGCTCCTTCTCGCGTTCACGCACGATCGCGGACACGATCCGCTTGGCCTGCTTCTCCTCGCCGTACGCGCGCAGGATCCGCACGAGCTCGCCGGCCGGATAGGTGTTGAGCACCTCGGCCGCGCTGATGCCGGTCGTCTGGTCCATGCGCATGTCGAGCGGGGCGTCCTGCGCGTACGCGAACCCGCGGTCCGCCTCATCGAGTTGCATGGAGGAGACGCCGAGGTCGAACAGCACGCCCTGGACGCGCGGGATGCCCAGGCGGTCGAGCACGTCGGGGAGTTCGTCATAGACCGCGTGCACGAGGGTGGCGCGGTCGCCGAAGGGGGCGAGCCGCTCCCCGGAGAGGCGCAGCGCCTCCTTGTCGCGGTCGAGGGCCAGGAGCCGGGCCTCGGGGAACCGGGTGAGCAGCGCCTCACTGTGACCGCCGAGTCCCAGGGTGCAGTCGACGACAACGGCTCCCGGCCCGGTGAGGGCCGGGGCCAACATGTCCAGGCACCGCTGGAGCATCACCGGGACGTGTCGACTCTGACTCAAGGGGCCCTCTCAGGTCCGGCGCGCCCGTACGCACCGCCGGGTCCCCGCCCGCTCGAGAAGGGGAGGCCTGCTGGCGCCGGGTGAGTGGCGTCAGCCGACCGGGAGCGGGAGGAGGCCGAGCCGTACGTACGCGCCGCGCACGTGGGGAGACGCCGGAAAATCGCCGGGTCTCCGGGGGATAACACCAGCAGGGAGAGCCTCGCCTCCCGCTTCGCGTCACTTTAGTCCACGGTGTCTCGCGGTCAATCAACCGGCATGCGCGTCGCGAGGCCGGACGCGTGCGTAGCGGGAAATCGGAAGGAATCGCCCGGAAGGGTGCGCTTCGGCCCCCCGTGTGGGTTACCTCACAAGAGGACACGTTGACGCTGTTTTTCCGATCTCACAGCAGGACCGGACCTCACGTGACCAGTACCGTCATAGCTATGACGACTTCTGCATCCGTTCCCATTGAACCCGAAGGCGCCATAGCCGATGGCGGCACCGTCACGGACCACCTCGTCGACGCGAACGAGCAGTACGCCGCCGCCTTCACCGACCCCGGGATGGACGCCCGTCCCGTCCTCCACGTCGCGGTGGTGGCCTGCATGGACGCCCGGCTCGACCTGCACGCCGCGCTCGGCCTGGAGCTGGGCGACTGCCACACCATCCGCAACGCGGGCGGCGTCGTCACCGACGACGTGATCCGCTCGCTCACGATCAGCCAGCGGGCGCTCGGCACCCGCAGCGTGGTCCTCATCCACCACACCGGCTGCGGCCTGGAGTCCCTCACCGAAGACTTCCGGCATGAGCTGGAGATGGAGGTCGGCCAGCGCCCCGCCTGGGCGGTCGAGGCCTTCCGGGACGTCGAACAGGACGTACGACAGTCGATGCAGCGCGTGCGCACCTCGCCGTTCCTCCTGCACACCGACGACGTACGCGGCTTCGTCTTCGACGTCAAGACCGGTCTGCTGCGCGAGATCGACCCCACCTGACCGGCTCCGCCTGACCCCCGATAGCCCGCCGTCGGTGCCTCGTGGGACTCTCTCTTCACGAAAAACCCCTGCCTTTCGGCGCCCAAAGGGCCGTAAGACCTGACATATCGCGGCCAGTTATCCACAGGCGAGTGACACGAACCGGTAACGGCAACAAGAATGCGGGTGTGGCGTCACGCGGAACTATTCGCGCGTGGTGTCCGTGTTTCGGGGTGGGCCGGTCCGCACAGGGCGTCGGCCCGAGAACGGGCCGAGGAGGGCCGGGTGACGACCTATGACGATCGAGCGAGCCTTACAGATCTGACCGCCACTGTGGAGCGTGTCCGCAGTTCGGTGGAAGGAGTGATCGAAGGCAAGCCTGAGGTCGTACGGCTTTCGCTGACCGTGCTGCTCGCCGAGGGGCATCTCCTGATCGAGGATGTCCCGGGCGTCGGCAAGACCATGCTGGCCAAGGCACTGGCGCGGTCCATCGACTGTTCGGTGCGGCGTATCCAGTTCACGCCCGACCTGCTGCCCTCGGACATCACGGGTGTGTCCATCTGGGACCAGCAGCGCCGGGACTTCGAGTTCAAGCCGGGCGCGATCTTCGCCCAGATCGTGATCGGCGACGAGATCAACCGCGCTTCGCCCAAGACGCAGTCCGCGCTCCTGGAGTCGATGGAGGAGCGCCAGGTCACCATCGACGGGCAGACCTACGAACTGCCCAGCCCCTTCATGGTGGTGGCCACGCAGAACCCGGTCGAAATGGAGGGCACCTACCCGCTGCCGGAGGCCCAGCGCGACCGCTTCATGGCCCGCGTGTCCATCGGCTACCCCAGCGCGGACGCCGAGTTGCAGATGCTGGACATCCACGGCGGGGTGAACCCGCTGGACGACCTCCAGCCGGTGGCGCACGCGCACGAGATCGTGAAGCTGATCGACGCGGTCCGCACGGTCCATGTCGCCGACCCGGTACGGCGCTACGCGGTGGACCTGGTCGCGGCCACGCGCACGCACCCCGACCTCAGACTCGGCGCCTCGCCGCGCGCCACGCTGCACCTGCTGCGCGCGGCGAAGGCGTCCGCCGCCCTGAGCGGCCGGGAGTTCGCGCTGCCGGACGACGTCCAGGCGCTCGCCGTGGCGGTCCTGGCCCACCGTCTGCTGCCCACGGCCCAGGCGCAGTTGAACCGTCGTACGGCCGAGCAGGTCGTCCAGGAGATCCTGCAGCGCACCCCGGTGCCCGCGGCTCCGCAGCAGCAGGCAGGCTTCACGACGGGCCGCGGCGCGACCGCCTACGGCCAGCAGCCGCCCCGGAGGCTGTGATGACGCAAGGGGGCACGGGGCACACCGCCGAGGAGGACAAGGGCGGGCTGCGCACCGCGCTCGCCGGACTCACCACGCGCGGGCGCTCCTTCCTGGCCGCCGGAGTCGCCGCCGCGATCTGCGCGTACGTCCTGGGGCAGAGCGATCTGCTCCGGGTCGGCCTGCTCCTCGCGGTCCTGCCGCTGGTCTGCGCGAGCGTGCTGTACCGCACCCGCTACCGGGTCGCGGGCAGCCGCAGGCTCTCGCCCGCGCGCGTGCCCGCCGGTTCCGAGGCCCGCGTCCATCTGCGGATGGACAACGTCTCGCGGCTGCCCACCGGACTGCTGATGCTCCAGGACAGGGTGCCGTACGTGCTCGGGCCGCGGCCCCGATTCGTCCTGGACCGGGTCGAGGCGGGCGGCCGCCGCGAGGTGTCCTACCGCGTGCGCTCGGACCTGCGCGGCCGCTATCCGCTGGGACCGCTGCAGCTGCGGCTCACCGACCCCTTCGGGATGTGCGAGCTGACCCGTTCCTTCTCGACGTACGACACCCTGACGGTCATCCCGCGCGTGGAGGCGCTGCCGCCGGTACGGCTGACCGGCGAGGCGAAGGGGTACGGCGACGGACGGCAGCGCTCACTGGCGCTGGCCGGCGAGGACGACATCATCCCCCGCGGGTACCGCTACGGCGACGACCTTCGCCGGGTGCACTGGCGCCTGACCGCGCGCTACGGCGAGTTGATGGTCCGCCGCGAGGAGCAGCCCCAGCGCTCCCGTTGCACGGTGCTGCTCGACACCCGGGGCATCGCCTTCCAGGGCGCGGGCCCGGACTCGGCCTTCGAGTGGGCCGTCTCGGGCGCAGCGTCGACGCTGGTGCACATGCTCGAACGGGGCTTCTCGGTACGGCTGTTGACCGACACCGGCAGCTCGGTGCCCGGCGAGGGCGCCGACGGGTTCGCGGGCGCCAGCCAGGAGTCGGCGGACGCGGCCGGGATGATGATGGACACGCTCGCCGTCATCGACCACTCCGACGGTACGGGCCTGTCGCGGGCGTACGACGTGCTGCGCGGTGGGAACGAGGGGCTGCTGATCGCCTTCCTCGGCGATCTGGACGAGGAGCAGGCGACGGTGCTCGGCAAGATGCGCCAGCGCAGCGGCGGGGCCGTCGCCTTCCTGCTGGACAGCGAGACCTGGGTGCGGGAACCGACGGACATCCCCGGCCCGTTGGACCAGAGCGAGGACCGATTGCGCATGCTGCGCGAGGCGGGCTGGACCGCCGTGATGGTGCCGCGGGGGGCGGGGCTCGCCGACCTGTGGCGGGAGGCGGACCGACAGCGCACGCACTTGGCGTCGACGGGGAGTACGGCGGGGGGTGATGGCTCATGAGCGGGCGCGCGCGACTGGCACTGTGCGCGGCGGCGGCCACGCTGATGGCTGCCTGCGCCATGCTGCCGCTGGTCGACCCGGCGACCTGGATCTTCCAGGCGGCGTTCCTGCTGGCGGTGCAGACCGGAGTGGGCGCGCTGACCCGGCGGGTTCCGCTGGCCCGGCCGCTGACCGTCGCGGTGCAGGCGCTGGTGACGCTGATGCTGCTCACGCTGTCCTTCGCCCGGCAGCAGGCCGTCATCGGGATCGTCCCGGGCCCCGACGCCTTCCACCAATTCGGAGTCCTGCTGCAGGCGGGCACCGACGACGTCGGGCGGTACTCGATTCCGGCGCCGCTGTCCGACGGCATCCGGCTGATGCTGATCGGCGGCGTCCTGGTGATCGGGCTCGCGGTCGACGCGCTCGCGGTGACGTACCGCAGCGCGGCCCCCGCCGGACTGCCGCTGCTCGCGCTGTACTCGGTCGCCGCGGGGCTCTCCGGAGGCGGCGCCGCCTGGCTGTGGTTCCTGCTCGCGGCCGCCGGCTATCTGATGCTGCTGCTGGCCGAGGGCCGCGACCGGCTCTCCCAGTGGGGCCGCGTCTTCGGCGGGGCGCCCCGCACACCGGGCCCCGACTCCGCGGCCGGCGCCGTCGCACCGGTTCGCACCGGGCGGCGCATCGGCGCGGTCGCCCTGGGCATCGCTCTGGTGGTGCCACTCGGCCTGCCCTCCCTCGACGGCGGCCTGCTGGGCCGCGCGGGGACGGGCGTGGGCACGGGCTCCGGGGGCGGCGGCACGATCTCCGCGGTGAACCCGCTGGTCTCGCTCCGCGACAGCTTGAACGTGGACGAGGACCGCCAGGTCATGTCCTACCGCACCAACACCGACGACACCCAGGACCTGTATCTGCGGATCGTCTCCCTCGACGACTTCGACGGTACGGCCTGGAAGCCCGCCCAGCGGCACATCCAGGACGTGCCGGACACGTTCCCGACGCCGATCGGTCTCGGCAGCGACGTCCAGCGGGCCTCGATCCAGACCCGTATCTCGGCGGCCGACTGGTACGCGCAGGACTGGCTCCCGATGCCGTACCCGGCCAGCAAGGTGAAGATCAAGGGCAGCTGGCGGTACGAGCCCGTTGGGCGCACGCTCGTCGGAGACCACGGCCAGAACACCCGCGGCGCGCAGTACGAGGTCACGAGCCTGATCGTGCAGCCGACCGCAGCGCAGCTCGCGAGCGCGCCGGAGCCGTCGGCGGCGATGAAGCGCGAGTTCACCAAGGTGCCGGGGTCGTTGCCTCCGGTGGTCGCGGCGACCGCGCGCAACGTCACCGAGGGCTCGGCCAACCACTACGAGCAGGCGGTCAAGCTCCAGGACTACTTCGCCGTCAGCGGCAGCTTCCGGTACGACACCCAGGTGCAGGTCGGCAGCGGCTCCGCCGCGATCGCGCGCTTCCTGAAGGAGAAGGAGGGCTTCTGCGTCCACTTCTCCTTCGCGATGGCCGCGATGGCCCGGACGCTGGGGATACCGGCCCGCGTGGCGGTGGGCTTCACGCCGGGCTCCCCGCAGGCCGACGGTTCGATGTCGGTGGGGCTGCGGGACGCGCACGCCTGGCCCGAGCTGTATTTCGAGGGAGTGGGCTGGACCCGCTTCGAGCCCACCCCGAACCGGGGCACGGTGCCGCAGTACACCCAGACGGACACGCCCGGCACCGATGTGCCGAACGTGCCGAAGCCGACGCTGTCGTCCTCCACGGCGCCCTCCGCCGCGCCGTCGGCCAGCGAGAGCTGCTCGGCGCAGCAGCGGAAGCTGGAGGCGTGCCCGAGCGAGTCCGCGCCGGCGGCGGTGGGCTCCCACGACGACAGCTGGCCGTGGTTCAAGATCCTTGGGCTGACCTTGGCAGGTCTCCTGATCCTGGGAGTGCCGCTGCTGCCGATGCTGTGGCGGATGCGGATACGGGCCGTTCGGCTCGGCGGGCACGGCCGCACCGATGCGGACGCGGGGGCGTACACCCTGGGGGCCTGGCAGGAGGTGACCGATACGGCGTGGGACTACGGGATCGCGCCGGACGAGTCGCAGACGCCGCGCAAGGCCGCCGCGCGCATCGTCCGTCTCGGGGGTCTCGATCCGACGGCGTCGGACGCGGTGCACCGGCTGGCCGCGGCCGTGGAGCAGGTGCTCTACGCCCCGCATCCGCGACCGGTGGCGGGCCTCGCGGACGACGCGCGGCGCATCGCGGACGCCCTTCACACCTCCGCGAGTCGCGCCGGCCGCCTCCGCGCCCTCCTCGCGCCCCGCTCAGCCATCCGCGTGGCCTGGGCCGCCTCGGCTCGCTGGACGACGCTGAGAGCCCGCCTGGCGGCCCGCCGGGAGTCCTTGCTGCGCCGCCCTTCGAGCCAGAACGGCTGAACACCTGGCAGCACCCTGCGGTCCCTGTCCCGAGCCGGGACGGGGGCCGCGGCCTGGCCACCGCCGGCGCGGGGCGCCGTCGCTTCCGCTACCGCTGCCGTTGTGGGCAATCGTCCCGCAGGGCGGGACGGGTGGGCACAGCCACCAGCACCGGGTGCCGTTGCAACCCAGGTTCCCGGGCACCGGGGCTGAACTCGGGGCGGGTTCGCTTACCGGCGATTGCTGGCTGCCGCTCTCTTTGGGATGGGTGCCCCCGGTGCCACCCATGCCCACAGCGGGGATGGCTGCGAAGGCGGCACGCATGCCCGCGACGGCGCCGGGGCTTCAGGGCATGCGCGAGGGGGTGTCCACCCGGTTCGGGTGGACACCCCCTCGTACGGATGTCTTCGGCTGCGGCGCTCGGAGGGCTAGTGGCCCTGTTCGTCGCGGCGACGCTGCCAGCGTTGTTCGATGCGGTCCATCAGGGAGCGGCGCTGTCGGCCCTGGCGGCGAGCGGCGGGTGTGCCGGACGCGGCCGGCTGCTCACCCGGCTTGGGAGCCTTGCGCCAACCGGTGACGGCAAGCACCGCACAGCCCAGCATGACGAGGAAGCCCACCACGCTCAGCCAGATCTGAACTGCGACCATTCCGGCCATGAGGAGCGCGATACCCACCAGGAAGCCCGCGACCGCCTGGTATACCCGTCGCCGGGTGTACGTACGCAGCCCGCTTCCCTCAAGCGCTGTCGCGAACTTGGGATCTTCGGCGTACAGCGCTCGCTCCATCTGCTCGAGCATTCGCTGCTCGTGCTCCGAGAGCGGCACGGAGTCCTCCTCATCGTGCAGTCGCCGGGGCGACCGGGGGTCCCCTTCAGGATAGGCAGGGAATCGCCCCCGTGAAACCCGCCCCTCTACGCCAATTCGCCAACCGGAACCCGCCATGGCACCCCGATCCACTGAGGCGTGCATTCCCCAGCGAACGGTCCGTCATGCCGGACGGTCTCCCTCGATCATACGGCGCCGGGCACCCGATCGGGGGGTCTGTGGCGTACTCCATCTGCCGCCGAGCCCCTGATCAGCGGCGCACCACAGGAGGCGGCTCAGCCCTCGGCAGCCCCCCGCGCCTCACCGAGCACATGGAGCTGCGTCGCCACGGAGTGGAACGCGGCGAGCTCGGCCGCCGCCGCCTCCAGCTTCAGCAGCGCTTCCAGAGCCCCCGGTTCGGTGTCCACGAGGACCCCCGGAACCAGGTCGGCGAAGACCCGGACGCCGTGCACGGCGGCGACGCGAAGGCCGGCGCCCTCGACCAGGGCGGTGAGCTGTTCGGCCGTGAAGCGGTGGGGTACGGGATCACCCTCGCCCCAGCGTCCGTCCGGGTCATCCAGCGCCTGCCTGGCCTCCTTGAAGTGCCCGGCCAGGGCGCGGGCCAGCACGGCTCCGCCCAGGCCCGCGGCGAGGAGGCTGAGCACGCCCTCGGGGCGCAGCGCGTCCACCACGTTGCGCACGCCCTCGGCCGGGTCGTCCACGTACTCCAGGACGCCGTGGCACAGCACGGCGTCGTAGCCACCGCGCCCGACCACGTCGAAGAGCCCGTGCGCATCGCCCTGGACGCCCTGTACGCGGTCGGCGACGCCGGCCTCGGCGGCCCGGCGCTCCAGCGCGAACAGCGCGTTCGGGCTGGGGTCGACGACCGTGACGCGGTGGCCGAGGCGGGCCACCGGCACCGCGAAGTTGCCGCTGCCGCCCCCGGTGTCGAGGACGTCGAGGGACTCCCGCCCCGTGGCCTTGACCCGGCGGTCCAGGGCGTCCTTGAGGACCTCCCAGACCACGGCGGTACGGAGAGAAGCGCGGGGGCGCATCGGGTCCGACACGGCAGTTGACTCCTCGGCGCGGCACCGCCTCTTGCACGGCGGAGCGATCTTCGGGGCCTCCCGGTGGGGAGGCCGCGGGCGCCTCCACCCTATTGCCTCCACCGCGGTAGCCGATCCTCCGTCTCACACGGCGGATCGCGTGGTGGGCGCACGGTCGCCGACACGTCGGTCCACGGCTTCCGCACCGGTCAGCCCGCGTCCGGCACCTCCTGGTCCGCGTCCTGTCGGGGCTGGGGCAGCACAGGTTGCAGCACGAGCATCCGCTCGACGAGGCGCAGGAACATCGCCACGTCCCGTATCAGGTCGTCGGCATCGCGGCTGCCGGCCGCGCCCTGGATGCCCGCCTCGGCGCGGGCGCGGCGGGTGGCTCCGGAGGCGAACAGGGCGCTCCACTCGGTGAGTTCGGGCGCGATTTCGGGGAGCACTTCCCAGGCGCTCCGGATGCGGGCCCGGCGTCGCGCCGTGGGCTCCGGGCGGCCTCGCGCGGCGAGGACGGCGGCGGCGGTGCGCAGGGCGGCCAAGTGGGCCGTCGCATACCGCTCGTTGGGCGTTTCGAGGGCCGCAGCCTCGTCGAGTCCGGCGCGGGCCTGGGCGAGCAGATCGAGGGCGGCGGGCGGGGCCGTGGCACGGCGCAGCACGGGGTGCACGTCGCTCGCCGGGCCGGTCAGTGAGGGGGCAGGGCCGGTGACGCGGCGCCGGTGGGCGGCGGCTGCGGAAGAGCTGGCCATGACGAACCTCCTGTCGTCTGTGTGACGGCACTGTGGCCGTATGTGCCCATCGTGAGGTATGCCACTGACAATCCGTTCTGACCTGGCCTTTTGCTTCGATCGTAGGTTCGGGGTTATTTTTGCACTGACCAGTCAGTTCAAAAGTAGTTCCAGGGGATGGGGAAGCTGTGGACAGTCCACACGGACTGGGCGTCACGGCCGATGACTTCGGACTCGAGGGACCCCGCGGCTGGGCGTTCCGCGGAGTCTTCGTCGACGCGGAGCCCGGCTCGCTGATCGCGATCGAGGGGCCCTCGGGATCCGGCCGTACGTGCCTGTTGCTCGCGCTCACGGGCCGGATGAAGCCGACCGAGGGGACGGCCGTCGTGGGCGGATCGAGACTGCCGAAGCAGATGGCCACCGTGCGCCGGGCGAGCGCGCTCGCGCACGTACCCGGCGTCACGGACCTCGACCCGGCCCTGACCGTCGGGGAGCACCTGAGCGAACGGGCGCTGCTGCAGCGGCGGTTCGGAGGCTCGCTGCGGGGGCTGCTGCGACCCCGCGCCGAGCGACTGACCGAGGCAAAGCTGCGGATCGACACCGCTCTGGCCGCCGCGAGGCTCGACCTGGAGGCCCTGCCCAAGGGCTCCCGGACCGCCGTACGCGACCTGGAGCGACTCGAAGCCCTGCGGCTGTCCGTGGCGCTGGCCCTCATCGGCCGGCCGGGTCTGCTCGGCATCGACGACACCGACCTCAAGCTCTCGGACGCCGAACGAGCCGAGGCCTGGGCCCTGTTGAGGTCGCTCACCGAGTCCGGCACCACCGTCGTGGCGGTGTGCAGCGAGGCCCCCGAGGGTGCCACCGTCGTCACCCCCCAGAAGAACCGGCAGAAGAACGAGCAGAAGGAGACGGCCGATGCGCTCGCCGAAACTGGCCGCGCTTGAGCTCAGGCGCTTCGGCCGGGGCAAGCTCCCGCGTGCCGCGCTGGCCGCGCTCCTGTTGCTGCCGTTGCTGTACGGCGCCCTCTACTTGTGGTCGTTCTGGGACCCGTACGGCCGCCTGGACCGCATCCCCGTGGCGCTCGTGAACGACGACAAGGGGGCGAGCGTCGCGGGCAGGAAGATCGCGGCGGGCGACGACATCACCAAGGGGCTGCGCGACAGCGACACCTTCGAGTGGCACGAGGTGAGCGCGGCCGAGGCCCGCGAGGGCGTCGAGGACGGCACGTACTACCTGTCGCTGACCATGCCGGGCGACTTCAGCGAGCGGATCGCCTCCAGCTCCGGGGACACGCCGGAGACCGGCGCGCTCCAGGTGCGTACGAACGACGCGAACAACTACATCGTCGGGCAGATCTCCCGGACGGTGTTCAGCGAGGTGCGCACGGCCGCCTCCACCAAGACCTCGCGGTCGTTCCTCGACAAGATCTTCATCTCGTTCTCGGACATCCACGGGGCGACCGAGAAGGCCGCCAAGGGCGCCGACACGCTCAAGGGCGGGATCGGCAAGGCGAAGAAGGGCTCCAAGGATCTCGCGGACGGCCTGCAAGAGGCCAAGAAGGGCAGCGGAAAGCTTTCCGGGGGCCTGAAGAAACTCAACAAGGGCGCGGGTGACCTGGAGGACGGTTCGCGACAGGTCGCGGACGGTACGCAGTCGCTGGCCGACAAGGTCAACGGGGTCGCGGACAAGGTGGGCCCCTTCCTGAAGGACAACCAGAAGTCGATCGGCGACACGGCCCAGCTCGTCGCCGACTCCGCCGCGGGGATCCGCCACAACCTCGACACCCTGGTGGAGACGGCCCCGGCCGCGGCCAAGAGCGCCCACACGGCTTCCACCGCGCTGAACGCCGTCTACAAGGCGCGCTGCGAGACCCTGCCGCTCCCCGACGCCGCGTGCCCCGACCTGAAGAAGGCCAAGGAGGCGGCCGCGGACGTCGCTGAGGTCGCCGACGACGTGAACACGCTGATCGACGACCAGGACGGCGATCTCGACAAGCTCGACAAGAACCTGGCCACGCTTCAGAAACAGGCCCAGGCTCTCGCCGACCGCTCACCGCACCTCTCCGAGGACCTCGACGACGCCGTCTCCAAGATCAACAAGCTGAACGAGGGTGCCGAGAAGGTCGCCAAGGGGACCAAGAAGCTGCACACCGGGCTCGGCACGGCCAAGACCGGCGCGGCGGACCTCGACACGGGCGTCGGCAGGCTGAAGACGGGCGCGAGCGACCTCGACGGGGGCATGTACAGGCTCGTCGGCGGCTCCGGGAAGCTCGCCGGCGGACTGCACGACGGCGCCGATCAGATCCCCGACTACGACAAGCAGGACCGCAACCAGCGCACCCAGGTCATGGCCGACCCCGTACAGCTCGCCTCCAGGGACCTGCACAAGGCGCCGAACTACGGCACCGGCTTCGCCCCGTACTTCATCCCGCTGTCCCTGTGGGTGGGCGCGATGGTGGCGTACATGCTGATCCAGCCGCTCAACCGGCGCGCGCTCGCGGCGGGTGCCTCGGCGTGGCGCATCGCGCTGGCGGGCTGGCTGCCGGTGGCCGCCGTGGGCGTTCTGCAGACGGCGGCTCTGATGTCCGTGCTCCACTGGGCGATCGGCCTGGAGATGGCCCGGGCGGCCGGGACGGTGGGCTTCCTCTTCCTGGTGACGGCGTGCTTCGCGGCGATCGTGCAGTGGCTGAACGCACGCTTCGGAGCGGCGGGCCGGATCCTCGTGCTGGCCCTCCTGATGCTCCAGCTGACGTCGGCGGGCGGCACGTACCCCGTCCAGACCAGTCCGGGCTTCTTCAACGCGATCCACCCCTTCTTGCCGATGAGTTACGTCGTCGGGGCCCTCAGGAGGCTCATCACGGGCGGCGGCCTGGGGCCGGTATGGCAGGCGTGCGCCGTCCTGGTGGGCTTCACGGCGGGCGCCCTCGCGCTCACCGCCCTGTCGGCGCGCCGCAAGCAGGTGTGGACCCTCGACCGGCTGCACCCGGAGCTGAGCCTGTGACCGCTCACGCAGCCGCTCCTGTGACAATCGGGGCCATGGAAAGCAGCAGCACCACGGCGAGCGGCGGCGGCCGTCGCGAGGCGACCCGGCAGAAGCTCTACGAGGCGGCCGTCACCCTGATTGCCGAACAGGGCTTCTCCGCCACCACGGTGGACGAGATCGCCGAGCGCGCCGGGGTCGCGAAGGGCACGGTCTACTACAACTTCGCGAGCAAATCGGTCCTCTTCGAAGAGCTGCTGCGGCATGGCGTGGGACTCCTCACCGCCTCCCTCCGGGAGGCGGGCGAGAACACCGCGCGCAACGGCGGCAGCAAGGTCGACGCGCTGGACGCGATGATCCGGGCCGGGCTCGTCTTCATCGACCGCTACCCGGCCTTCACCCAGCTGTACGTGGCCGAACTGTGGCGCACCAACCGGACCTGGCAGTCCACGCTGATGGTGGTCCGGCAGGAGGCGGTCGCGGTCGTCGAGGGCGTGCTGCGCGACGGTGTGGCGAACGGCGAGCTCAGCGACGAGATCGACATCCCGCTGACCGCGTCCGCGCTGGTCGGCATGGTCCTGGTGGCCGCCCTGGACTGGCAGGCCTTCCAGCCGGAGCGCTCCCTGGACGACGTCCACGCGGCGCTGTCCCGGCTGCTTCAGGGGCGCGTCAGCGGCAACCGCTGAACCGGGACGCGGAGCGCGTACGAAAGCGCCGGTCCGATGTGGCCGCGTCCCCCGCGGGCCACCTCGAACCGGCGCTTCGCCGTACTCCCCCGTGCCTCCCCCGTTGGGCCCCCGTTCGGTCGTCCCCCGGGTTCCCCCGTGCCTCGCTCCCGCCGACCGTGTCGGCGGAAGGAGCGGCCAAGGGCGCGAGATCCGTTCCGCCGCCCCGTGTCGGCGGTACCGGAGCCGCGCCCTCTTCCGTGCCTCCACTCTCTCGTTCGCGCAGGTCGGGCCCCATCCGCGCGCGTACTCATCTCACTCACTAGGTACGGATACTCAGTCCTGCGCACTCATGCCCAGGACCCACCGTTGTCGACTGGTTACGATCGCGTCCGTGTCCGTACTCCCCCTGGTCTTCACCAGCGGCTGGGCCAGCGGCATCAACGCGTACGCGGTGGTGTTGCTCCTCGGCGTCTTCGGCGCGACCGGTCTGAGCGACGACGTCCCGGAGTCCCTTCAGCGCCCTGAGATCCTCGTCACAGCAGGCGTTCTCTTCGTCTGCGAGGCGGTCGCCGACAAGATCCCGTACGTCGACTCGGTGTGGGACTCGGTGCACACCGTGATCCGGCCGGTGGCGGGCGCCTGGGTCGGGGCGCTGCTCGCCGGGCAGAGCGGTTCGCTCTCGGATCTGACGGCGGGCGCGATCGGCGGTTCGACGGCGCTCGCGAGCCACACCGTCAAGGCCGGGACGCGGATGGCGATCAACACATCGCCCGAGCCGTTCAGCAACCTCATCATGAGCACCGCCGAAGATCTGGGCGTCGCCGGGATCCTCACCTTCGCGATGTTCCATCCCGAGGCCGCGGCGATCATCGCGGGCGTCCTGCTGCTCGCCGGCCTTGTGGTGCTCTTCTTCCTCGTCTCGCGGATCAAGCGGTTCCTGCGCCGCCGGGCGCAGCGCCGGGAGGAGAGACGGCTGGCCGCGCGGACGGGCGTACCACCTGACTGACCTCCGCGGACGGGACTGTCAGTGGCGGCCGATAAAGTCCCTGGCATGGCACGAATTGCGGTGATCGGCGCCGGGATGGGCGCGATGGCGACCGCCGCCCGGCTGGCCGTCGCGGGCCACCGGGTGGTGGTGTACGAGCGCGCGGCGACGTACGGCGGTGCGGTGCGCCGCTTCGAGCGCGACGGCTTCGCCTTCGACACGGGCCCGGGGCTGCTGCCACTGCCCGCGGTCTACCGCGACCTGTTCGTCAAGACCGGCAAGCAGCCGCTGGAGGAGTGCGTCGAGCTGGTCCAGGTGGACCCCTCGTCGCGGCATCTCTTCGCCGACGGCACGCAGGTGTCCCTGCCGAACGCCTCGCGCGCCGGGGTCGTCACCGCGCTGGACGAAGCCCTCGGGGCGGGCGCCGGCAAGCGGTGGGGCGACTTCCTGGTGCGGGCCCGCGAGGCGTGGGACCGCACCCGCCGGCCGCTCCTGGAGGAGCCGCTGTGGCCCAACTGGTCGGTGCTCGCCGAACGCGAGCCCTACCCCTCGGTGCCGCACAAGAAGCTGCTGCGCACCCGCCGGGCCACCACCCTCGCCGAGATCGGCGCCTGGGAGCTGCGCGACCCTCGCCTCACGGCCCTCCTGGAGAGCCAGGCCCTCGCGTACGGGCTCGATCCGCGTGTCGCCCCGGCGAGCGCGGCCGTGCTGCCCTACATGGAGCACGCCTTCGGCACCTGGTATGTGCGTGGCGGCATACGGGAGTTGGCACACGCGGTGTACGAGCGGTGCCTCGCCCGCGGAGTCGAGTTCCGCTTCGATGCCCCGGTCGAGCGGATCGTCGAGAAGAACGGCCGGGCGGCGGGCGTGGAACTCGCTGAGGGCACCTCCCAGGCATTCAGCTCTGGAGGAGGCACGGTCGAGGACGCCGACTTCGTGATTGCGGGCGTGGCGCCCGGCGTGCTGGACAGCCTCGTCCCGGGGACGCCGATACGCGGGGCCGACGAGGTCTCGCCGCAGCGCGGGGCGCCGAGCCGGCTGACCCTGCTGCTGGCCCTGCGCGGAGGGCGGCCCGAGGGGGTGGCGCATCGGACGGTGGTCCACACGGCCGACCGCGAGGAGGAGTTGGGCCGGCTCTTCGGTGAGCACCCGGGGCTCCCGGCCGCGCCCACCGTCATGGTGTCGCGCCCCGACGACCCCGCGCTGGTACCGGACACCGAACACGAAGCGGTCACGCTGACCGTCACCGTACCCTCGGGCCTTCCGGTGTCCGGGTCGGAGGTGGAGCGGGTCCTCGGCGTCGCCGAGCGCGCCATACCCGGCCTCCGAGACCGCCTGCTGTGGCACGAGGTCCGCACCCCGGCCGACATCGCGGAGGCGACCGGCGTGGACGGCGGCGCGGTCCCCGCCCCCGCGCTCGCCGCGGCGGACGGCCGTCTGCTGCACCCGTCGAACGGCACCCGGATTCCGGGGCTGTTCGCGGCAGGCGGCTGGGCGCACCCCGGCGGCGGACTCCCGCACGCGGGCATGTCGGGCGCGCTGGTGGCCGGACTGATCGTGGAGGGACCGGAGTTCCGGGGCTCACAGTGAGCGTGACCACGGCGGTGCACCGCGCGAGCACGCAGGTGCGCTGACACAACGGCGGTCGCCTGGGGGCCGGTAGTCTCAGCGGTTGGGGCGGCAGGCCTCAGTACCGGTACTGCTGCTCGTCGTACCCCGTGCCATTGCCGTTCCCCTGGTACGGATACGGCTGCTCGGGCGGGAGTTCGCCACCGTATTCGTCGGTGCGCTGCTGCGGCACCCAGACACCGCCGGACGGGGTCTCGCCGCCGTAGGTACCGGTGGCGTACTGGTCCTGGCCGTAGCCCTGCTGCTGCATGTACTGCTGCTGGTCGCCGCCGTACGTGGTGTCGTACGAGGCACCGGTGTACGTCTGCGTGCCGATGTACGGGTCGGAGTAGGGGGCGTACTGCTGCTGGCCGTTGTCGTAGGCGTACTGCTGCTGGTCGTAGCCGGAGTAGCCGTCGTACGCGTAGGCCTGCTGGTCCTGAGCCTGCCCGGCCGTCGCGTAGGCCTGCTGGTCCTGGGACTGGGCGGCGCCGGCGTAGGACTGGTCGCCGGTCGTCGCGTATCCGGTGTCGCTGTAGATGCCGTACGAGCCGGTGTCGTCGGGCAGCGGCTGCGGCTCGTACACGGCGGTGGTCTCGGCGGCCGCGGGCTCGCCGGATCCCTGCGGCGTGAACCGGTCGGACGGCGCGGGTGAGAAGACGTCGTCCTCTCCGGCGTACTCGTCGTCCTGCCGATAGGCAGCGCCGTCGGTCGCTTCGAGGTCGGAGACCTCCAGCGTCGGGTCCTGGTACTCCGGCTCGCCGCGACGGCGCTTGCTGGGCTTGCCGGGCGCGGAGGGGCCGTTGATGGCCCAACCCTGGGCGAAGCCACGGCGGAACGACAGGGTGACGTACGTCTGGCCGACCGCGAAGGCGGCCGCGCCGAGGCCGATGACCACCACGGAGGGCATCAGCACACCCAGGACCACGCCGAGGAAGCCGACGAAGGCGAGCAACCGGTAGCGCAGCCGCGCCTTGTACTGCAGCAGCACCTCGCCGAGCAGCCACAGCGCGACAATGCCGAACGCGATGTAGAGGACCGTCCAGCCCATGTACGCCCCTCTCCCAGTGGCCGCTACGCAGTCTGTCGTACGCGGGTGCGACCGGTCTAGGCCCGCTGTGGGTGGTGCAGACCCAGATTCTCGTAGATTTCCAGCGTCGCCGTGGAGTTGTTCAACGTAATGAAGTGCAACCCGGGGATTCCCTCGGCCAGCAGCCTCGCGCAGAACTCCGTCGCGAACTCAATGCCAATGGAGCGTACAGCCGCCGGATCGTCTTTGGCTGTGAGGATCCGCTCTTTCAGGGCGTCCGGGAACGAAGCGTTGCTGAGCTTCGGGAGCCGCTCCAGCATCTTCACGCTCGTCACCGGCATGACCTCGGGGATGACCGGGGTCTCGCAGCCGGCCGACGCGACGCGGTCGCGCAGGCGCAGATACGACTCCGGGTGGAAGAACATCTGCGTGATTGCGTAGTCGGCGCCTGCGCGGCACTTGTCGACGAAGTGCTCGACGTCCAGGTCCCATTCGGTGGACCGCGGGTGCATCTCCGGGAAGGCCGCGACGCCTACGCAGAAGTCGCCCGACTCCTTGATGAGTCGGACGAGTTCGGCCGCGTAGGTCAGGCCTCGCGGGTGCGGGACCCACTCGCCCATGGGGTCGCCGGGCGGGTCGCCGCGGACCGCGAGCATGTTGCGGATACCGGCGTCCGCGTACTGGCCGATGATGTTGCGCAGCTCGGCGATGGAGTGGTTGACCGCGGTCAGGTGGGCGACCGGGGTGAGCGTCGTGTCGACGACGATCTGCTGGGTCTCCTTGACCGTGCCCGCGCGCGTGGAGCCGCCGGCTCCATAGGTCACGGAGACGAAGTCGGGAGCGACGGCCTCGACCCGGCGGAGGGCGTTCCACAGGTTCCGCTCGCCCTTGGGGGTCTTCGGCGCGGAGAACTCGAACGAGTACGTCTTCTTGCCGGTCGCGAGCATGTCGCGCACGGTGCGTGCGCGATCAGTCCTGGTGGAAGCAGATCCGAGGGCCATACCCGCAGGTTAGCCAGGGGGCGCCGGTCCCCCAACCGAACCGATGAGATTTGTCCGATTTGTCGACTTCTTGTCCACCCCTCGGACAATTGTCGGACGGCGGAGCGGGACGGCTGCTCCGCACGGTCACCGGATGACTATGCGTGACGAAGTCTCTTCGCGAACTCTGCCGCCGCCGCGCCCGGGTCGTCGGCCTCGGTGATCGCCCGCACGACGACGACACGCCGGGCGCCCGCCTCCAGCACCTCGTCCAGGTTGCCGAGGTCGATACCGCCGATGGCGAACCAGGGACGGTCGGTGCCCAGCGAGGCCGTGTAACGGACCAGGTCGAGCCCTGGTGCGTGGCGGCCCGGCTTGGTGGGAGTGGGCCAGCAGGGGCCGGTGCAGAAGTAGTCCACACCCTCCTGGACGGCGGCGGCCGCGGCCTCGGACTCGGCGTGGGTGGAGCGGCCGATCAGGACGTCGTCGGCGAGGATGGCGCGGGCCGCGGGGACCGGGAGGTCACCCTGGCCCAGATGCAGTACGTCGGCGCCGATCGCGTGGGCGACGTCCGCCCGGTCGTTGACCGCGAGGAGCCTGCCGTGGCGTGCGCAGGCGTCCGCGAAGACCTGGAGGTGCTCCAGCTCCTCGGCCGCCTCCATGCCCTTGTCGCGCAGCTGCACGATGTCGACCCCGCCCTCCAGGACGGCGTCCAGGAACTCGGCGAGGTCGCCCTGGCGCTTGCGGGCGTCCGTGCACAGGTAGACGCGGGCGTCGGCGAGCTGGGCGCGTGCGGTGGCGGCGGCGTTCTCGGGCATGCGTGTATCCCCCGTTGTCGGTGCGTACGGAGCACGGTGATCCGGTGGCCATTCGGCGCATACGGCCCACGGTGGGCCGGTGGCCTTTCGGCGCGTACGGACCACAGTGATCCGGTGGCCTTCGGGCCCGGTGCCCGCCGTGGTCCGTACGCCGGACGGTTGTCAGGTCAGACGGCGAGCGCCTGGGCGCGGCGCTTCACCTCCGTGCCGCGATTCTCGCTCAGAGCCTGCGCGGGGGTGCCGGGCAGGGTCGGGTCGGGGGTGAAGAGCCACTCGAGCATCTCTTCGTCGGTGAAGCCGTCGTCCCGCAGGAGCGTCAGGGTGCCGGACAGGCCCTTGACGACCTTGTCCCCGTCGATGAAGGCGGCGGGGACGTGCAGCGCGCGGTTCTCACCACGGCGTACGGCGATCAGCTGGCCCTCCTTGACCAGCTGCCGGACGCGGGTCACCTCGACGCCGAGCTGTTCGGCGATGTCGGGGAGGGTGAGCCAGGCGGGGACGAGAGCATCGATCTTTGCGTCAATCTCGGTCACGGGGACAAGCCTGCCATCCCGGACTGACACTCGGTACCCGAGTCCCGCCCTGGCCGGGGTCCGGCGCTCCTGCGATCGGGTGGGTTTCGGCCGCTCGGCACCGCTGGCGGCAGCCCGAATCCGCGGTCGGGGCACCGCGCCGTCGAGCCGTCTCGCCGTAACGATCTCCGGCTCCGCCGAATCGGGTGCTTCCTCCGGCGGCGGAGAAGTGTCGGCTACGCCATCGTCGCCGCCTTCAGCGGTTTCGACGGGTCCGCCAGAAGTTCCGGGTTCATCGGGGTGCCCGCCTCGATGAGTCGGCGCCCCTGGGCCAGATCCCTCGGTCGGCCCACCGCCAGGAGGGCGACCAGGCGGGTGTCGCGGAGCCAGCACACCGTCCAGGCGGCGCCGGAGGGGTCGCCTCGCCAGAGGGTCGTGTCGGCGGGGGCGTGGTGGCCGACGTACTGGACGAAACGGCCGAACTGCTCGGACCAGAAGTACGGGACCGGGTCGTACGCGGCGGGGGCCTCGCCGATGATGTTCGCGGCGACCGTGCGCGGGCCCTGGAGGGCGTTGTCCCAGTGGTGGACCAGGAGGCGGTCCTCATACCTTCCCGAAGGGAAGGAGGCGCAGTCGCCGACCGCGTAGACGTCCGGTACGGAGGTGCGCAGGTGGTCGTCGGCCACCACCTCGCGGTGGGCGCCGAGCGCGATGCCGGAGCCGGCCAGCCAGGCGGTCGCGGGGCGTGCGCCGATCCCGACGACCACGGCGCCGGCGGGCACCCGCGAACCGTCGTCCAGCACCACCGCGCCGGGCTCGATGCGCTCCACGCGCGCGTGCGTACGCAGCGACGCCCCACTGTCCGCGTACCAGGCCGCCATCGGCGCGGCCACCTCGGCGGGCAGCGCGCCGGCGAGCGGCCGGTCGGCGGCCTCGACGACCGTCACCGCGCACCCCGCCTCGCGCGCCGCCGTGGCGAACTCGGCGCCGATCCAGCCGGCCCCGACGACCACGATGTCGTGCTGCTGGGCGAGGACGGGACGCAGCCGCTCGGCGTCGTCCAGGGTGCGCAGCAGATGGACCCCGGGCACGCCCTCCGCGCCCGGCAGCTGAATCGGTTCCGCGCCGGTCGCGATGACCAGGACGTCGTACGGCTCAGGCCCGGTGGCGGTGTCCAGCTCATGGTCCCCGGGGCGCAGGCCGAGCGCCTCGCGCCCGAGCTGCAGTTCGATGCCCAGTGCCTCGAAGTCGACGTCGAAGGCGGAGCCCTCGGCCTTGCCGAGCAGCACGGCCTTGGACAGCGGCGGCCGGTCGTACGGCTGATGGGGCTCCGCGCCGATCAGCGTCACACTGCCGGTGAAGCCCTGTTCGCGCAGGGCGACCGCGGTCTGGACACCGGCCATGCCCGCGCCCACGACGACGACTCGCCGCGCCGTACGCCCCTGCGACTGCGCCTGCGTCTGCTCGCTCATCTGATCACCATAGACAACTGACAATTTGTCAGTCAGGGGACGTGCTCAGTGACCTGTTGCACAGCGCACGTCCACGTCCTCCGATGCTCACTCGTCCACTTCCTCCACCACGCTCGTCCCGCTGCCCGTCTGCGACTCCCATTCCCAGGTCTCCTCCAGGCGTACGCGCCCGTCGGGCAGCTCGACCACGCGGGACACACAGTGCCCCGACGAGGTGCTGCCGTCGCGCTTCAGCTGCACATACCGGAAGTCGAGGCGGTCCCTCTCACGAGTGCCCACGAGATGCCCGCGTATGACATCGCCGCCCGCGTACTCGGCCCAGATCTCGCCGTCCTTCTCGTGGTACGTGAACCGGGTGCGGGTACCCACCTGACCTGGCGCCTGGTCGGCGACCGGGGCGAGGACGAGGCCGTCGAGCGAGCGGGGCATGGACGGAGGCTCCCTTACTGAGACAGGTGGCGGCGGGCTAGGGTGGCCAACGTAAAGCACTCGCGGGAGCCCGGACGCACCGGGCTGAGAGGGAGGCTGGGACGGCCTCCGACCGTACGAACCTGATCCGGGTCATGCCGGCGAAGGGAGGGGCTGGACGCCCATGTCGCCTACACGTACGTCAGACGTCCTCGTCATCGGGGGCGGAATCATCGGGCTGGTGACGGCCTGGCGGGCCGCGCAACGCGGGTTCACGACGGCCCTCGTGGATCCCGAACCGGGCGGCGGAGCGGCCCAGGTCGCGGCCGGAATGCTCGCCGCCGTCACCGAACTGCACTACGGCGAGCAGACTCTGCTGGGCCTCAACCTCGCCTCCGCGCGCCGCTATCCGGACTTCGCCGCCGAACTCACCGAGGCGACGGGCCAGGAACTCGGCTACCGCCAGTGCGGCACGCTCGCCGTCGCGCTGGACGCCGACGACCGCGCGCATCTGCGTGAACTCCACTCCCTGCAACGGCAGTCGGGGCTGGACTCGGAGTGGCTGAGCGGGAGGGAGTGCCGCCGTCTGGAGCCGATGCTCGCACCCGGCGTACGCGGCGGACTGCGGGTCGACGGCGACCATCAGATCGATCCGCGCCGGCTCGCCAAGGCCCTGGTCACGGCGTGCGAGCGGGCCGGGGTGGTGTTCCACCGGACCTGGGCGGAGCGGCTGAGCGTCGTAGCGGACCGGGCCGCCGGAGTCGTCACCACGGACGGCACCGAGCGGGCCGCCGGCCAGGTGGTGCTCGCCGGGGGCAGCCTCAGCGGTCGTCTGGCCGGCGTTCCCGACGCCGTACTGCCGCCCGTGCGGCCGGTGAAGGGGCAGGTGCTGCGGCTGACCGTGCCGAATCGGTACGCGCCCTTCCTGAGCCGTACCGTCCGCGCCGTCGTGCGCGGAAGCCAGGTCTATCTGGTGCCGCGCGAGAACGGCGAGCTCGTCGTGGGCGCGACCAGCGAGGAGCTGGGCTGGGACACGACGGTGACGGCGGGCGGCGTGTACGAGCTGCTGCGCGACGCCCATGAACTGGTGCCCGGGATCACCGAGCTGCCGCTCACGGAGACGCGGGCGGGGCTGCGCCCCGGCTCCCCCGACAACGCGCCGCTCCTCGGACCGACCGAGCTGGACGGCCTCCTGCTGGCCACCGGGCACTACCGCAACGGCGTCCTGCTGACGCCCGTCACCGGTGACGCGATGGCGCACGTGCTGACCACCGGTGAACTCCCCGACGTGGCCCGCCCCTTCACTCCGCGGCGCTTCGGCGCCGCCGCCCTCACGGAGCA
This sequence comes from Streptomyces sp. NPDC027189, assembly GCF_055566975.1. Classification (NCBI taxonomy): domain Bacteria; kingdom Bacillati; phylum Actinomycetota; class Actinomycetes; order Kitasatosporales; family Streptomycetaceae; genus Streptomyces; species Streptomyces sp. NPDC027189. The sequence goes on from NZ_JBVHRI010000003.1 coordinate 504,616, forward strand.
GCCCGCATGAACATCTTCGTCAACGGAGAGCGGCAGCGGATCACCGCGGGGACCGCTCTCGACACGCTCGTCGCGGCCCTCACCGCCGCCCCGTCCGGCGTGGCCGCCGCGCTCAACGAAACCGTCGTCCCGCGCGCGCAGTGGTCGTCCACCGCCCTCTCCGAGGGAGACCGCGTAGAGGTCCTCACCGCCGTCCAAGGAGGCTGACCCATGGCCGACGATCCCTTTGTCCTCGGTGGTACGTCCTTCTCGTCCCGGCTGATCATGGGTACGGGCGGTGCGCCCAGCCTCGATGTGCTGGAGCGCGCCCTGGTGGCGTCCGGTACGGAGCTGACGACGGTCGCGATGCGGCGCGTGAACGCGTCCGTGCACGGCTCGGTCCTGTCCGTGCTCGACAAGCTCGGCATCCGTGTGCTGCCGAACACGGCCGGCTGTTTCACCGCGGGCGAGGCCGTGCTGACCGCCCGTCTCGCGCGTGAAGCCCTGGGCACGGACCTGGTCAAGCTGGAGGTCATCGCCGACGAGCGCACGCTGCTGCCCGACCCGGTCGAGCTGCTCGACGCCGCGGAGACGCTCGTCGACGACGGGTTCACCGTGTTGCCGTACACGAACGACGATCCCGTCATGGCGCGCAAGCTGGAGGACGTCGGCTGCGCCGCGATCATGCCGCTGGGCTCGCCCATCGGGTCCGGCCTGGGGATCCGGAACCCGCACAACTTCCAGTTGATCGTGGAGCACGCGCGCGTGCCGGTGATTCTGGACGCGGGGGCCGGTACGGCGTCCGATGCGGCGCTCGCGATGGAGCTGGGGTGTGCGGGTGTGATGCTTGCCTCAGCGGTGACGCGGGCACAGGAGCCTGTCCTGATGGCGGAGGCCATGAAGCACGCGGTGGACGCGGGGCGGCTCGCCCACCGTGCGGGGCGGATTCCTCGGCGGCACTTCGCCGAGGCGTCGTCTCCTGCGGCGGGCTTGGCACGCTTGGATCCCGAGCGGCCCGCTTTTTAGTCCCCGGCACCGCCATTTTCCTCCCACCCGCGCACCACACGTTTCCGGCCCGTCCACAAGTGCGGGGCACTCGTGAGCGAGTCCCGCCGTCGGCGGGTGCGGGATGCGTCACAGGTCGGCTGCAGTCGCGCTCCGGTATCGGCCGAACGGGGCGGTGTGACAGTGGCGGCTCGTACACTCACCTGCGTGGATACGACCCTTCAGGACCCGCTTGTCGGGCAGGTGCTCGACGGCCGCTATCGCGTTGACGCACGGATCGCGGTCGGCGGGATGGCCACGGTCTACAGGGCCCTGGACACCCGCCTCGACCGCGTCCTCGCGCTCAAGGTGATGCACCCGACGCTGGCCGCCGACGGCTCGTTCGTCGAGCGTTTCATCCGCGAGGCCAAGTCGGTGGCCCGGCTCGCGCACCCCAATGTGGTGCAGGTCTTCGACCAGGGGGCGGACGGGTCGTACGTCTATCTGGCCATGGAGTACATCGCCGGGTGCACCCTGCGCGACGTACTGCGCGACCGGGGCGCCCTGCAGCCGCGGGCCGCGCTCGACATCCTGGAGCCGGTGCTCGCCGCCCTCGGCGCCGCGCACCGCGCCGGGTTCGTGCACCGCGACATGAAGCCGGAGAACGTCCTCATAGGGGACGACGGCCGGGTCAAGGTGGCGGACTTCGGTCTCGTACGGGCCGTGGACACCGTGACGAACACGACGGGGGCCGTCCTCGGCACCGTCTCGTATCTCGCCCCCGAGCAGATCGAGCACGGCACCGCCGACACCCGCGTCGACGTCTACGCGTGCGGCGTCGTCCTCTACGAAATGCTCACCGGCGACAAGCCGCACTCCGGGGACTCCCCCGCCCAGGTGCTCTACCAGCACCTGCACGCGGACGTGCCGCCGCCGTCGGCCGCCGTGCCGGGGCTGGCCTACGAGCTCGACGAGCTGGTCACCACGGCGACCGCCCGCAATCCCGAGGTGCGCCCGCACGACGCGGTGGCGCTGCTCGGCCTGGTGCTGGAGGCGCGCGCCGACCTCACCGCCGAGCAGCTCGACGCCGTCCCGCCGGGGGCCCTCGCCATGGGCCACGACAACGCCGAGGACCGTACGAGTGTGATCCCGCGCTCGCTGTCCGTGCCGCGACCGCTGCCCGTGAACGAGGACGACGAGGGCGCCGCCTTCAACCGGACCAGCCGGTTCGAGGAGACCAGTCGGTTCGAGTCCGGCCCGCCCGCTCCGTCCCGGCGTGCGACGCGCCCCCGGCGCACGATGCTGGCGATCGTCGCCGCCATCGTGCTGGCGCTGGGTCTCGGTGCCGGTGTCTGGTACATCAACTCCGGCCAGTTCACCAAGGTCCCGCCGATCCTCGCGAAGACCCAGGCCGAGGCCATGGACCGGCTGACGCAGGCCGGGCTCGAGGTCGGACAGGTCAAGCACCAGTACAGCGACACCGTGAAGCGCGGCACCGTCATCAGCACCGACCCCGAGATCGGCGCGCGGATCCGTGACAACGACTCGGTGACACTGACCATCTCCGACGGCCCGGAGACGGTGAAGGTGCCCGACCTGAAGGGCTTCGCCCTGTTCAAGGCGAAGGATGTGCTGAAGGGCGACGGCCTCGCCGCGGGCATGGTCACCCGGGAGTTCAGCGAGGACGTAACCAAGGGCTTTGTGATCAGCACGGACCCGGAAGCGGGGACCAAGCGCCACGCGGGTTCGGCCATCGCGCTCGTCGTCAGCAAGGGCAGCCCGGTGGAGGTGCCCGAGGTCACCGGCGCGTCGGTGGAGGACGCCACGGCGGAGCTCGAGGACTCGGGTCTGAAGGTGAAGATCTCCTCGGAGCGGGTCAATTCGGAATTCGACAAGGGCCAGATCGCCGAGCAGTCGCCGGCGGCGGGTCGCGAGGTCGCCTCCGGCGACACGGTGACGCTGACGATCTCCAAGGGCCCCCAGATGGTCGAGGTCCCGGACGTCGTGGGCGACAGCGTGGACGACGCGAAGAAGGCGCTGGAGGACGCCGGGTTCAAGGTCAACGAGGACCGCGGCCTGCTCGGGCTCTTCGGGGACCACGTCAAGAGCCAGTCGGTGGAGGGTGGCGAGACGGCGCCCAAGGGGTCGACGATCACCATCGAGATCCGCTGACCCCGGTGGCGCGCCGGTGGTTTGTCGCCCCCTCCGCCCCTACCCGTCCCGTACCTGGGGGCTGCCTCCCCCGGACCCCCGCTTCGACCTGAACGGCCTCGTCCTCCAACGCCGGACGGGCTGAGCATCAGCCCCTCCGGCGCGGAGCCCCCGGGTAGGGGCGGAGGGGTCGAAAAGTCTGCTGTCTCCGGCGTGGGACCCTGTCAACGTGATGAGTCAGCTGTCCCGCAACCCCGTCGGCGGCCATGTCCCGGTGGCCGGCGGCCTCAACTCCGTCGGCCTCTCCTACGCCCGCGATCTGCGGGCCGAGACCGTCCAGGTCTTCGTCGCCAACCCGCGAGGCTGGGCGACGCCCGCCGGAAACCCGAAGCAGGACGAGGAGTTCCGCGCGGCCTGCGCCGCCGAGTCGATCCCCGCGTACGTCCACGCCCCCTATCTGATCAACTTCGGCTCGCACACCGCGGCGACGGTCGAGAAGTCGGTGGAGTCGCTGCGGCACTCGCTGCGGCGCGGGCGGGAGATAGGCGCTCTGGGCGTGGTCGTGCACACCGGGAGCGCAACCGGCGGCCGGGAGCGGTCCGTCGCCCTCAAGCAGGTGCGTGAGTACATGCTGCCGCTGCTGGACGAGCTGACCCATGACGACGACCCGTACCTCCTGCTGGAGTCGACGGCCGGCCAAGGCGCCTCCCTCTGTTCCCGGACCTGGGACTTCGGGCCGTACTTCGAGGCGCTCGACGCCCACCCCAAGCTGGGCGTCTGTCTCGACACGTGCCACATCTTCGCGGCCGGCCACGACCTGACCGGGCCGAGCGGGATGCACCAGACCCTCGACCTGCTGGTGGACACGGTCGGCGCGGGCCGGCTCAAGCTGATCCACGCCAATGATTCCAAGGATGTGGTCGGCGCCCATAAGGACCGCCACGAGAACATCGGCTCCGGCCACATCGGCGAGGACCCGTTCCGTGCCCTGATGACCCACCCCGCCACCGAGGGCGTACCGCTGATCATCGAGACGCCCGGCGGCAAGGAGGGGCACGCGGCGGATGTCGAGCGTCTGAAGAAACTTCGCGACGGCTGACGCCGTTGAGGAATACCCCTAGGGGGTATACGGTTCCTGTCCAGTACGAGACAGGAACCGCTATCCGGCGTTGGGGGCCCTCATGCAGCACGACACGCACGCGCAGCACGAGCACGACACGCACACGCATCACGAGGAACACGCACACACCCACGACATGGGCGGCATGGTCACCTGGTCCATGGCGGCCCAGGCCACCCTGCACTGCCTCACCGGCTGCGCCATCGGCGAGGTGCTGGGCATGGTGATCGGCACCGCGTTCGGCTGGGGCAACGTGCCGACGATGATCCTGGCGATCATCCTCGCCTTCGTCTTCGGCTACTCCCTCACGCTGCGCGGAGTACTCAAGGCCGGCGTCGACTTCAGGACGGCGTTCCGGGTCGCGCTCGCCGCGGACACCCTGTCCATCGCGGTGATGGAGCTGATCGACAACGGCGTGATCGCCCTGTGGCCGGACGCGATGGACGCACAGTTGGCCGACCTGTTGTTCTGGGGCGCGCTGGCCGTCTCACTGGCCGTCGCCTTCGTGGTCACGACGCCCGTCAACAAGTGGATGATCGGCCGCGGCAAGGGACACGCGGTGGTGCACCAGTACCACCACTGATCGGCAGCCGTAGCAGGAGTCAGAGCTCGGGGCCGTCCCCGAGCTCCTCCTGGTAGGAGTAGCGCTGCTCGCGCCAGGGGTCGCCGATGTTGTGATAGCCGCGCTCCTCCCAGAAGCCGCGGCGGTCGGCCGTCATGTACTCGACGCCGCGGACCCACTTGGGACCCTTCCAGGCATAGAGGTGCGGGACGATGAGGCGGAGCGGAAAGCCGTGTTCCGCCGTCAGCAGTTCGCCGTCCTTGTGCGTGGCGAAGATGGTGCGGTCGGAGGCGAAGTCCGACAGGCGAAGGTTGGAGCTGAAGCCGTACTCGGCCCAGACCATGACATGGGTGACGGCGGGCGCGGGCGGGGCGATCTCCAGGATCGTACGGGCGGGGATGCCACCCCATTCAGCCCCGAGCATGCTGAACTTCGTGACGCAGTGCAGATCGGCCACGACGGAGGCGTACGGCAGGGCCGTGAACTCCTCGTGGGTCCAGCAGTGCTTCTCGCCGTCGGCGGTGGCGCCGAAGACCCTGAACTCCCAGCGTTCGGGGCGGAACTTGGGTACGGGCCCGTAGTGCGTGACCGGCCAGCCTCGCTGAAGTCGCTGCCCCGGCGGAAGCTCCGACTGCGCCGCTTCTCCAGATTCACGCTCCACCGGCTGACCCATGACTCCATCCTGACAGACCCGGGACAGTGCACATGACCAGCCCTGGTCGGATTCGGGCAAGTCATACTAAGCGTGCACTTACTGGACGGTCTTGTGTGCCGGTGCAAGGATGCGGCGCAACCTGCCCAGTCCCCCGCTTGGAAGGAGCCTCTGCGATGCAGGGCGACCCCGAGGTCCTCGAGTTTCTGAACGAACAGCTCACCGGCGAGCTGACGGCGATCAACCAGTACTGGTTGCACTACCGCATCCAGGACAACAAGGGCTGGACGAAGCTCGCCAAGTACACGCGTGAAGAATCCATCGATGAGATGAAGCACGCGGACAAGCTCACCGAGCGCATCCTCATGCTGGACGGCCTGCCGAACTACCAGCGGCTGTTCCACGTACGGGTCGGCCAGACGGTCACCGAGATGTTCCAGGCCGACCGGCAGGTGGAGGTCGAGGCAATCGACCGCCTCAAGCGGGGGATCGAGGTGATGCGCACGAAGGGCGACATCACGTCCGCGAACATCTTCGAGTCGATCCTCGAGGACGAGGAGCACCACATCGACTATCTGGACACCCAGCTGGAGCTGATCGAGAAGCTCGGCGAGGCGCTCTACATCGCGCAGCAGATCGAGCAGCCGGACAGCTGAACAGCCCCTAAGCGGCCGCGTCCAGAGACGCGGACACCCGGACCTCGGAGAGCACCGGCTTGCCCTCGTCCGCGAGCTCACGCCGCGGGCACGCGCCCCGGCCCAGCAGGGCCTGAATCCGGCGGACGCACGAACCACAGTCCGTGCCCGCCTTGCACGCCGACGCTATCTGGCGGGGGGTGCAGGCACCGTCCTCCGCGTGCTTCTTCACCTGCGCCTCGGTGACACCGAAGCAACTGCAGACGTACACGCGGTCCACCTCCCGACAGGATTCCCAGGTCGCGCCATCCCGATGATCGGTGAGGCTAACCTAACCTTACCCGTCTCTCAGGAACCGCAAAAGTGCGAGGGGGCGCGGATCGTATGTGATCCGCGCCCCACCACTACATGCCGGTAACAGCCGAAACGGCTGTTGGTCCGCTACTGGTCCCGGTACATCTCGGCGACCAGGAACGCCAGGTCAAGGGACTGGCTGCGGTTCAGGCGCGGGTCGCAGGCCGTCTCGTAGCGCTGGTGCAGATCGTCGACGAAGATTTCGTCGCCGCCGCCCACGCACTCGGTGACGTCGTCACCGGTGAGCTCGACATGGATGCCGCCCGGGTGCGTGCCCAGACCCTTGTGGACCTCGAAGAAGCCCTTGACCTCGTCGAGCACGTCGTCGAAGCGGCGGGTCTTGTGGCCCGAGGCCGCCTCGAAGGTGTTGCCGTGCATCGGGTCGGTCACCCAGGCCACGGTCGCACCGGAGGCGGTGACCTTCTCGACCAGTTCGGGCAGCTTGTCGCGGACCTTGTCCGCGCCCATCCGCACGATGAAGGTGAGGCGGCCCGGCTCGCGCTCCGGGTCGAGGCGGTCGATGTACTGCAGCGCGTCCTCGGCCGTCGTCGTCGGGCCCAGCTTGATCCCGATCGGGTTGCGGATCTTGGACGCGAACTCGATGTGTGCGCCGTCCAGCTGACGGGTGCGCTCACCGATCCACACCATGTGGCCCGAGACGTCGTACAGTCGGCCGGTACGTGAATCGACCCTGGTCAGCGCCGACTCGTAGTCGAGGAGCAGCGCCTCGTGGGAGGAGTAGAACTCGACGGTCTTGAACTCCTCCGGGTCGGTCCCGCAGGCCCGCATGAAGTTCATCGCGTTGTCGATCTCGCGCGCCAGCTGCTCGTAGCGCTGGCCGGAGGGGGACGACTTCACGAAGTCCTGGTTCCAGGCGTGCACCTGGCGCAGGTCGGCGTAGCCGCCGGTGGTGAAGGCGCGTACCAGGTTGAGCGTGGAGGCGGACGCGTTGTACATCCGCTTCAGGCGCTCGGGGTCCGGGATGCGGGCCTCTTCGGTGAAGTCGAAGCCGTTGACGGAGTCGCCGCGGTAGGTCGGCAGGGTCACGCCGTCGCGGGTCTCGGTCGGCTTGGAGCGCGGCTTGGAGTACTGGCCGGCGATACGGCCGACCTTCACGACCGGCACCGAGGCGGCGTACGTGAGCACGGCGCCCATCTGGAGCAGGGTCTTGAGCTTGTTACGGATGTGGTCGGCGGACACGGCGTCGAAGGCCTCGGCGCAGTCGCCGCCCTGGAGCAGGAACGCCTCTCCCTTGGCGACGGACGCCATCCGGGCGCGCAGCTGGTCGCACTCGCCCGCGAAGACGAGCGGCGGATACGACTCGAGGTCCGCGATCACATCGCGCAGAGCCTCGGCATCGGGGTACTCGGGCTGCTGCGCCGCGGGCAGGTTTCGCCAGGTGTTGCCAGCGCTCGCGCTGGACTTAGCGTTCACGGTCACCTCCACAACATTACGGGGTCGTGTCGGGCGTCCATTCACGTGCTCATCAATTGAGACGCGGCGCGCTCGATCGGGGGTGCTCCGGGCGGCGCACGACAGGCCTCCGCGGCCGCCCGGAGCGGGGACATGGCTAGTCCACGTCGAGCCGGTCGCGGTCGATGGAGATCGTCACGTCGCCGTGGGTCTCGGACGTGTCGCCCAGGTACTGGTGGATCCGCTGGTGCTTCGCCCACTGGTTCGCGGGGATGGACGAGTCGGTGGTCGTCGACCGGCCGTCCCAGCGGGCGAAGTGGATCACGTCGGGCAGGGTGACGCTGCTCTTGTTGGCCACCAGGTCGGTGACCAGGGACGAGGTGTTGCCGTACGCGCCGGAGCGGTAGCCGAGCTCATGCAGGCGCTCCGTGTAGGCGTCGAGGTAGGCCAGCACCTTGCTGGTCACGGAGCCTCCGGGGGCGTAGTTCTCCAGGTCGTCGTAGATCACCGTGCCCTTGCCGAAGCCCAGCGCGGCCGCCTGCCGGGCCGCGTCGTCGGCGGCCTCGGTGCCCTCCGGCACGGGGTCGGTGATCGACGCGCAGCCGCCCCCGCAGCTGCCTCCGTCGGAGGAGGGCTGCCTGCCGACGTACAGCGGGAAGAACCGCCAGCCGTTCGCGTACTGCGTCCGCAGCCAGCCGGCGGTGAGGTGGGTCTGGGCGCAGGCGCGGTTGATCCCGCCGATGTAGACGCCGACGGCTCCGTAGTCGGAGTCGTCCCGCCAGGCGTCCATCGCCGACTGGCCGGGCGCGGTGCAGGCGTCGAAGCCCTCGCCCCGGAAGGAGGTCGCGTCGGTGGGCAGAGGTGCCGCGTCGGGCGCCCCGACGTTCGGCCCCTTCTGCGCGGTGGCAACGGGCAGACCCGCCCCGCGCAGGATGTCCTGGATCCTCGTACGGTCCTCCCCGTACGTGGCGGTCACGACGATCCTGTCGGCGGTGACCTGGTACGTCCCCGCTGTGCGGTTCTCGGTGACGGCGCTCCCGGCGCCGGAGGCGGGCTGGAGCAGGAGCGCCTCGGTGCGTCCGGTGGCTCCCGCCGGGCAGCTCTGCCGGTCGCCGGGCGTGCCGAGGTACACGACGTGCCGGTCGAACCGGACGCAGGCGTCGGGATCCTTCTCCAGGTCCACGACCTGCCAGGAGGCGGGGACAGTGAACTCGTAGCCGCGGTATGTGACCGTGGTGGTGTCGTCGGACTCGATGGCGCGGGCGGGGCCGAGCGGGCCGGCGGCGAGGACCGCGGCCGCGGCGAACATCGTGAGCGTACGGGCGCCGCCGCGGCGAAACTGGGGTGAACGTGCTGCGTGGATGGCTCTCTCCTTCGTCGGGCTTTCTGGCCATGCCATCCATGGCCGGTGACCGGTCGGTAGGAACGCGGCGCGCGAACGGTTCACGCTGTTGCCCGGCCCCGGACGTCGGGTAAGGTGCGGCGCATGCTCGCGCACTCGATCCAGAACTGGTGGTGGACCGCTCATCCGGCGGCCCACTGACTGCGCGTACGCAAGACTTCGCGAAGGCCGCCCGGGGGGCGGCCTTCGGTGTTTCCGGAGCCCGTTCCCTCTCTGAGTGAGAAGGAACAGGACCGATGAACCTGCTCGACCTCCTGGACGATCCCCGTCCGTTCGCCCTGCTGCGCCGCCGCACCCCCGGCCACGACCATGACGTGGTCGAGGTGCTGCTCGGCCCGGTCACCACCCACGACCGCCTCGCCGACATCCCCGACGAGGGCCTCGCGCTCATCCCCTACCGCCAGATCCGGGAGCGCGGCTTCGACGTTCGCGACGACGGCACACCTCTCGCGGTGCTCACCCCCGAGGAGACGTACGAACTGCCCCTGGAGCAGGCCCTCACCCAGTTGCCGTCGCACGAGGTGCGCGTCGACGGCGGGGGCTTCGACGTCGCCGACGAGGAGTACGCCGGGATCGTCGGACGGGTGCTGCGCGAGGAGATCGGGCGGGGCGAGGGCGCGAACTTCGTGATCCGGCGTACGTACGAGGGGGAGATCCCGGGGTTCGGGCGGGCCGACGCCCTCGCCCTGTTCCGTCGCCTCCTCGTCGGTGAGCGGGGCGCGTACTGGACGTTCGTCGTGCACACCGGGGACCGGACGCTGGTCGGCGCGAGCCCCGAGGTGCACGTCCGGATGTCGGGAGGGAGGGGGGAGCGCGAAGCGCTCTCGGTTGAGGGCGGTGGTGGGAGACGGGCGGGCGGGACCGTCGTGATGAACCCGATCAGCGGCACGTACCGCTACCCGGCAACGGGCCCGACCCCCGAGGATCTGCTCGCCTTCCTCGCCGACGGCAAGGAGATCGAGGAGCTGTCGATGGTGGTCGACGAGGAGCTCAAGATGATGTGCACGGTCGGCGACATGGGTGGGGTGGTGATCGGTCCGCGGCTGAAGGAGATGGCCCATCTCGCGCACACCGAGTACGAGTTGCGGGGGCGCTCCTCGCTGGATGTGCGCGAGGTGCTGAGGGAGACCATGTTCGCGGCGACCGTCACCGGATCGCCGGTGCAGAACGCGTGCCGGGTGATCGAGCGGCACGAGGTCGGCGGGCGTGGCTATTACGCGGGCGCGCTGGCCCTCGTCGGGCGGGACGCGGGCGGGGCACAGACGCTCGACTCCCCCATCCTCATCCGCACCGCAGACATCGACGCGGACGGGCGGCTGCGGGTGCCGGTCGGCGCCACGCTCGTACGGGGATCGGATCCGGCGAGCGAGGTCGCCGAGACGCATGCGAAGGCGGCGGGGGTGCTGGCGGCGCTGGGAGTCGTGGAGACCAGGCCCCGCGAGGAGCGCGTACTGCCGAAGCTGGGTGACGACCCGCGTGTGCAGGCGGCGCTCGACGGGCGGCGGGCCTCGCTCGCGCCGTTCTGGCTGCGGATGCAGGAGCGGACCGACTCGCTGCGGGGACATGCCCTGGTCGTGGACGGCGAGGACACCTTCACGGCGATGCTCGCGCATGTGCTGCGGTCGAGTGGGCTGGAGGTGACGGTGCGGCGCTACGACGAGCCGGGGCTGCGGGAGGCGGCTCTCGCGCACGAGGGTCCGGTCGTGCTGGGGCCCGGCCCCGGTGACCCCTCGGACGTGACCGATCCGAAGATGCGGTTCCTGCGGGAGCTCACCGCCGAGGTGATCCGCGGTCACCGCCACGGCGTGCTGGGTGTCTGCCTCGGCCACGAGCTGATCGCGGCCGAGCTGGGCCTGGAGATCGTCCGCAAGCAAGTCCCGTACCAGGGCGCGCAGACCGGGATCGACCTCTTCGGACGGATGGAGACCGTCGGCTTCTACAACAGCTTCGTGGCGCGGTGCGACGAGGAGACCCTCACAGAGTTGTCCGCGCACGGCATCGAGGTCAGCCGCAGCGACAGCGGCGAGGTGCACGCGATGCGCGGCCCCGGGTTCGCGGGGGTCCAGTTCCACCCGGAGTCGGTGCTGACGCTGAACGGCACGGGTGTCGTGCGCGAGCTGATCGGTCAGCTGCGGGGCACCAGCACGTTGCCCGAGCGGCGGCCCGCCGTGTAGTCGAGGACGTTCTTGACCGTGGGGCGTCGGTGATCTGGCCCACAGCGTCCTCGGTGCAATACGCCTGGTGGGACGTGACCAGGACGTTCGGGAAGGTGACGAGGCGGGCCAGGGTGTCGTCCTCGATGGCCTCCAGGGAGGACTTGTCGAGGAAGAAGAGGCCCGCCTCCGCCTCGTACACGTCGAGGCCGACGCCCGTGAAGCGGCCCTCGCGCAGCTCGGCGACGAGGGCCTGGGTGTCGATCAGGCCGCCGCGGCTGGAGTTCACCAGGATCGCGTCGTCCTTCATCGCGCGCAGCGCGGCGGCGTCGATCAGGCGCTGGGTATCCGGCATCAGCGGGACGTGCAGGCTGATCAGGTCGGACTCGGCGAGGAGCTGGTCCTTGGGGACGTACTTCATGCCGAGTTCGACGCAGGCCGGGTTCTCGGCGACGTCCCAGCCGAGCAGGTTCATGCCGAAGCCGTGGGCGATCCGGGTGAACGCCTCGCCGATCTTGCCGGTGCCGAGCACACCCGCGGTACGGCCGCGCAGGTCGCGGCCCATCAGCCCGTCGAGGCGGAAGTCGAAGTCGCGGGTGCGGGTGGCGGCCCGCACGATACGGCGGTTGACGGCCATGCCGAGGGTCCAGGCGAACTCGGCGACGGAGTACGGCGAGTAGGACGAGACCCGGGCGACCGTCATGCCAAGGCGCTCGGCGACCTTGAGGTCGATGTTGTTGAAGCCGGTGGAGCGCTGGGCGACCAGCTGCGTGCCGCCGGTCGCCAGGGTCTGCAGGACGCGGTGGCCGAGGCCGCAGTTGACGCTGGTGGAGATGGTCTCGTAGCCGGCCGCGATGCGAGCGGTGTCCTCGGTCAGGAAGACGTCGAGACAGTGCACCTCGTGGTGGCCCGCGAAGGCCTTCTCGAGCAGGGGCTTCTCGTCGGCCTGGACGCCGAAGGCGAGGATCTCCACGCTTCCTCCCGTTGTGCGGGGTTATGGGCCGAATACAGGGCCCATAACCCCGGTGCGCCGGGCCGCCCCGGTCAGCCGAAGAAGACGCCGACCTCCTCGTAGAGCTTCGGGTCGACCGTCTTCAGCTTGGCCGTGGCCTCCGCGATCGGGACGCGGACGATGTCCGTGCCGCGCAGCGCGACCATCTTGCCGAAGTCCCCGTCGCGGACGGCCTCGATGGCGTGCAGCCCGAAGCGGGTGGCGAGCCAGCGGTCGAACGCGCTGGGGGTGCCGCCGCGCTGGATGTGCCCGAGGACCGTGGTGCGGGCCTCCTTGCCGGTGCGCTTCTCGATCTCCTTGGCCAGCCACTCGCCGACCCCGGAGAGGCGGACATGCCCGAAGGAGTCGAGGGACTCGTCCTTGAGGACCACGTCGCCGTCCTTGGGCATGGCCCCCTCGGCGACGACCACGATCGGGGCGTACGAGGCCTTGAACCGCGAGGTCACCCAGGCGCAGACCTGGTCGACGTCGAAGCGCTGCTCGGGGATGAGGATGACGTTGGCGCCGCCGGCCAGGCCCGAGTGGATGGCGATCCAGCCCGCGTGCCGGCCCATCACCTCGCAGACGAGGACGCGCATGTGCGACTCGGCGGTGGTGTGCAGGCGGTCGATCGCCTCGGTCGCGATGCCGACGGCGGTGTCGAATCCGAAGGTGTAGTCGGTGGCGGACAGGTCGTTGTCGATGGTCTTCGGTACGCCGACGACGGGGACGCCGTACTCGTCGGTAAGACGGGCGGCGACACCGAGCGTGTCCTCGCCGCCGATCGCGATGAGCGCGTCGACCTCGTGCTTGGCGAGGTTCTCCTTGATCCGGCGGATGCCGTTCTCCTGCTTGAGCGGATTGGTGCGCGAGGAGCCGAGAATGGTGCCGCCGCGGGGCAGGATGCCGCGCACGGCGGGGATGTCGAGCCGAACGATGTCGCCTTCCAGTGGTCCCCGCCAGCCGTCCCGGAAGCCGACGAAGTCATAGCCGTACTCCTGCACGCCCTTGCGGACGATGCCCCGGATGACGGCGTTGAGCCCGGGGCAGTCGCCGCCTCCGGTCAGTACTCCGACCCGCATGGAAAGTCCCTTCGCCACGGTTGCCTGATGGACTCACGCTAATAGTGATGCAGGTCACTGCGGCATGGTGCGGAAGGTCAATTCCGGTGAATTGTGCGGTTGTTGATCACTGACCTTCACTCGAAGGTGTGGGTGCGTCAGGTTTACGCCTCGTCAAGACCGCGTTCTATGGCGTACCGCACCAGCTCCACGCGGTTGTGGAGTTGCAGCTTGCCCAGGGTGTTCTGCACATGGTTCTGGACCGTGCGGTGGGAGATGACGAGGCGCTCGGCTATCTGCTTGTAACTCAGACCCTTGGCGACCAGCCGGAGCACCTCGGTCTCGCGATCGGTGAGTTGCGGGGCCTTGGGCTCGTCGACGCCCGCGGCGGGGGCCGGTTCGGAGGCCAGCCGGCGGTACTCGCCGAGGACCAGACCCGCGAGGCCCGGGGTGAACACCGGGTCGCCGACCGCCGTACGGCGCACCGCGTCGATCAGCTCGTCCGTGGACGCCGACTTGAGCAGATAGCCGGTGGCGCCGGACTTCACCGCCTCCAGGACGTCGGCGTGCTCGCCACTGGCCGACAGGACGAGAACGCGCAGCGCCGGGTTGGCGCCGACCAGTTCCTTGCAGACCTGGACGCCGGGCTTGGCGGGCAGGTTCAGATCGAGCACGAGGACATCGGGCGCGGCGGCCTGGGCGCGGCGCACGGCCTGCTCGCCGTCGCCCGCGGTGGCGACCACGTCGAAGCCGGCCTCGGCCAGGTCGCGGGCGACGGCGTCGCGCCACATGGGGTGGTCGTCGACCACCATGACCTTGATCGGGCCCTGCCGCCGCACGTCCTTCGCCCCCGCCGTACCCGTCATCACTGCCCCGCCGTCTTCGTCGTCACCGTCGTCGCCGTCATCGCTGCCCCGCCGTCTTCGTCGTCACCGTCGTCCCCGTCATCGCTGCTCCGCCGCCCGCGGCATCGCCGTCGTCCCCTTCATCGCCATCCCGCCGTCTGCGTCATCGTCGTTCCGCCTTCCCCCGTGAAACCTTGGGTACCTTCAGCTCGACTTCCGTGCCCTGGCCCGGGACCGAGATCAGCTCGGCCGTGCCCCCCAGGTCGCGCAGCCGGCCGCGGATCGACAGGGCGACCCCGAGCCGCCCCTCGCCCTCGGCCTTGGCGAGCCGGCCCTCCGGGATGCCGGGGCCGTCGTCGCGGACGGTCACGATCACCGCGTCCGGTTCGTCCTCGACCAGGATCCAGGCCCGGGCGTCCGCGCCGGCGTGCTTGCGGACATTGTCCAGGGCGGCGCCGACAGCGGCGGTCAGCTCCTTGGCGGCGGCCGCGGCGAGCGGCACGGGCGCGCCGGGCTCGGAGAGGGTCACGCGTGCGGTGGCGTACGGGGCGAGCAGTGCGCGCAGGTCGAGGGGGCCCTCTTCGTCGTCCGGTTCGTCGACGGCTCGTACGACGGCACCGAGCGCGGCGTCCTCCGACACCCGGGATACGGGCACCATGCCGCCCGAGACCAGCGTGCGCAGCGCCACCTCCTGCTCGCCGGCCATCCGGCCCAGCTCCGCCGCCTCGCCGCCGAGCGCGGACGCGCGCCGCTGCACCATGGCGAGGACCTGGAGGACACCGTCGTGGATGTCGCGGGCCAGCCGCTCCCGCTCGCGGGTGGCGGCCTCGATCTCCAGGGCGCGGGCGAGGGTGCGCTCGGAGGCGCGGGCCACCTCGACGACATATCCGATGGCGATGGAGGCGACCCAGACGAGGATCACGTTGTGGACGGTGTCGCGGGTCGGGGCGCCGCGCTCGACGATGTTGACGGCCGCGACCAGCGTGGAGGCGAAGGCCGCCCAGCGCCAGCCACCCTTGATCGCGAAGGCCAGGACGGATCCCGCGGTCCATATCGACGGCAGGGTCGGGCCGCCGGACTCGATCCGCGAGGAGGCGTCGGCGACCCGGGTGAGCAGGATGCCGACGAGCGCGATGGTGAGGTCGGCGGTGAGGAACCGCTTGGTACAACTGGCCGCGTTCGCGACCCTGGGGAGGGTCGCGAGCGTCCACACGAACAGCAGCGCGTAGAACGCGATGGCCACCCAGGGACGGGCGAACTTGTCGTACGCGGTGGCGAAGAGACCGATCGCGTACAGCATGGTCAGGACGCGGTACGCGGTGAGCGCGCGCCACAGCGGCTGCTCGACCGACATCCTCATTACGCGCTCGCGCTTGGCCATCTCCCCCACCCCACCCCTACTCCCGCACGTCCTGACGGACGCGTCTAGGAGTCGGACCGTTCCCTGTCCGCCTGCTCCGCTTCCTTGGCGGCCTGCTTCTCGGCCTGTTCCTTGGCCGCTTGCTTCTCGGCTTGCGCGAGGGCGGCCTTCGCCGCCTTCTCGGCGTCCTTCTCGGCCTTCGCCGCCTCGGCGATCTGCCGCTTGGCGGCCGTCGCGTACATATCGACGTACTCCTGGCCGGAGAGCTTCATGATTTCGTACATGACCTCGTCGGTCACCGCGCGGAGCACGAAACGGTCGTGCTCCATGCCGCTGTACCGGCTGAAGTCCAGCGGCTTGCCGATGCGGATGCCCGGGCGCATCAGCTTGGGCATCACCTTGCCCGGCGGCTGGATCTTCTCGGTGTCGATCATCGCGACCGGGATGACGGGCGCGCCGGTGGCGAGCGCCACGCGCGCGAGACCGCCGGGCTTTCCGCGGTAGAGGCGGCCGTCGGGCGAGCGCGTGCCCTCCGGGTAGATACCGAACAGCTCACCGCGCTCGATCACGTCGACCCCGCTCTTGATGGCCGCCTCGCCCGCGCCGCGCGCTCCGGAGCGGTCCACGGGGAGCTGGCCGACTCCCTTGAAGAAGGCGGCGGTCATCCGGCCCTTGATACCGGGCGTCGTGAAGTACTCGGCCTTCGCGATGAAGGTCACCTTGCGGTCGAGGACCGCGGGCAGGAAGAACGAGTCCGAGAACGACAGGTGATTGCTCGCCAGGATGGCGGGGCCCTCGGCGGGAATGTTCTCGAGGCCTTCCACCCAGGGTCTGAAGGCGAGCTTCAGTGGCCCTCCGATGGAAAACTTCATTGCGCCGTAGATCAACCGAGTGCCTCCTGTGTCGTCGATCAGACCTTAACCCGGAGCACTGTCAAAGGACCCGACGGCCCTGGTCGGTGTCAGTGCGGTCGCGTACGGTGAAGTACGCCTCGAAGCCTCGGGGGTTCCGTTTCGCCCGCCTCTATGAACAGGAGACCGAAGGTGCCGGTCCTTCCTGGAGCCGAGCCGTTCCGCCGCGAGGGCGGAGAGGTCGGCGTCCTTCTCTGCCACGGCTTCACCGGGTCCCCGCAGTCGCTGCGGCCCTGGGCGGAGTATCTGGCCGAGCGCGGCCTGACCGTCACGCTGCCGCTGCTGCCGGGGCACGGGACGCGCTGGGAGGACATGCAGCTCACCGGCTGGCAGGACTGGTACGCGGAGGTGGACCGGGAGCTGCGCGCCCTGAAGGACCGGTGCACGCAGGTGTTCGTCTTCGGCCTCTCCATGGGCGCCGCGCTCACGCTGCGCCTCGCGGCCAAGCGCGGTGACGAGATCAGCGGCATCGTGGTCGTCAACCCGCTGAACAGGGTGCACGGCCTGTCGGCGCACGCCCTCCCGGTGCTCCGGCACTTCGTTCCGTCCGTGAAGGGCATCCTCAGCGACATCGCCAAGGAGGGCTCGCAGGAGCTCGGGTACGACCGGGTGCCGCTGCACGCCGCGTACTCGATGCGGAATTTCTGCCGAATCGTCGACGGCGAGCTGCCGCAGGTCACCCAGCCGATAGTGCTGCTGCACAGCCCCCAGGACCACGTCGTGTCCCCCGACGACTCGGCGCGCGTCCTGGGCCGGGTGTCGTCCACGGACGTGACGGAGATCCTGCTGGAACAGAGTTACCACGTCGCGACGTTGGACCACGACGCGGACCGGATCTTCGAGGAGAGCTACGCGTTCATCGCCCGGCTCGCGCCCAGTGCCGGCAAGGAGTCCGACGCGGGTCAGGTGGGGCAGCAGGAAGGGACGGCCACCGGTGGCTGAGCACGACGCGGAACGCGGCGATTCCGAGGAGAGGGGCGTGCCCCTCGACGGGCCTCTCGGTGAGCCCCTTGGCGAGGAGCAGAGCGTGCCCTTCGACGAGGACGCCGCGTGGCAGGCGATCGTCGCCGGGTACGGCGAGGAGCCGCCCGACCCGCCCGGCGCGAAACCGTTCAAGTCGGTCGAGGACTTGGCGCTCCTGGACCCGGAGACGAACGACAGCGATACGGGCGCCACGGAGTCCGAGACCGGATCCGGGCCCGGGTCCGACTCCGGGGACAAACCCTCCGCGGCCCAGCCCCTCGGCAGCTCGGTCGCCTTCGCACCCGGTGTCGGAGGCCCGCGCGACTACAAGGCACCCGAGCCCTCCGACGACGACTTCGACGAGGACGACGAGGGCCACTTCGTACCGCCCGAGCCGCCCCCGCTGCCCTCCGCCGACACCACCGCCAAGTTCGCCTGGCTCGCGGTCATCGGCGGCCCCATCCTGCTCCTGCTGGCCGTCCTCCTCGGCTGGGACATGACCTGGTGGCTCACCACCCTGGGCGTCGGCGGCTTCCTCGGCGGCTTCGCCACCCTGGTGATGCGCATGAAGACCGACGACGAGGACGGAGACGATCCCGGACGGGGCGCGGTGGTCTGACCCCGACTCAGGACGTGGGCACTCTGAGGGCGGCCAGCACGGGCAAGTGGTCCGTGGCCGCCCTCAGGTCTGCCTCCGTCACGCCGGGGAGGCCCAGCGGCACCCCGCAGCCCAGGACCTCCACGCCCTCCGTGGCGAAGATCGCGTCGATGCGCTGATGGGGGTCGGTGGGGGTGGAGGTGTACTCCGCACCCCACGGGCGGGTCGCCCAGGAGTCCTGGAGGGCACCGGCCAGGCGCTTGAAGGTGGGGCCGTCCGGGCGTTCGTTGAGGTCGCCGCCCGCGACGACATGCGGAGTGTCGAGGCCTGCGAGGCGGTCGAGGAGCATGCCGCTCTGCTCGTACCTCTCGTCCTTCTGGAGCGAGAGATGGCAGCTCAGGACGCCGAGCCGGGCGCCACCGAACCGTACGACGGCGGTGGCGAAGCCGCGGCGGTGCAGGCCGGGCGTGAGGGGGAGCAGCACATCCTCGGTGCGCTCGACGGTGGCCCGGAGGGAGCACAGGAGCGCGGGCCCGGACGCCGGGGCACCGCCCGAGAGGATCATCTGACCGGACGCCGCCGCGAGCCGGGCCAGTTTCTTTCGCCAGCGGAAGAAGCGCGGGGCTTCCTGGACGAGTACCAGGTCGGGTGCGCAGGCACTGATCACCCGCGCGAGCGCCGCGGTGTCATCGCGCATCGACCGAATGTTGTAGCTGAGCACGCGAATGACGGCCGAACCGTCGGCTTCGGTACGGGAGTTGGGCAGCGGACTGGCTGAGGGGCTGGTCGGCATGACGATCAAGATACGACAGCCAGACGGACCGCACACGGGACGACTCCCAGCCACGCCCCACACGAAAGGACCGTGTCGGTACGAACCGCACCCGAGACGACCCGCAGCCACCCCCCACACGGAACGGCCGTGCCAGTACGAACCGCACCCGAGACGACCCGCGGTCGCCCACGCACGGAAGGGGCCGTGCCGGTACATCGAATGCCCGTATCCGGACGGATCCCCGGCAGACGGTTCCCTGAGAACCCCCGGCCGATCCGTTCGGATACGGGCGGATGTACCGGCACGGCCCCGACCCACGACGAACGGCAGGCGCCACTCACCGACGGAAACCGCCCGACAAGGCACGGAACGGCAAGGCACGAAACGGCAAGGCACGGCACCCAGCACGACGGGCGCCGCCGTACCGCATGCCGTGCCGAGTGCCGACGGGTCACATGATCGGGTCGGGCTCCCGGGCCAGGTCGGCGGCGCCGACCAGGCCAGCCTTGTTGCCCAGCTGGGCGGCGATGACGTCGGCCACCGGGCGCCAGTTGCCGCCCACCAGCCAGCGCTTGTACGACTTGCGGATCGGGTCGAGGACCAGCTCGCCCTCGTCCGAGAGGCCGCCGCCGACGATGAAGGCGGACGGGTCGAAGAGCGAGGCCAGGTCGGCGAGGCCGGCACCGGCCCAGCGGGCCAGCTCGCGGTAGGAGTCCACCGCCACCGGGTCGCCCTGGCGCGCGGCGACGGAGATGTGCTTGCCCTCGATGCCGTCGGGGGTGCCGTTGCCCAGCGCGAGCAGGATCTCCGCGTTCTCCGGCGTCGCGTTGGCGCGCTGCTTGGCGTAGCGGACGAGGGCGCGCCCGGAGGCGTACTGCTCCCAGCAGCCCTGCGAGCCGCAGCCGCACAGCAGCCCGTCCGGCACCATGCGGATGTGGCCGAACTCGGCGGCCACGCCGAAGTGCCCGCGGCGCAGCTTGTTGCCGATGATGATGCCGCCGCCGAGGCCCGTGCCCAGGGTGATGCAGATGACGTTCCGGTGGCCCTTGCCCGCGCCGAACTTGTACTCGCCCCACGCAGCCGCGTTCGCGTCGTTCTCGACGACGACCGGCAGCCCCACACGCGCCTCGACCTCGGCCTTGAGCGGTTCCTGCCGCCAGTCGATGTTCGGCGCGAAGTAGACCGTCGAGCGCTGGCGGTTCACGTATCCGGCGGCACCGATGCCCACGCCGACGATGTCGTGGCCCGCGCGCGCACCCTCGACAGCAGCGGCGATCGCGTCCACGATGGCCTGCGGCGTGGTGGGGGTCGGCACCTTGTGGGTCGAGAGGATGTTGCCTTCCTCGTCGACCACACCGGCCGCGATCTTCGTGCCGCCGATATCGACGCCGATGGTGAGTCCCATGAATCCCTCAGTTTCGGTCGAGCCCCGCTACGGCCAACCGTACCCGAGGGGCCTTCAGTCCAAGTCGATGTGTTCCCCTGGACCGGTCCCCTCGTCGCGGGGGCCCCTCTCCCGGGTCGTCCAGCGTCGTTCCTGTGCCTCGACGGCCGAGCGATAGGCGGCGAGCAGCTCGGAGCCGGCGGCTGCGAGGTGGTCGAACACGTCCGGGTTGCGCTCGATCACCGGCTCGACGGCGGCCTTGGCCTGCTGCACGACCTGGTTGACCATCTGCTGGGCCGTGCCGGAGGCGACCGCGCCGAAGAGCGGCGAGTTCAGTCCGGACAGCTTGTCGGCGACGGCTTCGGCGAGCTTTCGCAGTTCCTCTGCGGCCGAGCCCGGCGGTGTGCCGTACGCGGCGCGGCGGCGGGCCTTCTCCGCCGCGAGGTCCTCGGCACAGGCCTTCGCCCAGGCGTCGGCGTCGGTCGCGCGCGCCTCTTCGGCACGCACCTCGTCGCCCGCTTCCTCCTGAGCGGCGTCGGATGTGGGGCGCTCTTCGCTCATGGCGGACTCCTGCCTACGGTTCGTGCCTTCGACGTTACCCGAACGGGGGTACACCGTTCACCGTGTCCGCCCCTGCAAGGGGAGCGGACCGGTCATCTTGTACGCGGCCACAGATCCGGATCAGGCGCGAAGCGGACCCTGAGCTCGCCCTCGCGCAGCGCGGCGCCGGCCACGGTGCAGCGGCGCAGGGCCGACGGGAGCGCAACGATGCGGCGGAACTGTCCTGCCGTGACCACGAGTTCGTCGCCGCGCCGGATGAGGTCCAGTTCCTCGCGTATCGCGCCGGGCAGCGGGATGTGCCACACGAGCACGCCGTCGTCGGCCAGCTGGTCGGTGACGGGCCACTCGACCGGGGGCGGCGCCTGGTTGACCCCGGGGACGGGGAGCGCGGCGAGATCGTGGATGCCGCGCGGGTCGTGGCCGAGGTGCGGCACCTCGTGGAGGGCGTATGTCGCCTGCCACTCGTCAAGCGCCTTGCGCTGCTGGGCGGCGAGGGCCGCCAGCCAGGTGTCGTTCGTGGCGCCCGGCAGGACACGGCTCGCGACCAGGGCGTCGACGGACAGGCCGCGCAGGGCGAGGGCGGTGGCGGCGGTGCGTACGGCGTCGGTGCCGGCCGGGCCCGGCTCGGCGACCAGTCGCACGGTCGTGGCACGGTCCTCGACGACCGCCTCCACCGCGGCCAGCTCGATGTCCCAGCGGGCCGCCGTCTCGTACAGCCACTCCGCGGGCATCGGGACGCCCGCGAGCCGGCCGAGCACGGGGCGCAGGGCGCGAGCCGCCTGGCGCTCCGGCGGGAGCAGACGGCGCAGGTAGCGGCGGAGTTCCTCGGGAAGGGCGAGGAGGGCGAGGGCCTGGGGGGCCGGGGGGAGGTCCACGACCAGGAGGTCGTACCGCTGCGACATCGCCGCGTCGCGCAGGGCGCGGAGCAGGGCGAGTTCCTCGGCGCCGGGGAGGGGGGTGACCTCCTCGGCGTCCAGCCGGGAGGCGCCGAGCAGGTCCAGGGCGGTCTGCGCGCGCTGCTGGAACGCGGTGAGGTCCTCGCGGAAGCGGGCCGCCGCGTCGGGGCGCCAGGCGGTGAGGCCCGGGGCCGCCTCCACGGGGGTCGCGCCCGTGGGCACGCCGAGGGCGGCACCGAGGGTGTCCGTGCGGTCGGCACCGAGCACCAGGGTGCGGGTGCCCTCCCGGGCTGCCTTCAGCGCCGTGGCCGCGGCGACCGTCGTACGGCCGGTGCCGCCTTGGCCTGTGATCAGGATGGTGCGCATGGGGGTGAACGGTACCTGTGCGGGCGGGGCGCCTTGCCGGGGCCGGGGTTCACTGCCGCTGACCGGCGGGTTTCGCCCCCGCCTCCCCTGCCCCAAGCTCTCGGCTTCGGTCGAGCAGGGGGATCCCATCTCCCCTGGGGCTGCGCCCCCGGACCCCCGTATCGGCCCAACGGCCTCGTCCTCGAACGCCGGACGGGCTAAGAAGCCTCGCCCGACTCCACGCGCTTCTTCAAGCCCGCCAGTGCCCGGTCGATGATGACCTTCTCGGCCTTGCGCTTGATCATGCCGAGCATGGGGATCTTGACGTCGACGGTCAGCTGGTAGGTGACCTCGGTGGCGCCGGCGCCCGCGGGCTTGAGGATGTAGGAGCCGTCCAGGGAGCGGAGCATCTGGGACTTGACGAGGGTCCAGGAGACCTCGTGATCGCCGGTCCAGGTGTAACCGAGGGTCTGGTCGTCCTTGATCGCGCCGGCGTCCATGACAAGGCGCACCTGCTCGGCGCGGCCCTGCTCGTCGGTGGCGAGTACCTCCGCCTCCTTCACCTCGCCGGTCCAGTCCGGGTAGCGGGCGAAGTCCGCGATCACCGCCATGACGTCAGCCGGTGCCGCCTCGATCGTGATGCTCGAGCTGGTGTGTTCCGCCATCGCCGTGGCTCCTCCAGATGCGGTCCGGTGAGGGAGGGTGGTGCGCACACGTGTGTGCAGCGTGAAGGCTACCGCGCACGGAACGGGGTGCCGTCACCGCGTCCGGCCCTACGCGGGTCGGCGCCGTCACCACTCAAGCGCCCAGGGTCTTCCCGACCCCGCGAAGTGCCCCACGTTCACACACTCTGTCGCCCCGATCCGCATCCTCCGCGCCAGCGGCTGGTGGACATGGCCGAAGAGCGAGTAGCGGGGGCGCGTGCGCCGGATCGCGTCCAGCAGTGCCCGGGAACCGCGCTCGAAGCGGCGCGCCACCGTGTCGTACACCAGCTCCGGCACCTCCGGCGGGATGTGCGTGCACAGCACGTCGACCTCGCCGACCGCCTCGATCTTGGCCGCGTACTCCTCGTCGCCGATCTCGTACGGCGTCCGCATCGGGGTCCTGAGACCGCCGCCCACGAAGCCGAAGACCCAGCCGCCGATCTCCACGCGCTCGCCGTCCAGCACGGTGATGCCGGGGCCGGCGTACTCCTGCCACAGGGTCGGCATGTCGACATTGCCGTAAGTCGCGTACGTCGGTGTCGGGAACGCGGCGAACATCTCGGCGTACTGCTTGCGTACCGCCTTCTCGATGGCCGCGGCCCGGTCCGCGCCGATGCCGGACCAGAGCTGGGCTCCGAACTCGCGCGCTTCCGCGAAGCGGCGGGCGGTGCGCAGTTCGACGATGCGGTCCGCGTTCTCCTCGCCGAACAGGTCCGGGAAGATGCCGCGCGAGTGGTCGGCGTAGTCCAGGAAGAGGACCAGGTCGCCGAGGCAGATCAGGGCGTCCGCGCCGTCGCCGGCTCTGGCCAGGTCCCGGGCGTTGCCGTGCACGTCACTGACCACATGAATGCGCGTCCTCGGGTTACCGACCGGTGTGGGTGCCATGGCGATCAAGCGTAGGCCTGTGGGGCAAACGTGAATAGAGGCGGTCGGACCTGCGGTTACTGGCTAGTCAGTAAGGGGGTGGACTACTGTGCGCAAAGGAACGCCAACCTGTGTGACGCAGGGAACATCTCGCCGGGACCCCCTATCGAAACAGCCGTACCGGTGGGTAACGTCCGGGCAGTCCAGTCGTACTCAGGATTTCAACAAGTGATCTCTTGAGTACCTGCCCGAGCCTTGGACCGCACCGTCGCATCACACAGAGTCGTGGCGCCGGCGCCCTATGAGGAGCAGCAGTCTTGCGCGAGTTCAGCCTTCCGGCTTTGTACGAGGTCCCTGCGGACGGCAATCTGACCGACATCGTCCGCAGAAACGCCGCGCAGCATCCCGACGTAGCCGTCATCGCCCGCAAGGTGGGCGGCACTTGGACGGATGTCACCGCCACCGCCTTCCTCGCGGAGGTGCGGGACGCCGCCAAGGGCCTGATCGCCTCCGGCGTCCAGCCGGGCGACCGGGTCGGCCTGATGTCCCGTACCCGCTACGAGTGGACGCTGCTCGACTTCGCGATCTGGAGCGCGGGCGCGATCACCGTGCCGGTGTACGAGACCAGCTCCCCCGAGCAGGTGCAGTGGATCCTCGGCGACTCGGGCGCGACCGCCTGCATCGTCGAGCTGGACACGCACACGGCCTCGGTGGAGTCGGTGCGCGACCGGCTGCCCGCCCTCAAGCACGTCTGGCAGATCGAGGCCGGCGGCGTGGAGGAGCTGGGACGCCTCGGCAAGGACGTCAGCGACGCCACGGTCGAGGAGCGCAGTTCGCTCGCCAAGGCCGACGACCCGGCGACCATCGTCTACACGAGCGGCACGACCGGCCGTCCCAAGGGCTGCGTCCTCACCCACCGCGCCTTCTTCGCGGAGTGCGGCAACATCGTGGAGCGGCTGCGCCCGCTCTTCCGCACGGGCGAGTGCTCCGTCCTGCTCTTCCTGCCGCTCGCGCACGTCTTCGGGCGGCTTGTGCAGGTCGCGCCGATGATGGCGCCGATCAAGCTGGGCTGTGTCCCGGACATCAAGAACCTCACCGACGAGCTGGCCGCGTTCCGGCCGACGCTGATCCTCGGTGTGCCGCGCGTCTTCGAGAAGGTCTACAACTCGGCGCGCGCCAAGGCGCAGGCGGACGGCAAGGGCAAGATCTTCGACAAGGCGGCGGACACGGCGATCGCGTACAGCCGCGCCCTGGACACCCCTTCCGGCCCGTCGCTCGGTCTGAAGATCAAGTACAAGACCTTCGACAAGCTCGTCTACAGCAAACTGCGCGCGGTGCTGGGCGGTCGCGGCGAGTACGCGATCTCCGGCGGCGCCCCGCTCGGCGAGCGACTCGGCCACTTCTTCCGCGGCATCGGCTTCACGGTTCTGGAGGGCTACGGCCTGACGGAGTCCTGCGCGGCCACCGCCTTCAACCCCTGGGACCGTACGAAGATCGGCACGGTCGGCCAGCCGCTGCCCGGTTCCGTGATCCGCATCGCGGACGACGGCGAGGTGCTGCTGCACGGCGAGCACCTGTTCCGGGGGTACTGGAACAACGAGGCCGCGACCGCCGAGGCCCTCGCCGACGGCTGGTTCCACACCGGTGACATCGGCACCCTCGACGAGGACGGCTACCTCCGCATCACCGGCCGCAAGAAGGAGATCATCGTCACCGCGGGCGGCAAGAACGTCGCCCCGGCCGTGATCGAGGACCGCATCCGCGCGCACGCGCTGGTCGCGGAGTGCATGGTGGTCGGCGACGGGCGCCCGTTCGTCGGCGCGCTGGTCACCGTCGACGATGAGTTCCTGGGCCGCTGGGCCGAGGAGCACGGGAAGCCGGCCGGCTCGACCGCGGCGTCGCTGCGCGAGGACGCGGATCTGGTCGCCGCGATCCAGGACGCGATCGACGACGGCAACGCGGCGGTGTCCAAGGCGGAGTCGGTGCGCAAGTTCCGCATCCTCGCCTCCCAGTTCACCGAGGAGTCGGGGCACCTCACGCCGTCGCTGAAGCTCAAGCGCAATGTGGTGGCCAAGGACTACGCCGACGAGATCGAGGCGATTTATCGGGGCTGATGCCCCAGCAGCCGACCTCCCGCCGCAGGAGCGCGGGTTTCAGTTCGGCTGACCGGCCGTGGGTGGTTGCTCGCGCAGTTCCCCGCGCCCCTGACGGGGCGCGGGGAACTGCGCCATCAGCCGATGACAACCCGCCGGAAGCCGGGAAGCCGCGCCCCACCAGCCGCTACAGCAGCTCCCGCAACCGCTCAGCCAGCAGGTCCCAGCGCCACTTCTCCTCGACCCAGGCCCGCCCCCGCTCCCCCATCCGGCGGCGCAGCTCGGAGTCGCCGAGGAGGGTGATGATGCGGTCGGCCGACTCGTCGGGCGACCCGCCGCGTACGACCCAGCCGCTCTCACCGTCGAGGACGGCGTCCGGCGCGCCGCCCGAATCGCCGGCGACCACGGGCAGCCCGGTGGCGGACGCCTCCAAATACACGATGCCGAGCCCCTCCACGTCGAGACCGCCCCGGCGCGTCCGGCAGGGCATGGCGAAGACGTCTCCGGCGCCGTAGTGCGCGGGCAGCTCCGACCAGGGCACCGCGCCGGTGAAGCGGACGGACTGAGCGACCCCGGTGTCGTACGCGAGCTTGCGCAGCTCCTTCTCGTACGGCCCGCCGCCGACGATCAGCAGCACCGCGTCCGGCTCCTTCGCCAGGATGCGCGGCATGGCGAGGATCAAGGTGTCCTGGCCCTTGCGCGGGACCAGGCGGGAGACACAGACCACCACCGGGCGGTCCGTCAGGCCGAGGCGGGCGCGGATCTTGTCGCCGCCGGAGCCGGGGTGGAAGGTCTTCTCGTCGACGCCGGGCGGCAGTTGGACCATGCGGGACGCGGCCTCGGGGGTCAGCGCGGAGGCGATCCGCGAGCGCGTGTACTCCCCGAGGTGGGTGATCGTGTCCGTGGAATCGCCGATGCGCCGCAGCAGCCCGCGCGCGGCCGGCAGTTGCGCCCAGCCGGCCTCATGGCCGTGCGTGGTCGCCACGAGCCGTCGCGCGCCCGCCCGGCGCAGCGCCGGCGCCATGAGGCCGAGCGGTGCCGCCGCCCCGAACCACACCGACGTACAGCCGTGTTCACGCAGCAGCCCCACGGCACGCCGGGTGGCGCCCGGGGTCGGCAGCAGCATCGTCGTGCGGTCCCGTACGACGGTGAAGGGCTGCTCGGCGTCGAAGGCGGCGGTCGCCTCGACGCCCTCACGGCCACGCTTCCACGTGGAGGCGTAGACGACGAGCTGCTCGGGATCCAGGCGCAGCGCCATGTTGTGCAGGAACGCCTGGATGCCGCCGGGGCGGGGCGGGAAGTCGTTCGTCACGATCAGGGTCTTGTGCATCGTGTTCGACACTATCGAACCTATACTCACAGGTCCGCACGGCCGCGCTTGACGGCTCGCGCACAGGGCGGCGCGCCATCATGGCTCCGCAGAAACACGGCAGCGAAGCACATGAGTTCGGGACGGACAAGGGCCAGGTGGGCATGACGGGCGCAAGGGGGGCGCGGTTCCCGTTCGGACTGCTCGCACTCGTGGCAACCTGGGGCCTGACCAGGCTGATGCTGCTGCTCTTCGTGTACAAGGCCTACGTCTTCCCCGGCCCGGACGTCACGAGCGATGTCTCCGTGATCTACCAGGGCTGGTACGAGGTCCTGCGGCACGGCACCTTCCCGCTCGACGACGTCACCTGGCAGTACCCGCCGGCCGCCGCGCTGCCGATCCTCTCCCCCGCCCTGCTGCCCTTCCTCGACTACGCGCAGGCCTTCTACCTGCTGGCCTTCCTCGCCGACTTCGTGGTGTTCGGGCTGCTCCAGTACGCGGGCCTGCGTTCCGGCAAGACAATGCGCGGCGCCTGGGTGTGGGTGATCGGCGTACCGCTGCTCGGGCCGACCGTGTACGCCCGCTACGACGTGATGGTGACGGCCGTAGCGGTCGCGGCGCTTCTCGCGGGGGCCCGCCGTCCGCGGGTGATGGGTGCGCTGGTGGGCTTCGGCGCGATGCTGAAGGTGTGGCCGGTGCTGTTGCTCGTCGGGGCCGTCCGGCGCCGCGCGTGGGCCGCGGCGGCGGTGACCGCCGGGGGGATCGCGGCGCTGTTCGCCATGGCGATGCCCGGCGCCTTCGCCTTCCTGACCTTCCAGCGCAACCGCGGCACCGAGGTGGAGTCGCTCGGCTCCCTCGTCTTCCACGTGGCCCGGCAGCACGGCTGGAACGGCCAGGTGCTGCTCAATTACGGCTCCGTGGAGTTCCTCGGCCCGTACGTCGACGTGGTGAGCACGGCGGCCCTGGTGCTCACCGCGGTCGCCCTTGGCTGGCTGCTGCTGTGGCGGCTGTGCGCCAAGCGGTTCCTGCCGCACACACTCGCCGACTGCGCGTTCGTCGGCGTGCTGATGTTCACGACCACCAGCCGGGTCATCAGCCCGCAGTACATGGTCTGGCTGGTCGGGCTCGCGGCGGTCTGCCTGTGCTTCCGCGGCAGCCGGATGACCCTGCCCGTCGTTCTGGTGCTGGCCGCGTGCTTCGCGACCGTCCTGGAGTTCCCGATCTGGTTCTCGCACGTCGTGTCCAGCGACTCCCTCGGCGTCACCCTCCTCTTCGCGCGCAACGGCCTGCTGGTGATCGCCACGCTGCTCGCCGCCCTGGAGCTGTGGCGGGGCACGATCTCCGAACCGGCCGCGGCACTCCCCTCTCAGGCCACCCGGACGAAGGAGCGCCTGACGTCCTCGTGACGACGGGCCCACACGAGGAGCGCGGCGCACTGCACCGTCATGGACAGCGCCAGCGCGAGGCAGATCCCGGGCAGCCCGAGCCCCGACAGGGCAGCGGCGAGCGGGAGTTGGACCGCCGTACCGACCACGGTCACCCGTAGCAGCAGCGGCGCTCCTCCGCTGCCCTCGAAGACCCCGCCGAGCGCGATGAAGCAGGCCATCAGCAGCAGGTAGGGCCCGACGCAGCGCAGGAACAGCACGCCCTCGTGCGCGACCCCGGGTCCGGCGCCGAAGGCGCGCATGATCCAAGGGGCGAGGAGACCGAGCAGTGCGGCGGCGAGCGCGCCGGCCGTACCTGAGACGAGCACGGCCTGTCGCCCGATGGCGCCCCGCTCGTCCCCGCCGGCGCCCCGCGTGTGCGCGGTGTGGATCGAGGCGGCCTGCCGTACCGAGTAGAACGCCATGGTCGCGACGTACATGACCTTGTACGCGATGGAGTACGCGGCCACGGCCGTCACCCCGAGCCGGGCCACGATCGCGACCAGGACCAGCGCCCCGCCCTGCCGCACGGTGAAGTCCGCGGACATCGGCAGCCCGGTCGTGAGGGTCCGGCGCAGCGCCCCGCCGGTGGCCTCCGAGGGCGGTACGGCCGCCGCCTCCCGCAGCAGCGCGTTCCCGCGCAGCGCGCGCAGACCCACGGCCAGGGCCACACAGCGGCAGAGCACCGTGGAGGCCGCGGCGCCCTCGACGCCGTACGCGTGGATGAGCAGCGGGTCGAGCCCGAGGATCAGACCGTTGGCCAGCAGGGCGAGGCGCATCGGTGTGCGGGTGTCACCGGTGCCCTTCAGGATCCCGTCGACGAGATTCTGCGCGAAGAAGACGGCGATGCCCGGCAGGGAGATCGCGAAATAGGCGACGGCGAGCGACAGGGCGCGCCCGTCGCCGCCCAGCACGAGCCGGGCCAGCGGCTCCCGCAGCAGATACCCGCCCACCGCGACCACCGGCGTGACCGCCGCGCACAGCGCCCATCCGCCACGGACGGCCGCCCGGACCGCCCCGGGATCCCGTGCGCCCCTGGCGTGCGAGACCAGGACGGTTGTCCCGGAGGCGAAGACCAGGGCGACGCCGAGGAGCACGTTCTCGGTGTTGGTCGCGACGGCGACGGCGGCCACGGCGGCTCCGCCGAGCCGGGAGACCCAGACGGTGTTGATGATCCCGGCGGCGACGGAGGCGAGCAGGGAGAAGTAGACGGGGTGGGCGAGAGATATGAGCTGCTTTCGGTGGGCGTTCACGCATGACTCCCTCGGCACGAGTTTCATGACTGCCTCGATACGGACTGCCTCGATACGAGCTACCTCGATTCGAGATAGCTCGATAAGAGGTACCATGCCGTCAAGAGACCCGCAACCACCACGGAGCAACCGCATGCTGGAGCTGTCGATCCTCGGTTTCCTCTTCGAAGAGCCTCTGCACGGCTACGAGTTGAAGGAACGCATCAAGGCCCTCAGCGGCCACGTCCGCCCGGTCAGCGACGGCGCGCTCTACCCCGCGATCACCCGCCTGGTCGCCGCGGGCAAGCTGGACCAGCACACCGAGCCGGGCAGCGGCGCGGCCCCGCGCCGCATCCTGTCGCTCACCGACAAGGGCCGCGAGGAGCTCCTGGAGCGGCTGCGGCACCCCAAGCAGGCCGAGATCACCGACCACGTGCGCTTCAACACGCTGCTGGCGTTCCTGCGCCATCTCCCCGACCCCCGGGAGCAGGCCGCGGTGCTGCGCCGCCGCCAGGAGTTCCTGGAGACACCCGCGAGCTTCTTCTACCGGGACGGCAAACCCGTACGGGCGGAGGAGACGGACGACCTCTTCCGGCAGGGCATGCTGCGGGTCGCGCGGGCGACGGGCGAGGCGGAGCGGACGTGGCTCGCGGAAGCGATCGCCCGGCTCGATCAGCGGAGTTGACCCCAGACCCACAGAATGAGCCGAGTTGGGCCCTGCACCGCAGAGTCTGCCCCGTTGACCCCTGCACCGCAGAATCAGCCGGTTTGCCCCCTGCACCCGAGAATCAGCCGAGTTGAGCCCTGAGGTAGTCCTGCCACTGCGCGGTGAACTTCTCCGGCGTCGTGTGCAGCACGCCCCGCAGCGCGCCCTCGACCGCCCCGGCCCGCTTCTGGTGGTCGCCCACCGCCCGGTAGAAGTCGTTCAGCCGGACCTCGCCCCAGCGGTCGGCGATCAGCCGACAGGCCATCCAGCCGCCCTCGTACGCCTGGGCCAGCCGCGCCGCGTCCCCGGTGAAGCCGAAGTCCTTGTCGTCCGGCAGCGCGGCCGGGACATGCCCCTCCACGACGGCGCGCTCCAGCTCCGGCGCGACCTGCGCGGCCGTCCGCCCGCCGCCGCGGTAGCCGACCCAGTCCGCGTAGCCCTCGGAGAGCCACAGAGGGGTGGCGGCCGTGGTCTGGGCGCGGGTGGCGACATGCGTGGTCTCGTGGGTGAGCACGACCTGTTTGCCGTAGTCGCCGAGAACGCCGTACGCGTCGGGGTTGACGATGATCCGGTCCGCGGGCGCCCGTGCCGAGCCGCCCGCCTCACCGGTGGTGACCGCCGCGATCCCGCGGTAGCCGGACGCCGGAGCCCCGAGCAGCCCCGCCATCCCGTCCAGCGACTTCGGTACGACCACGACGACATGCCCCGACCAGTCCGTGCCCCACGCCTCCGACACGGCGGGCACGGCGTGGTCCGCGAGATCCGCGTACGCGCGCAGGCGCTCGCCGGTCTGCCCGACCCCCAGGACGAGGCTGTGCTCACCCCGTGCGACTTTGACGGCCCCTTGTTCCCACAGCTGCTCGCTGGCCTTCTCGGCGGGCTCGTCGGAGGCGACGTACCAGGTCCCCGCGCTGCGGGTCAGGCGCAGGGCGCGGGCCGCGGTGACGGGCGCGGTGTCGTAGCCCTTGATGCGGTAGCGCAGCTCCGCGTCGGCCGTGGCCCGGTCGCCCGAGCGGTGCAGGGAGGTGAGGTGGTACGACCAGGACGCCAGCGGGAGATCGCGCAGATTCCCGAACTCGGCGTCGGTGCCGGCCGGTTGCCCGGTGGCCCGGTACGCCGACTCGTCCCGGTCGAGGAGCGCCGCCGCCCGCTTTTCGAGCACCCGCTGCACCTCGGCCGTCACGGTGTCCGACGACGCCCGGCCACCGCAGCCGACGAGCACGGCGAGCAGCAGCACCAGGGAGAGCCACGCTCGCGACGCACGTCTTCGACCAGCCACGTTCCCGATCGTACGGCGGCTGCGCCCCGGGGGTCAGACCCGCGTCACGGACGAGATCGGCATCATGCCCACCGGGTCGTAGCGCACCGGGGCGCCCGGGTAGGGCGCGTGGATCACCTGGCCGTTGCCCATGTACATCGCGATGTGGCTCGCGTCCGAGCGGTAGGTGATCAGGTCGCCGGGCTGCGCCTGGGAGAGCGGTACCTGGTGTCCGGCGTACCGCTGGGCCTGCGAGGTGCGCGGCAGACCGACTCCGGCCTGCGCGTACGACCACTGCATGAGGCCCGAACAGTCGAAGCCGCCGGGCCCGTTGGCACCCCACACGTACGGCCGGCCGACCACCGAGCGGGCCGCGGCGACGGCGGCGGCCGCACGGGCCGAGGACGGGACCGCGCCCCCGAGGTCGGGCATGTCGACGCGTGCGGAACGCGACGCCCGGTCGTAGGCGGCGCGCACGGAGTCCGGCAGCGAGTTGAGCAGCTGCCGGGCCTTGGCCAGTTTCCGCTCGACGGTCCGCTTGTTCTGGGCGACGGCCTTGCGGCTGCGCTCCAGCTCGGCGAGTTTGCCGGTGGCCTCCCGGCGTTTCTGGGCGAGGTCGCGCATGGCGAGCTGGAGGTCCTTGAGTTCACCGGCCTGATGCGCGGTGATCCGGTCCAGGGCGGCGGCCCTGTCGAGGTAGTCGGCCGGGTCGTCGGCGAACAGCAGCGTGAGGGAGGGATCGAGGCCGCCGGCCCGGTACTGGGCCCCGGCGAGCGAGCCCAGCACGTCCCGCATGGTGTTGATGCGCTCCTGCTGCCGGGCGACCTCGTCCTGCGCCGTGCCGACTTCCTTGCGTAGCGAGTCGGCACGCTCGTCGGCCTTGTTGTACGCCTCGGTGGCCTTCTCCGCCTGTGCGTACAGGCGGTCCACCTCGGCCCGGGCGTCGTCCTGCGGTGCTGCGGCGGCCGGCAGGGCGCCGAGTGCCGCTGCCGCGGCGGACATCACGCAGACGGCGAATCCGGCGGCGCCAGCGCCCCGGTCGAAACCGGACGGTGCAAGGCGGCGATGGGACCCCACGAGTAGCCGCTCTCCCTTCCGCTGACGGTCCCCCGGAATTGGGGGAAACGCGCCAGACAGTAGCCGTGCGACTACGCACCGGCCAAAGCCGCCTGGAGGCGCACAGCGTGACGCCCCGCCGGAAACGCAGGTCACCGACGGGGCGTGGGGTCAGCGGGAGCTGCCGCAATTCGCCCGTTTGGGCGGTGCGGTGAGGGTCCGCTCAGCGGGCGTGCGTCAGATCCGGACGCCGAACTGGAAGGGCATGTTGCCGATCGACTCGTAGCGGACGACCGCGCCGGTGTGCGGGGCGTGCAGCACCTGGCCGTTGCCCGCGTAGAGGCCGACGTGGTGCATGTCGCCGTAGAAGATGACCAGGTCGCCGACCTGCAGAGCGCTCTGCGAGTAGATGCGTGTACCGGCGTTGGCCTGCGCCTCCGAGGTACGCGGTATGGAGACACCGGCCTGGGCGTATGCCCACGAGGTGAGGCCCGAGCAGTCGAAGGAGCTGGGGCCGGAGGCGCCGTAGACGTACGGCGAGCCGATCTTGCTCTGCGCGGCGGAGAACGCCGCCCCTGCGCGCCCAGAGCCCTTGCTGTTGCCGAGGTCGACGCGCTCGCTGGCCCGGGTGGCGCGCTCCTGCTCGGCGGCTGCGAGCGCCGCCTTCTCCTTGGCCGTCAGGGTGTTGAGGAGCTTCTGGGCCGAGCCGAGCTTGGCCTGGACTTCCTTCTTCTTCTTGGCCAGCTCCGCCCGGGTGTCGGCGAGGTCCTTGAGCTTGTCGGAGGCTTCCTTGCGCTGCTGGGCGAGCGAACGCTGCTTCTCCTGGACCTTCTTGAGCGACTCGACCTGCTGAGCGCTCAGCTGGTCCATCGTGGACGCCTTGTCGAGGTAGGTGTCCGGGTCGGAGGAGAGGAAGAGGGCCAAGGAGGGGTCGATGCCTCCGGTGCGGTACTGGGCGCTGGCCATCGAACCGAGGCCGTCGCGCAGGGTGTTGAGCTCTTCCTGACCGCGGGCGACGTTGTCCTGGAGGGCGCTGATCTCCTTCTGGAGCTTCGCCTGCTTCTCCTTGGCTCCGTCGAGCTTCTCGGTGGCCTTCTCGGCCTCCTCGTAGAGCTTGTCGACCTTGGCCTTGACCTCGTCCTTGCTCGGCTTCTCGCTCGGCGCGGCGTTGGCGGCGTTTGCGCTGAGGGCCACGGCAGCGGCGGCGGCGGTGGTGAGCACGGTCACACGGGTGCGGCTCGGCTGCTTGGGTCGACGGTGGGACGCCACGAAGGCGAGCTCCTTCTTCCTCCAGCCGCCTGCCGAATGCGCCGACGGGCGGTGCCCCTCCGCCGTCACTCCCAATGAATGATCACCCGAGCGGAGGTTCGAGGCCTGACCCTAGTGACCCTCCTGTGATCAGTTCAAATCCTCATAGGAAAAATCTCGGTCACCGAGCGCATTCTTTGCCGACAACTCACATGCAGTAATGCGCGCTTGACACTACGTTGCGTGAAGGTTTCGCCAATTCGGACATCACACCCGGAGGTTACGCATGGGACTTACGTTGCCTATGAGGCGTACGCCCCAGATCGTCAACCGCGCGAAAAGCGCTTGAGAAGCACCGCCGAGGCGACCGGCCGCGCACCCGCCTTGGCGATCCCGTCGGCCACCTCACGGTCGGTGGAGACCACGATGACCGGCCGCCCCGGCGGCTCGGCCCGGACCAGCTGACGGATCAACTCGTCGGCGGTGACGCCGGGCTTGGAGAACAGCACCCGCACCCCGCGCGGTGGCGCGAGGAGCACGGGAGCGGCCAGCTCTGCCCCGTCGAAGACGCATGTCACCTCGGCGCCGGTCTGCGCGGCGAGCTGCGAGAGCTGCCCGAGCAGCCTCAGGCGCTGCTTCTCCAGCGGCATCTGCGGATAGCCGGTCTTGGTGACGTTGTAGCCGTCGACCACCAGATGGGCCTGCGGCAGCGCGAGCAGTTGGTCGAGGATCGCCGGATCGTTTTCGGACAGGGCACGGGCGGCGATGTCTTTTGGTGTCATCCGTCCCGGTTCGACCGCATCGACGGTCTCCGCGGGCCGCACCGACACGGGCGGCAGGGCGAGTTCACGCCGCAGCCCCTGAGTGGCCTCCAGTACGGTGTCGAGCAGCAGCCGCACCCGCATGTCCTCGACGCTGCGCCCCTCGCGCGCCGCCCGCCGGGTCGCCTCCAGGGCCGCCTCGGCCTCTCCCAGCCGCGCCTTGAGCCGCCGGGTCTCGCTCTCGGCGGCGGACACCTGGATCTGCCCCTCCGCCCGTACGGCGTCCATCTCGGCCTGGAGCTTGCGCAGCGCCGCCTCGCCGCGCTTGACGTCACTGAGGGCGCCGCGCAGTTTGCGGTGAAGCGATTCGGCTTCCTTCTTCGCCGTCTCCAGCTCCGTACGCAGCCGTTCGGTCTCGGCCTTCGTCTGGCCGCGGGCCTCCGCGAGCTCCTCGCGCAGCCGCTCCAGCTCGGCCCGGCTCTCCTCGCCGGCCCGCTCCGCGTCCGCCCGCAGGGCCTCCTCGCCCGCCGCGGTCACCAGCTTCACCCAGCCCGCTGGACGCAGCACATAGGCCGCGGCCGCCACGTCCAGCGGATCCGCGGCCGGGGGCGGCGCGCCCGAGTCGAGGGCGCCGGTGAGCTCCGGCTGAGCCTCTCTCAGCTTCTCGCCGATGCGCTGCCTGAACAGCGGGTCGGTCTCCAGGGCCGCGGCCATGGCGTTACCGGCGAACTTGGCCCGGCGATTGGGAGCGAACCGGGCGTATTGCCGCAATTGGGCAGGAAGTTCAGCAATGGTCAACCCGCCGAACCCGTCGGAAACAATCTGTACGACTCTTCTCCGCACACCATCGGGCAGCGGACGATCGAGCACCTCGGCGGTGCCGTCGTCCGGCTCCCCGCCTGTGGTCTCCACCATCCGTCACCCCAATACCTGTGCGGGGCCCGCTCCCTCAGGAGCCGGCGCCCGGCCTGTCCACGAGTTCCACCTGATCCACCGCGTTGCACCAGCGGCAGCGGACCGACTCGATGGTCTCACTGACCACCTCGCGCTCCTCGACCTTCGGCTCACCGGCCAGGTCGAGGTGCACATACTCGACGACCTTCGACGAGCGGGTCACGTCAAAACGCGTGAGGTTGCCGCAGAGCGTGCAGCGCCAGCGAGTCTTGGCGTCCGGCAGGGGAACCGTCATGTGGCAGTCGCTTTCCTTCTAGTGTCCGTCCAGCGCCAGTCTCCCTGGTGCGTGTGGCTCGTAACCCTACGGCCTGGCGGGTGCCCGACGCTCGGCCGTCCACGGCGGCGAGGCGATCTGTCTGCATGGCACCCGTTACGCCATGCTCTGCACCATGATCAGCAACTGGAGTACGACGGTCGGCAGAGCGATTCGAGGCCACTCGGCGCCGGTGACCTACGGCCTGATCGCCCTGTGCTGCCTGATCTTCGTGATCGGCCCGGCGGCGGGCCTCAATCCGACGTACGGAACCGGGGACGAACTGCTGGTCGCCCAGCGGGCCTACTTCCGGCGCTGGGGCGTGGTGCCCACCGAACTCTTCGACGGCGCGCCCCGCGCGGCGCTCACCCCGGCCACCGCCCTGTTCATCCACGGCAGCTGGCTCCACCTCCTGGGCAACATGCTCTTCTTCTACGTCTTCGGGGCGATGGCCGAGGAACGCATGGGCCACGTGCAGTTCGCCCTCTTCTACATCGGCTGCGGCTATCTCGCGCTGCTCGGCTACGCGGCCGCCAACGCCGAGTCGCCGCAGTCCCTGGTCGGCGCCTCCGGGGCCATCTCCGCGATCCTTGGCGCGTTCCTGTACCTGTTCCCCAAGGCCCGGGTGACCAGTCTCTTCCCGTTTCTCTTCTTCCTGCCGCTGCGCTTTCCCGCCTGGGTGGTGCTGCCGTTCTGGGTGACCCTGCAGTGGCTCGCGGCCGGCCGCGACACATCGGGCCCCGGGGTGGCCTATCTGGCCCATCTGGTGGGCTTCTCGCTGGGGTTCGTCTACGCGTGGGTGAGGTTTGGGCGTACGACTAGAGTGAAGGCCCCAGCGACGGCCCCCGAGGGAGAGAACCAGCTGTGATCACCGCGATCGTCCTCATCAAGACCAGCGTGGACCGGATCCCCGAGATCGCCGAGTCGATCGCCGCGCTGGACAGCGTCAGCGAGGTCTTCTCCGTCACCGGTACGTACGACTTGATCGCGATGGTCCGGGTGAAGGAGCACGAAGACCTGGCGGACGTCATCCCCGGCCGCATCAGCAAGATCCCGGGCGTCGAGGCGACGGACACACACGTGGCGTTCCGTACGTACTCGCAGCACGACCTGGAAGCGGCCTTCGCCATCGGCCTGGACGGCTAGATCGCGCAGTTGCCCGCGGCCCTGAAAAGGGACGCGGGCAACTGCGCGAACGGGGTCTGCGGCGGAGCCCCAGGGACGGGACGACGGGCAGGGGCGGCGGGGGCGAAAACCCTCAGACGGCCGGGACGCAGCGGCCGTCCTCCGTGCGGTACTGCCACTGCGCACCGTCCCGCACCAGTTCCCTCACGGCGCGCACGAAGCGCTCCACGTGCTCGTCGGGCGTCCCCGCCCCGAAGCTGACCCGGATCGCATTGAGGGACTTCTCGCCGGGCGCGGCCTCGGGCGCACCGCACTCGCCCTGAGCCTGGGGATCGCTGCCGAGGAGCGTGCGCACCAGCGGGTGGGCGCAGAAGAGACCGTCGCGCACGCCGATGCCGTACTCGGCGGAGAGCGCGGCGGCGAAGTGCGAGCTGTTCCACCCCTCGACGACGAAGGAGATCACGCCGACGCGCGGGGCGTCGTCGCCGAAGAGGGAGAGGACACGCACCTCGGGCACCTCGGCGAGCCCCGCGCGGACCGTGTCGATCAGGCGCCGCTCACGGGCGACCAGCGTGTCGAACCCGGCCTCGGTCAGCGCCTTGCAGGCCGAGGCGATCGAGTAGGCGCCGATGACGTTCGGAGACCCTGCCTCATGACGGGCGGCACTCTCGTGCCACTCCACGTCCACTCCCCCGTCCTCGCGCCGGGTGACCTTGCGGCTGGCACCGCCGCCGGCCAGGTACGGCTCGGCCTCGCGCAGCCAGTCGGAGCGGCCGGCCAGGACGCCGGACCCGAAGGGCGCGTACAGCTTGTGACCGGAGAAGGCGACCCAGTCGACGTCGAGGTCACGGACGGACACCGGGTGGTGCGGGGCCAGCTGCGCGGCGTCGAGGACGATGCGCGCGCCGTGCGCGTGGGCGGCCGCGGCGAGCTCACGCACCGGCCACAGCTCGCCGGTGACGTTGGACGCGCCCGTGACACAGACCAGCGCCGGACCGTACGGATCCCTGTCCGCGAGCGCGCGCTCCAGGGTCGCGACGGCCTCGCCGGGCGTGCGCGGAGCGTTCAGGTACGTCACCCGGGCGTCCCGCCAGGGCAGCAGCGAGGCGTGGTGCTCGGTCTCGAAGACGAAGACCTGGCAGTCGGCCGGAAGAGTGGCGGCGAGCAGGTTGAGCGAGTCGGTGGTGGAGCGGGTGAAGACGACCTGGTCGCCGTCCCGGCAGTCGAGGAAGTCCGCGACGGTCCTGCGGGCGTTCTCGAAGAGGTCGGTGGACAGCTGCGAGAGGTAGCCGGCGCCGCGGTGGACGCTGCCGTAGTACGGGGCGTACGCGGCGACGTCGTCCCACACCCGCTGCAGGGCCGGCGCGCTGGCGGCGTAGTCGAGGGCGGCGTAGGTGACCTCGCCACCGGTGACGAGCGGGACGGTGACATCCCGGCCCAGAACGGGCAGCGGGGTACAAACGGCCTGGTCGGCGGCAGTGGTGGAGACAGACATGGCGAGCTCCTGTGAGAGGCAGGTGGAATCACCACGCGAGCGGGTACACGGGGGTACGGCTCAGCGCGGGAAAAGGGTGAAAGGGGTGTGCGGAGGCGGGGCTCTACGCCCTATCGCATTCGCTTGCTCACAGAAGGCTCCCTCGAACGACCAGGACCCCTGGGCTGTATCCACTCAAAAGAGGGCGAGGGGTCCGCGCTTGCCGTAGACCTCGCTGCCTACGGCCTGGTCTTCACCCGGGGCACCCCGCCACGGACGGAGGGTTGCCGGACAGTCGGCCGGGGCCTCATGACTGTCGCTCATGACCTGGTACAGCATCTTGCCAGAAGATCTTCGACGCGCAAGGCGCAGTCCAGAATCCGGACTGCGCCCTGCGTCACAGCACGTACGGCCCGCGAGCCGTACGGCTCAGGCGTTGCTGGCCGCCACCCACCGGTCGAGGGTCCTCTTCGCGGCGCCCGAGTCGATGGCGTGCGCCGCCTTCTCCATCCCGGCACGGAGCTGGTCCGGGAGCGGTCCCTCGCCCGGCGACAGGGCCACCAGGGCCGCGGCCGCATTGAGCAGTACCGCGTCCCGTACGGGCCCGGTCTCGCCGTTCAGCAGGCGACGGGCGACGTCCGCGTTGTACGACGCGTCGGCGCCGCGCAGGGCCTCCACCGGGACGAGGTCGATGCCGACGTCGCGCGGGTCGAAGCGCTCCTCGGTCACCTTGCCGTCGCGCACGACCCACACCCGGGAGGTCGATGTGGTCGTCAGCTCGTCGAGGCCGTCGTCGCCGCGGAAGACCAGCGAGGAGTTGCCGCGCTCGGCGAAGACACCCGCCACGATCGGCGCCATGCGCGGATCCGCGACACCCACCGCCTGCGCCCTCACCCGCGCGGGGTTCGTCAGCGGACCGAGGACATTGAACGTCGTCCGGATCCCCAACTGCCCGCGCGCCGCTGCCACGTGACGCAGCGCCGGATGGAACTTCACCGCGAAGCAGAAGGTGATACCGGCCTCCTCGGCCACCTCGACGACCCGCTTCAGGGACAGCTCGAGGTTGACGCCGAGCTTCTCCAGGACGTCCGAGGAGCCGGATGCCGAGGACGCGGCCCGGTTGCCGTGCTTGACGACCTTGGCGCCGGTCCCGGCGACGACGATCGCCGACATGGTGGAGATGTTGACGGTCTTCGCGCCGTCGCCGCCCGTACCGACGATGTCGACGGTCGGCCCCGGCACCTCGATCACATTGGCGTGCTCGTACATCGTCCGGACGAGTCCGGTGATCTCCTCGACGGTCTCGCCCTTGGCCCGCAGCGCCACCACGAACCCGGCGATCTGCGCGTCGGTCGCCTCGCCGCGCAGGATGCGGTCCATCGCCCAGGCGGTGTCGTCCGCGCTCTGGTCACGTCCGTCGAGGAGGCCGTTCAGGACCACGGGCCAGGAACGGCCCGCCGCGATGTCGCCTCCAGCGGGGTTCACAGCGCTCATAAGCCGCTCCTGGGTCCGTCCCGGAAAGGGACTCCTGTAGATGGGAACACCCTATCCAGCCCGGAGGACGGCAAAGAGCCCCCGTCCAGGCAATGGACGGGGGCTCTTGCCGTGGCGATCAATAAGGATCGGTCAGCAGATCAGTGGTGGCCGTGGCCGCTCGTGATCTCCTTGTACTCCTCGACCGTGGGCTTGGGGATCTGGTTGCTCTCCCCGTAGTAGCCCTTGCTGAGCTTGGCGCGCAGCCGCTGCGTGCCCGGCACCTTGCGCTCGACACCGTTCTCGTCGACCGTCGGGCCGATCTCGGCCGGCATGTACTGCTCGTGCGCGGTGAGGGTGTGCAGCGCGTCCTGGCTGAGCGGCTCGTGCACCTCGATGAACTCACCGTGCGGCAGGCGCTTGATGATGCCCGACTCGCGGCCGTGCAGCACCTTGTCCCGGTCGCGGCGCTGGAGGCCGAGGCAGATCCGCTTGGTGGCGATGAACACCAGCACCGGCACGACGAAGAACGCGATCCGGACGAACCAGGTGATCGAGTTGATCGACAGGTGGAAGTGCGTGGCCCAGATGTCGTTGCCACCACCGACGAGCAGCACGAAGTACCAGCTGATCCAGGCGGCGCCGAACGCGGTCCGGGTCGGGACGTTGCGCGGGCGGTCCAGGATGTGGTGCTCGCGCTTGTCGCCGGTGACCCAGGACTCGATGAACGGGTAGACCGCGATCGCGACCAGGACCAGCGGGAAGATCACCAGCGGGATGAACACACCCAGGACGAGCGTGTGCCCCCAGATGTTGATCTCCCAGCCCGGCATGACACGGATCAGGCCCTCGGAGAAGCCCATGTACCAGTCGGGCTGGGCGCCCGTGGACACCTGGTCCGGACGGTAGGGGCCCATGGACCAGATCGGGTTGATCGAGGCGATCGCCGAGATGGCCGCGATGACACCGAAGACCAGGAAGAAGAAGCCTCCGGCCTTGGCCATGTAGACCGGCAGCAGTGGCATGCCGACGACGTTGTTGTTCGTCTTTCCGGGGCCCGCGAACTGCGTGTGCTTGTGGTAGAAGACCAGGATCAGGTGGCCGACCACCAGGCCGAGCATGATGCCCGGCAGCAGCAGTACGTGGACCGAGTAGAAGCGGGCCACGAAGTCGCCGCCCGGGAACTCGCCGCCGAAGAGGAAGAACGACAGGTACGTGCCCACGATCGGCACGGACAGGATCGCGCCCTCCATGAAGCGGACACCGGTACCGGAGAGCAGGTCGTCCGGGAGCGAGTAACCGGTGAAGCCGGTGAACATGCCCAGGACGAACAGCAGGAAGCCGAACACCCAGTTGACCTCACGCGGCTTGCGGAAAGCACCCGTGAAGAACACACGCATCATGTGCACGAACATGCCGGCGAGGAAGATCAGCGCCGCCCAGTGGTGGATCTGCCGGATCAGCAGACCACCGCGCACATCGAAGGAGATGTGCATGGTCGAGTTGAACGCCTCGGACATCAGCTGGCCCTGCAGCGGGACGTAGCTGCCGTGGTACTCCACCTCGTTCATCGACGGGTGGAAGAACAGCGTCAGGTACACACCCGTGAGGATGATGATGATGAAGCTGTAGAGGCAGACCTCACCCAACATGAACGACCAGTGGTCGGGGAAGATCTTGCGCATGTTGGCCTTGGCCAGGGAGTAGATCCCCAGTCGGCCATCGGCCCAGTCGGCTACCCGCTCACCGGCGGGTGCCTTCTCGCGCGAGCGCGAGTCGGAGGTGGTCGCAGTGCTCATCCGCGCTCCCAGAATGCAGGACCGACGGGCACTTCGAAGTCGCTGAGCGCCTCGAGGTAACCCTCATCGTTCACGCCGATGCGCAGCTGCGGCAGAGCGTGACCGGCCGGGCCGAAGATGACTCGGGCACCGTCGGAGAGGTCGAAGGTGGACTGGTGACACGGGCACAGGGCGTGGTGCGTCTGCTGCTCGTACAGGGAGATCGGGCAGCCGACGTGGGTGCAGATCTTCGAGTAGGCCACGATGCCCTGGTAGGACCACTCGAGTTCCTGCTTGTCCTTGATGTTGTCCGGCTGCAGCCGGATGATCATCAGGGCCGACTTGGCGATCTCCTTCTGGAAGTCCTCGTCGTGCTCCTCCAGGCCCTCGGGCTTGGCGAAGGTGAGCGAACCGACGGCGACGTCCGAGGGACGCAGCGGTTCGTTCGTGTTCATGTTGACGAGGAGCTTGCCCTTGGACCACAGCGTGTGGCGCAGCTTCGTGCCGGGCAGCGGGCCGAGGTCGCGCAGCAGCATGACGCCGGAGAGCGGGAACAGGGCCAGCGCGCCGAACATCGTGTTGCGGATCAGCTTGCGGCGGCCGAGCGCGGACTCCTTGGCGCCCTGCTTGAAGTCGGCCAGAACCTTGGCCTTGACCTCGGGCTCCGCCTCGATCGGGTGACGCTCGTCGGCGATCTCCATGTCGGACATCAGGGTGCGGGCCCAGTGGACCGCGCCCGCGCCGATCGAGAACAGCGCCACACCGAGGGTCAGCCCCAGCGCGAAGTTCAGCGCGCTGATGTGCCCGATCGGGAAGACGTAGATCGACCTGTCGTTCGGGATCGCCACGTACGAGGCGATGAAGGCGACGGTGGCCAGCATCGACAGCGTGAACAGCATGGCGACCGCGCGCTCGGACCGCTTGGCGGCCCGCTCGTCGATGTCCTGGACACGGTGCTCGTGGGGCGGCAGCCCGGGGTCCGCGAACGGGTTCGTCTCGTCCGCGACGGCTACCGCGTGACCGTGCTCGTCGGTGGCCCGCTCAGCGGGCACGTTCTCTTCTGGAATGTCTTGGCTACTCATGACTTCTTGGCCTTTGCGGTCCGAGCGGCGACCCAGACGGCGACGGCGATCAGAGTGCCGAGGCCGAAGATCCAGCCGAACAGGCCTTCACTGACCGGCCCGAGGCCGCCCAGTTCGAGACCGCCGGGGCTCTCGGTGTCGTCACCGTTGACCGCGTCGAGGTACGCGATGATGTCCTGCTTGTTCTTCTCCGACAGCGTGGTGTCGGGGAAGGACGGCATGTTCTGCGGGCCGGTCTGCATGGCCTCGTAGATGTGCTTCGGGTCGACACCCTCCAGGCTCGGCGCGAACTTGCCGTGCGTCAACGCACCGCCCTTGCCGGTGAAGTTGTGGCACTGCGCGCAGTTGGTGCGGAAGAGTTCGCCACCCTTGGCGACGTCCGCGCCCTCAGGGCTGACCTGGCTCTTCGTCGGGATCGAGGGACCGGCGCCGAGCGAGGCGATGTACGCCGCGAGCTGGTCGATCTCGGCCTGCGAGTAGATGACCTTCTTCTTCGGGATCTGCGCGCCCGGCTGCTGAGCCGGCATACGGCCGGTTCCGACCTGGAAGTCGACCGCTGCGGCGCCGACGCCCACGAGGCTCGGCCCGTCGGTGGTGCCCTGACCGCCGGTGCCGTGGCAGCTGGCGCAGCCGACGGCGTAGAGCTTCTTGCCCTCGTCGATGGCGAGGGACTGGGCGGTTTCATCGGCCTGCGCCTTGCTCGCGGGTGCGAACGCGGCGTACAGCCCCCCGGTGGCCGCCAGCGCGAGGAGTAGGACGACGACCGCCGCCAGCGGATGGCGTCGTCGTGCGGAGAGCTTTTTCACGGATTACCCCGGTGTCAGGATCTTCTGCGTCGATGCTTCTGGATGTTTCGGGCGGTGGCCCGATTACTTGATCATGTAGATCGTGGCGAAGAGGCCGATCCAGACGACATCGACGAAGTGCCAGTAGTAGGACACGACGATGGCGGCGGTCGCCTGCTCATGGGTGAACCTCCGGGCCGCGTAGGTGCGGCCGAGGACGAACAGGAAGGCGATGAGGCCGCCCGTCACGTGCAGTCCGTGGAAGCCGGTGGTCAGGTAGAACACCGAGCCGTACGGGTCGGAGGAGAGCGAGAGCCCGTCCTTCTTGACCAGTTCGGTGTACTCGAAGACCTGACCGCCGATGAAGATCGCACCCATGATGAAGGTGACGATGAACCACATCCGGAGCTTCTTCACGTCCCCGCGCTCGGCGGCGAAGACGCCGAGCTGGCAGGTCAGGGAGGAGAGCACCAGGATCGTGGTGTTCGTCGCCGAGAACGGGAAGTTCAGGCTGGACGCCATTTCCTTCCAGTGATCCGGCCCGGTCACCGATCGCAGGGTGAAGTACATCGCGAAGAGGGCCGCGAAGAACATCAGCTCGGAACTCAGCCAGATGATGGTTCCGACGCTGGTGAGGTTCGGCCGATTGACCGACGGGTGCGCGTGCCCGGTTTCTACTGTCGTTGCTGTCGCCACGACCGACATTATGTCGGTCGCTTATCCCGCCCTCACCCCGGGGGG
Organism: Streptomyces sp. NPDC027189; assembly: GCF_055566975.1. Taxonomy (NCBI): domain Bacteria; kingdom Bacillati; phylum Actinomycetota; class Actinomycetes; order Kitasatosporales; family Streptomycetaceae; genus Streptomyces; species Streptomyces sp. NPDC027189. Next base: position 549,031 of record NZ_JBVHRI010000003.1, read on the forward strand.
TGCCGTTCGGGGTGTTGACGCGGTGTGTCCAGCCCGTATGGCCCATCGAAGGCCTGTCCGAACCGGTGTTGACGAGGTGTTCAAGGGAGTAGCATCCGCGCCATCGGTACCAGTGGTTCCCGACCAAAGACGCGGAGGAACAATGCAGCCGACCGCCACGGTGCTCGTCTACAGCGACGACTCCAACACCCGCGAACAGGTGCGGCTGGCGACCGGGCGCAAGCCCGCTCCGGACGTTCCCTCCGTCGAGTTCATCGAGTGCGCGACTCCCGGCGCCGTCATCAAGGAGCTGGACAGGGGCGGGATCGACGTCTGTGTGCTGGACGGCGAGGCGGTGCCCATGGGCGGCATGGGGGTGTGCCGGCAGATCAAGGACGAGATCTTCAACTGTCCGCCCGTGCTGGTACTCATCGGTCGGCCCCAGGACGCCTGGCTGGCCACGTGGAGCCGTGCGGACGCCGCTGTGACGCTTCCGGTGGACCCCGTGGAGTTCGCCGCCGCTCTGGCCTCTCTGCTGCGGCGTAAGGCTCTTCTCGGCGCCTGAGAACTCGGCTGGTCGGGTGCCTGGGCGACTGCGGGCCGTCGGTGGCTCGTCGCGCCCACACGGCGGAGCCGCACATGTCACAGCCCCGCGCCCCTGACGGGGCGCGGGTGCGCGCCTCGAGCTCACACTGATTCGGGGCGGAGCCTGGCCCTGTCCTGCGGGGGCGGGCCGTCGGGAGTCCCGCCCACCAGGGCGCTGCCCTGGCGCCAGGTCTTCCAATTGAGGTTCCAGTCGCCGAAGCCGTTGTCGAACGGGGCCATCGTGTCGCCGTTGGAGTTCTCGACCTTCACGATGTCGCCCTGGCGCACGTTGTTGAAGAACCACTCGGCGTTGCCGGTGCTCATCCCGGTGCAGCCGTGGCTGACGTTGGAATACCCCTGGTCACCCACGGACCAGGGCGCCGCGTGCACGTACTCGCCGCTCCAGGTGACACGGGTCGCGTAGTACACGGGCAGGTCGTAGGAGTCCGCACTGCCCTCGGCGATGCCGACGGTGGTACCGCGCATCCGTACGAAGTACTGCTTCTCCAGGACGACCTTGACGCCGTTGCGGGTCTCGTAGCCGGGCTTGCCCGTGGTGACGGGGATCGTCTTGATCACCTGGCCGTTGCGGTAGACCGTCATGGAGTGCGCGGAGGCATCCGTGACGGCGATGAGGCGATCGCCCGTGGTGAGCTGCAGGGACTTGGCGTTGCCGCCCCAGAGGCGGTCGGCGATCCTGATGCCCGCGAGGTTGCTGTGCGCCTGGATGGTCGCGTTCACGGGCCAGTAGTCCTTGGGGCGGTAGTGCAGCATCTTGTCGTTCACCCAGTGCCAGGCGCCCTCCGCGGCGGGCACCGAGTCGACCCTGAGGGCGCGCTCGACAATCGTGCGGGCGGCCTTGTCCTTGACGGGGACGCTGAGTTCGGCGGTGACAGGCTGGCCGACGCCGTACTCGCCCGCCTCGGGCCCGAACTTCACGTCCAGCTGCTTCTTGGTCTTGGGCGTGGTGGTGTCGAAGTCGAGGACCTTGCGGCCGGGGGCGCCGCTTCCGTCCTCGGTGCTCACGCGCACCGTGTAGTGGGCCCCTGCGGCCAGCGGTGAGGTGCTGTGCCAGCGGCTGCCGTCGGCAGCGAGTTCGCCCACGACGTAGCGGCCCGAGGCGTCCGTGGCCGTGACGTCGGTGATACGCCCGTCTTCGGTCAGGGCGATGATTTCCAGGGGCTTGTCGGGGTCGACCTTCTGCTTGCCGCTGTTGCCGTTGAAGGTGATCTGTCCCGCCGCGTCGTACGGCTTCGCCGAGAGCGGGTGGTCGTCTGCGCCGCAGGCGGTGACGCCCGCGCCGAGGGCGACCACCAGCGTGGTGCAGCTGACGACCGTGCGGATGCGCGGTGAGTGGTTCATGGCCCCACGCTATGAACGACCGTCAACTACAGCACGGCGAGTGACCCGTGTGAGGGATATGACGTGCGGCAAACGAGGGAGCCCGGACACTCCTGGCGGAGGATCCGGGCTCCCGGGTGGCGCGTGCTACTGCGTGCGGTTCTCACCGTGGTAGTACTCGAAGACCCAGCCCCACAGGCCGATCAGGATGATCGGGGCCGAGAAGTACAGCAGCCACCAGCCGAAGATGACGCCCAGGAATCCGAGCGCGCCACCGACGCCGAGCGTGAGCGGCTGCCAGCTGTGCGGGCTGAAGAAGCCCACCTCGCCAGCCTCGTCCGCGACGTCCGCTTCCTTGTTGTCCTGCGCCAGCGCGTCGACCCGCCGGGCCGTGAAGGCCAGGTAGTAGCCGATCATCATGCTCAGGCCGAAGGCCAGGAAGAGCGCCGTGGTGCCGGCCGGCTCCTTCGACCACACGCCATAGACGATCGCCATGACGAGGATGAAGACGGCCAGCCAGATGAACATCTTGCCTTGGACCTTCACTTGCCGGCCTCCTTGCCACCAGCCAGAGCCGACGTCCCGTGACCGGCGTTCTCGAGCTGGTCGAGAGCGGCGATCTCCGGGTGGTGCAGGTCGAACGCCGGGGATTCACTGCGAATCCGCGGCAGGGTGAGGAAGTTGTGCCGCGGCGGCGGGCAAGAGGTGGCCCACTCCAGCGAACGGCCGTAGCCCCACGGGTCGTCGACGCCGACCGGCTTGCCGTACTTGGCCGTCTTCCACACGTTGTAGAGGAACGGCAGGATCGACAGGCCGAGCAGGAACGAGCTGATCGTCGAGATCGTGTTCAGCGCGGTGAATCCGTCGGCCGCGAGGTAGTCCGCGTACCGACGCGGCATGCCCTCCGCGCCCAGCCAGTGCTGGACGAGGAACGTGCCGTGGAAGCCCACGAACAGCGTCCAGAAGGTGATCTTGCCGAGACGCTCGTCGAGCATCTTGCCCGTCATCTTCGGCCACCAGAAGTGGAAGCCGGAGAACATCGCGAACACCACGGTGCCGAAGACCACGTAGTGGAAGTGCGCCACCACGAAGTACGAGTCCGAGACGTGGAAGTCCATCGGCGGCGAGGCCAGGATGACACCGGTCAGACCACCGAACGTGAAGGTGATCAGGAAGCCGGTGGCCCAGAGCATCGGGGTCTCGAAACTCAAGGACCCCTTCCACATCGTTCCGATCCAGTTGAAGAACTTCACGCCCGTTGGCACGGCGATGAGGAACGTCATGAAGGAGAAGAACGGCAGCAACACACCGCCAGTGACGTACATGTGGTGGGCCCACACGGTCACGGACAGACCGGCGATGGAGATGGTGGCGGCGATGAGGCCCATGTAGCCGAACATCGGCTTGCGTGAGAACACTGGGATGACTTCGGAAATGATTCCGAAGAATGGCAAGGCGATGATGTACACCTCTGGATGGCCGAAGAACCAGAAGAGGTGTTGCCAGAGCAGGGCTCCGCCATTCGCCGCGTCGAAGATATGGGCGCCGAACTTGCGGTCCGCCTCCAGGGCGAGCAGCGCGGCCGCGAGGACCGGGAAGGCCAGCAGGACCAGCACACCGGTCAGCAGCACGTTCCACACGAAGATCGGCATGCGGAACATCGTCATGCCCGGAGCGCGCATGCAGATGATGGTGGTGATGAAGTTGACCGAGCCGAGGATCGTGCCGAATCCGGAGAAGGCCAGACCCATGATCCACATGTCGGCGCCGATGCCCGGCGAGCGGACCGCGTCCGACAGCGGGCTGTAGGCGAACCAGCCGAAGTCGGCCGCGCCCTGCGGGGTGAGGAAGCCGCCGACCGCGATGAGCGAGCCGAACAGGTAGAGCCAGTAGGCGAACATGTTCAGCCGCGGGAACGCCACGTCGGGCGCGCCGATCTGCAGCGGCATGATCCAGTTCGCGAAACCGGCGAACAGCGGCGTCGCGAACATCAGCAGCATGATCGTGCCGTGCATCGTGAACGCCTGGTTGAACTGCTCGTTCGACATGATCTGCAGACCCGGTCGGGCGAGTTCGGCGCGCATGAGGAGCGCCATGACGCCACCGATCATGAAGAACGCGAACGACGTGACCAGATACAGCGTGCCGATCGTCTTGTGGTCAGTGGTGGTGAGCCACTTGATCACGACGTTGCCGGGCTGCTTGCGCCGTACCGGCAGCTCGTTCTCGTACGAGTCTTCGGCTTCGGCGGCACCCTGGGGTTCGTTGAGGATGCTCACAGGTTGTTCGTCTCCCGGTTCTTCTCGTGGCCCGTCTGCTCAATGCCGGCCGGGACGTAACCGGTCTGACCCTTCGCCGCGAGCTCCTTGAGGTGGGCCTCGTAGCGCTCGGGGGAGACGACCTTCACGTTGAAGAGCATCCGGGAGTGGTCGACGCCGCAGAGTTCGGCGCACTTGCCCAGGAAGGTGCCCTCCTTGTTGGGGGTCACCTGGAAGGAGTTGGTGTGGCCCGGGATGACGTCCTGCTTCATCAGGAACGGCACCACCCAGAAGGAGTGGATGACGTCACGCGAAGTGAGGACGAAGCGGACCGTCTTGCCCTTGGGGAGCCAGAGGGTCGGACCGGGGTTGCCCGTCTGCGGGTTCCGCGTACCGGGCGTGCCGACGTCGTAGACACCGCCGGCGTTCGCCGGGAAGTCCGCCTTGAACCGGTCCGGAATGGCGGCCAGGTTCGGGTTGGTCTTCGCGTCCCCGGTGGAACCGGGGACGTCCGCGATGTAATTGAAGCCCCAGCTCCACTGGAAGCCGACGACGTTCACCGTGACGTCGGGCTTCGGGGAGAGGCTGAGGAGCTTCGACTCGTCGCGGGCGGTGAAGTAGAACAGCACCGAGACGATGATGAGCGGGACCACCGTGTACAGCGCCTCGATGGGCATGTTGTACCGGGTCTGCGGAGGAACTTCGACCTTGGTGCGGCTGCGCCGGTGGAACATGGCGCTCCACAGGATCAGGCCCCACACCAGCACGCCGACGGCGAGCGCCGCCGCCCAGGACCCCTGCCACAGGGAGAGGATCCGCGGAGCCTCTTCCGTGACCGGGGTCGGCATACCAAGGCGGGGGAAGTCTTCCCAGTTGTACGAGCAACCGGTGGCTGTCGCCAGGACCAGGCCCGCAGTCATTGCCTGCAGCAGCTTCCGCCGCATCGGGCGCCGCGGCGAGCGGTCGGAGCCGTTGGGACTCACGTAGCGCCTTCCCGAGAGTCTCGCCCGCGCTGTTGGCTGCGGCCTTCTCGCTGGTCGGTCGCCGCCCTGCGTCGGGCAGGGGTTTGGATGTTTATGCGGACCAAACCCTACTGGACGCTATTTGGGGTCGCGCGGGGAGGGTGCCCAACGCGCCGCCGGTCACCCCGAAGGGGTGGGATGCCCGGCTCCGGGGGGCTTTCTGACGGGGGTTTGGGCGCCTCGTAGCCCGGTCAGCCAGGTCCGTCGGCGACTGCGACTCGCCCGTGGCTGATCGCGCCGTTCCCCGCACCCCTTCGGGGCGCTCTCCTTGCCGGAGGATTTAGCGTTGAGGTGTGTCCTACTTCGACTCTGCGTCCGCCGCCCCACTCCACCCCGTCGCCCGGCAGGCCCTGCAGGCCTCGCTCGACGAGGGGTGGGCCGATCCCGCCCGCCTGTACCGGGAGGGACGGCGGGCGCGGCTGCTGCTCGACGCGGCGCGTGAGGCGGCGGCCGAGGCGGTGGGCTGTCGCCCGGACGAGCTGGTCTTCACCTCGTCCGGTACGCGGGCGGTGCACACCGGGATCGCGGGCGCGCTGGCCGGCCGGCGCCGGGTCGGACGCCACCTGATCGTGTCATCGGTCGAACACTCGTCGGTGCTCCATTCGGCAGACGTCCACGAGGCGACGGGCGGTGCGGTGACACGGATCCCGGTCGACCGTGCGGGCCGGGTGTCCCCTTCCGCGTACGCGGACGCCCTGCGCCCCGACACCGCTCTCGCCTGCCTCCAGTCCGCCAACCACGAGGTGGGGACGGAGCAGCCGGTGGCCGCGGCGGCCGAGGCCTGCCGGGCGGCGGGGGTGCCGCTGCTGGTCGACGCGGCACAGTCGCTGGGCTGGGCACGCGTCGAGGGCGACTGGTCCTTGTTGACGGCAAGTGCCCATAAATGGGGTGGGCCTTCGGGCGTCGGGCTGCTCGTCGTACGGAAGGGGACACGGTTCTCTCCCCAAGGCCCCCCGGACGAGCGGGAGTCGGGACGGGCGGCCGGGTTCGAGAACATCCCCGCCGTGGTGGCCGCGGCGGCCTCGCTGCGCGCCGTACGCGCGGAGGCGGCCGCGGAGGCCGGGCGGCTGCGGGAACTGACGGACCGGATCCGTGGGCGAGTACCCGAACTGGTCCCGGACGTGGAGGTGGTCGGCGACGCGGTCCACCGGCTGCCGGGGATCGTCACCTTCTCCTGTCTCTATGTCGATGGGGAGACACTGCTGCACGAACTGGACCGGGAGGGCTTCTCGGTCTCCTCCGGTTCGTCCTGCACGAGCAGCACGCTGACGCCCAGCCATGTCCTGAAGGCCATGGGCGTCCTGAGCGAGGGCAACGTCCGCGTGTCGCTGCCGCCGGGCACGGCGGGAGAGGACGTCGACCGCTTCCTGTCGGTCCTGCCCGGTGCCGTTCTGGCGGTCCGCGAGAAGCTGGGGGCCCCGGCGGCGCCGACGAAGACGTCCGTGGCCGCCGACACCCTCGTCGTGGACGCGCTGGGCAAGCGGTGCCCGATCCCGGTGATCGAGCTGGCGAAGGTCATCGGGGATGTGCCGGTGGGCGGGACCGTACGTGTCCTCTCCGACGACGAGGCGGCCCGGCTCGACATCCCGGCGTGGTGCGAGATGCGGGGGCAGGAGTACGTGGGTGAGGAGCCGGCGGAGAGGGGGACGGCCTACGTGGTGCGGCGGCTGGCCTGGGCGGGCCCGGAGTGAAGGGGTACGGGTACCCCTTCGCCCGGAGTGAAGGGGTACGGGTACCCCTTCACTCGAAGGGTGGACGAGCGGGTCAGGCCAGGTGTGCCCGGACCTCGGCGGCGGCCTCGTGGCCGTAGGCCTTGGTGAAGCGGTCCATGAAATGGGCGCGGCGGAGCTGGTACTCCTGGGTGCCGACCGTCTCGATGACCAGCGTGGCGAGCATGCAGCCGACCTGGGCGGCGCGCTCCAGCGGGACGCCCCAGGCGAGGCCGGAGAGGAAGCCCGCGCGGAACGCGTCGCCGACGCCCGTGGGGTCGGCCTTGCGCTCCTCCTCCGGGCAGCCGACCTCGATGGGCTCCTCGCCCGCCTGCTCTATGCGCACGCCCTGTGCGCCGAGGGTCGTCACACGGTGCCCGACCTTGCCCAGGATCTCCTCGTCCGTCCAGCCGGTCTTGGACTCGATGAGCCCCTTCTCGTACTCGTTCGAGAAGAGGTACGTCGCCCCGTCCAGCAGTATCCGGATCTCGTCGCCGTTCATCCGGGCGATCTGCTGCGAGAAGTCGGCCGCGAAGGGAATCGTGCGGGAGCGGCACTCCTCGGTATGGCGGAGCATCGCCTCGGGGTCGTCCGCGCCGATCAGGACCAGGTCGAGGCCGCCGACCCGGTCCGCGACGGCCTTCAGCTCGATGAGGCGGGCCTCGCTCATCGCGCCCGTGTAGAAGGAGCCGATCTGGTTGTGGTCGGCGTCGGTGGTGCACACGAAGCGCGCGGTGTGCAGCACCTCGGAGATGCGGACCGAGTCGGTGTCGACGCCGTGGCGGTCCAGCCACGCGCGGTACTCGTCGAAGTCGGAACCCGCCGCCCCGACCAGGATCGGCCGGGTGCCGAGCTGGCCCATGCCGAAGGCGATGTTCGCGCCGACCCCGCCCCGGCGTACGTCGAGGTTGTCGACCAGGAAGGAGAGGGAGACCGTGTGCAGCTGATCCGCGACCAGCTGGTCGGCGAATCGGCCGGGGAAGGTCATGAGGTGGTCGGTGGCGATGGAGCCGGTGACTGCGATACGCACGGCTAGGACACGCTCCTGCGAGGGGAGGGGATTGACAGTTCACGCTACCCGGTCCGCGCGGGCCCGCTGAAGCGGGCAAAACTACCCGATAGTAGATCTTTCTTCGCAACGGCAACCTGCATACGGTTCCGGTATGACGAACCTCAAGGTCCACGGCTCCGCTCCGCTCGACCTCGAAGGCGATCTGGCGTCGCTGCGCGGCGACTGCGCCAGGATGGCCCCGCACTGGTCGGCTCCCGCCCCGGTCACTTCCCTCCCGGTGTCTCCTTCACGCATCCACGGGGTGACCGTGCCGCCGACTTCCGCGCGGCTGCTGGACGCGATGTCCGACTACGGCGACTGATCCGCGTACGGCCGTCCGGGCGGCGCCGAACGGGGGAATTCGGCGAGCGCTCGCAGGGAACCGCGCGCTCCCCCGCTGCGTCCCATCGCTGTCCCCCGTAATGGGGATGCGGTATACGACCGTCAGTGCCCATATTCGACAGGGCCGGGTCATGGGACAGCAGTGAAGCCGAAGGAGCGATGCGGTGAGCACCGAGCGACCCGACAACGACGCGACCGATCCCGCCGAGGGTCCTGCCGTGGGTCCTGCCGACGGTCCCGCCGAGGGCGCCGAGCCGGGCACACCGCGCCGTCGTCATTCCCCGGTGGTCGTCGCCTCGGTCGCGGCCGCGGTCCTGCTGGTCGGGGGCGGCGGGGCGTACTTCGCGGCCACCGCGTCCGGCGGGAACGGCCGCAGCGGCTCGGGCGCCCCCGGCGGCGACGGCACTCCCCCGCCGCTCGCCCTCGACGGCTACTCCGAGGGAACCACGAGCGGTACGGGCGGCACGAACGGCATCGCGCCCGGCGAGCCCAACCCGTACGGCGCGACCTACCACGCGGACGGCAAGCTGCCCGGCGGCCCGGACTCGGCGCCCGTGTACTGGGCCAAGGGCGAGGTGACGAAGGCGGAGGTGGCCCGGCTCGCGAAGGCCCTCGGCGTGGCGGGAACGCCGAGGCTGGTCGGCGACGGCTGGACGGTCGGCTCAACGAAGGACGGTTCGGAACCGAACCTGCGAGTGAGTCTGAACGCGCCGGGCACCTGGACCTTCAGCTCGTATGTGCCGGGGACCGACAACTGCCCCAAGGGCAAGCGCTGTGTACCCGTCGGGTCCAGCGGCCTGGCGGGTCTGCGCCCTGGGGCGGTGAGCGAGGAGGAGGCCAAGAAGGCGGCCGCTCCGGTGCTGAAGGCCGTCGGCCAGGACGACGCGAAGCTGGACGCGAGCCAGCTCATGAGCGACGACCGGGTACGTGTGGTGAACGCGGACCCGGTGGTCGGCGGGCTGCCGACGTACGGCTGGACCACCGGTCTCCAGGTCAACTCCGAGGGCAAGGTCTTCAGCGGCAGCGGCCAGTTGAAGGCGCCGGTGAAGGGTGACAGCTACCCCGTCATCAGTGCGCGGAAGACCTTGGACCTGATGAACGGGTCGGCGTCCGCGTCGGGCGGCGGGCGCAAGGGCATCGGCGGCTGCGCCAGCCCCGTACCGCTGAAGGACCGGGACGAGATGCCGTGCGAGCATTCGACGGTGACGCCGGCGCCTCAGGCGGTGACCGTCGAGAAGGCCACCTTCGGGCTGGCGACGCACTACGCGAACGGGCGGCAGACGCTGGTGCCGTCCTGGCTGTTCCAGGTACGGACGCAGGGTGCGGACGACAGCTTCACGGTGACGCATCCGGCCGTCGACCCGCAGTATCTGACCTCACCGACGGCCCCCGGGCAGCCGTCCGTCCAGCCCAGCCCCACGCCGACCGCGCCGGGCGACGAACCGACCGCGGCGCCGACGTCGCGCGACGTCAAGGTGCAGGGCTACACCGTCGACGGGAAGGACCTGACGGTCAGCTTCACGGGCGGAGTGTGCGCGGACTACTCGGCTTCGGCGAGCGAGAGCTCGGACAAGGTGACCGTCACGGTGACCGAGAAGCCCTGGCCGGACAAGATCTGCATCCTGATCGCCAAGATCTACGAGAAGACCGTCCACCTGGACAAGCCGCTCGGCGACCGCAAGGTCGTGGGATCGGACGGCAAGGAGATCCCCGAGGGGAAGGTGCCCGGCGCCTCGCTGCAGTCGCCGTCGGGCGCTCAGAAGTCGGTGCAGCCCCAATAGCGGCCGCGGCGCTCCGGATACGCGAAGGCGGCGTCCCTGTCGGAGGGGGACGCCGCCTTCGTACGCGTTCAGCCGGACGTGCTCAGCCGTGCGCCGGGGGCTCGGCGCCGGTCAGCCGGGGGCTTAGCTGAAGGAGTCGCCGCAGGCGCAGGAGCCCGTCGCGTTCGGGTTGTCGATCGTGAAGCCCTGCTTCTCGATGGTGTCCACGAAGTCGATGGACGCGCCGCCCAGGTAGGGGGCGCTCATGCGGTCGGTGACGACCTTGACGCCGCCGAAGTCCTTGACGACATCGCCGTCGAGGGAGCGCTCGTCGAAGAAGAGCTGGTAGCGCAGGCCGGAGCAGCCGCCGGGCTGAACTGCGACGCGCAGCGCCAGGTCTTCGCGGCCTTCCTGGTCGAGCAGGGCCTTGACCTTGGCAGCGGCGGCGTCGGACAGGATGATGCCGTCGCTCACGGTGGTGGTCTCGTCCGATACGGACATCTGCTTCTCTCCCGGGTTGTACGGAGACTGCTTGCCGACGGTTGCAACCGGCGGGGCCGCGGATTCATTCCGGGCCGAGCGCTTGTCTTTTGCCTTCGCTCTTCATGCTCGCACATGCGCCCACGCACGAACACTGACCTGTGGACAAGCCCACGGACAACCCGGCCTTCACCTGTATGTCACCTGCCGTAGAGGCGACCGGGATTCACGTCACATCGACGCTATGGACATCGTCAACGTGACGTGAAGCGGTTATGATAGATAGCGTCAATTCGACGAAAAGGCATCGTTCCGCCGGGCCCGCTCCCTACGAGCCCGGCGAGCCGCAGAACAGAAAGGGTGCGTGTCGTGACCACCGCCCAGACCCAGGAGCTCGACGTACAGCCGACGCCCCTCGCCCTGCTGCTGCTCGGCCGCGAGGCCGACCCGAGGAGCGAGCGGGGCGTCGAGTGTCCCGGCGACCTGCCCTCGCCGTCCGACCCGGACCTGGTGGAGCGCGCCCGCGCGGCCAAGGAGAAGCTCGGGGACAAGGTCTTCGTGCTCGGCCACCACTACCAGCGCGACGAGGTCATCCAGTTCGCGGACGTCACGGGCGACTCCTTCAAGCTGGCCCGGGACGCGGCCGCGCGCCCGGAGGCCGAGTACATCGTGTTCTGCGGTGTGCACTTCATGGCGGAGTCGGCGGACATCCTGACGAGCGACGGCCAGAAGGTCGTGCTGCCGGACCTCGCCGCGGGCTGCTCGATGGCCGACATGGCCACCGCCGAGCAGGTCGCCGAGTGCTGGGACGTGCTCACCGAGGCCGGGATAGCCGAGCAGGTCGTACCCGTCTCGTACATGAACTCGTCCGCGGACATCAAGGCGTTCACGGGTAAGCACGGGGGCACGATCTGCACGTCGTCGAACGCCCAGCGGGCCCTTGAGTGGGCCTTCGAGCAGGGCTCGAAGGTGCTCTTCCTGCCCGACCAGCACCTCGGCCGCAACACGGCGGTCCGCGACATGGGCATGTCCCTCGACGACTGCGTCGTCTACAACCCGCACAAGCCGAACGGCGGGCTGACGGCGGAGCAGCTGCGGAACGCGAAGATGATCCTGTGGCGGGGGCACTGCTCGGTCCACGGCCGCTTCTCGCTGGACTCGGTGAACGACGTCCGCGAGCGGATCCCGGGTGTGAACGTCCTCGTCCACCCCGAGTGCAAGCACGAGGTCGTCGCGGCGGCGGACTACGTGGGGTCCACGGAGTACATCATCAAGGCCCTGGAGGCGGCTCCGGCCGGCTCGAAGTGGGCGATCGGCACGGAGCTGAATCTCGTACGGCGGCTCGCGAACCGTTTCGCGCCCGAGGACAAGGAGATCGTCTTCCTCGACAAGACGGTGTGCTTCTGCTCGACGATGAACCGCATCGACCTGCCGCACCTGGTGTGGACCCTGGAGTCGCTCGCCGAGGGCAACCTGGTCAACCGCATCGAAGTGGACCGCGAGACGGAGCAGTTCGCCAAGCTGGCGCTGGAGCGGATGCTGGCGCTGCCGTAACGCTCGCGCTGTGCGTACGCCGATGGGGTGTCCCTCTTGCCGAGGGGCACCCCATCGCCTGTGTACGCCTCGGCGCCCACGCCGCAGGGCGGCTTCGGTCGTGCGCGGGTGCGGGGCCCCGGCCGCTGCGGGGCCGGGCTTGTCCGCACCCACCCGCCCTTCAGAGAACTCCGGGACACTGCGTGGCCCCTGGCCCTCAGTAACCCGAGGCCCTGCCCGCACGGTCGTGCGGGCAGGGCCTCAGTGCTTGTGGCACGGGCCTGAGCCCATCGGGCGCGGGTGGGTGGCGACGGGCCGGCGCGAAGCAGCCGGCCCCGCGTCCGATCCGCTGCCTAGACCCCCGCCGGTTCCGGTTCCTCCGCCTCCGTCGGCGAAGACGGGACCCCTGCCTTCGCCGCTCGCTTCGCCGCCTTCTTCTTCGCCCGGCGCTCCTTGCGGAGTTCGATCACCGTGTACAGCGTCGGGACCAGCAGCAGCGTCAGCAGGGTCGACGTGATCAGGCCGCCGATGACGACCACGGCCAGCGGCTGGGCGATGAAGCCGCCCTCGCCGGTGACGCCCAACGCCATGGGGAGCAGGGCGAAGATGGTCGCCAGGGCCGTCATGAGGATCGGGCGCAGCCGGTGGCGGCCGCCCTCGATGACCGCCTCGAGCGTGCCGTAGCCCTGTCGTCGGTACTGGTTGATCAGGTCGATCAGCACGATCGCGTTCGTCACCACGATGCCGATGAGCATCAGCATGCCGATCATCGCCGGGACACCCATCGGGGTACCCGTGGCGACCAGCAGGCCGATCGCGCCCGTCGCCGCGAAGGGGATCGAGACGAGCAGGATGAGCGGCTGCACCAGCGAGCGGAAGGTCGCGACCAGCAGCATGAAGACGATCGCGATCGCCGCCAGCATCGCCAGCCCCAGGGAGGCGAACGCGTCGTCCTGGTTCTGGGACACCCCGCCGATCTCCGCCGTGGCACCCGCGGGGAGCTTCAGCGCCTTCAGCTTCGAGGTGAGGTCGGCGCTGACCGCACCGGTGTTGTCGCCGGTGGGCTTCGCCGTGATCGTGGCGGCCCGCTGACCGTCGATCCGGGTCATCGAGACCGGACCGTCGACCAGCTTCACGTCCGCGATGTCACCCAGCTTCACGGCACCCAGCCGGAGGTTCTTCAACTGGTCCAGCGTCTTGGCCGGCTTCGCCGACTTGATGACGACGTCCCGCTCGGTGTCGTCCAAGATCGCCTTGCCGCTGGTGGTGCCGCGCACCGCCTCGGTCACGGCCGCGCCGAGCGTGGTGTCGTTGAAACCGGCCGCCGCGGCCTTGGAGTTGGCCTTGACCGAGATGCGCGGCACGCTCTGCGCCAGGTCGCTGGTCACGTCCGTGACGTCGTCCAGCTTGGCGACCTCGTCACGGACCTGGTCGGCCGCCTTGCGCAGCACGCCCGCGTCGGCCGCCTTCACGACGACGCTCAGGTCCTGGTTGCCGAACCCGTCTCCGGCCGAGACCGTGGTCGTACCGATCCCGGAGAGCTTGCCGAGGCCGTCCTCGATACGGCTCTGGACATCGTCGTACGACGCCGAGTCGTCCAGCATCACCTGGTACGAGGCCTGGTTGGTGTCCGTGCTGCCGCCGAAGGCGGCCATGAAGCCGGAGGAACCGACCGTGACCTGGTAGTCCTTGACGCCCTTGACGCCGTCCAGCAGCTTCTCGACCTTCTTCGCCTGCGCGTCGGTCGCCGCCAGGCTGGTGCCCGGCTTCAACTCCTGCTTGACGGTGAGGACTTCCTGGTCGCCCTGGTCGAAGAAGTTCGTCTTCAGCAGAGGCGCCATGCCGAACGTGCCGACGAGGATCGCGACCGCGATCAGCACGCTCGTCAGACGGCGCCGGGTCGCGAAGCGCAGAACGGGAACGTAGAAACGCTGCAGACGGCTGCGCGCCTCCTTCTCCTCCGCCTTGCGCCGGGCCTCGTCCGCGTCGGCCGGGGTGCCCTTGGGGGCGCGCAGGAACCAGTACGACAGAACGGGCACGACCGTCAGCGAGACGAGCAGCGAGGCGAGCAGCGCCGCCGTGACCGTCAGGCTGAAGGAGCCGAACAGCTCGCCCACCATGCCGCCGGTCAGGCCGATCGGGAGGAACACCGCGACCGTCGTCAGGGTCGACGCCGTGACCGCGCCCGCGACCTCGCGGACCGCCTTGAGGATCGCCTCCTCGCGCTCCTCGCCGTAGCCGAGGTGCCGCTTGATGTTCTCCAGGACGACGATCGAGTCGTCCACGACGCGGCCGATGGCGATGGTGAGCGCGCCGAGCGTGAGCATGTTGAGCGACAGGTCGCGGGTCCACAGCACGATCAGGGCCAGGACCACCGACAGCGGGATCGAGACCGCCGTGACCAGCGTCGAGCGGATCGACGCCAGGAAGACCAGGATGACCAGGACCGCGAAGAGCAGGCCCAGCGCGCCCTCCGTGGTCAGGCCGTCGATGGACTTCGACACCGCCGGGCCCTGGTCGCTGACGACGGTGATCGTCGCTCCGGTCCCCAGGTCCTTGCGCATGCCGGGCAGCTTGTCCTTGACCGCGTCGGAGATGGCGACCGCGCTGCCGTCGTGGTCCATGGTGACGTTCACGGCGAGGCTCGGCCGGCCGTCCGTCCGCGTGATGGAGTCGGCCTTGGACTGCTCCTGCTTGACGCCCGCGACGGCACCGAGGCGCACCGGCTTCTTCCCCTGGGCGCCCGTGACCATCAGGTCCTGGATCTGCTTCAGGGAGGTGAAGCCCCCGCCGACCTGGACGGTGCGGTTGCTGCCGTCCTCGTCGAAGGAGCCGGCGGGGACGGTCGCGCCGCCCGCCTGGAGGGCCTGGCCGAGCGCGGCGGAGGTGAGGCCGGCCTTCGCCATCTTCTTGTCGTCGGGCGTGACGGTGACCTGCACGTCGCGTACGCCGTCGACCGTCACCTGGCCGACGCCGTCGATGTCCTTCAGGTCGGGCACGACGGTCCGGTCGAGCTGGTCGGACAGGGCCTGCTGGTCCTTGTCCGAGGTGACGGCGAGGACGACGGTCGGGATGTCGTCCGTCGAACCGGCGATGACCTGCGGGTCGACGTCGTCCGGGAGCTGCACGCGGGCGCGGTTGACGGCCTGCTGGACGTCGGCGACGAGCTGCTTGGTGTCGTTGCCGTAGTCGAAGGACGCCATGATCACGGCGTTGCCCTCACTGGCCGTGGACGTGACACCGGTGATGCCGTCGACCGCTTCGAGGGTGTCCTCGATGGGCTCGACGACCTGCTTCTCCACCACGTCGGGAGACGCGCCCTGGTACGGCGCGAGCACGGACACCATGGGCAGTTCGATGGTGGGCAGCAGCTGCTGCTTGAGCTGGGGGATCGCGATCGCTCCGAAGGCGAGCGCGATGATCGAGATCAGCCCTATGAGGGCCCGTTGCGCGAGGCTGAATCTGGACAGCCAGGACATGAGTGGCGGGTCTCTCTTCTGTGGCTTGAGCGGAACGTGGAGCAAGAGGGCGTGCACATCTGAGCGCCCCACGTCACACCCTGAGCCATGGAAGGGGACCGATCCGTCGCCCCTGAGTCCATTTCCTTATGCGGCTCCTACTCCAGGCGCAGTACGCCCAGGTGGAGCTCAGTCCACCCTTGGACGGACCAGCCCGGACTCGTACGCGATGACGACCAGCTGCGCCCGGTCGCGCGCGCCGAGTTTCGCCATGGCCCGGTTGACGTGCGTCTTCACCGTCAGCGGGCTGACTTCGAGGCGCTCGGCGATCTCGTCGTTGGAGTGCCCGCCCGCGACCTGGACGAGCACCTCGCGCTCGCGCCCGGTGAGCGCGTCGAGCCGCTCGGCGCGGGCCGGATCCCGCTCCTCCTCCGAACCGTCGCCCTGCGCGAGGAACTTGGCGATCAGCCCCTTGGTGGCCGCCGGCGACAGCAGCGCCTCGCCACCGGCGGCGATCCGGATCGCGTTCAACAGCTCCTCCGGCTCGGCGCCCTTCCCGAGGAATCCGGAGGCGCCGGCCCGCAGCGACTGCACCACGTACTCGTCGACCTCGAAGGTCGTCAACATGACCACCCGTACGTGTGCGAGCCCCGGGTCGGCGGTGATCAACCGTGTGGCGGCGAGCCCGTCGGTCCCTGGCATCCGGATGTCCATGAGCACGACGTCGGCGCGCTCTTCCCTCGTCAGCCGCACCGCCTCCGCGCCGTCGGACGCCTCGCCGACCACCTCCATGTCGGGCTCCGAGTCGACGAGCACACGGAAGGCGCTGCGCAGCAGCGCCTGGTCGTCGGCGAGCAGGACACGGATGGTCATGCGGAGTCCCCCAGGGCAGGCGTGCGGTTCTTGACCGGAAGGATCGCATGGACCCGGAAGCCGCCTCCGTATCGGGGACCGGCCGTGCAGCTGCCGCCGAGCGCGGTGACCCGCTCCCGCATGCCGAGCAGCCCGTGCCCGCCGCCCTCTTGTGGCCCGTCGTCCTGCCCGGGCCCGTTGTCGAGGACCGTGACCTCCACATTCGGTCCTACGCGTACGACGCTGACCTCGGCCTTCGCCTCCGGGCCCGCGTGCTTCTGCACATTGGTGAGGGCTTCCTGGATGACGCGGTACGCGGCGAGGTCGACGGCGGCGGGGAGGGTGGTGCCGTGGTCGCAGCGGGCGACTTCGACGGGGAGGCCGGCATTGCGGAAGGTGTCGGCGAGTTCGTCGAGGCGGGCGAGGCCGGGTGCGGGTTCGGTGGGGGCCTCGGGGTCGCCGGACTGCCTCAGCAACCCGACGGTGGCGCGGAGCTCATTGAGGGCGGAGCGACTGGCCTCGCGCACGTGCGCGAGGGCTTCCTTGGCCTGGTCCGGCCGCTTGTCCATGACGTGGGCGGCGACGCCCGCTTGGACGTTCACCAGGGCGATGTGATGGGCGACGACGTCGTGCAGATCGCGGGCGATCCGCAGCCGCTCCTCGGCGACGCGGCGGCGGGCCTCTTCCTCGCGGGTGCGTTCGGCGCGCTCGGCGCGCTCGCGGATGGCGTGCACGAAGGCACGCCGGCTGCGTACGGCGTCGCCCGCGGCGGCGGCCATGCCGGTCCAGGCGAAGATGCCGAGGTTCTCCTGGGCATACCAGGGCATGGGTCCCGCGAGCATCGCGACCGCCGTCAGGACGGTCATCGTGACCAGTCCGACGCGCCAGGTCGTGGGGCGGTCGGTGGCCGACGCGACGGTATAGAGGGCGACGACGGCGGACATCGCCACCGGGGCCCTGGGGTCGCCGGTGGCCAGCTCCACCAGGGAGACGGCGACCGTGGCCGCGAGGACCGTCATCGGGGCGCGGCGGCGGAAGACCAGGGCCGCGGCGCCGAGCACCATCAGGACGAGGCTGAGCGCGTCCGGGGTGCGGGCGCCCCAGGTCGCGCCGTTCTCACCGTGCGGGTCGACGAAGGAGCCGGCGACCATGCTGGCGAGGACGCCGGCGGCCAGGGCGGCGTCCAGCGCGAGGGGGTGGACGCGCAGCCAGTCCCTCGTGCGCTCTAGGGTGCTCACTCCGTTTACGGTACGGGGAGCCTGCGGGGCTTGGAACGGGTGCTACCGGGTACCGCGGGGGATGTTTTCGCCCCCTCCGCCCCTACCCGTCCCGTCCCTCGGGGCTGCGCCCCCAGACCCCCGCCAAAAGACTGCGCAGTTCCTCGCGCCCCTGAAACGGGGCTCGGGGAACTGCGCGATCTGCGTAGGGGCGAGGAAACCGTCAGCCGGGGATCAAGCCCTCGTCGCTCAGCATTGCGCGGACCTCTTCGAGGGTCGCGTCGGGGGACGGGAGGATCAGTTCCGAGGGTTCCAGCGCGTCGTCGGGAAGCGGAGCACCGAGGCGGCGTACCGATTCCAGGAGCGCGCACAGCGTGCGGCGGAAGCCGGGCTCGTCGCCGCTCTCCATCTCGGCGAGCAGCTCGTCGTCCAGTTTGTTCAGTTCGGTGAGGTGGCTGTCGTCCAGCCTCACCTGCCCCTCCCCCATGATCCGTACGATCATGTCGCCCTCCTCAGGCGTGGGACCCGATCAGTCGGTCACTCACTCACTGCTTGTCGAAGCGCGGAGTGTCCTGCGGCTGCGACTGGGACTGCGACTGCCCCGTACCGCCCTCGATCGCCTGCTGCGGCGAGGACCCACCGGCCAGCTCCGCCTTCATGCGCTGCAGCTCCAGCTCTACATCCGTACCACCGGAGAGCCGGTCCAGCTCGCTCTGGATGTCGTCCTTGGCCAGCCCGGACTGGTCGTCGAGGGCCCCGGAGGCGAGCAGCTCGTCGATGGCGCCGGCTCGCGCCTGGAGCTGCGCGGTCTTGTCCTCGGCCCGCTGGATGGCCATGCCCACGTCGCCCATCTCCTCGGAGATGCCGGAGAAGGCCTCCCCGATCCGGGTCTGCGCCTGGGCCGCCGTGTACGTCGCCTTGATCGTCTCCTTCTTGGTGCGGAAGGCATCGACCTTGGCCTGCAGACGCTGGGCCGCGAGGGTGAGCTTCTCCTCCTCGCCCTGGAGGGTCTGGTGCTGCGTCTCCAGGTCGGTGACCTGCTGCTGGAGGGCGGCGCGGCGCGACAGCGCCTCACGGGCCAGGTCCTCACGGCCGAGCGCGAGCGCCTTGCGGCCCTGGTCCTCCAGCTTGGTGGACTGACTCTGGAGCTGGTTCAGCTGCAGTTCGAGGCGCTTGCGGCTGGTCGCCACGTCCGCGACGCCGCGGCGCACCTTCTGCAGCAGCTCCAGCTGCTTCTGGTACGAGTAATCGAGGGTTTCGCGCGGGTCCTCGGCCCGGTCAAGGGCCTTGTTCGCCTTCGCGCGGAAGATCATCCCCATACGCTTCATGACACCGCTCATGGGCTTCGCGCGCCCCCTTCTGACGGACTCCAGCTCCAGGTACTGCAACAGAACCCACAGTACGGGCCCTGCATCCATTACCGCACTGTTCGGGGACGGATGCGCTCATCCCCAAGGACGACTGCTTACGGCACCGCTCCGGCGTAGGGAGTAGGTGGACCTCGGGGTCCCCGGCCCCGCCACCCGGCAAAGCCGCGCGCAACGTCCCCTCTGTCCCACTACAGACGTACGGTGTTGCCGGATCGTTCCCCACTCGAATGACGTCCATGCGCCCGAACCCCGTACCCTTGGGTTTTGTGTTCCGTAGCCGTGCCAAGGAAGAGAAGGCCCCCGCCGACAAGGCGCCGGTGACCGACTCCAAGCAGACCCGTGACCCCCAGGCCCCCAAGGGCCGCCCCACGCCCAAGCGCAGTGAGGCCCAGACCCAGCGTCGCAGCGTCGCCAATACGCCGACGACGCGCAAGGAGGCGGCCAAGCGGCAGCGCGACGATCGCCGTGTCGCGATGGAGCGGCAGCGCCAGGCGCTGGCCAGTGGTGACGAGCGCTATCTGCCCGCCCGTGACAAGGGGCCGGTGCGGAAGTTCGCGCGCGACTTCGTGGACTCGCGGTTCTGCATCGCCGAGTTCTTCCTGCCGCTGGCCGTGGTCATCCTCGTCCTGAGCATGGTCCGCGTGGGCTCGCTGCAGAACATCGCGCTGCTGCTGTGGCTCGTGGTGATCGTGATGATCGTGGTCGACTCGATCGGTATCGCGATCCGCCTGAAGAAGCAGCTGAACGCGCGCTTCCCCGACCAGCCCAAGAAGGGCGCGGTCGCCTACGCGCTGATGCGCACGCTCCAGATGCGTCGACTCCGGCTTCCGAAGCCGCAGGTCAAGCGCGGAGAGCGGCCCTGAGCACGACGTCTTTCTCCGGGGGCGCGGCGGACGCCTGGCTGAACAAGCTGGGCGGCCTGCGTGATGTCGTACGACAGGAACTGGTGGCCCGGCAGCTCGACGAGCAGATAGCCGGGCGGTTCCCGGTGGGCCTGCGGCTGCGGGTCCTCGACGTCGGGATGGGCCAGGGCACGCAGGCGCTGCGCCTTGCCCGGGCCGGGCATCAGGTGACCGGTCTGGAGCAGGACGCGAAGATGCTCGCGGTGGCCCGGGAGGCGCTGGCCGCCGAGCCCGAGGGCATCCGGGGACGTGTACGGCTGATCGAGGGCGACGGCCGGGAAACCGGCGTCCACTTCCTGCCGGGCAGCTTCGACGTGGTGCTGTGCCACGGCGTACTGATGTACGTCGAGGAGCCGGACGCGCTGCTGGCCGGCCTGGCGCGGATGCTGGCCCCCGGCGGGCTGCTCTCGCTGCTCGTGCGGAACGCCGACGCGCTGGCCATGCGGCCCGGGCTGTCCGGGGACTGGGCGGCGACGCTCGCCTCGTTCGACACGACCGCGTACACGAACCGGCTCGGCCTCGACGTGCGCGCCGATCGACTCGCCACGCTGACGTCCACGCTCGCGGGGATCGGGGCGCCGCTGCACGCCTGGTACGGGGTGCGGGTCTTCACGGACACCGCGGCGGACGGGGCG
This sequence comes from Streptomyces sp. NPDC027189, assembly GCF_055566975.1. Taxonomy (NCBI): domain Bacteria; kingdom Bacillati; phylum Actinomycetota; class Actinomycetes; order Kitasatosporales; family Streptomycetaceae; genus Streptomyces; species Streptomyces sp. NPDC027189. Next base: position 569,525 of record NZ_JBVHRI010000003.1, read on the forward strand.
CCGGTTCCTCCGGATGCGGAGAGTGTGCTGGCCGCCGAGGAGCGGGCCGGGCGGACGGATCCCTATCGCCAGGTGGCGGCGTTGCTGCACCTGTGCGGAGTGCGTGGCTGAGCGACCCGTTCGGGCGCGCACCGCAGGTCAGGGCATCCATCGAAAAGGGACACTTCGGGCATGGATGCCTCCTGTACGCCTGCCCGGCCCCGCGCCCTTGCTCGCACCGTGCGGCTCCTTGCGTCCGTAGCCGCTCTCGCCTGTTCGGCCGCCCTGCTCTCCGGGTGTACCGGCGACTCCGCGTCGTCCAGGAAGGACGGTGCGACGACTACGCAGGCCGCTGTCTCCCAGGTGTCCAATGACCTCCAGGACGCCTACCTGAAGGTGATCAAGGAAGTCCTGCCGTCGGTGGTGCAGATCCAGGCAAGCCATGATCTGGGGTCGGGCGTGGTGTACGACGACAAGGGGCACATCGTCACCAACGCGCACGTGGTCGGGAACGAGAAGAAGTTCGGGGTCACGACGGCCAACAACGAGGACGCGCTGACGGCGACGCTCGTCTACGCGTACCCGGAGCAGGATCTCGCCGTCATCAAGCTGGACAAGATCCCCGAAGGACTGAAGGCGGCGACCATCGGGGACTCCTCGAAGGTCGAGGTCGGCCAGATCGTGCTGGCGATGGGGTCGCCGCTCGGGCTCTCGTCCAGCGTGACCCAGGGCATCGTCTCGGCGACCGGACGCACCGTCAGCGAGGGCACCACCGGCGGGGGTACGGGGGCCACCATCGGGAACATGGTGCAGACCTCGGCGGCGATCAACCCCGGCAACAGCGGCGGCGCGCTGGTGAATCTCGACGCTCAGGTCATCGGCATCCCCACGCTCGCCGCGACCGACCCCAATCTCGGCGGCGGCGCGGCGCCCGGCATCGGCTTCGCGATCCCCGCGTCGCTGGTGAAGACCATCGCCGACCAGATCATCAAGGACGGCAAGGTCACCGACTCGGGACGGGCCGCGCTCGACATCACGGGCCGTACGGTCGTCAACGACGACTACCAGCCCGCGGGGGTCGCCGTGGTCGCGGTGCAGAGCGGCGGCGCGGCCGACAAGGCGGGCATCCGGCCCGGTGACGTCATCATCAAGGTCGGCGACAGCGACATCACCACGATCATCTCGCTCTCCGAGGCCCTCGCGGCCCAAAAGCCGGGCGACAAGACGGAGGTGACGTTCCTGCGGGGCGGCAGCGAGAGCACGGTCGTGGCGACGTTGGGGGAGATCTGACGTCCGGCGACCAGCGGCCGTCGGGCGACCGCGGTGGACGGGTTGCCGAGGTCCGGCCCCGGCAACCCCGACCGGCCTACTCCGGTTCGGCGTGCAGGCTCATCGGCCCGTAGATCTGCGTGCTGTCCTCGAAGAGGAACACCTGGTCCGCGCCGCCCTCGAGAAGGTCCTTCCACACCTCGCCGATCCAGGACTCGGCGTCCCCCTGCGTGGTGAACTCCTCGGGCTGCACCGCGGGTTGGACCTCTGTCCCGTCGGACTTCTCGAACCGCCACGTCCATGCCGCCATGTACGCCTCCAGGGTGTGAGCACACTGCACAGCTGAAGCCGGACAAGATCCGGCTCCACGTCCGAAGCCTAGCCGGACGCGCAAGACCTGCGGCGACACGTAAAAATCGACCTCGTGGAACTGACTCTGCTCGGCACCGGCGCCCCCGAGGGCCTGCCCCGCCCCGACTGTCCCTGCGCGGCCTGCGCGACCGCGCTCGGCGAGAACGCGCGGGCGGCCACCGCGCTGCTCGTGGACGGCACGCTGCTGCTCGACCTCACGCCCGGCGCGGCGTTCGCGGCCGCCCGCGCCGGGCACTCGCTGGGCGGCGTACGGCAGGTGCTGCTCTCGCATCCGCACGACGGGCCCGCGGTCGAGGTGCCGGCCGGGCTGCCGCAGCCCGGGCGGGTGCCCGACGGGCGTGAGCTGGCGCTGCTCACCGGGCACCGGGTGCGGGCCGTGCCGATGGACGCGCCCGGCACGGGGTACGCGGTCACCGGCCCGAACGGTCAGCGGCTGCTCTATCTGCCGCCGGGCGCGGCGCCCGCCGGGCTCGACGCGAACGGTGATACGTACGACATGGTGCTCGCCGATGTGGTGGGGCGCCCCGACGGCCTGGCGAAGCTGCGGGCGGTCGGCGCGGTCGGGCCGACGACGGACGTGATCGCGGTGCACCTCGACCACGAGGTGCCGCCGGGGCCCGAACTGCGGCGACGGCTCGCGGCGGCGGGCGCGCGGGCGGTGCCGGACGGGACCACGCTGGACGTGGGCGTCTACGAGGACGTACCGGACGTGCCGCGCCGCACGCTCGTGCTCGGCGGTGCGCGATCGGGCAAGTCTGTGGAGGCGGAGCGGCGCCTCGAGGCCTTCCCCGACGTGCTGTACGTCGCGACGGGCGGCTCCCGGAACGGGGACACCGAGTGGGCGTCGCGGGTCAGCGCGCATCGTGAGCGGCGCCCCGGCTCCTGGCGCACCACCGAGACCTGCGACCTCGTCCCCCTCCTGGCGGAGGACGGCCCTCCGCTGCTCATCGACTGCCTGTCCCTCTGGCTGACGGACGCGATGGACTCCGTGAACGCCTGGGACGACGCGGAGTGGGCGGGCGGCGGCGAACGCGCACTGCGCGCCCGCGTCGAGGAACTCACCGCCGCCGTCCGCAACACCCGCCGCACCGTCGTCGCCGTCTCCAACGAGGTCGGCTCCGGCATCGTCCCCGCCACCGCGTCGGGACGCCGCTACCGTGACGAACTCGGGCGCCTGAACGCGGGGTTCGCGACGGAGTGCGAGCACGTGTTGCTGGTGGTGGCGGGGCAGGCGCTGCCCCTGCGGGGTTGAGAGGGCCGCGGAGCGGGTCGAAGGCTCACCGCCGCGCGATGATGCGGTACGCGTTGGAGAAGCGGGTGCGGCGGAACAGCGGGGCGAGGGCGTGGTCCAGGGCCGACGTCGTGGCCAGGAGGGGGTTGGACGCCCGGGTCAGGGCCGTGTGCAGCGTGCGCTGGAGCGGCGTCGGCGGCGCGGGCCGCCAGGGCGCGTCGAGGTCGGGCAGGGCGCGGCCGAGGGCCAGTGCGAGGGCGCCCGCGAGATCGTACGGGATGTGCGGTTCGCGGCGGTCCGTCGCGACGATCGCACAGCCGAGGGACTCCAGTTCGCCCAACAGGTTGGGCAGCGGCATCAGATGGAGATGGCGCGGCTGGCCGTACGACACCCACCACTTGCCCAGCAGCGCGCCGAACGCGCAGTCGGGGTCGGGGACTTCGACGAGGAGGTGCCCGCCGGGCCGCAGCACCACCATGGCGGCGCGCAGTTCCTCGCGCGGGTCGCGGGTGTGCTCCAAGTGGTGGAACATGCTGACGACGTCGTAGCGGGCGCGCAGCCGCTCGGCGATCCGGGGGTCGGTGAGCCGGCCCCGGTGCGCCTCCTCGACGCGCCCGGCCGCCCGCGCCTTCGCGACCCGCCGCGTAGCGTCGAGCCCGTCGAAGGCCGTGTACGGGTGGACCTCCTTGGCCACGGCCGGGAAGTGCCCGTGACCGGTGCCGACGTCGAGCCAGCTCTCCGGCTCGGTGTACGGCAGCATCGCGCGAGCGGCGGCGCGATGGCGTCCGCGGCTGCCGCGGGCGCCGAGGAGCCGCACGACGAGGCCTTCGAGGGCGTCCCCCCGCAGATCCCTGAGGTCTCGGAGGTCCCGGTGGTAGAAGGCCAGCCCCTCCGCCGTGAGCCGGGGGTTCTGGAAGGCGTGGGCGCAGTCCCCGCACTCGTCGACGACGAACGTGCCGGGCTTGCGCTGCACCAGATCCGACGTGCGCAGCCGGGTGCGCAGCCGCCTCGACCCGCACCAGGGGCAGTCGTCCCGGCGCGGTTCGTGGAACCGGTCGGTGCCCTGGGCGAGTTCGGCGGCGTAGGCGGCGCGGCGTTCGGCGATCAACTGCGGGGCGGGGGGCATGGGCGCTCCTGGGGGACGCGGGGCCGGGGGCGGCTGGAGAAGCTGGGCGGAGACTGCCGGGCCGTACGACAATCCGACACAAACGGTACGTAGGGGAACGCGATCCGGGGTGCAACGACGTGGCGCGGACGTGTTCGATCGCTGCCGGTACTGTTCGGCGAATGAGCTCGCTTAATCTCGACGACTTCACCGATCTGATCGAGCGCCCCGACGGAGGCGTGCGCCGGGACGCCGAGGCGCGCCGGGAGCGCCAGATCGTGCCGCCCGGGTCACTGGGCCGCCTCGACGACCTGGGTGAGTGGCTGGCGGCGGCGCAGTCCGCGGTGCCGGTGCGGCCGATCGAGCACCCGCGTGTGGTGCTGTTCGCGGGCGACCACGGGGTCGCCGAACTCGGCGTGTCGGCGCGGCCCGCGGGCAGCGCCGACCAGTTGGTGCGGGCGGTCCTGGAGGGCGCCAGCCCGGCGGCGATCCTCGCCCGGCGGCTCGGCGTGCCGGTGCGCGTAGTCGACATGGCGCTGGACTGCGAGCCGGACGGGCTGCCCGACGAGGTCGTACGGCATCGGGTGCGGCGCGGTTCGGGACGTATCGACGTCGAGGACGCGCTGACCCTGGAGGAGGCGGAGGCCGCGTTCCGCGCGGGCGTCGCGGTCGCGGACGAAGAGGCGGACTCCGGTACGGATCTGGTGGTGCTCGGCGACATCAGTGTCGGCGGGACCACGGCGGCCGCCGTGCTGGTCGCCGCGCTGTGCGGGACCGACGCGTCCGTCGTCACCGGGCGGGGCGGGCGCGCCATCGACGACCTCGCGTGGATGCGCAAGTGCGCCGCGGTGCGCGACGCCCTGCGGCGGGCCCGGCCCGTGCTCGGGGATCAGCTGCAGCTGCTGGCGACGGTCGGCGGGGCGGACCTCGCGGCGACGACCGGGTTCCTCCTGCAGAGCGCGGTGCGCAAGATGCCGGTGATCCTCGACGGGGTCGTCTCCGCCGCGTGCGCCCTGGTCGGGCAGCGGGTCGCCTTCCGCGCGCCGGACTGGTGGCTGGCCGGCCAGAACAGCGGCGAGCCGGCCCAGGCGAAGGCGCTGGACCGGATGGCCCTGGTGCCCCTTCTCGACCACGGGGTGACCGTCGGCGAGGGCGCGGGCGCACTGCTGGCACTGCCCCTGGTCCAGGCGGCGGCAGCCCTGGCAGCCGATCTGCCGGAGGCCCCTTCCCCCGAGGCGGAGGCTGGGCCCGAGGCGGAGGCCGCGCCCGAGGCCGGGCCGAAGGCCGACCCCGAGGACGGGCCCGAGGCCGACCCCGACCAGCACGAGTAGCCGGTCCTCGACCGCGGCCAGGGTTTTTCGCCCCCCTTCACCCCTGCCCGTCGCTGGAGCTGCCCCCCAGACCCCGCCATCGCGCTTCGCGCTCGTCCTCAAACGCCGGACGGGCCAGGACCGTTCAGCCTCTGCGGCGTTTGAGGAGCGGGTCTGGGGCGGAGCCCCAGGTACGGGACGGGCAGGGGCGGAGGGGGCGGAAAAGTGTCGCCTTCGCCCCCACGAGGGCCGGCAGAACCACCCGCCGCACCCCTCCCCCGCACACACCACACCGCCCCATATCATCGCCCTTTATGGGAGATGCCCGAATTGCCGTCGAGCAGGAGCGGGCGTCGGCCCGCCAGGGGGACGGGGACCGGCGGTCCACCGCTGCCTCACGGCGCGCTGCCGCCTTCGCCGTCTGGTATCTGCGGGCCGTCACGTTCATCAACTTCCTGAGCGCCGTGTGGGTCTCGCTCGGGCAGGACGTGCGCCGGCACAACACGGAGAACTACTTCACGCCGTACCTGCTGACGGCAGGCTTCGCGTCCGGTGTGTTCACGATGTTCCTCGCCATCACCATGCGGCGGCGCAAACGAGCCGCGTGGATCCTCAACTTCGTCCTCAGCGGGCTGTTCCTGCTGCTGTTCGCCGTGGCGATGGTGTTCCCGGAGATCCGCCAGTACGCGCAGAACTGGGTCTCGCTCGTCCTGACCGCCGCGTTCGTCGCCTCGCTCGTCGTCGGCCGCCGGGAGTTCTACGCGAAGGGCGACCGGTCGAACCCCAAGCTCGCCGCGGCCGTCGCGGTCGGCGGGCTGCTGGTCACCTCGCTGCTCGCCACGCTGCTGGTCACGGTCACCAACCAGGCCCACGACGCGCACCGTTCGACGTTTCTCGACCGCTGGCGCTACGGCACCCTGCGACTCATCTCGGTCGCCGCCGACGACTCCCACTTCCCCGGGATCGCGACGCCCAACTGGGTCAACGTCACCATCAACGTGTTCAGCACCCTGCTGGTCCTCGCCGTCCTCTACGCGGCCTTCCGCTCCCGCCGCGCCGTCGACCCGCTCACCGAGGACGACGAGAAGCGGCTGCGCGCGCTGCTGGAGAAGAACGGCGACCGGGACTCGCTCGGCTACTTCGCCCTGCGGCGCGAGAAGAGCGTGGTCTGGTCGCCGACCGCCAAGGCCGCGGTGGCGTACCGCGTCGTCGGTGGGGTCTCGCTGGCCTCCGGCGACCCGATCGGCGACCCGGAGGCATGGCCCGGCGCCATCGAGCCCTGGCTCGCCGAGGCCCGCGCGCACGGCTGGATCCCGGCGGTGATGGGCGCGAGCGAGGAGGCGGGGACCATCTACTCCCGGCACGGCCTCGACGCCCTCGAACTCGGCGACGAAGCCATCGTGGAGACTGCCGAGTTCACCCTCGAAGGGCGGGCCATGCGCACCGTCCGGCAGGCCTACAACCGGGTCAAGCGCGCGGGCTACCGGGTGCGCATCCGGCGCCACGAGGACATCGCGGCCGACGAGATGGCGTATCTCCTGCGGCGCGCCGACGACTGGCGGGACGGGGCGACCGAGCGCGGGTTCAGCATGGCGCTCGGGCGGCTCGGCGACCCGGACGACGGGCGGTGCGTGATGCTCGAGTGCACCGACGCCCAGGGTGAGTTGCGGGCGGTGCTGTCCTTCGTGCCGTGGGGGCCGCACGGGCTCTCCCTGGACCTCATGCGGCGCGACCGCGACTCCGAGAACGGGCTGATGGAGTTCATGGTGATCGAACTCCTGCGACGGGCCCAGGAGATCAAGATCACTCAGGTCTCGCTCAACTTCGCCATGTTCCGATCGGTCTTCGAACGTGGCGCACGTCTGGGCGCGGGACCGGTCCTGCGGCTGTGGCGCTCACTGCTCAGCTTCTTCTCGCGCTGGTGGCAGATCGAGTCGCTGTACCGCGCCAACGCAAAGTACCGGCCCATCTGGGAGCCGCGGTTCCTGCTCTTCGAGAAGAGCGCGGACCTGCTGCGCATCGGTGTCGCGTCCGCGCGCGCCGAGGGGTTCCTGGAGGCGCCGGGACTGCCGAAGTGGCTGCACCGAAAGCACCTGGAGTCGCACAGATGAACACGCTCGCCCGCTGGGCTCGCGCCGAATGGGGGCTGCTGTACGTCACCGTTCGCGGCGCGCTCGCCGAAAGGCGCCTGCGGGCGATCCCCATGACCATCGGCGCGGTGTGTCTGACCTCCGTCCTGCAGTTCGTGCAGAACCAGTCGTGGGGCTTCCAGTTCGTCCAGAACACCGGCTCCGTTCGGGCCGAGGAGCCGCTCTGGGCGAACTTTCTGCGCACCCCGCTCTCCTTGTTCGTACCGGCCCTGGATCTCCCGGTGTGGGGTGCGCTCGCGCAGATCCTCGTCGTGTTCGGCATCGCCGAGATCTGTCTCGGCTGGTGGCGCACGCTCGTCATCGCGTACGTCGCCACGCCGGCCGGGACGCTCTACGCGCGCGTCGGTATCGCCCTCGGCCCGCACCACCCGCTGGGGCTGCCCGGATCGGACGCGCAGGTCGTCGACACCGGCCCGTCGGCGGCCGTGGTGGGCCTCGCCGTGTTCCTCGGCTGGCGCTATCGCGCGCACATCACGGCGGGTGTGGTCATCGGGGCCATGGTGGTCGAGGTGCTCCTCAAGAAGAACCTGGCGGGCAAGGAACACCTCGTGGCCATCGCCGCCGTGCTGGTGGTGTGCGGGATTTCCGCGCTACGCCACCGGCGTCACCGGCGTCCGGGCACGGAACGGGCGAGTTCGTCGTTCGGTTTACCGCCGATCCAGTCCTGAATCTTGCGGCTGGGGCCCGCCCAGCGCCGGTCATGGCGGTAGGCGCGCAGTCGCGCCTTGGCCCGGGCACGCGGCCGTCGGCGATAGAGGTGTTTGGCCCACGGGGAGCCGGGCCGGGCCAGCCGGACCGCGCCGATCAGGGCGACGAAGGGGACGATCACGCCGAAGACGGCGGTGCGCGTCTTGCCCTTGCTGAGGGCGAGCAGCGCGAAGAGGAAGTTCACCGCCACGGTCAGGATCACGCCTCCGCGGTCCTGCAGTTCCTGATCGGTGAGGTCGTTGACACCGAACGGCGCGAAGCCGCCGAGTACGAGGCCGACGAGGGCCGCCGTGACCACCACGACCTCGACGCTCTGGCGGCCGGCCTCGGTCCAGTAGACGTCGTCGAGGTGCAGGACCAACGCGAACTCGTCGAGCACCAGGCCCGCGCCGATCCCGAACAGCACGGCGCTCAGGTACGCGCCGAACCCGAACGGGCTGCTGGCCACCGCGCCGAAGCCGCCGATCACCATCAGCAGAATGCCTGGCACGACGTGGTGGATGTGCAGGCCACCGGCCTTCACATTGCCGAAGGGGCCCTTGCCCGCACGGATCAGCCGGACGATGACACGGGTGATCACGAAGGTCAGCACGAAGGAGGCGAGCGCCAGCAACAGCGGCAGCTTTCCCGGTTCGATGATGTTCCGGTACAACCAATGACCCATATGTGAACTTTAGACATGTATGCCAGGAGATGATCCCGCTGGTCGCGTCGGACCAACGTGCTGTTCCGGCCGGGGGTCCGGGGGTTGTCCCCCGGGAGAACGCAGCATCCACAGCCACTGTCTCCGCCGTCCGGGCACCCGGGTACCCTTCGCCGGTGTCCAAGACGGCGTCCAAGACCCCCCTGCCCGACAGCCTCCGCTTCGCCTTCGGCACCCTCACCGTGCTGCCCGTCGAGGTGACCCGCTGGGACCGCGAGGCCGCGCGCGGCGGAATGCTGTGCGCACCCGCGGCCGGGCTGGTGGTCGGAGCGGGCGCGGCGCTCGTGGGTGTGGCGCTGCTCGCGATGGGCGCCGGCCCGCTGCTGGCGGCCGTGGCCTCCGCCGCCGTACCGGCCGCGCTCACCCGGGGCCTGCACCTGGACGGGCTCGCCGACACCGCGGACGGGCTCGGCAGCGGCAAGCCCGCCGAGGACGCGCTACGGATCATGAAGCAGTCGGACATCGGCCCGTTCGGCGTGATCACCCTGCTGTTCGTGCTGCTCGCCCAGGTGGCCGCGCTCTTCCAGGCGTACGACACCTCGTGGGCCCGGGGCGCGCTCGCCGCCGTCGTCTCGGCGACCGCGGCCCGACTCGCCCTCACGCTGGCCGCCCGCACCGGGGTGCACCCGGCCCGCCCCGAGGGCCTGGGCGCCGCGGTCGCGGGCACGGTCCCGGTGCGCGGCGCGCTGCTGGTGACGGTGGCCGTCGTCGGCGCGGCGGCTGGCGCGGGCGCGCTGGTGGGGACGTACGACCTCGTGCGCGGCGCGGTGGCGGTGCTCGCCGCCTGCGCGGCGGCCGAACTGCTGCTGCGCCACTGCGCGCGACGCTTCGGCGGCATCACGGGCGATGTGTTCGGCGCTCTCGCCGAGACGGCGGCGACGACGGCGCTGGTCGTTCTGTCACTGGGCTGAAACGATCACCGGCGAACGGCACTCGCGCCCCTCCACCCCCACTAATCTGATCCGCCGAACAGACAAAGGATCGTGATCGGGGGACGTCTGTGCCGAACATGCTGAGACTGCCGAAACTTCGGCGGTTCCTGGCCTGGTTCATCGACTTCGCGCTGGTGCTCGCGGCGGCGTCCGCGCTCGCCGTGCTCACCTTCCACCGGATATCCGCACTCGTGACGGATGTGCCCGACCTCGCCGCGCGGGGCGGCTGGGACATCCTCACCTCGCGCGGCGATGTCATCGACGCCTCCGAGGGGTTCGGGCTCTCCCTCTGGCACAAGGTGGTCCGGGACGTGGAGCAGGCCTTCGGGCTGCTGGTGGTGGCCACCTTCGTCTACCAGTGGGCGGCGCTCGCCCTCACCGGATGCACGATCGGCAAGGCCCTGCTCGGTCTCAAGGTCACGCCGAGCCCCCCGCGCCGGGCGGCGCTGCGGGCGGCGGTGACGACGACGGCCGATGTCGCCGTGTACGCGGTGGCCTGCATCCTGCTGGTGGAGGGCGAGTTCGCGCTCTCGGTGCTGGCGTGGGCCGTCGCCGTCGTGATCTTCTTCCTCAACGCCCTGCCCGTGCTCTCCCCGAGCCGCCGCTCGCTGGCCGACCGGCTGGCCGGCACGGCGGTCACCGGCCTCGGGCTCAGCATGCCCGGCGCCACGCCCCCACCTCGTACTTTCTGAGCACCGAGCTCAGCTTCAGCCGACGGGCCTCGGCGCAGAAACCGCTGGTCCGCAGCTCGTACTCGACGTGGAAGTCGGCCTTGTCCGCGGCGATGAACGGCTTGAGCCGCCCGCACTCCTTGTACTGGGCGCACTGTTCATCGACCGCGAAGTCGAAGTCCCCCACCAGCTGGGGGATTTGGTCGAGATCAGCTCGCGCGGGGGTACGACGAGGCCCGTGTCGCCGACCGCCTCGCGCACCCCGCCGACGTCGGTCGACACCGTCGTACGGCCGCAGGACATCGCCTCGATGGTCGAGAAGGGGAAGCACTCGGAGATGGAGGAGAGCATCACGACGTGGCCGGCCGCGTACGCGCCCCACACCTCGCTGATGCGGCCCTCGAAGGTCAGCCCGTCCGTCACGCCCAGCTCGGCGGCGAGCATCTCCAGGCGGGTCCGGTACGCCTCTCCGCCGGGCGGCACCGGGCCGAACAGCCGCAGCCTGGTCCCGGGCATTTCGGCGCGCACCATGCCGTAGGCGCGCAGCAGTGTTTCCAGGTCCTTGATGGGGTCGACGCGGCCGCACCAGGTGAGGGTCGGCACGTCGGGTTCGGGACCCGCGTGCGGGAAGGCGTGCGGGTCGACTCCGTTGTAGACCGTGCGGATCCGCTCGGGCGCCGCCGCGCTCCTCCCAGCGGCGGTTGTACTGGTTGCAGGGGGTGATCAGGTCGGCGGCCCGGTAGCCCAGGGAGTTGAGCTCGCGGTAGAAGCCGAGCATGAACGCCTTGACGGGCCAGCGCTGTTCACCGCTGCGGTAGCCGAGGTAGCGCTCGCGCAGATAGATGCCGTGCTCGGTGAGCAGGAAGGGGACACCGTCGAGATGGCGCGCGGCCAGGGCGGCCAGGCCGCTGCTGACCGCGTGGGCGACGCAGTCCTCGGGGATCCGGACGCCGAGCGGGCGCAGGGGCCTCTTTTGGTCAAACCGAGGAGGATCGGTGGAAATGATGCAAAGCGGTGAACGGCGCGCTCACCGGAACACGATGAGTGTGGCTCAGGTCACCGGGAGTGAGGGGTGAGAAATGGACACGACGCCACCGGGCGGTGAACACCCGCAGGAATGAGCGAACCCCGGCCCCGAGCGTAGGCTCGTCCCGGGTACTTACCTAGCGACCTCAGGGAAGTGCGGGCGCTACCCGGTAGGGACCGCCCCCGCAGGCCGGATCTAGGGTCAGCCGTCGGGCCCGGTCGACCCACCCCACTCGGCCACAGCAACTTCAACGGAAGCGAGATTTCACCACCGTGACTGCTCTCACTCTCAGCACCGCCGCAGCGTCCGGTCTGCGGGCCGACGCGATCGTCGTCGGTGTCGCGAAGGGCCCCAAGGGCCCGGTCGTCGCACCGGGCGCCGAGGCCGTGGACAAAGCGTACGACGGCTCTCTCGCCGGAATCCTGGAGACCCTCGGCGCCACCGGGGCCGAGGGCGAGGTGACGAAGCTGCCCGCGCCCTCCGGTTTCAAGGCACCCGTCGTCGTGGCCGTCGGTCTGGGAGCGGTCCCGGTGAAGGACGACACGTTCGGCGCCGAGGCGCTGCGCCGTGCGGCCGGTGTCGCCGCCCGCGCGCTCGCCGGTGCCAAGAAGGCCGCCTTCGCCCTGCCGATCGCGGACGCCGCCGACGCCGGTGCTGTCGCCGAGGGCGCCCGGCTGGGCGCGTACGCCTTCGACGCCTACAAGGACAACGGCAAGGACGCCAAGAACGGCAAGGCCCCGCTCGGCGAGGTCGCACTGCTCGGCGGCAAGCCCCGCGACGCCGCGTACAAGGCGGCCATCGCGCGCGCCACCGCCGTGACCGAGGAGCTCAACCGCGCCCGCGACCTCATCAACACCCCGCCGAACGACCTCAACCCGGAGTCCTTCGCCGCCGTCGCCACCGCGGCCGGCAAGGAGCACGGCATCAAGGTGCAGGTGCTCGACGAGAAGGCCCTGGAGAAGGGCGGCTTCGGCGGCATCCTCGGCGTCGGCGCGGGCTCGGCCGCCGCTCCCCGCCTGGTGAAGCTGTCGTACACCTCCCCCAAGGCGGCCAAGCACCTCGCCTTCGTCGGCAAGGGCATCACGTACGACTCGGGCGGCATCTCCCTCAAGCCGGCCGGGCACAACGAGACGATGAAGTGCGACATGAGCGGCGCGGCGGCGGTCTTCGCCGCCGTGGTCGCCGCCGCGCGCCTCGGCCTGGAGGTCAACGTGACCGGCTGGCTCGCGCTCGCCGAGAACATGCCGTCCGGCTCCGCCACCCGCCCGGGCGACGTGCTGCGCATGTACAGCGGCAAGACCGTCGAGGTCCTCAACACGGACGCCGAGGGCCGCCTGGTCCTCGCCGACGCGCTGTGGAAGGCGTCGGAGGACAAGCCGGACGCGATCATCGACGTGGCGACGCTGACCGGCGCGATGGTGCTGGCCCTCGGTCACCGCACCTTCGGTGTGATGGCCAACGACGACGCGTTCCGCGCCTCGATCGTCGAGGCCGCGGAGGAGGTCGGCGAGGACTCGTGGCCGATGCCGCTGCCCGAGCACCTGCGCAAGGGCATGGACTCCCCCACCGCCGACATCGCCAACATGGGCGAGCGGATGGGCGGCGGCCTGGTCGCCGGTCTGTTCCTGCGCGAGTTCGTGGGCGAGGGGATCACCTGGGCCCACCTCGACATCGCGGGCCCGGCGTTCAACGAGTCCGGCCCCTTCGGCTACACCCCCAAGGGCGGCACCGGTTCCGCGGTCCGCACCCTGGTCCGTCTTGCCGAACTGACGGCGGCGGGCGACCTGGGCTGAGGCCCTGACCAGTGAGAGCGGCCCCGGGTCCTGGTGACCCGGGGCCGCTCTCATGGCCGTACGAGGGTTTCGCCCTCGACGAAATCCGCAGGTTCCCCCACATCCGCACCCCGTCGACGTGATGGATCAGACGTCTCACACACCGGCCCGGCGTCTCGATCGCCGCCGACAAGTGCGAAGATGGGTTCTCGGCAGGACAGGGCCCCCACCACAGGGCCGAAGAAGAGCGGCCGGACACCAGCCGCCGACCGGTCACTGGAGACCGGCGTGGCGCACATGCATGGAGGACGTGACGTGGCGAACGACGCCAGCACCGTTTTCGACCTAGTGATCCTCGGCGGCGGTAGCGGCGGTTACGCCGCGGCGCTGCGCGGAGCGCAGCTGGGCCTGGACGTCGCCCTGATCGAGAAGGACAAGGTCGGCGGTACCTGCCTGCACCGCGGGTGCATCCCCACCAAGGCTCTGCTGCACGCGGGCGAGATCGCCGACCAGGCCCGCGAGAGCGAGCAGTTCGGCGTCAAGGCCACCTTCGAGGGCATCGACGTACCGGCCGTCCACAAGTACAAGGACGGGGTCATCTCCGGCCTGTACAAGGGTCTGCAGGGTCTCATCGCGTCCCGCAAGGTGACGTACATCGAGGGCGAGGGCCGTCTCTCCTCCCCCACCTCCGTCGACGTGAACGGCCAGCGCATCCAGGGCCGCCACGTGCTCCTCGCGACCGGCTCCGTGCCGAAGTCGCTGCCGGGCCTGGAGATCGACGGCAACCGCATCATCTCCTCCGACCACGCGCTGGTCCTGGACCGCGTCCCGCAGTCCGCGATCATCCTGGGCGGCGGCGTCATCGGCGTGGAGTTCGCCTCCGCGTGGAAGTCCTTCGGCTCCGACGTCACGGTCATCGAGGGCCTCAAGCACCTCGTCCCGGTCGAGGACGAGAACTCCTCCAAGCTTCTTGAGCGCGCGTTCCGCAAGCGCGGCATCAAGTTCAACCTGGGCACCTTCTTCTCGAAGGCCGAGTACACCCAGAACGGTGTCAAGGTCACCCTCGCCGACGGCAAGGAGTTCGAGGCCGAGGTGCTGCTCGTCGCCGTCGGCCGCGGCCCGGTCTCTGCCGGTCTCGGCTACGAGGAGCAGGGCGTCGCGATGGACCGCGGCTACGTCCTGGTCGACGAGTACATGCGGACGAACGTCCCGACCATCTCCGCCGTCGGTGACCTGGTCCCGACGCTCCAGCTCGCGCACGTCGGCTTCGCCGAGGGCATCCTGGTGGCGGAGCGTCTGGCCGGTCTGAAGACCGTTCCGATCGACTACGACGGCGTGCCGCGGGTGACGTACTGCCACCCCGAGGTCGCCTCCGTGGGTATCACCGAGGCCAAGGCCAAGGAGATCTACGGCGCGGACAAGGTCGTCGCTCTGAAGTACAACCTCGCGGGCAACGGCAAGAGCAAGATCCTCAACACCGCGGGCGAGATCAAGCTCGTCCAGGTGAAGGACGGTGCCGTGGTCGGCGTCCACATGGTCGGCGACCGCATGGGCGAGCAGGTCGGCGAGGCCCAGCTGATCTACAACTGGGAAGCGCTGCCCGCCGAGGTCGCCCAGCTCATCCACGCCCACCCGACGCAGAACGAGGCGCTCGGCGAGGCCCACCTGGCCCTCGCGGGCAAGCCGCTGCACTCGCACGACTGATCAGCCACCGGCTGTCCCCAGTCACCGCGTCGAGTAGGGCGCGACGACGACCACAGACTTCCGCACCATTCGTAAGGAGCAACAGAAACCATGGCGGTTTCCGTAACCCTTCCGGCGCTCGGTGAGAGCGTCACCGAGGGCACTGTCACCCGCTGGCTGAAGGCCGAGGGCGAGCGCGTCGAGGCCGACGAGCCGCTGCTCGAGGTGTCGACCGACAAGGTCGACACCGAGATCCCCTCGCCCGCCGCCGGTGTGCTCGCGTCCATCAAGGTCGCCGAGGACGAGACGGTCGAGGTCGGCGCCGAGCTGGCCGTCATCGACGACGGCACCGGCGCCCCCGCTGCCGCCCCGGCTCCGGCCGCCGAGCCCGCCCCCGCCCCCGCCCCCGCGGCCGCTCCGGCCCCCGCCCCGGTCGCCGAGGCCCCCGCGGCTCCGGCCGCCCCGGCTCCCGCCGCCCCCGCCGCTCCGGCAGGTGGCGCCACCGGTACCGACGTCGTGCTGCCCGCGCTGGGCGAGTCGGTCACCGAGGGCACCGTCACCCGCTGGCTGAAGGAGGTCGGCGAGGAGGTCGCGGAGGACGAGCCGCTGCTCGAGGTCTCCACGGACAAGGTCGACACCGAGATCCCCGCGCCGGTTGCCGGCGTGCTGCTGGAGATCGTGGTCGGCGAGGACGAGACCGCCGAGGTCGGCGCCAAGCTGGCCGTCATCGGCGCGCCCGGCGCCGCTCCGGCCGCCGCCGCCCCCGCGGCTCCGGCTGCCCCCGCTGCCGTTCCGGCGGCGCCGGCGGCGCCCGCGGCTCCGGCTCCGGCCCCCGCTGCTCCGGCCGCCCCGGCCGCCGCCGCCCCGGCTCCGGTCCAGCCCGCGGCTCCGGCCCCCGTCGCGCCCGCCGTCCCGGCTCCCGCGCCGGTCGCCGCGCCCGCCCCGGTCACCCCGGCTCCGGCTCCTGCCGCGCAGGCCACCGACGAGGGCGCGTACGTGACCCCGCTGGTGCGCAAGCTCGCCGCCGAGAACGGGGTCGACCTGGCCGCCGTCAAGGGCACCGGCGTCGGCGGCCGTATCCGCAAGCAGGACGTCATCGCCGCCGCCGAGGCCGCGAAGGCCGCTGCCGCCGCTCAGGCGCCGGCTGCCGCTGCCGCCCCGGCCGCCGCCAGGAAGACGCCGACCCTGGAGGTCTCCCCCCTCCGCGGCCAGACCGTCAAGATGCCGCGCATCCGCAAGGTCATCGGCGACAACATGGTCAAGGCCCTGCACGAGCAGGCCCAGCTCTCCTCGGTCGTCGAGGTGGACGTCACCCGCCTGATGCGCCTGCGCGCCCAGGCCAAGGACTCCTTCGCCGCGCGCGAGGGCGTCAAGCTCTCCCCGATGCCGTTCTTCGTGAAGGCGGCGGCCCAGGCGCTGAAGGCCCACCCGGTCATCAACGCCCGGATCAACGAGGCCGAGGGCACGATCAGCTACTTCGACACCGAGAACATCGGTATCGCGGTGGACTCGGAGAAGGGCCTGATGACCCCGGTCATCAAGGGCGCGGGCGACCTCAACATCGCCGGCATCGCCAAGGCCACCGCCGACCTGGCGGGCAAGGTCCGGGCGAACAAGATCACTCCGGACGAGCTGTCCGGCGCGACCTTCACCATCTCCAACACCGGCTCGCGCGGCGCGCTCTTCGACACGATCATCGTGCCGCCGAACCAGGTCGCGATCCTGGGCATCGGCGCCACGGTCAAGCGCCCGGCCGTCATCGAGACGGAGGAGGGCACCGTCATCGGCGTCCGCGACATGACGTACCTGACGCTCTCCTACGACCACCGCCTGGTGGACGGCGCCGACGCCGCCCGCTACCTGACGGCGGTCAAGGCGATCCTGGAGGCGGGCGAGTTCGAGGTCGAGCTCGGTCTGTAGTCCTTCATCGCCTCATTGCTTCACCGCTTGTGCGACGCCCCTGTCCGGGACCTTCCGGGCGGGGGCATCGCGTTTCCAGCGGCGTGGGGGCGTGCCTGCACTTCCCCGGGGTCGCTCAGTGCGGCTTCAGCGTCTTGTCCGTCCACAGCACCAGCGTCTCCACCCACACGTTCGGGATCTCCGTCTGGTACGCGGGCGTCAAGTGCCGTGTGCGGTACGCCTTGAGGACGTCGTACGTGGCGTCGAGGCAGTCGCGGGAGCCGAGGTCGCCGGTCTTCGGGTCGATGCCGACCAGGAAGCCGCGGCTCTCGACCGTACGGATCATGGCGCGGGCCGAGGCGACATCGCCGGCCGACGAGGACGTGCAGCGGTAACGGCTGTACGGGTGGGTCGACTTGCCGGGGTAGTTCGCGTCGCGGGACATGTCGCTGAGCATCCGGGCGTACGTGCCCTCGGCGTGCCAGGCGCCGATGTAGCCGCCCGGCGGGGTGTAGAGCGCGTTGGTCGGGTTCTCGACCGCGCCGTACTCCCAGCGGTCGGTGCCCGTGATGCGGAAGCCCCAGCCGGTGTGGCCGAACTTCTGGGCGCCGTCCGGCTTGACGAAGACGCAGGCGCCGCCGGGGCCGGCGGGCTGCCCGGCCGAGCCTGCGCCGGCCGAACCCGTACCGGCCGAGCCGGTACCGCCTGAACCCGCGGCGCCCGAGGTGCCGGTGGAGTGCCCATCGCTCGGCTGCCCCGCCGCTCCCACGTCCGTCGGCTGACAGCCGGTGATCCCCACGACCGCCCCTGCCACGACAGCCGCCGTCGCCCAGCGCACCCCTCGCTTCCGTCCCCATCCGCTCATGCCGTCCCCCTGGCCTTCACGGGGGCGCCCCTCGCGGGAACCCCTGTGCCGACCCACACACCGTGCGGGCCGCGCGGGTTCTCGGGGTGACACGGACGTGACGCATCCGGACCCCGCCCGGTACGGGTCTTTACAGCCCCCGGCACTCTGACAGCGTGTAAGTCTCGTCTCACCTGCAGGAAAGCGCCCCCGTGCGCCTCTCACCGGTGGGGGCGCGGCCTTATTGTCTAAACGTCAAACGCCCTTGGGGCCGGTGCGCCCCCTCCGTAAGGAGCTCTCATGACCGCGCCCGTCGTCCACTCGCTGCGCGAACAGATCCGCGAGCACATCGTGGAGGGGATCGTCAGCGGGCGCTGGAAGCCGGGCGAGCGGATCGTGGAACGGCGGATCGCCACGGAGCTGGAGGTCAGCCAGACCCCCGTGCGGGAGGCGCTGCGCGAGCTGGAGTCACTGCGGCTGATCGAGTCGGCGCCGAACAAGGGCGTACGGGTGCGCAATCTGACCGCCGCCGACCTGGAGGAGAGCTACCCCGTACGAGCCGGTCTGGAGGCCATCGCGGCGGAGCTGGCGGCCGAGCGGCTCGCCCAGGACTGCTCGGCCCTGGAGCCGCACGTCGCGGCGCTGTACGAGGCCGACCGGCTGTCGGACGGGACCGGTCAGGTGCGGCACACCGTGGCCTTCCACCGCGAGCTGGTGCGGGCCGCCGGGAACTCGGTGCTGCTGCACACCTGGGAAGGGCTGGGCATCGAGGTGTTCACGGCCCTGTCGATCCGGTGGCTGGGGACCGTGCAGCAGTCGTACGCGGAGGAGCACGAGGCCCTCGTGGACGCGTTCAGGCGGCGGGACCCGCTGATCGCCGACCTCGTGAAGTCGCATGTGCTCGGCTGCGCCCCGCGCGCCTGACACAGTGGAGCGACCTCGCGCTCAAGCGTGCTCTCACCTGCGCAAACCTTCGATTTCAAGGCACCCGGTGCCTGCGCTGAAGGCACCGGGTGCCGACTTTCTCGATCTGAAGAGGTTTTGCCCCGCAAACCTTTGATCGATCATCGATCAGGGAGTTACAGTCACCGACGGGCCACGCGGCGGACGCCGCATGGTGTCACAGCACCAGAGCCCGCCGCCCTGTCCTGCCAAAGACCAAGGGCACCCCCGAAAACCCCTTACCGATGAGGGAACCCCCCTCCGCATCCGGAAGGCGGCGCAATGACCGACCCCACCGCAATCCAGCCGAGCGAGCTCGATCAGCTCCCGGACCGCGACCCCGAGGAGACCGCCGAGTGGCAGGCCTCCCTGGACGCCGTCACCAAGGCGGCCGGGCCGCACCGTGCCGCGTACCTGATGCGCCGCACGCTGGAGCGCGCCGAGGGCAACGGCATCGCGCTGCCCAAGCTGCTTGAGACGGACTACGTCAACACCATCCCCACCGCCGCCGAGCCCGTCGTGGACGGCGACGAGGAGATGGAGCGGAAGATCACCGCGTGGAACCGCTGGAACGCGGCCGCGATGGTGACCCGCGGCAGCAAATACGGCGTCGGCGGCCACATCGCCACCTTCGCCTCCGCCGCCTGGCTCTACGAGACCGGCTTCAACCACTTCTTCCAGGGCAAGGAGGCCGACGGGTCCGGCGACCAGCTCTACATCCAGGGCCACGCCTCCCCCGGCATCTACGCCCGCGCCTTCCTCGACGGCCGGCTCAGCGAGCAGCACCTCGACCACTTCCGCCAGGAGTCCGGCGGCAACGGTCTGCCGTCGTACCCGCACCCGCGCCGCCTCCCCTGGCTGTGGGAGTTCCCGACCGTCTCGATGGGCCTCGGCCCGCTGTCGGCGATCTACCAGGCGCGCTTCAACCGCTACCTCACCAACCGCGGCATCAAGGACGTCTCGCAGTCGCACGTCTGGGCCTTCCTCGGTGACGGCGAGATGGACGAGCCGGAGTCGACGGCCGCACTCGCGCTCGCGAGCCGCGAGGGTCTCGACAACCTGACCTTCGTCATCAACTGCAACCTGCAGCGCCTCGACGGCCCGGTCCGCGCCAACTTCAAGATCGTGCAGGAGCTGGAGGCCCAGTTCCGCGGTGCCGGCTGGAACGTCATCAAGTCGCTGTGGGGTTCGGCCTGGGACGAGCTGTTCCAGCTCGACACCACCGGCGCGCTCGTACGCCGCCTGCGCGAGGTACCCGACGCGCAGGTGCAGACGTACCAGACCCGCGACGCGGCCTACATCCGCCAGGACTTCTTCGGCGCCGACCCGGCGCTCGTCGAGATGGCGAAGCTGATCAGCGACGACAAGATCCTTGAGTGCTTCCACCTCTCCCGCGGTGGTCACGAGTCCCGCAAGGTGTACGCGGCCTACAAGGCGGCCGTCGAGCACAAGGGCGCGCCGACGGTCATCCTGGCCCAGACCGTCAAGGGCTTCACGCTCGGCGAGGGCTTCGCGTCCAAGAACGCCAACCATCAGATGAAGAAGCTGACGGTGGACGAGTTCAAGCAGATGCGTGACCTGCTCGAACTGCCGATCTCCGACAGCCGGTTCGCCGACGGTGTCGTTCCTTACGGCCACCCGGGCGCCGACGCCCCCGAGGTCCGTTACCTCCAGGAGCGCCGCGCGGCCCTCGGCGGCCCGGCCCCGGCCCGCCGTACGCACGCCCTCGCGCCGCTGCCCGCCCCGGCCGACAAGGCGTTCGCGTCCTTCGACAAGGGCTCCGGCTCGCAGAACGTGGCGACGACCATGGCGTTCGTCCGCCTGGTCAAGGACCTGGTCCGCGACAAGCAGACCGGCAAGCGCTGGGTGCCGATCGTTCCGGACGAGGCCCGTACCTTCGGTATGGAGTCGCTCTTCCCCTCCCTCGGCATCTACTCGCCCAAGGGCCAGACGTACGAGCCGGTCGACCGCGACCAGCTGATGTACTACAAGGAGGCCAAGGACGGCCAGATCCTCAACGAGGGGATCACCGAGGCCGGTTCCATGGCGGACTTCATCGCCGCGTCCACCGCGTACGCCACGCACGGCGAAGCGATGATCCCCTTCTACATCTTCTACTCGATGTTCGGCTGGCAGCGCACGGCCGACCAGATGTGGCAGCTCGGCGACCAGCTCGGCCGCGGCTTCCTGGTCGGCGCCACGGCCGGCCGTACGACGCTGACGGGTGAGGGTCTGCAGCACGCGGACGGCCACTCGCCGGTGATCGCGGCGACCAACCCGGCGGCGCTGTCGTACGACCCGGCGTTCGCGTACGAGATCGCCGCGATCGTCAAGGACGGTCTGCGCCGGATGTACGGCGAGGCCACGCCCGGCGAGGACCCGAACGTCTTCTACTACCTGACGGTCTACAACGAGCCGATGCCGCAGCCCGCGAAGCCGGCCGGACTCGGCATCGACGAAGGCATCGTCAAGGGCCTGTACCGCTTCAACACGGCGGAGTCGGCCGGGCTTTCGCCGGTGGCCAACGCCCCGCGCATCCAGCTTCTCGGCTCCGGCACGGCGATCCACTGGGTGCTGGAGGCGCAGAAGCTGCTCGCCGAGGAGTGGGGCGTGGCCGCCGACGTGTGGTCCGCGACCTCCTGGACCGAGCTGCGGCGCGACGCCCTTGAGGCCGACGCGGCGCTGCTGCGCGGCGAGGAGCGCGTGCCGTTCGTCCGCCAGGCGCTGCACGGCGCCGAGGGCCCGGTCCTCGCGGTCTCCGACTACATGCGCCAGGTCCCGGACCAGATCGCACAGTGGGTCGAGCAGGACTACTCCTCGCTCGGTGCCGACGGCTTCGGTCTGTCCGACACCCGTGAGGCAGCCCGCCGTCACTTCGGCGTGGACGCCCAGTCGATCGTCGTCGCGGCACTGGCGCAGCTCGCCCGCCGCGGTGAGGTCCAGACGTCGGCGGTGAAGGAAGCGCGGGAGCGTTACGGGCTGTAGCAGCTCGGGGAGCTGACGTACGGCTCGGCGAAGGGGCACGGCGACCGCCGTGCCCCTTCGCCGTGTCGCCTTTTAAGCCGTGTCGCGTTCCGCTGCGCCGTGTTCCGCGCCCCTTCGCCGTCGTTCGCACGTCTCTTCGTTGTCAGTGGTGCCCTGCATCATGAACCCATGCGCGCTGCCCGCCTGATCAAGATGGTGCTGCTGCTCCAGTCGCGGCCGTCGATGACCGCCGCAGAGCTGGCGCGGGAGCTCGAGGTGTCCGAGCGGACGATCACGCGGGACGCGCAGGCGCTCTCGGAGGCGGGGGTTCCGGTGTACGCGGACCGGGGAAGGGCCGGGGGGTATCGGCTGGTCGGGGGATATCGGACGCGGCTGACGGGCCTCGCGCGGAGCGAGGCGGAGGCGCTGTTCCTGAGCGGGGTGCCGGGGGCACTGCGCGAGATGGGCCTGGAGGACACGGCCTCGGCGGCCCGGCTGAAGGTGTCCGCGGCCCTTCTCCCCTCCGTGCGGGACGCCTCGCGGACGGCGGCACAGCGGTTCCATCTGGACGCGCCCGCCTGGTTCAGCGAGCCCGAGACACCCGAGCTGCTGCCCGCGGTCGCGGACGCGGTGTGGGACGACCGGCCGATCGTCGCGCGCTACCGGCGGGGCGAGGCGGAGGTGGAGCGCGCGCTCGAACCGTACGGGCTCGTGCTCAAGGCGGGGGTCTGGTACCTGTGCGCGCGGGTGCCGGACGCGGGGTCCTTCCGGGTGTACCGCATCGACCGCTTCACCGCGGTCGACCTCGACGAGGAGCGCTTCCGCCGCGACGACGGATTCGACCTGCCCGGGTTCTGGGAGGAGCGGGCCGAGGAGTTCGCCCGGTCCATCCTGCACGCGGAGGTCGTCGTACGACTGTCCCCGGACGGTGCGCGACGGCTGCCGTACGTCCTTGATCCCACGTCCGCCAAGGACGCCCTGGACGCGCCCGGCGCCCCCGACACCAGGGGCTGGGTGACCGTCACGCTTCCCGTCGAGTCCGAGGAGGTCGCCCATACGCAGCTCACGGCGCTCGGGCCGGAGGTGGAGATACTCGCTCCGGAGGCGCTCCGGAGGCGCTTCGCGAAGGACGCGGCCCGGCTGGTGGCGCTGTACGGGTGACCGCCCGCTGGAGACCGGTGACCGTGGCGTCGGGACCGAGTGACCGCACCTCTGAAATGCGTATGAACCCGGTGGTTTTACCTTGGGCATGTGCACGCATAACAATCTGCGCCACTCCACGTGCGTCCCTCCCGTCCAGGCCCGATGCTTGACCCGTGATGGACGAGACGGAGTTCTGGGAGCTGGTGGACACGACCCGCGAGGCCGCCGAGGGCGACCCCGAGGAACAGGCCGACCTGCTGGTCGAGCGGCTCGTCCAGTTGGACCCGGACGAGGTGCTCGACTTCGCCCGGCACTTCGAGGCGCGCTACAACCGCGCGTACCGCTGGGACCTGTGGGGCGCGGCCTGGGTGCTGCTCGACGGCGCCAGCGACGACGCGTTCGACTTCTTCCGGTGCTGGCTGATCGGCCAGGGCCGGGAGGTCTTCGAGGGCGCGGTGCACGACCCGGACTCGCTCGCCGACCTCCTGGAGGACTTCGACGAGGAGATCGACGGCGACGGCGAGGAGCTGGGCTACTCGGCGGACGAGGCATACGAGCAGCTCACCGGCTCCGTCGCCCCCGACCTGGGCATCCCGCCGGCGGCCGCGGAGCCCGCGGGCACGGCCCTCGACTTCGAGAACGAGTCGGTCATCGCGGAGCGCTACCCCAAGCTGTGGGAGCGGTTCAAGGGCTGATAGCGCAGCGGAGTTGCCGACCCGCGCCAGGGCTCATGCCACGGCTCATGCCGCTGTGCGTCGGCGGCTGATGTCCGCGGGGATGTACGCCTGCGTCTGGTCGGCCCGCACGGCGTGGTACAGCGGTGCCGCGTTGGCCTGGTCCAAGGCGGACGCCGTGACCGCCGCCGGGCCCAGGACGACCGTCGCCACCGCGCAGACCACCGTCCAGGGGCTGCGCGCGGCCTGTGCCCAACCGGCCGTCTTCTCCGTGGTTTCCATCCGACTGCTCCTCATGATCCCCACCTCCAGTCAGTGCGTACGACGACCGTAGGACGCACGGCTCTGGGGAGTCTGTGAACCACCTGCGGTGTGGCTGTGGCTGCCCGCCGGTGTCGCGAGGCGGGCGGGAGGGGGGACGACAGGGCCTGGGATCGGGGCTCCCGACCCTGTGAGGTTCTCGGAACTCCCGACCCTGTGTGGTTCTCGGAACCCCCGACCCTGTGAGGTTTCCGTGGCCGTATCCCCTACCCCGACCGGCCCGCGGACGCCGTGGCACGGCTTCCGGTGGCCCTGAACGCCTTCCGGATGCTCTCCCACGCCCCGGACCTGACGGGCCCGGCCATCGACCTCGGCTTCGCCATACTGGGGCAGACGCAACTTCCCACCGCCATCAGGGAGTTGGTCATCATGGCGGTGGCCGCCCGGACGCGCTGCCGTTACGAGAGCGCGCAGCACACGCCGATCGCCCTTGCCCCCGGGGTGACGCCGGAGCAGCTCGCGGTGCTCGGGGAGCTCCGGCTCTGTACGCCGCCGGAGTTCACGGAGGCGGAATCCGCGGCCCTGTCGGCCGCCGCCAGG
This sequence comes from Streptomyces sp. NPDC027189, assembly GCF_055566975.1. NCBI lineage: Bacteria > Bacillati > Actinomycetota > Actinomycetes > Kitasatosporales > Streptomycetaceae > Streptomyces > Streptomyces sp. NPDC027189. The sequence goes on from NZ_JBVHRI010000003.1 coordinate 593,764, forward strand.
ATCACGGTCGAGCGGACCCTCGAGCCGGGTGAACTCGACGTCCTGCGCCGCCACTTCACCGACCGCGAGACGGTCGAGATCATCATGACGGCCGGGTACTACGCCATGCCGGCGGGCCTGATGAACGCCCTCGACGTGGACGTGGATCCGTCGGGCGAACGGTTCCTGGACGTGGCGAGCGCCCAGGACGACGGCCCGGACCCACGCGCCACCTAGGCCCGGCGAGTGGTTTTCGCCCCCTCCGCCCCTACCCCCGTCCCGTACCTGGGGGCTGCGCCCCCAGACCTCCGCCAAAAGATCGCGCAGTTCCCCGCGCCCCTTTTCAGGGGCGCGGGGAACTGCGGGAACGGGGCCTGGGGCGGAGGGGGCGAAGCAACTCAGCGGCCCTGCAGGCGGGCCGCTCGGTCCCGTATCTCTGGGAGGCGGGCCACCAGCGCGGCACCGGGGCAGCTGGTCATGAACGCGTCGTTGTGGCCCGCCACGGTGGGCAGCACGGCGTCGGCCCCCGCATGGAACCGACTGAGACTGTTGCTGGACACCAACCGCACCGTCGCCCGCGGATCAACCCCGGACAACCCGAGCTTCCACGCCGCAAGAGCGGCTATCGCCTCGGTCATCGCCCGCGGCACCGGCGTCCCCGACGTGAACGTCCCGATCGCCGCGACCCCGGCGGTCCGGTGGTTGAACCCCTGCGCGTGCGCCCCTGTGACGGGCCGGTCGATGCCGCCCGCGCGGCCCTCGTAGATCGTTCCGCAGCGGTCGACGAGGAAGTTGTAGCCGATGTCGTCCCAGTTCCGGGCCCCGATCTGGCCGGCGTAGAGGTAGCGGATGATGCGGGGCGTGTCGGCGCAGTCGTACCCGTTGGGCGAGTCGGTGTGGTGGACGAAGATCGCGACGACCCGGTCGTCGTAGCGGGGCGGCGGCTGGGCGTGCGCGCTCGCGGCGTCCAGCCATCGCGTCCGCGACACGATGGCCGGCCGGGCCGCCGGGTGTGGGGCCGCGGCGGGCCGCGCGGCGACCGGCGGCCGGTCGGGCCGGGCCCGCGTACGGTCCACCCCGGCCGCGCACATCACCAGCGCCAGCACGGCGACGAGCCCGGGCACGCACCCGAGCGCCACAAGGACCGCCCGCGGCATCCGCTCGCCCCACGGGAACCGTGCCGATCGCAGGACCCTCCCCGACGAGATCGCCCGCACCTCGCGCGCCAGCCGCGCAGGCCACGACGCCCGCGTCCATCGCACGGTTCGCCCGGACCATGGCACGCGCGCTTGCCACGCCGGCCGCGGCCGCTCCGTCCCCGACCGCCGTACACCCCACGACACCCGAGCTCCACGAAGCCCACGAGCCTCACGAAAATCACGCGCCCGGAGCCCACGCCGCGCCGCACGCGGCACTCGTCCCGCACCCCGGCTTCGTGCCCCCCGCGTCTTCCGGAAGACACGCATGGACCCACCCTGGCCCCGATCCGTTCCATCCGCGATGTGTGCTGTGCCACCCGGTGGAACCATCGTCCGGGTCCAGGACGTTTCTACAGGTCCACGCACGTGTGGCCGTTTTCGCGACGCCACGCGCGCGTGTCTGATCACTGGGCCCGCCCCGCGCGTACTAAGGGGCCCGAGAGAAAGGCGGCTCCGTGGACGTGCTCGACCTCCTGCTGATGCTGGTGATCCTGGTCTACGCGGCGTCGGGCTACCGCCGCGGCCTGGTCGCCGGCTGTGTCTCGCTGGCGGGTTTCGTGGGCGGCGCCGTCATCGGCGTATGGGTGCTGCCGTGGATGATGGACCTGGTCACGGCGGGGACCGCGGCGGCGACGGTGACGGCCGTGCTCACGGTGCTGGTGCCCGCGGTGGTGGGCCACGAGCTGGCGGGACGGCTGGCCCTGAAGCTGCGCCGCGAGCTGGACCGGGGGCCGCTGCGGGTGGCCGACGGAACCGGCGGGGCAGTGGCGAACACGGTGGCCGTGCTGCTGGTGGCCTGGGTGGCCGCGAGCGTCCTGGGCGCGTCCTCGTCGACCGTGGTGACGCAGTCGATCCGCAACTCGGCGCTGCTGGGCGCCGTGCAGAACGCGATGCCGGAGACCACACCCACCTGGTTCTCCCGCGCGACCTCCGCGCTCACCGAGGCGGGCTTCCCGCAGGTCTTCAACCCGTTCGAGAACGAGCCGACGGCGGGCGTCGCGAAGCCCTCCGGGGACAGCGTCACGGCGCGCGCGACGAACGCCGCCAAGCTGAGCACGGTGAAGGTCGAGGGCGTCTCCGGCAACCAGGGACGGGAGGGCAGCGGTTTCGTCTACACCTCCGAGCACGTGATGACCAACGCCCACGTCGTGGCGGGCATCGACCGGCCGACCGTACGCGTGGGTGGCGTGGGCCGCTCGTACGAGGCCAGGGTCGTGCTCTTCGACGCGCAGAAGGACGTCGCGGTCCTGTACGTCCCGGATCTGCGGGCGCCCGTCCTCGGCTTCGACGACACGGCCTCGCGCGGCGACTCGGCGGTCGTGGCCGGATACCCGCAGGACGGCGGCCTCGACCTCCAGGCGGCCACCGTCGCGGGCCGCATCAACGCGACGGGCCAGAACATCTACAACACGGACACCGTGACCCGCGAGATCTACTCGATCCGCTCCACCGTCCGCCCCGGCAACTCGGGCGGCCCCCTCCTCACCACCGACGGCAAGGTGTACGGCGTCGTCTTCGCCCGCTCGACCTCGGACGACGAGACGGGTTATGTCCTGACGGCGGACGAGGTCGGGGGCGACGCCCGGCGGGCGGCGAACGCCACCGCACCGGTCGACACGGGCGACCTCGTCACCTCCTAGGGCTGTCGTCGATTTCCCGCCGTCCGCCCGGAGGGCGGGAATTCGACGACAGGCCCCAGGGCTCAGAAGTGGGTGCCGCCGTCGATGCGGACCTCGGTGCCGGTGATGAACCTGCCGTCCTCGGAGGCGAGCATCGCGACGACACCGGCGACGGCCTCGGGGCCCGCGAAGCCCTCGCCGAGCGCCGGCGCCAGCTTGCCGAACAGGCTCCAGTCGGTGTCCTCCGGCAGCCCCGGCCCCAGGCTCTGCCCACTGGCGCCGGAGCCGTCGGTCATGCCCGAGGAGATCGAACCGGGCTGTACGGCGGTGAAGCGGATGCCCTGCTTGCTGTACTCGCTCGCCAGGGCGTGCGTCATGGACTGGATGCCGCCCTTGGAGGCCGCGTACGCCGCCATGTACGGGTGCGCGAACATCGCCGAGGTGGAGCTGAAGTTGACTACGGCGGGGCTGTCACCGTCCAGCAGATGCGGTATCGCCTCGCGGATCATCAGGAAGGTGCCGGTCAGATTGACGGCGATGACCTTGGTGAAGTCGGCGAGCGTCGTCTCGTGGGTGTGCCCGGAGCGCAGGATTCCGGCCGCGTTGACGAGCACGTCGAGCCCGCCGAGGGCACCCACGGCCCGAGTGACCCCGTCCCGTACGGACATCTCGTCGGCGACGTTCACGACGACGGCGGTCAGCCGTCCGGTGTCGGCGCCCGCCTTGGCGACGGTGTCCTCGAGTCCGGCCTCGCTGACGTCGGCGACGACGACCCGGCCGCCCTCCGCCAGCATGCGCAGCACGGTGGCCTGGCCGATTCCGGAGCCGCCTCCGGTGACGAGCACGCGACGTCCTGCATAGCGGTTCATGGTGTGGGTCTCCCAGTCTTCCCGGCGCCGTACCGGCGCTCTCACGGCGGCGTTCCGGCGCACTCCCACCGGCGCACTCCCGGCGTCTCACCGGTCTCTCTGAGCGGTCGGCGCGGGTTCTCTCGACGTCGGCCTACTCGATGCGCCTACACGGTACGTCGATGTGGCACGTTTTGCCATAACGGCGAGATGTGCCCCCGCACACTTCTCGGGCGTACGCTTTCTCCCGTGAACCGCCAGCCGGCCCGCGCGCCCGAGCCCCCCGCCCTCTCCCTGACCGAGCGCCGCAAGGCGGCGACCCAGCTCGACATCGCGCGTGCCGCCGCGGAACTCTTCACGGAGTACGGACCGGACGGCACCACGGCGGAGGACATCGCCCGCCGCGCCGGGGTCGCACTGCGCACCTTCTACCGCTACTTCCGCAACAAGCAGGACGCCGTGGGCCCGCTGCTCGCCGCCGGGGGCGACCGCTGGCGCGCCCTGCTCGCGGCGACGGAGCCGGGCACGGCGGTGCCCCCGGCGCTGGAGAAGGCGATCGAGGAGGCGCTGTCCGCCCCGGACGAGCACGCGGCGGAGGGCCTGCACCAGACCCGGGCGCTGCTGCGGGCGGCTGTGGACGATCCGGCGCTGCGGGCCGTCTGGTACCGGGTGAACCAGGAGTCGGAGGAGCGGCTGATCCCGGTCGTGGCCCGGCTGGCCGGCGCCGGCGCCGACCCGTTGCAGGCGCGCCTGGCCGCCGCGGCGGCCACGGACGCGATCCGGGTCGCCCTGGAGACCTGGGCGGAGACGGACGCGGCCGTCGAGGGCCCGGGCTCGCCCGCCGAACTGGCGGTCCGCTGCCTGCGTCAACTCATGGGCGGAATGCGCCCGTTGCTCTCCAGCGGTGAGGACTGACCGGGCTCCACGACAGGCGTCCGCACAGCAGTGCGCGCAAATCGATCGGCTCCAGGACGTGAGGGCTGATCAGAGAGAGCGCCCCATGAGTACGTCATCCACGTACTCCCCATCGAGCAGGAACTCCTCGGGCAGGATCCCCTCCACCACGAACCCCTCGGACTCGTACAGCTTGCGTGCCGGGGTGTTGTGCCCGAGGACGCGGAGCGTGATACGCCGGGCGCCCTGCCGGCGGGCCTCGTCCTGTACGGCGCGCAGCAGCGCGCGTCCGACCCCGGCGCCGCGCGCCTCGTCGGCCACGGCGAGTCCCTGGATCTGGCGCACATGGGCGTTGGAGGTGAGAGGGGTCGGGAATCCCAACCGGATGTAGCCGACCACCGTGTTGTCGATCTCGGCGACGAGGTGGTCCCGCGGGCCGAACCGATCGCTGTAGAAGGGCTCGTACGGCGGCCGGGGTCGCGGCATGACGGCGTGCAGCGGGGACCAGGTGTCGCGGTCGAGCCGGCCGAGCGCGTCCTCGTCGTCGAGGGTGGCGGTGCGTATGTACGGAGCTGGCATGCGGATCACTGTACGGCGGCCGTACGGGGACCCGTCCCGCGATTTCCCGGCCGCCCGGGCAGGATGGACCCATGAGCGACTCATCCCTTCCCCCCGGTTCCCGCATCGCGATCGCCGGTGCGTCCGGCATGATCGGCTCGGCGCTTGCGCGCTCCCTGGCCTCGGACGGACACGAGGTGGTCCGCCTCGTGCGCCGTGCGCCCCGCGCGAAGGACGAGGTCCGGTGGGATCCGGAGGCGCAGCGGATCGACGCCGCGGGGCTCGTCGGTTGTGCCGCGGTGGTCAATCTCGCGGGGGCGGGGGTTGCTTCGCGGCGCTGGACGGAGGCGTACAAGCGGAAGATCCGGGACAGCCGGGTGCTGGGGACGGCGACGCTCGCCGAGGCGGTGGCGTCGCTGGACGAGCCGCCGCGGGTGTTCGTGAACGGGAGTGCGATCGGCTTCTACGGCGATACGGGTGAGCGAGCGGTGGACGAGTCCGCCCCGCCCGGGGACGGGTTCCTGCCCTCCTTGTGTGTGGAGTGGGAGGAGGCCACGGGTGCGGCCCAGGAGGCGGGGATCCGCACCGCCTTCGCCCGTACGGGGCTGGTGGTCGCCCTCAAGGGCGGGGCCTGGGGGAAGCTCTTCCCGCTCTTCAAGGCGGGTGTCGGCGGGCGGATGGGGAACGGTCGCCAGTACTGGAGCTTCGTTTCCCTCCATGACGAAGTGGCCGCGATTCGGCATGTCATCGACACGGAGACGCTGTCGGGGCCGGTGAACGTGACGGCCCCCGATCCCCTGACGAACCGTGAGATCACCGAGGCGATGGGGCGTGTCCTCCATCGCCCCACCCTCTTCACCACTCCGGCCCCGCTCCTCCGCCTCGCCCTCGGCGACATGGCCGGCGACATCCTCGGAAGCCAGCGCGTCCTCCCCACCCGCCTCCTGGAGTCGGGCTTCACCTTCGCGTTCCCGTCGATCGAGGGCGCGTTGCGGGCGGCCTTGGGCTGAGAGGTTTTTCGCCCCCTCCGCCTCTGCCCGTCCCATACCTGGGGGCTGCGGCCCCAGACCCCGCTAAAAGACTGCGCAGTTCCCCGCGCCCCTGAAAAGGGGCGCGGGGAACTGCGCGAACAATCCCCACCCACCCGCAGCCGAAAGGCTGGGTCGGGACGGGCAGGCGCGGCGGGGGCGAAAAAAACTCACCCCCAGCCCCCCGCCGGACAAGTACATGCACCCCCCATGCGCCCGTGCACGCCCGCCACGCGACTTCCCCCCGCGGCCGACACCCCACACCCTCGACCCCGAACTCGGGTATCCCCGACGCCTGTTGGGGGCATGACGTCCCCACCGGCCGCGCAACCTCGAGGAGGGGCACGTGCTAGAGCCCGCACGCCAAGCCGCGGACATCGCGGAGATCGCGGAAGACGTGGACGTCGTCATCGTGGGAGCCGGAGTAGCCGGCCTCGCGGCCGCCCTGCATCTGACCAGGGCGGGTCTCACCACCACCGTCCTGGAAGCCGCCCCGAACGCCGGCGGCCGTATGTCCACGGAGAAGGTCGACGGCTTCCGGCTGGACCGAGTGGGCCGGCTCCTGTCCACCTCGTATCCCGAACTGCGCCGCACCCCGGGCCTGAACGCCCTGACCCTGCGCACGTTCTCCCCCGGCGTCCTGCTTCACAGCGACGGCCACCACCACCGTGCCGCCGCCCCCATCACCACCCGGAGCGCAAGGGGCGCACTCACCACCGCACGCGCCCTCGCGAGCGCCCCCCGGCTTCCCCTGGCCCGCCCCCAGCGTGGCGCGCCACGCCCCGGGCCCCTCGGCGGCCCGCTCGACCAGTCGCGTCTCGCCGCCGCCCTGGCCCGCCTCGCCGCCACGCCACCGGACCGCCTCCTCGCGCGCTCGGACCGCACCGCCGCGCAGGCGTTGACCACCCGAGGCCTCCCGGCCCGCACGGTCGACGGTTTCCTGCGCCCCCTGCTCGCCGCGCTTCTGTGCGATCCGGCGCTGCAGACGTCGAGCCGTTGCGCGGATCTCGCCCTGCACTCCTTCGCGACGGGCCGCCTGTGTCTGCCGGAGGGCGGTGCGGACACCCTCCCCGAGCTCCTCGCGGCCGAGCTGCCGCCGGGCACGGTCCATACGGGCGTCCAGGTCACCGCGGTCTCCACGACCGCCGTGACGACGAAGGACCACGGCGAACTCACCTGTCGCGCCATCCTGCTCGCGACCGGAGCCCGCGCCGCCGCCGAGCTGTTGCCGGGTCTGCGCGTTCCCGCCTTCCACCCGGTGACGGTCCTGCACCACACCACGGACGAGCCCCCGCTCACCGACCCGGCGCTGCTTCTGGACGCCGACCGGAGCGGCCCGGTGGCGCACACCGCGGTCATCAGCCAGGTCGACCCCACGCGGGCTCCCGCGGGCCGCGTCCTCATCTCCTCGACCGTGCTGGGCATGCCACCGGCCGCGGCCCACCTGGACGCGACGGTCCGTGCCCAACTGGCCCGCCTCTACGGGACGCCGACCGCCCGCTGGGAACTCCTCGCGGTCCACCACGAGCCGGAGGCGGTCCCGGCGATGCCGCCGCCGCACGACCTGCGCCGCCCGGTACGGCTGCTGGCGGGCCTGTACGTGTGCGGCGACCACCGGGACACCAGCACCGTCCAGGGGGCGCTCCACTCGGCCCGCCGGGCCGCCCATGCCCTGCTCAGGGACTTGGGCGCCCGGTCGACCCCGTTGGAGGAACCCCTGGAGACCGCCGCGGCCTGAGCCGCCTCACCCTCAGGCCAGCGCCGCCACCTTGTCCCGGTATCCGCGTACGGGCGCCGCGTCCTTGTAGGGCTCCAGGCGGCGCTCGAAGTCCCGTACGTACTCGATGGCCCGCACCGACCGCATCTCCACCGCCTGTCCGGCGGCCTCCGCCGCCAACAGGCAGGCCTGGTCGAGCTCCCCGAGCCCGAGCCGTGCCGAGGCGAGCACCACGCGGCAGAACAGCCGGCTGCGCGCATAGCCGGGCGCCCGCAGTTGCAGCGAGCGCTCGGCGTGCTGCGCCGCGGCCCGGAACTGCGAGAGGTCCCGGTGGCAGTGCCCGAACTCGTCGGCGAGCTGTGCCTCGTCGAAGAACCGCGCCCAGGAGGGGATTTCGTCCCCGGACCGGGACGCCTCCAGCGCGCGTTCGGCCCGGACGAGGGACGCCGTACAGGCCCGCACTTCCCCTAGCACTCCGTGTCCGCGCGCCTCGACGGAGTGCAGCAGCGCCTGCACCACGGGCGGCGCCGCCGATCCGACGCCCTGCTGGGCGACCCGCGCCAGCTGCACGGCCTCCCGTCCGTGGCCCAGGTAGACGGCCTGGCGGCTCATCGTCACCAGCACATACGAGCCGTACGCCCGGTCCCCGGCCGCCTGGGAGAGCCGCAGCGCCTGGACGAAGTACCGCTGCGCGAGTCCGTGCGCGGCGATGTCGTACGAGGTCCAGCCGGCGAGCCGGGTGAGGTCGGCGGCGGCCGCGAACAGGCGCCGCCCGGTCTGCTCCCCGTAGGCGCCGCGCAGCATCGGCTCGGCCTCGTGCTCCAGATAGCGGACCAGGGCCTGGCGGGCGTGGCCGCCGCCGTAGGCGTGGTCGAGGGCGCGGAAGAGTTCGCCCACCGAACGCAGCGCGGCGATGTCGCCGCCGGTGACCTTCTGGCCGGGGCCGCGCTCGGTCTGGCTGCGCTGCCGGGGCACGGCGGGGCGTCCCTGCCCGGGGATGCGCGAGGGCCCCGGGTCGCCGCGGCCGACCCGGTCGTCGGCCCGCCCGATCAGCCAGTCCCGGCTGGGGACGACGAGCCCCGCCGGGGTGAAGGCGATCTTGCGCAGTTCGGCGTGGCTGCCGGAGTCCTTGCGCCACAGCCCGCTGACGATGTCGACGGCCTCTTCGGGGGTGGCGGCGAACTCCAGACCCGCGTACACCGGGGCACACGCGTCGAGTCCGAGGTCCTGCGCGGTGAGCCGGCGACCGAGCCGCCGGGTGAACACCTCGGCGATGAGGGCGGGCGTCGTCCCGCGGGGCTGCTGCCCGCGCAGCCACCGCGTCACCGATGTCTTGTCGTATCTCAGGTCGAGTCCGTGTTCGAGGCCGAGCTGGTCCACGCGACGGGCGAGACCTGCGTTGGAGAACCCCGCTTCTGCGATGAGCGCGGCGAGCTGGCGGTTGGGGGTGCGCTGCGCGGGTCGTTCCGTCATCTGCGGTGCGGTCTCCTGCCTTTCGGGTCCCCAAGCGGCCTCGGGGAGGTGTGAGTGCGTCCCGCGCCCCTCGGCGTGGGCGTGCTTGCGCCTCTCCGAGGCCGCTTGGTGCCCGGATTGCCTGTGAGCAGCCCTTATGGCCTCGTGAACGGCGCGAATGTAGCGGAGCGTGAGCACCTCATCGCACACTTCGACGTTCATTCATCCGATCGTGTGAGGATTGGCCCCAGAGCTGACGGTCATCGGCCGGACGTACAGTGGCGTGGGCGCGCTACGTACCTGACGAAGGGTCCCCAGGTACTGGGGCGAAAGCTTCTTTCGCGTGCCCCGCACGGGCACTGCCGGGTGCCCGACGAAGCTTCTAAGGAGGCGCTTGCCGTGAGTGAGTTGCGGTTTGTCCGCATGGGATTCGGTGCCGAGGCCGTCGACTACCAGGACGCGTGGGACGAGCAGCGCCGCGTGCATGCCGCCCGTTTCCTGGACGAGGTCCCCGACACCTGTCTGCTCCTTGAGCACCCGCCGGTCTATACGGCGGGCCGGCGCACGGCGGACAACGAGCGGCCCCTCGACGGCACGCCCGTCATCGACGTGGACCGCGGCGGCAAGATCACCTGGCACGGCCCGGGCCAGCTGGTGGGCTACCCGATCCAGAAGCTGCCCCGCCCGGTGGACGTCGTAGCACATGTACGCCGCCTGGAAGAGGCACTTATCCGTACGTGTGGGGAGTTCGGCCTGGAGACCACCCGTGTCGAGGGCCGTAGTGGCGTCTGGGTGCTCGGCGACCCGGTCGAGCGGCGGCCGTCGCTGGGCGGTCTGTCCCTCGACTTCGACCCCCGCCTCCAGGACGAGGAGTTCGACCCCCGGCTCAACGGTCCGGAGTACGCCCCGTCCAACGCGGGCCAGCGGCGCGAGGACCGCAAGATCGCCGCGATCGGCATTCGCGTCGCCAAGGGCGTCACGATGCACGGCTTCGCGCTGAACGTGAACCCGGACAACGCCTGGTTCGACCGCATCATCCCGTGCGGTATCCGCGACGCGGGAGTCACGTCGATCGCCAATGAGATGGGCCGCGACGTGACGATCGCGGACGTCCTGCCGGTGGCCGAGCGGCATCTCCGCGACGTGCTGGAGAACGCGGACCTGAGGCCACGGGTGGTGGAACGGGCGTCGGCGTAGGTTTCGGCCCCGCGCAGAAACCCCCGGGAATGCACCCCCGCTCCCCAAGGTTGCCCACCCCGGGGACCGAGAACCGCACGGGCGTACCCTGGTGTACGCCGAAGAATCGAAGTTACAGGGAGCCGATGTGTCCGCAGTCGCACCCGACGGACGCAAGATGCTGCGCCTGGAGGTCCGGAACAGCCAGACCCCCATCGAGCGCAAGCCCGAGTGGATCAAGACCCGGGCGAAAATGGGCCCCGAGTACACGAAGATGCAAAGCCTCGTGAAGAGCGAGGGCCTGCACACGGTCTGCCAGGAGGCGGGCTGCCCCAACATCTACGAGTGCTGGGAAGACCGCGAAGCCACGTTCCTGATCGGCGGCGACCAGTGCACCAGGCGCTGCGACTTCTGCCAGATCGACACCGGCAAGCCCGAGGCGCTCGACCGTGACGAGCCGCGGCGGGTGGGTGAGTCCGTGGTCACCATGGACCTCAACTACGCCACCATCACCGGCGTCGCCCGCGACGACCTGGAGGACGGCGGCGCCTGGCTGTACGCGGAGACGGTCCGCCAGATCCACGCCCAGACGGCCGGCCGCGAGGCGGGCCGCACCAAGGTCGAGCTGCTCGCACCGGACTTCAACGCGGAGCCCGACCAGCTCGCCGAGGTCTTCTCCTCGCGCCCCGAGGTCTTCGCGCACAACGTCGAGACGGTCCCGCGGATCTTCAAGCGCATCCGTCCCGGCTTCCGCTACGAGCGCTCGCTCAAGGTCATCACCGAGGCCCGGGACTACGGTCTGGTCACGAAGTCGAACCTGATCCTCGGCATGGGCGAGACCCGTGAGGAGATCAGCGAGGCGCTCCAGCAGCTGCACCAGGCGGGCTGCGAGCTCATCACGATCACCCAGTACCTGCGCCCCTCCGTGCGCCACCACCCGGTGGAGCGCTGGGTCAAGCCGCAGGAGTTCGTGGAGCTGAAGGAGGAGGCCGAGGAGATCGGCTTCTCCGGCGTCATGTCGGGCCCGCTGGTCCGCTCCTCGTACCGCGCCGGACGGCTCTACCAGATGGCCGTGGAGAAGCGGGGCGCCTACGTCGCCTCGCAGGCCGTCTGAGACGGCGTACGACCGGTCCGAGACGCGGTAGGACCGAGGCGGTCCGACACGCCGGACAATGAAAGCGGTGGCACTCAGTGCCACCGCTTTTGTGTGAATCGGCGCACAAGCAACTCCCTCTTCACTTCGGCCCGTTCGACACGGCCCGGCCGTCCCCGCAGATGGGGACGCCGTTTGGAGCACATCAAGGTGCGCGCCCGCCGCATCAAGGTTTCATTGGTGTTTGACCGGTCGGTCACGCCCTGGTAACACCAATCAGTGACCCTGGTCTTACTCCACGTACAGTCCCAGCCAGAGCCGCCGATCCCGAGGGGGGACCTCCATCATGCAGGCCGCGCCCGTACGCGCCACCGCCATCCCGTCGTTCACCGATGCACTCCGTGCCGTCGAATCGCTGCTCATGAGCAGCGGCCAGCGCACCGCCCGCCGCAATGCCTGGACTTCCGTCCTGGAGGACCGCCGCCGTGCCAAGGACAGGGTCGAGGCGCAGCGCGTGCTGGAAGCCGTCGCGACGCGTTCGTGAGCGCCGCTCCCCCCGGTACCGAGGCCCGCTCCCCCCGTACTGGCGTCGTCGGCACCTCCCGGGCCACGTAGACTTCGTCGCATGGCGAGGAAGGAAACCGCAGCGGACGCTGCTGAACCCGGGCGACTCAAGCAGATCGCCCTGACTTACAAGATGACCCGCAAGGCCGATCCCAAGATCGGTCTTGTACTCGCGGCTGTCGGAATTCTCACCCTCGGTGTCTTCCTCGCGATCGGTTTCTTGGTCAAGCACCCGGTCTATCTCGGCATTCTCGGCCTTCTGCTCGCCTTCCTCGCGACGGCGATCGTCTTCGGGCGCAGGGCCGAGCGAGCCGCCTTCGGGCAGATGGAGGGACAGCCGGGCGCTGCCGCGGCCGTTCTCGACAACGTCGGCCGAGGCTGGACCACGACCCCCGCGGTGGCGATGAACCGAAGCCAGGACGTGGTGCACCGGGCCGTCGGCAAGGCCGGCATCGTGCTGGTCGCCGAGGGCAACCCGAACCGGGTGAAGAGCCTGCTGGCCGCCGAGAAGAAGAAGATGGCGCGAATCGTCTCGGACGTGCCGGTGCACGACATTCTCGTGGGCACCGGCGAGGGCCAGGTGGAGCTCAAGAAGCTCCGCACGACGATGCTGAAGCTGCCGCGCGTCCTCACCGGCCCGCAGGTCACCGCGACCAACGACCGGCTGCGTGCGATGGGCGACCTGATGAGCAACATGCCGCTTCCCAAGGGTCCGATGCCGAAGGGCATGCGGATGCCGCGCGGCGGGCCGAAGACCCGCTGACATCCCTCCTACGCGAAAGGGGGCGCCCGGATCTCTCCGGGCGCCCCCTTCGTCGTACGGATCGTCGTACTTCGTCGTACGGATCGTCGTACGGAATCGCTCTACAGACGGACCTCGACCGTGCCCGCGGCACGGTCGTGCAGGCCGCGGCCGTCGCGGTCCCAGATCAGGGCCGGGAGGCAGAGGAACAGCAGGACCGTACGCAGCAGGGCGCGCAGCGGGTTGACGCGACCGGTGTCCAGGGACACCACCCGCAGGCCGAGGAGCCGCTTCCCGGGGGTGAAGCCCAGCGAGCCGACCGTCAGGATGATCAGCACGAAGAGGATGAGCGGCGCCCAGACCTGGGCCGCCCGGGTATAGCTGTCCGCGAGAAGCCCGTATGCGATCAACAGGCACAGGCCCCAGTCGACCGCGAGGGCGCCAATCCGGCGCCCCGGGCGGGCGATCGAGCCCGGTCCGTGCTCCGGCAGACCGAGCTGCTCGCCCCGGTATCCGAAGTCGACACCGGCTTCCTCCGCGGCCGCGCGGGGTCCGGAGAGCCACGATCCGATTGCTTGCCTGTTGTCCACCCGTCCACGGTACTGCGCCCGTTTTGGCATGCGGACAGGAGGGGCCGGACCGGCCCAGGTCGGTTAACTTGGGCGAAACAAATGGGTCACGCTTGAGAAATCCCCCGTCCCTATGGTCGGCTCCAGCGTGTGCCACCGCACTGGCCGCACGAACGAACTACCACCCCGGTCCACTGTGGGCGGGAGTAGGAGGAGCTGGATGTTCCAGAACGCCGACGAGGCCAAGAAGTTCATCGCGGACGAGGACGTCAAGTTCATCGACGTCCGCTTCTGCGACCTGCCGGGTGTGATGCAGCACTTCACGGTGCCGGCGGAGGCCTTCGACCCGGCCGAGGAGCTGGCGTTCGACGGCTCCTCGATCCGCGGCTTCCAGGCCATCCACGAGTCCGACATGGCGCTCCGCGCCGACCTGTCCACCGCGCGCGTCGACCCCTTCCGCCGCGACAAGACGGTCAACATCAACTTCTTCATCCACGACCCGATCACGGGCGAGCAGTACTCCCGTGACCCGCGCAACGTGGCCAAGAAGGCCGAGGCCTACCTCGCGTCGACCGGCATCGCCGACACCGCGTACTTCGGTCCCGAGGCCGAGTTCTACGTCTTCGACAGCGTGCGCTTCGAGACCAAGTCGAACGAGGCCTTCTACCACGTCGACTCCGAGGCCGGCGCCTGGAACACCGGTGCCCTCGAGGACAACCGTGGTTACAAGGTCCGCTACAAGGGCGGCTACTTCCCGACCCCGCCGGTCGACCACTTCGCCGACCTGCGTGCGGAGATCTCCCTGGAGCTGGCCGGCTCCGGCCTCCAGGTCGAGCGCCAGCACCACGAGGTGGGCACCGCCGGCCAGGCCGAGATCAACTACAAGTTCAACACGCTGCTCGCCGCGGCCGACGACCTCCAGCTCTTCAAGTACATCGTGAAGAACGTCGCCTGGCGCAACGGCAAGACCGCGACCTTCATGCCGAAGCCGATCTTCGGCGACAACGGCTCGGGCATGCACGTCCACCAGTCGCTGTGGGCCAACGGCGACCCGCTGTTCTACGACGAGGCCGGTTACGCGGGCCTCTCGGACACCGCCCGCTTCTACATCGGCGGCATCCTCAAGCACGCTCCGTCGCTGCTGGCCTTCACCAACCCGACGGTGAACTCCTACCACCGCCTGGTGCCGGGCTTCGAGGCGCCGATCAACCTGGTGTACTCGCAGCGCAACCGCTCCGCGGCCATGCGCATCCCGATCACGGGCTCGAACCCGAAGGCCAAGCGTGTCGAGTTCCGCGCGCCCGACTCCTCCGGCAACCCGTACCTCGCCTTCTCGGCCCTCCTCCTCGCGGGCCTCGACGGCATCAAGAACAAGATCGAGCCGGCCGAGCCGATCGACAAGGACCTGTACGAGCTGGCTCCCGAGGAGCACGCCGGCGTGGCGCAGGTTCCGACCTCCCTCCCGGCCGTCCTCGACTCCCTCGAGGCTGACCACGAGTTCCTCCTCCAGGGTGACGTCTTCACGTCCGACCTGATCGAGACGTGGATCGACTACAAGCGCACCAACGAGATCGCCCCGCTGCAGCTGCGTCCGCACCCGCACGAGTTCGAGCTGTACTACGACGTGTAAGTCGTCGTTTCGGTACGGAGCCCCGTCATCGCCTTCGGGTGGTGGCGGGGTTCCGTCGTTGTGCGCCCGTGCTGTGTGCCTCTGCTGTGGGCCCATGGTGTGCTCCGCATAAATAAGTGGCTCTTGACAGGGGAGTTCTTTGCCCGTCGCGGGGCCGTTCGGGGCCTGTTCATGGGGGAGCGCGGGCGCACAATGGAAAGCGGGACGAGTGCCTGAGTGCGGGGTGATGCATGATGCAGAGCCGGTTCCGGAGCGATCGGCAGCTGACCGTGCGGATGACGGTCACGATGTTTCTGCTCGGATTGCTGTACGTGGCCTTCATCGCCGCGTTGATCGCGTTGATGAAGTCCTGGGTGCTGGTCGTGGTGATCGCCGCGGCGTTTCTCGGGGCGCAGTACTGGTTCTCGGACCGGATCGCGCTGTTCGCGATGCGCGGGCGGATCGTGGAGCGGGAGGAGTATCCGCAGCTGCACGGGGTCGTCGACCGGCTGTGTGCCGTCGCCGACATGCCGAAGCCGCTCATCGCCGTCTCCGATATGGACATGCCCAACGCCTTCGCGACCGGGCGGAACGCCGATCATGCCGTGCTCTGTGTGACCACAGGGCTGCTGCGGCGACTTGAGCCCGACGAGCTCGAAGGTGTGCTGGCGCACGAGCTGTCGCATGTGGCGCACAAGGACGTCGCGGTGATCACGATCGCGTCCTTCCTCGGGGTGATCGCCGGGCTGATCGTCAGGTTCGCCTTCTACTCGCAGCTCCTGGGCGGCGGACGGAGGGATCAGAACACGGCCCTCGTGTTCATGGCCGTCATGACGGTCTCCGCGGCCGTGTACGCGATCAGTTTCCTGCTCATCCGGGCGCTGTCCCGGTATCGCGAGCTCGCCGCCGACCGGGCCGCGGCCCTGCTCACCGGGCGGCCCTCGGCACTGGCGTCCGCGCTGACCAAGGTCACCGGGGACATCGGGCGGATTCCGACCAAGGACCTGCGGACGGCGCAGGCGTTCAACGCCTTCTACTTCACGCCCGCCCTCGGCGCCGAGCCGGGCATCGCCAAGCTGTTCTCCACCCACCCGAGCCTGGAGAAGCGGCTTGAACAACTGGCCCGCATCTCCGCCGAGCTGGGCGAAGCGGCGCCCCCCGGAAGCGCCGTCTGACTCCCCCGGAAAGGCCATCTGCATGGGGTTCCTGGACATCCTGCTCGGCCGCACCAAGGCCGTCGCGCCCGATCTCGACCAGCTCTTCGGGCTGCCGTCGGCGGCCGTGACCCTGCAGGCGGCCGCCGGGTTCACACCGACCGGGACGGGCGCGGTGTGCTTCGCGTCCGTTGAGGGCGCGGCCTTCGCCGAGGCGCACCAGGAGGTGCAGGCGCTGCTCGACGCGGACGCCGAGCGGCATGGGCCGCCGGTGGAGCTCACCCGGGACGAGTACGGGTACTCGTGGCTGGTCTCACGGCGGGAGCCCGACGATCTGCCCGCCCTGGTGAGCGATCTGCACGCGGTGAACAGCGCGCTGGAGAGCAGCGGCTTCGGGCCGCAGCTGCTCTGTTCCGTCGCCGCCTTCGAGCACACCGAGCGGCAGCGGCGGCTCGGGCTCGTCTATCTGTACAAGCGCGGGACCTTCTATCCCTTCGCGCCGCTGGCCGGTGATGGCCAGCGGCGCGACAACGCGCTGGAGCTGCAGGTCAAGGCGGCGCTCGCCGACGACCTGCGGATCGAGCAGGACCTCGGCCGCTGGTTCCCGATCTGGGGCGCGCCCGGTCTGTGAGCCGGTGACCGGAGGTTACTGGCCCTGTTCGCGCGCCTGGCGGCGGGACTCCAGGGGGCGCTCGCGGCGGTAGCGGCGCTCCCACTTCGCCTGCCGGTCACGGCGGTCGCGGTATGCCTTGTACGACGCGGGCGTGGCCGCCGACGGGGATCCCGAGGCGGATCCGCCGCTCGACGAGGACGCCGAGGACGAGCCCCGCCCGTACTGCATGTACATGAAGAGCACGGCGACCGCGGCGAGCCACCAGATGTGATTGCCGAATCCCAAGACGACCAGGACAACGGTCCCGGAAATGATGATGGTGCCCATGACGGGCCTCCGTGGGCGTGGGTGATGACTGGGTGGTGTCCGATGTGTCCGACGGGGCGCTGGGGGTGGGCGGCCGCCAGTCGGTGCGTAGAGAGTAGCTCTGACTCCGCCGAGTGATGCCTGTCCGGCGGAAAGCGGTGGTGAGCGGCTCCGTAACGCATGTCCAGCGTAGGGAAACGGTCACTCCGCGTGCATCTCCTTTTTCTCGCGACCTGTCGGACGGGCGAGCGAGCGGCCTGCCGGACGGTCGAGCGAGCGTCCAGGCGGGCGGGCGGGCGAGCGGACGGGCGGGCGAGCGGCCGGGCGGGCGAAGATGGCCGCATGAGTAAATGAGGGGTGCTTTCTCCCTTCACGTACGACCACGACGGTGAACGACTGAGCTGCGTAGGCGGCGGCGGTGGCGACGGTGATCGAGAACCGGCCACCGCCGTTCTGCTGCACGGCGCGGGCAACGGAAGCAAGGAGCGACTGCTCCCGCTGCTGGAGGAGTTCGTCGCACAGGGCTGCCGGGGTCTCGCCCTCGACTTCTCCGGGCACGGCGAAAGCTCCGGCGAGCTGCGGGAGTTGAGCCTTCAGCGGCGTTTCGAGCAGGCCGTCGCCGTCATCGACGCGACGGTTCCGGCGAACGGTCCGCTGATCCTCGTCGGGTTCAGCATGAGCGGCCAGACGGTGGCCGATCTCGCGGGACACTACGGGGAGCGGGTGGCGGCGCTCGGACTGTGCGCACCCGCGGTGTACGGCGCGGAGGCGTGGCCGGTTCCGTTCGGGGACGGCGACGGCCGCTTCAGCGAGATCATCCGTGCGCCGGACAACTGGCACCGCGCCCCGGCGCTCGACATCCTGCGCGCGTACGCGGGCCGCGCGGTGCTCGCCGTGCCGGGCACGGACACGGTGATCCCGCCCGCGGTGACCGAGGCCGTGGCGGAGGCGCTCGCGGGCAACGCCCAGTTCACACGGCTCGAACTGCCCGACGCCGAGCACATGTTGGGCCTCTGGTTCCGCGACCACGCCGAGGACCGGCAGCGGTTCGTGGACCTCGTCCTCACCGGGCTCGGGGACCAGGGATGGACGGCGACCCGGACCTGGGTGGCCAAGCGGCTTCCGGACGGCAGGACCGTACGGGAGTCCACGCCCCTGCGCGGCGGCTGGACCTCCCAGATGCGCCGGCTCACCCTCGACGACGGCACCGGCCTGGTCCAGCGGTCCTTCGTCAAGCCCTTCTACCGGCGGCACGCGCCGGGGCTGCTGACCCGCGAGGCGTCCGTCCTCACTCTGCTCGCCGCCCACGACGGCGTGCCCGCGCCCGAGCTGTACGCCGTCGACGCCACCGCGGAACACTGCGACCACCCCACGCTGTTGATGTCCTCGCTGCCAGGCACGGTCCGGCTCGACGAGGAGGATCTGGAGCGGCGCCTCGACCTGCTGGCGCGTCAACTCGTCGGCATCCACGGGGTGGTTCCCGCCGAGCGTCCGCGCCCCTACCAGCCGTGGACGTCACCCGAGCGCGTCCGTACGCCCGCGGGTGCGCCGTGGGACCGGGCCGTCGACGTGATCCGGCGCGAGCCGCCCTCGTACGAAGGGTGCTTCCTGCACCGGGACTTCCACCCCGGGAACGTGCTGTTCACCGGTGCGAGCCACACCCTGCGGATCAGCGGGGTCGTCGACTGGGTGGAGACCTCCTGGGGCCCGGCCGACCTCGACGTCGCCCACTGCTCCACGGCCCTCGCCCTGCTGTACGGGGAGGCGTACGGGCTGGGCTTCCGCGAGCGGTACGAGGCACACGGCGGACGCCGACTGGCCGACGGCGCCGACCACTTGTACTGGCGGCTGCTGGACGCGCTGGCCTACTCCCCCGACGCCGAGAAGGTCGCCGTACCCTGGCGCGAGCTGGGGCGCACGGATCTGACGCCGGAGGTGCTGGGCGGGCGGCTCGGCGCGTATGTGGCGGGGCTGCTGGAGCTGTACGGCTGACGGGAGCTGCCGGTGTGCGGCGGACGGGAGCTGCTCGGGCACGGCTGACGGGAGCTGTCCGTGTGCGGCGGACGGGAGCTGCTCGGGCGCGGCTGACGACGGCCGTACGGGTACGGGGACGGCCGCGGTCAGACGCCCGGCGCCGCCTGGACCACTCCCGCCACCACGGCCGCACCGAGTGCCGCGTGGTCGGCGAGGTTCTGGTCCGCGTAGCGCAGCGCGAAGTCCGCGACGGCGCGGTCGAAGGCGTCGGAGCCGCCGAGGTACCCGGCGATCGCCATGCGGTCGCCGGAGCGGGCGTGGGCGCGGGCCAGCGCGCTGCCGCACAGAACGGCGTAGTTCTGAAGCCGTCGGGGGCTCATGCCCGCGACGTCCACGGAGCCCTTCATGTCGCGCAGCTGACGCCAGTAGAACGCCCGTCCCTCCGGCCCGGTCATCCAGCCGAGGAAAATGTCGCTCGCTGCCTGCAGCAACTGCTGACCGGCGACGACGCGATGCCCCGGATGGACGTACACACCGCTGGGCAGATGCTCTTCGAGTACGGACTTCCCGGCCTCCTTGATCTGCAGGAACAGCGGATCCTCCGCGTCCCGCCCGGCGAGCAGCACGATGAAGCAGCGGGTGCCGACGCTGCCGACGCCGACGACCTTGCGGGCGGCGTCGACGAAGCGGTAGCGGTCGAGGAGGAGGCGGCGCTCCTCGGAGAGCGTGGAGCGGTAGTCGCTGAAGATCTTGCGGAGCGAGGCCATGTCGGGGACTCCGGCCGGTTCCAGCAGGGGCGGGTCGTGGACGATGCGGGGGCGTCCGTCGACGGTCCGGGTGAGTTTGCCGAGCGCGTGCAGGCTGGTGCGGCGGCGGGCGCGGGAGAGGGTCGACTCGACCTGCTTGCCGCGGCGGGCGGAGCGGACGAGCGGGAGCAGCTGGTCGGCGTCGATGCGGTCGTACCAGACGGCCAGTTCGCCGCGCACGGCGAGCCGCCGGATGCCCGTGCGGTACCCGCCGGCCGCGGCCTGGGCGGCGCGGCGGACCTGCTCCTCGGCGTGCCCGTTCTCACGGGCCGCGACCGCGACGCTGGCCGCGAGCCGTTTGACGTCCCACTCGAAGGGACCCGGAAACGTCTCGTCGAAGTCGTTGAGGTCGAAGAGCAGGGCGCGTTCCGGGGAGGCGTACAGGCCGAAGTTCAGCAGGTGCGCGTCGCCGCACAGCTGCACCATGAGTCCGGTGTGCGGCTGGGCCGCCAGGTCGGCGGCCATGACGGCGGCGGCGCCGCGCAGAAACGCGAACGGCGACGCCGTCATCCGCCCGTACCGGATCGGCAGCAGCTCCTGGAGCCGGTCCCTGCCCTGCCGTTCGAGTACGGCGACGGGATCGGGGCGCCCGGCGGCGGGGATCCAGTCGGCGTGCGAGGAACGGGGAGCGCGTTTGCGGGCCGCCTTGCCCTGGGCGGCACGGTCCGCCGGGGTGGCCGTGGTGCCGTTCTGGACCACGGCCGTCAGTTCCGCACGGCTCGGGCGACGTCGGCGGTGACGTCGCCGGAGAGGGTGCGGGTGCTGCGGGCGGTGGCGTCCTTGGAGGCGCCCGCCGCGACGTCGCTCACCGTGACGACGACCGTGTCGAGGAGGTTGCCGCCCTTGTCGCGGAAGTCGACCTGGACGGCGTACGACTTCTCCGAGGAGGCGGAGTTGGTGACGGTCACCCTGGTGGTGGAGCGCCCGCCGGAGTCGGTGGTGACGTGGCTGTCGAGCTTCACATCACCCTTGGCGTTCACGCCGTTCTTGAACTCGTCGAACTTCCGGCCGGCCTCGGCGGTCGCGGAGGCCAGCGCCTCGCCGGCCGCGGACGCGGCGGACGCGGCTTTGGAGACGGTGCTCGCGGGGGTGTTGTCGTCCGAGCAGCCGGTCAGGGGCGCGGCCAGGGCCGTCGTCGCGGCCGCCGCCAGGATCAGCCCTCGTATGCCGTGCCTGCCGTGCCTCTGCATGGGATCTCCCGACGTGCTCCTCGTTCGTTCTCCTCCGGAATCCGCGCGCCGCGGTGGTCTCAGTCAAGGCTGTGAGCAGGGCGTACGCATGCCGGGTACGGCGAACGGGTGAGTCGCGCCCACTATCGGTCGCGTGTTCGAGAGGATGAGGACCACTGGACATCGCGGGACCGGCTGGAGGCGGAGTGGGCGGGAAGCAGCGGCACATCGGGGTGGCGGAACGGCGGGCCCGGCTCGCGCTGCGGCAGCGGCTCGCGGTCACCGCCCGGGCGGCGCGTCCCGAGGACGTCGCGGGGGCACTGGTCGCGCTGCACGGCACCGATCCGGCGACGGTGTACCTGGCGGTGGGCGCGCGGCTGGCGGATGCCGGGAAGACCGTGGCGGAGGTCGAGCGGGCGCTGTACGAGGACCGGACCCTCGTCCGGATGCACGGCATGCGGCACACCGTGTTCGTGTTCCCGACCAAGCTGGCCGCCGTGGTGCACGCCTCGACCGGGCTCGCCATCGCCGCGAAGGCCCGGGCCGGGCTGATCAAGGACATGACCACCGGCAGCGACGGGCGGCTGACCGAGGAGTGGCTGGCGGAGGTCGAGGCGTCCGCTCTCGCCGCGCTGGCCCGGCGCGGGCAGGCCACGGTGAACGAACTCACCCGGGACGAACCGCGGTTGAAGGAACAGTTCACCTACGGCGCGGGCAGGAGCTACGAGAGTCCGCACACCGTGTCGTCCCGGCTGATGCGGGTCCTCGGCGTCGAGGGCCGGGTGGTGCGGGGGCGGCCGATGGGGTCGTGGACGTCCAGCCAGTTCCGCTGGGCGGTCGCCCCGCCGCATCCCGAGCTGCCCGCCGCCGAGGCGCAGTGCGAGCTGCTGCGGCGTTGGCTCGCGGTGTGCGGCCCTGCCAGCGAGGCGGATCTGAAGTGGTGGACCGGGTGGAAGGTGACGGAGGTGCGGCGGGCGCTGGCCGCTGCCGGGGCAGTGGCCGTGTCGCTCGACGACGGGGTCACCGGGTACGTGGCGGACGGCGATCTCGAACCGGTCGCCGGACCTTCCTCTCCCTGGGCCGCGCTGCTGCCCGCGCTCGATCCGACGGCCATGGGGTGGCAGGAACGGGACTGGTATCTCGCACCGTCGCTGCGTGCGGCCCTCTTCGACCGCAGCGGGAATGTCGGGCCGACGGTGTGGTGGGACGGGCGGGTGGTCGGAGGCTGGGCTCAGCGGGCCGACGGTGAGGTGGTGTGGCGGCTGCTGGACCCGGAGGGGCTCGGGCGGGACGCCCGCGACGCCGTCTCCTCGGAGGCGGCGCGGTTGCAGGCGTGGCTGGGGACGACCCGGGTGACCCCCCGCTTCCGGACACCGCTGGAGCGGGAGCTGTCGTCGGGGTGAGCCTTTTTCGCCCCCTCCGCCCCTACCCTCCCCCACTCTCGGCTTCGCTCGAGCGGGGGGACCCCCATCGTCCCTGGGGGCTGCCGCCCCCAGACCCCCGCTAAAAGACTGCGCAGTTCCCCGCGCCCCTTTCAGGGGCGCGGGGAACTGCGCGACAAGCCCCCACCGTCCCGCAGTCAAAAGGCAAATGCGGGACGGGTAGGGGCGGAGGGGGCGAAATACCGGCTCCGGCGCCCGCCCCTACCGCTCAGCGCGAGTACCTCATCAGCGCCCGGACCATGTGGCAGGTGGTGTCCGACGGCGGGTGAACGCCGATGAGTTCCGCGGTGCTGCGTATCTTCTCGTTGCGGGCCTGGTTCGGCATGTAGAGACCGGAGTCGAGCAGAGCGATCGCAAGGCGCATCGCCTTGAGCCGACGATTGTGCGTGACGTACCACTCGCGGGGACGCCCCGGCGGCAGCGGGCGCTTCTCCACGGGCTCGTACGGCAGGTCCAGCAGGACCGCCCTCTTGGACGTGGACTGAGTGGGCAGCGGCTTCAGTGCGGCAGCGGGCACAGGCATCCTCCTGTCGCGGTCAGGGAACCGTCCGGACCCCCCGGCGGCACCCTCGAACACTGCTCCTATTCTACCGCCGACCACTGACAAAAGCCGCTGGCCACAAGGGCTTTGGGGGTGCCGTGACACCAGTGGAAGAGGGTGTCTCACGTAATGTGTGCGGCATGGAGATCTGGATCAACCCCGCCTGTTCGAAGTGCCGTAGCGCCCTGAGCCTGCTCGACGCGGAGGGCGCCGACTACACGGTGCGCCGTTACCTGGAGGACGTACCGACCGAGGACGAGATCCGTGGCGTACTCGATCGCCTCGGACTCGAACCGTGGGACATCGCACGGACCCAGGAAGCCGTCGCCAAGGAGCTGGGTCTCAAGGAGTGGGCCCGGGACGCCGGTTCGCGGGACCGGTGGATCACGGCGCTGTCCGAGCACCCCAAGCTCATCCAGCGGCCGATCATCACCGCGGACGACGGGACGGCGGTCGTGGGGCGCACCGATGAGGCGGTACGGGACGCCTTGTCCCGTTAGGCGCACGGGGCGTCCCGGAGTTCCCCACCGGAGTCGGCAACTCCCTTGTGATCCACGCCACTTCAGTGACTCCTGTGACTATTGAGTAACCCCGTTCGGCATCTCGTACATAGCGACGTACCGCTCCCCCGCACCCAGGAGGCGCGCATGTCGCGTAGGAGAACTCTCAGCACCAAGAAGAAGCTCGCACTGCTGGTCAGCGCCGCGGCCGTGGCCGGAGGCGGGGCATTCGCCCTCGCCGCCACCTCGAACGCAGCGTCGGTGCAGAACGCGCAGACCTCGACGGTCTGCAAGGGCCTTGCCACCGCGCTCGGCAACAATCAGAAATTCATCGACGGCCAACGGGCCAACCCCGACGCGCAGTCGGCGGCCCGGATCGCCAACCGCGAGGCCGTCATCGCACAGATCAAGGTCCAGCAGGAGGCATCGGGCTGCACGGTCGGGGAGTCGGCTCAGGACTCCCAGGCCGGCACGCAGCCCGCGCAGTCGGCTCCGGCGGCATCGGCTCCGGCCCAGTCCGCGCCCGCGCAGAGCGCACCCGCGGACAACGCCGGTGGCGGCGCCGCCACCGGTCAGCAGGTCTGTGCCGGTTCGACCGTCACGCTCTCCGGTGAGGGCGGCGCCCCGGCGGCGTCCAGCAACCAGTTCCCGGCCGGGACGAAGCTCAAGGTCACGAACCTGGACAACAACAAGTCCACGACCGTGGAGGTCACCTCGGTGTCCGGCAGCTGCGTCCTGCTGAACAACGCGGCGTTCGAACAGGTCCGGGAGCCCGGCAAGTTCCTGATCCGCAAGGCCCGTATCGAGAAGGTGGGGTGACAGCCGGCAGTCCGGCACACCCGTCGTCGGCCCTGTTGCTCTCCGCCGGGAGCAACAGGGCCGACGTGTGAGAACTCGCCCATATCGCGCTCACTCTCATCGCATACGAGCCGTCGCTCGGCAGGAGCGGCGGGACCCACGGGATCGGCCCGGCCGCCGGTCGCGGTCGCGAACACTCTCGGGCGGACGCCCCCTTCGGGAAGGGGCGGGTGAGAACGCGCACACACAGCCCAGGTAACACGGGGTTCACATGCGGGCAATGATCGGGAAATCGCCTGTTGACAGGCTGCCGGGCATCCCCAGCGGCGCCCCAGTGCCGCAGCGCCGCAGCACCCGCAAGTGCTACTGAAGACCCACCCCGAAGGATGTGGCCCGTGACCTTCAAGGCTGAGTACATCTGGATCGACGGCACCGAGCCGACGGCCAAGCTCCGTTCCAAGACGAAGATACTGGCCGACGACGCCAAGGGTGCCGAGCTGCCGATCTGGGGCTTCGACGGGTCCTCCACGAACCAGGCCGAGGGTCACGCCTCGGACCGCGTACTCAAGCCGGTCGCCACCTTCCCGGACCCGATCCGCGGCGGCGACGACGTGCTCGTCATGTGCGAGGTCCTGAACATCGACATGACGCCGCACGAGTCCAACACGCGTGCCGCGCTGGCCGAGGTCGCGGCGAGGTTCACCGCGCAGGAGCCGATCTTCGGCATCGAGCAGGAGTACACCTTCTTCGACGGGGAGCGTCCGCTCGGCTTCCCCGTCGGCGGCTTCCCGGCCCCGCAGGGCGGCTACTACTGCGGTGTCGGCGCGGACGAGATCTTCGGCCGTGACGTCGTCGAGGCGCACCTGGACAACTGCCTCAAGGCGGGTCTGGGCCTCTCCGGCATCAACGCCGAGGTCATGCCCGGTCAGTGGGAGTTCCAGGTCGGCCCGCTGGCGCCGCTGGAGGTCGCCGACCAGCTGTGGGTGGCCCGCTGGCTGCTCTACCGCACCGCCGAGGACTTCGGTGTCTCCGCGACGCTGGACCCGAAGCCGGTGAAGGGCGACTGGAACGGCGCGGGCGCGCACACCAACTTCTCCACCAAGGCGATGCGCGAAGGCTACGACGCGATCATCACCGCGTGCGAGTCGCTGGGCGAGGGCTCCAAGCCGATGGACCACGTCAAGAACTACGGCGCCGGCATCGACGACCGCCTGACCGGTCTGCACGAGACCGCCCCGTGGAACGAGTACTCGTACGGCGTCTCCAACCGCGGCGCCTCGGTCCGTATCCCGTGGCAGGTCGAGAAGGACGGCAAGGGCTACATCGAGGACCGCCGCCCCAACGCCAACGTCGACCCGTACGTGGTGACGCGTCTGCTCGTCGACACCTGCTGCACCGCCCTGGAGAAGGCCGGCCAGGTCTGACCCGTCCCGCTTGAGGCAGAGGGCGTCCACCGTCGCGGTGGGCGCCCTCTCGCGTTGTCAGTGGGGCGTGCCATGGTGTGCCCATGGAGACCGACGAGTCCCTCGCCATCAAGGTCGAGACGGAGAACTGGCAGACGCACGCGCGGATTTCGGCTGCGCGGCTGCGGACGCTCGTGGAGCGGATCGGGGGCGCCGGTGACCGCTATCTGGTCGTTCAACGGATACCGGATATTCCAGATGTCTTCGCGCAGGTGTGGCACGAGGAGGGCGGGGACTACCGGCTGGAGCACCGGCTCGACCAGGACGAGTTCTTCGGTACGAACCTCACGGACCCCGCCCGGGTGGCGGACCTCCTGACGGGCTGGGCGCGGCAGGAGGCCGGCTGGGGCGCGGGCGTCGCGTGGGAGCCGATCGACCTGGGGCCCCGGGAGGAGGTTCCCGAACTGCCGGACGAGGTGCGGCAGAAGGTCGAGGGGCGCGTGCGGACGCGGCTGCGCTGCGGCTACGACAGCCGGAAGGTGCTGGCCGAGATCGCCGAGGACTATCTGATCGATGGCGACGACCGGCCGGTGTCGCGTGCTCAGGCCTCGCGGCTGGTGGACCGGTTGTGGCTGGACCGGCTGGCCGAGCAGGAGACCTGGGAGGGCGTCACCGATCCGGAGCGGATCACGCGCGCCTTCGAGGCGCTGGAGGCGAGCGGCATCACGGCCCGGGAGAACTTCACGTGCTGCCGGGGGTGCGGCCTGGCGGAGATAGGCGCGGAGCGGGCGGACGCGCGCGGCTTCGTCTTCTTCCACCAGCAGGTCACGGAGCACGCCGCCGACGGGTACGGACTCGGCCTCCACTACGGCGGGTTCGACGCATCGGCGAAGACCACGACGGCCGTCGGACACGAGATCGTCACCGCGCTCACCGCCGCCGGGCTGTCCACGGAGTGGGACGGGAATCCGGACAAGGCGATCGAGGTCACCTCCCTGACCTGGCACAAACGGCTGGTGGGGTGAGGTATTCAACGTCAAGTTCACGCCAAGGAGGTGTCCGACCCGTGAGAGGAGTCTCCTGCCCGTCTCCGGCTTCTGCTTCAATGGAGCCATGGCCAGCTTTCAGAAGTACACCGCGACGGGTCGCCATGACCTCGAGCCCTTCTGGCCTTCCCGTCAGCACCACGACTTCGACCGGGTGTGTTGCCGCGCGATGAACGCGCCGGCCCTCTAAAGCCGTACACCCCGGCCTTCGGCCAGCGCGCACGACGTACGTCCTCGACGGCCCCGACCACGAACTCGCGGTCGTCGACCTTCCCGACGAACTCCTCGCGCGAAAGAGCTGACCTCTCATGGCGACCACTCGTTCCTTCTCCTCCGTCGCGACCGCTCCTGCCCCGTCCGCCGCACCGTCCCGGCATCGACTGCGTGCCGTCGACCGGGACGAGGTGGTGGATGTCGCCGACTTCCTGCCGCCGGGTGCCACCTGGCTGCCCGCTCCTCAGCACGCTCTGCCCGTACTGCCGGGGCAGCCGCCGATGATCGGCTACCTGGTCCTCGTACCGGCCGACCAGCAGTCCGTGCTGCCGGTCGCCCTGCCTGACCGGCCCGAGCCGTCGGCGGCCGCCGACGGTGGCGACCCGCTCGTGCGCATCGACGCGGTGCAGCGCACCGCCGAGGTCGACGGCCGGCCGCTCGACCTCACGTATCTGGAGTTCGAGCTGCTCGCGCATCTCGTCGCACACCCGAACCGGGTGCACACCCGCGACCAACTGGTCACCACGGTGTGGGGCTACGGGCACGTGGGCGACGGGCGGACCGTCGACGTGCACGTGGCTCGGCTGCGGCGCAAGCTCGGGGCACAGCACCGGCAGGCGATCCAGACCGTGCGGCGGGTCGGGTACAAGTACGCGCCGCCGACGGGGCGTTGACCGTGCGCCGCGGCTGAGAGCCTCTCGCGGCGGATCTTCTGTCAGCAGATTGCGGTTCCGTCCGGTGGGACGCCCGTGCAGAGTCGTCGTATGACACGGAGACTTCTGATGCTGGGCGGTACGGAGTTCGTGGGGCGGGCGGTCGTGGAGGCGGCGCTCGGCCGCGGCTGGGACGTGACCGTCTTCCACCGGGGACGACACGAACCCCCGCCCGGGGTGCGGTCGTTGCACGGTGACCGCACCGCGCCCGACGGGCTCACGGCGCTGGCCGAAGGTGAGTGGGATGTCGTCGTCGACACCTGGTCGGCGGCGCCGCGGGCCGTCCGGGACACGGCGCGGCTGCTGGCCGGCCGCGTTTCTCACTACGTGTATGTGTCGAGCTGTTCCGTGTACGCGTGGGCGCCGGCCGCCGGATACGCCGAGGACGCGCCCCTCGTGGAGGGGGCGGCCGCGGA
Organism: Streptomyces sp. NPDC027189; assembly: GCF_055566975.1. Classification (NCBI taxonomy): domain Bacteria; kingdom Bacillati; phylum Actinomycetota; class Actinomycetes; order Kitasatosporales; family Streptomycetaceae; genus Streptomyces; species Streptomyces sp. NPDC027189. Next base: position 621,905 of record NZ_JBVHRI010000003.1, read on the forward strand.
TGCGGAGCAGACCGACTACGCGCGCGACAAGCGGGGCGGGGAGCTGGCCGTGCTCGACGCCTTCGGTGCGCAGGGGTCGCTGCTGGTGCGGTCCGGGTTGATCCTCGGGCCGTACGAGAACATCGGGCGGCTGCCGTGGTGGCTGAACCGGATCGCGCGGGGTGGTCCCGTGCTCGCGCCCGGGCCGCGCGATCTGCCGCTCCAGTACGTCGATGTCCGTGACCTCGCCGAGTGGGTTCTCGGGGCCGTGGAGGCGGGACTGGGCGGGGCGTACAACCTCGTCAGTCCGCGGGGGCACACGACGATGGGGGGTCTTCTCGACGCGTGCGTTCGGGCCACTGGAGCCCAGGTGGAGCTCCGGTGGACCGATCCCGATGTCGTGCTGGATGCCGGGATCGAGCCGTGGACTCAGCTGCCGGTGTGGGTGCCGCCCGGGAGCGATCTCCACGCCGCCCTCCACTCGGCGGATGTCTCCCGCGCGGTCGGCGCGGGGATCCGGTGCCGGCCTGTCTCCGAGACCGTCGCCGATACGTGGAGCTGGCTCCGGAGCCTGGGCGGGGTGGCGCCGCGGCGTCCCGATCGGCCCGCGGTGGGGCTGGACCCCGTGGTGGAGGCGCAGGTAATCGGGGCGTGAGCAGGGGTTTTCGCCCCCTCCGCCCCTGCCCGTCCCGATCCTGGGGCTCCGCCCCAGACCCCGTTCGCGCAGTTCCCCGCGCCCCTGAAAAGGGGCGCGGGGAACTGCGCAATCTTTTGGCGGGGGTCCGGGGGCGCAGCCCCCAGGGACGGGAATGGGCAGGGGCGGAGGCGGCGAAGAAACCCGCCCGCCGGCAGCCGGGGGTGTTGTTGGCACCACCCCCCGCCGGGGTGCCCAGCCCAGTGACCCGGGCAGGCGGGTCGGTGAGACTGAGGGGTATGGAGACGGAGAGAGGCGGGGTCCGGGGGCGCGGGCGGGAGGCGGTCGTGGCCGGGGTCCGGGGGCTCGGGGTCGCCGTGCTGGGGCTGGCCGGGTCGATCACCCTGTTCGTGCTGGCCGTCGTGTCGATCGCCCTCGTGCCGCTCGGCGCAGGGATCGTCACGACCCCCTGGGTGCTGAACGGTGTGCGGGCCTTCGCGAACGCGCGGCGGATCGTCGCCGCGCAGTGGTGCGGGGTGCGGATTCCCGCCGTGTACCGGCCGGTCCCCGAGGGGGCCAACCCCTGGACGCGGTGTTTCGGGATGCTCTCGGACCCGGCCACCTGGCGGGACCTGGGCTGGCTGCTGGTCGACATGACCGCCGGTTTCGTCACCGCGGTGCTGCCCGCCGCGCTGGTCTTCTACCCGGTGGAAGGATTCGCGCTCGCCCTGGGCCTGTGGCGGGTCTTCACGGACGGCACGTATGTCGGGTGGTGGTACGGCTTCGTCCCGGTCTCGGGGCAGGGATCCGCCCTCCTCGCGGGCGCCCTCGCGGCCGTACTCCTCGTCGGCGCCTACTACCTCTCCCCGGCCCTCCTGCGCCTGCACTTCCAGCTCACCCGCTCGGTGCTCGCCTCCGAGCAGGGCGTACTCGCCGAACGGGTACGCGTGCTGACCGAGACCCGGCGCGACGCGGTCGACACCTCGGCAGCAGAACTGCGGCGCATCGAACGGGACTTGCACGACGGCGCGCAGGCGCGGCTCGTCGCGATGGGCATGGATCTGGGGACCATCGAAGCGTTGATCGAGAAGAACCCGGCGAAGGCGAAGGAGCTGCTCGCCCAGGCCCGGCGGTCCTCCGCCGACGCGCTCACCGAACTGCGCGATCTCGTCCGGGGCATCCATCCGCCCGTGCTCGCCGAGCGTGGACTCGGCGATGCCGTACGGGCGTTGGCGCTGCGGCTGCCCCTCGCGACCGAGGTGGACGTCAGCCTCCACGGCCGAGCCGAGGCGCCCGTCGAGTCCGCCGCGTACTTCGCCGTCAGCGAGGTGCTGACCAATGCGGTCAAGCACTCCGGCGCCGACCGCGTCTGGGTCGATGTCCACCACGCGGACGGCATGCTGCGTGTCGCGGTCACCGACAACGGCAAGGGCGGCGCGCGGATCGGCGCGGGCTCGGGCCTGGCCGGAGTCGAGCGGCGACTCGGTACATTCGACGGCGTCCTGGCCGTCAGCAGCCCCGCGGGCGGTCCCACCATGGTCACCATGGAGATCCCTTGCGCGTTGTCCTAGCCGAAGACCTCTTCCTGCTGCGCGACGGACTGGTCCGGATGCTCCAGGCGTACGACTTCGAGATCGCCGCGGCCGTCGACAGCGGGCCCGAACTCAGCCGCGCGCTGGCCGAGTTGGAGCCGGACGTGGCCGTGGTCGACGTACGGCTGCCGCCCTCGCACACGGACGAGGGACTGCAGTGCGCGCTTCAGGCCCGGCGCGACCGGCCGGGGCTGCCGGTGCTCGTGCTGTCGCAGCACGTGGAGCAGTTGTACGCGCGGGAGCTGCTGGCCGACGGCACGGGCGGGGTCGGCTATCTGCTCAAGGACCGGGTGTTCGACGCGGAGCAGTTCATCGATGCCGTCCGACGGGTCGCGGCGGGCGGTACTGCGATGGACCCACAGGTCATCCAGCAGCTGCTGGCGCGACGCTCCACCGTCGACCAGCCGCTCGGGCGGCTCACCCCGCGCGAGCTGGAGGTGCTCGAACTGATGGCGCAGGGACGGTCGAACGCGGCGATCGCCGCCCAACTCGTGGTCACGGAGCGGGCGATCGCGAAGCACACCTCCAACATCTTCGCCAAGCTGGGCCTGGAGGTCTCGGACGACGACAACCGACGCGTCCTCGCGGTGCTCGCCTATTTGGATCAGGACGCTCGCTGAATATCAGTCAAAAAGCGCCGTCAAACCTGAATTGGAAGATCAACTCCCGGAGAAACGCGGGCTTCTGGGCCCATTGTGCCGGAATTGACCTCACGAACTTCTAAGATTTTCCGAGGTTTCTGAACACCTCACGCGCCCCGTGCGTATGGAATGGCGCCGCTTCACTCCTGTCGGGCGCCTCGATGCCCCCGCAAGGAAGTCAGAGGAGTTCCATGGGACGCAACATACGAAAACGCCGTTCGCCACTGGCCGTTCGCGCGGTTGCAGCGTCGGCAGCTCTCGCGATCGGCGGGGGCGGGCTGATCTGGGCGAATTTCTACGCCTCGGCACACGAGGAGAACAATTCTCCCAACACCACGAAGGCCGCCTCCGCCCAGGTCGCCACGATCAGCTGCCCCGACGTCGGGCAGAAACTCTCCGATGTGCCGAACCAGGCCCGCACGGAGGTCGACGGCGAGCTCGCCACGCTCGACCAGCAGATCACCGACGCGTACCAGCGCCTGGCCACCACGCGGGACGCGCAGGCCAGGGACGCCAGTTTCGTCCAGAACTCCGTGCTCGGACCGCTCAAGGACAGGCGCGCGGCGATCATCGACCGGATCCAGCTGGAGATCACCCGGGTCGGCGGCACCGCACCCGATTCGCTGGACGGTCTCGCCACCTGTACCGGGACCACCGCCGACCAGACGCAGACCAACGCGGGCGGCGGCTGGAACAACAACGGCGGCCAGAACAACGGCGGCGCCACGGCCAGCGCGGCCCCGAGCGCGTCGGCCAGTCAGCCGGCCGACAACGGCGGCCAGCAGAACGGCAACGGCGGTCAGCAGGCCGGCAATGGCGGTCAGGCCGGAAACGGTCCCGTCGCCGCCGACTTCGTGGACATCACGAAGGTCCAGCCGAATGTCGCCCAGAAAGCCCGGACCCGGGCCGGCGGCTCGTCCGGCACGTTCACGAGTTTGTGCGGTGTGAACGCCAACAAGAAGTTCAACACCGACAACGTGATCGTGGCGCCCGGCGTGACCAACGGCGCGCACCACCTGCACGACTACGTCGGCAACCAGTCGAACGACGCGTTCGCCAACAACGACACGTTCGCGGCGGCCCAGACCAGCTGCCAGAACCAGGGCGACAAGTCGTCGTACTACTGGCCGGTCGTCCGTATCCAGAACGGTACGCAGGACTTCGACCAGAACAACGACGGCGGCGGCAAGGAAGGCAACGTCGGCGCAATCCAGCAGGCCAAGCAGGCGCAGATCAAGTTCGTCGGTAACCCGAAGAGCAAGGTCGTCGCAATGCCGAAGTTCCTGCGGATCATCACCGGTGACGCGAAGACCACGACCAACGGCCTCGCGAACGCCAACGCCCACTGGAGCTGCACCGGCTTCGAGAACAAGGTGCAGCTGACGACGCAGTACCCGATCTGCCCCCAGGGCAGCAGCGTGGTGCGCACGTTCAAGTTCCAGAGCTGCTGGGACGGCCAGAACATCGACAGCGCGAACCACCGTACGCACGTGGCCTTCGCCGACGCCCAGGGCAACTGCGCCAACGGCTTCAAGGCGATCCCGCAGCTGACGATGCGCCTGGTGTACAACGTGCCGGCGCCGACCATCGAGAACGGGCAGGTCAAGAACGCCTACGCGGTGGACGGCTTCCCGGAGCAGCTCCACAAGCCCGCGACCGACCACGACGACTTCATCAATGTCTTCAGCGACAACCTGATGAACAAGGTGGTCAACTGCATCAACAACGGCCAGCGCTGCAAGTGACCCACTGAGAAGGCCGGTGGCGGGATCTCCCGTCACCGGCCTTCGTCACTCCCGTGGGAGCAAGGCCCCCAAGTCCTGCGCGGTCAGCCGCTGTGGTGACCGGAGTGCGCGGTCTCGGTTCCCCCACCACCGCTACTCCCCGAGTGGTGCGAGGCCCCCTCCTCCACGGTCCCGCCGAGCTGGCCGCGCAGCGTCGCGACCATCTTCTGATCCCCCACGGCGACCCACTTGGCGCCGACGAGGTACGAACCGCCGTAGTCCTTGGCCCCGTTGAGCCACTCGCGCTGGCCGCGGTCGGTGGCGAAGGTGGCCAGGATGAACTTGCCGTCGCTGATCCTGCAGACGCCCTGACGGATCTCGTCGGCGTCCGTCTGGATGTCCGGCTTGCACTTCACCTCGGCCGCCAGGTCCTCCAGGCTGCCGGTCGCGGTGGCCGGAACCTTGTCCTCGGTGGCCGCCTTGCCGCCCGATCCGCCGCAGCCGGTCAGCGCCAGCAGGGCCACGGCCGCCCCGGCCAGAAGCGTCTCGCGTGTCAACCTCATACGTTCCTCCGGTACCTGTCGGCGCTCACGCCGATAAGAGCCCCGGCGGGGACCCTGCCTTCGATACGGCTCCCGGGCGCCCCGTGCTCAATCGACCGCTGTTCCGTGGGATAAAGCCGATACCACCAGGGGCACGGGTGTGCGAAGGTGTCCACCGTGAACGAAGACTGGGAAGAGCGTACGGCGGCCGCCTGGGCCACGTTCGGCGCCTACGAAGAAGCGGGAGAAGCGGGCGAGGCGGACTTCCGGGCGGTGATCGACGCGCTGGTGGCCGAACTGCCCGCCGACAGCCCTCTCGGACCGTTCGAGCGGGCCTGCGCCTGGGACTCGACGGGCCACTCGGACAAGGCCGCGCCCCTGTACCGGGAGGCGCTCGCACGCGGCCTCAGCGGCTACAAGGGCCGGCGCGCCAAGATCCAGCTCTCCAGCTCGCTGCGGAACATCGGACAGGCGGACGAGGGGGTCAAGCTCCTCACCCCGGAACTCGACGCGCCCTCGGACGAGTTGGACGACGCGGTACGCGCCTGTCTCGCCCTCTGTCTGTCCAGCCTGGGCCGCGACCGCGAGGGCCTCTCCCTCGTCCTCGGCGCCCTCGCGCCCCATCTGCCGCGCTACCAGCGATCGATGGCGAACTACGCGCGCCTGCTCGTGAACCCCGAGGAGTAACTCCCCGGGGGCAGGTGACCATCCACCGATTCGCTCGTTTTGCTGAACGTGCAGTCACAGGATGTAGCCCCGCGCCCCGCACCCTCCTCAGGACCGGTCGTCGACGTCGAGCAGGCCGAGGCCGCGCTCGTCGAGCACTATCCGCGGCTCGTCCGGCTCGCCTATCTGGTACTGCCGCCGAGCCTCGGCCGCAACCGCAGGGTGCTGACCGCACACGCCCTCACCCAGCGCGCGCTGCCCCGGGGCCGTACGTCGGGTGACGCGTCGGTCATCCCGGCCCAGCAGACGGGCGTCGGCCGCGACGGCGACCCAGGCTACGCCTTCGTACGTCTCCAAGTGGTGCGTACGGCCCTGGAGGCAGGCCTGCCGCTGAAGCGGCGGGCGTGGCCCAAGCGGTCCCAGCTGCCGCCGCTGCTGCCTCAGGTGTGGGGCCTCAGGCTCTTCCCGCGCTCCGGCGGTGCCGACGAACTCGCCCTGGACCAGCGGCTGTCCGCGCTCTCCGCGCCCGCCCGCGCCGCGTATGTGCTGCGCGGCCTGGAGAAGCTGTCCGACGCGGACGTAGGGAAGGTGCTGACAGCGTCGGGGGTCGAGGACCCGGGTGCGGCGCTCACCGAGGCCGGTGGTGTCGAGGCCCGGGACTCCCTCCTCGACTCCCCCGAGTTCGACCCCTGTTCCCTGCACGCCCGGCCCACCGACCTGATGCGGCGCAGGCAGCACATGAAGGCCGCGCTGGCCGCCACCGCGGCCGTGGCCGTGTGCGGCGCGCTGCTCGGCCTGCCCGGCGACGGGTGGGGCCCGGACGGCGCCGCGGCACCCTCGTACGCGCAGAACCCGGCGGCCGAAGCCGCCCTGGACCCCGGGCAGTTGACGAGGGTGGCCGCCACGGCCTGGGAGTCGTCCGCGCGCACCGACTTCTCCGTGTGGCCGGCCCGCGGGAATCTCGTCGAGGACACCGCACTGCTGCGCCGCGCCCTCGCCGTATGGGCCCGGCCCAGCGAGGCCGTGCAGGTCTCGGCGACGCCCGGCACCCCGTCGGGCGCCCCGCCCGGACCGCCGCAGCTGCTGTACGCGGGCGACGTCGACCAGGCGCGTGTGGTGCTCCTCTACGACGGTCTGCGCATCGCGCGATACGCCGAGCCCAAGCACGGCACAAGCGGGGCGGCCCTCGACTTCGCGCGCGTCGACGGGGCGACCGGGGCCGAGGCGGACGCGGTGGTCATGGACCGGGCCGACAGCAACGTCCGCTATCTGACGGCTCCTTGGGTGACCAAGGCCGCGGAGCGGGATCTGCTCAAGCCGTCCTCCGGAGCGATGGACCTCACCCTCTCGGCCGACGGCGTCACCTCCCCGCTGGCCAGCCCGGCCCAGCGCACCGGCTCCTGCACCTCGTGGAACGTGCTCCAGCTGAAGGACGCATCGGGTACCCACCTGATGGCCGACCTCGGCGAACTCACCCCGGCCCACCTCACCGCGGGCCGCCCTTCGGCACCTCGCGAGACGTCCGGCGCCGAGGCGCTGCGCAACTGGTCGCCCTTCGCCTGCTCCCTCGCCTCCGTACGCTCACAGGGCGTGCGGTCCGTGAACGCCTGGCAGTACGCCGAGCAGCCGCTGCCCGACGCGAGCGGCAGCGCGGAGTGGGTCTGCACCCGGGCCGACACCTGGCGGGGCGGCGGCACCCGGGTGCTCGCCCAGTTCCACACCCCGGGCAGCGCGTACGGGGCGGTCGCCGCGAAGGCCGAGAACGCCCCCGCGTGCGGCTCGCGCGACCCCCACGTACTGGCCGGGGTGCTGTGGAAGTCGGCGGCGGGGTCCTGGTACCTGCTGGCGGCGGGCAGCCGGGACACCGACGCGATCCGGGCGACGGGCGGGGCGCGCGGGGCGTCCCAGGGCAACCTGCTCGTCGTACGGACCAAGCAGGGCGCGCAGGCGGGCCTGAAGGGGACGCTGAGCGACGGCAGGCAGATCAGCGGACTGCGCTAGTCACGGTGCGTCGCGTCCTTCAGGCCCGGCTGTTCGTCAGCGGTTGAAGGACGCACCCACCTCGAAGGTGCTGTTGTCCGCGAAGCCGAGGCTGGTCGGCGGGAAGGCCTTGGAGCCCGTGGCCGTGGTGCCCGTGGCGCTGCCCGGGAGCACCCACAGACCGCCGGTGTAGCCGTCCGCGCCTCCGGGGTGGACGGTGAACACGCCGATCAGCGCGTCGGCGCGACCGTCGCCGTTGACGTCGGTGGCCTTGGCGCTCATGCCGAAGCCGCCGTACCGGATGGCCTCGCCCGGCACCCCCGGCGTGTTCTGGGTGAAGGCGGTGGCGCCGCTTCCGGTCAGGCCGCCGGGGCCGCCGCGCAGGACGGTCACCTTGCCGGGGTCGGCCAGGTTGCTGTGGTTCTCGTCGGGGCTGGTCGCGATCACGTCCGGATAGCCGTCCGCGTCGACGTCCCCGACGGCGACCTGCTTGCCGAAGTGGTCGGATCCGACGTCGGAGTTGGTGTCGGGCACGCCGGGCGTGTCCTGGCTGAAGTGGACCGGCTTGCGGTTCGGGTCCTGGCCGTTGGTACCGCCGTAGACGACGAGGAACTCGCCCTTGTGGTCCAGGGCGAAGGGCTGCGGGACGACCACGTCGTCGCGGCCGTCGCGGTCCAGGTCGCCGATGGCCAGGCGCTCGCTCTCGCGGTGGTTGATCTGACTGCCGTTGGCGTCCTTGAGCAGGCCGATGTCCGTGAGCCCCCCGGAGCCGCCGCGCAGTACATGGATCCCCTTCGTCGGATCCAGCGTTCCGGTGTCCCACGACACCAGCAGGTCGGTGACGCCGTCGCCGGTCAGGTCCCCCGTGGCCAGCATGGTCTCGGCGTAGTAGGGCGTTCCGGTGGCGACTCCCAGCGGCTTGCGGGACGCGGCCGAACCGGTGCGGGTGAAGGGGCCGAGCAGCAGCGTCCCGGCCTCGCCGCCGCGGCCGTTGCCGACCACCAGGTCCCGCTTACCGTCACCGTTGAAGTCGCCGGACGCGAGGTCGACACCCGCCAGCCGGCGATCGACCGTGGGGGTGCCGAGCTTGACGGTGGTGCCACCGTGGTAGGTCAGGCCGTCGGGGCCGCCCCAGATCAGCGTCACCTGGCCGGCGTCGGTCCAGGTGGTGTCGCCGGAGACATAGCCCTCGCGAGGGGCCGACACGGCCAGGTCGGCGTAGCCGTCGCCGTCGAAGTCGCCGGTCGTGGAGGCATGGCCGAACCAGTCGACGGACTCGGCGGTGCCGGGCACCCCGGCGGTGTTCTGAGTGATCAGCTTGCGGTGCGTGCTGCTCAGGCCGCTCGCCGAGCCGTAGAGCACCATCGCCGCGCCGCTCAGGTGCCGTGTCGACGTGGAGTGGAACGGCAGATTGAGGACGACGTCGCGGTAGCCGTCGCCATTGAAGTCGTCGGCGAGCTGCTGGGCCGGGGCCGCGGTGGCCTCGGGCGTGGAGGCCAGCGCGAGACCGCCGGCGGCGAGCGCGGCCGTGGCGGCGCAGGCGAGGACACGTCTGAGGGGCAGGGGCACCGAAGGGTCTCCCGTGGTTGTTGGTGCGGGTTGGCGCGAAAGTGACCCGTGTGCCGTGGATTTGGTTGTACGGAATCCACGAGTCCGCCTCTGTACGAGATCCATGAGTCCATCCGTGCATGAGGGTTCCCCACGGACTTACCCGTCAGTACATTGACGCCATGTCTAACAAGCAGGCCCGGCTGCCCCGGCCCGTCGATTCCGAGCGGACACCGCTCAAGGCGCGGAAGGTGTCGTTCTCCTGGGAGGACACACCGCTGCACTGGGTGCCTGGGGATCCCTTCGCCACGCACACCATCAACGTGCTGCACCTGCTGCTGCCCGCCGGTGAGCGCTGGTTCGTGCATGTGTACAAGCAGGTGCTGCCCTACATCCGGGACGAGCGGCTGCGCGAGGACGTCATCGGGTTCATCGGCCAGGAGGCCATGCACTCGCAGGCGCACGACGAGGTACTCCCCCACCTCAAGGAACTCGGCCTGGACCCGACGCCGTACACCGCCCAGGTCGACTGGCTTTTCGAGAAGCTGCTCGGCGACCGCACGCTGCCGCCGGGCAAGGCCCGCAAGTGGTGGCTGATGGAGCGGGTCGCCATCATCGCGGCCATCGAGCACTACACCGCCTTCCTCGGCAACTGGGTACTGAACGCGGAGGAGTTGGACCGGCGCGGCGCCGACCCGACCATGCTGGACCTGCTGCGCTGGCACGGCGCGGAGGAGGTCGAGCACCGGTCCGTGGCGTTCGAGCTGTTCATGCATGTCGACGGAAGCTACCGGCGGCGCGCGCGGACCTGGGCGACCGCGTTCACGGCGCTGGTCTTCCTGTGGCAGCGCGGGGCGCGTTTCTTCATGGAGAACGACCCGACGCTGGCGGCGGGCAGGGCGAGCTTCAAGGACTTCTACGTCAGCGGGAAGCAGGGCGTGCTGCCGGCGACCGGGGACATGCTCAAGTCGATCCCGCGCTATCTCAGCCGCGCCTATCACCCGTCCCAGGAGGGGTCGACCGAGCAGGCCGTCGCCTATCTCGCCGCCTCGCCCGCGGCGACGGCGGCGGACCGGAGGGTGGCCTGATGCCCCAACTGCGGACCGTCGTGGCCGTCGCCGGTGCGGCCCTGCTCGTCAGGCGCGCCATGCGCCGCCGGATCGAGGCCTCGCCGCTGTGGCCGCTGCCCGCCCTGGAGAACCCCATCTCCGGCCGGCCGCGCTCCCGGGCCCTGCGACTGCTGGTCACCCGGCATGAGCGGGTCGCCGCCGGAGTCGTACAACTGTGCCTGGAGGGGCGGGACCTGCCGCACTGGGAGCCGGGCGCGCATCTCGATCTGGTGCTGCCGTCGGGGCTCGTACGGCAGTACTCGCTGTGCGGGGACCCGGAGGACACGTCGTCGTACACCGTCGCGACCCGGCTGGTCGAGGACGGCCGGGGCGGCTCGCGCGAGGTCCACGAGCAGCTCAGCGAGGGCATGGAGGTCGAAGTGCGCGGGCCGCGCAATCGGTTCGCCCTCGCATCGGCACCCGCCTATGTCTTCGTCGCGGGTGGCATCGGGATCACCCCGGTCCTGCCGATGCTGCGGGCGGTCCAGGACCGCGCGGACTGGCGGCTGTTGTACGGCGGACGGACGCGCGCGTCGATGCCGTTCCTGGAGGAGATCGAGAAGCTGCGGGGCGGCCAGGTCACCGTCGTCGCCGAGGACGAGGACGGGCGGCCGGACCTCGACGCACTGCTGGCGGACCTTCCCGAGGGCACGGCGGTCTACTGCTGCGGTCCGGAGGGGCTGATGGAGGCGGTCGAGGCCCGCGTGCCGGACGGGGCGACGCTCCACCTGGAGCGATTCGCCGCGCATACGTCGAGCGAGGGCAACGGCGCGTTCGAGGTCGAACTCCGCCGCAGCGGGCGCACGGTGACCGTTCCCGCCGACTCCACCGTGCTCGCCGCCGTACGCGCGGAGCTGCCGGGCACCGTCTACTCCTGCGAGCAGGGATTCTGCGGAACCTGCCGGCAGCGGGTCCTGGAAGGGGAGATCGAGCACCGGGACGAACTGCTGACGGATGCGGAGCGTGCCGACTCGATGCTGATCTGTGTATCGCGGACACGCGGTGAGCGAATTGTGTTGGACATGTGAACAACCGTGGCCGGACCGGCCCGTTCCGGGCCGGATCCGATCGGTAAGGTGTTCGTATGACAACCGGGGTACGCCGCAGGATGGGTGTCGACGAGCGGCGGCAGCAGTTGATCGGCGTCGCCCTCGAACTGTTCAGCCGACGCTCGCCCGACGAGGTCTCCATCGACGAAATAGCCTCGGCCGCGGGCATCTCGCGGCCGTTGGTCTACCACTACTTTCCCGGCAAACTCAGCCTGTACGAGGCGGCGTTGCAGCGCGCGGCGGACGATCTCGCGGGCCGGTTCGTGGAACCCCAGGAAGGCCCGTTGGGGGAGCGGCTGCTGCGGGTGATGCGCCGGTTCTTCGACTTCGTGGACGACCACGGGCCCGGATTCGCCGCGTTGATGCGGGGCGGCCCGGCAGTCGGTTCCTCCCGCACCAACGCGCTGATCGACGCCGTACGGCAGGCCGCTTATGTCCAGATGCTTTCGCATCTCAAGGTCGAGGACCCGCCCGCCCGTCTGGAGCTGGTGATCCGCTCCTGGATCTCGCTCGTCGAGTCGACGGCGCTGATCTGGCTGGACGGGCGGCGGATTCCGCGCGGCGAGCTGGAGGTGCAGCTCGTGCACGACTTCGCGGCGCTGGCGGCGGTGAGCGCCGCGTACGACGAGGAGATGAGCGAGGTGCTGCGCCAGGGGCTCAAGGACGAGCCGGGCGACGGGCCGTTCAGCGACCTCGCCGTCCGGCTGATCGCACTGGCGTCGCCACCGGCGGCGTAACCCTCGTCGGCGTGCCGGCGGACTACGCCTCGAACTTCCGGTACGACGGGTCGAGATCGCGGACCTCGGCGGACACGTGCAGCGCGAGCCCGTCGGTGGGCGCAATGTACTTGCGCAGCAGCTCCAACGCGGACTCGGTGAGCCGCGCCTTGGTCTCGTCGGTGCGGCCGGCGAGCAGGGCGATCGTGACGTTGACGATCGCCTGCCCGTCCGCCTCCGCGCCCACCACGTCGTCCTCGGTCCGCAGGGTCCGCGTCTTGCACGCCTCGAGCCGCGCGGCCGCGGTCTCCACGACCACGGGGTGCAGTTCGAGCGCGAAGCCGCGCCAGTCGACATGGTCGAGCGCCGAGGAGAACTCGACGGTGATCTGCGGCATGGGAACTCCTGTTCTCGGGGTCTCCCGATCACCCTAGCCGCAGCGCAAGGAGCGCGATGTCGTCCTCCCTGTCCCGGCCGAAGCAGTCCAGCAGGGTGTCGCAGAGGGCGGCCGTGCCGGGCGGGGCGGCGGCCCCGGCGGTGCGGAGCTGCTCCAGGGAGACCTCCAGGTCCGTGCCGCGGGTCTCGATGAGGCCGTCGGTGACCATGAGGAGTCGGTCCGTGGACGTCAGAGCGACCACGGTGGGCGACGGGCGGTCCAGACCGAGGCCGAGCAGCGGGCCGCCTGCCTCGACGTAGTCGGCGGTGCCGTCGTCACCGACGATCAGCGGCGGGAGGTGGCCCGCGTTGGCGATGCGGGCCCGCCCGCTCACCGGGTTGACCAGGACCAGACAGACGGTGGCCGTGACGTCGGGGTGGTAGTGCTGCAGCATCCGGTCGAGCCGCCGGGCCAGCACCCCGGGGTCGCAGTCCTCGACGCAGTAGGCGCGCAGCGCGTGCCGGATCTCGACCATCACGGTGGCCGCCTCCAGCGAGTGACCGACGACGTCGCCGACCGCGGTGAGCACCCCGGCCGAGGTGCGCAGCGCCGCGTAGAAGTCGCCGCCGATCTCGGTCTGCCGGGAGGCGGGCACATAGCGGACCACGACCTCGACGCCCGGCATCGCGGGCAACTCCTGCGGCAGGAAGCTGTGTTGCAGGGTCAACGCGACATGGCGTTCCGCCTGGTACATGAGCAGCGGCTCGGCGGCCAGTGCGGTGGCGCGGGCGAGCCGGGCCACCAGGGTGTCGGCCTCCGGTGCCGCGTCGCGGTCGGCGCGCGCGGGTGTGGCCAGGCACACCGGCGTCCTGCCGTCCTGGGTCCGGGCCATCACGAGCCGTGCGTCCTCGGACGCGCCGGGCCGGAAGAAGCCCGCGGGCCACAGCGGGGCGGGTACGACGGTGCGGCGCAGTCCGGTGCGCCCGGCCGTGGCGTGCCGGATCAGCCGGGCCACGGCCTCGTGCGCGCCGCGGTCCGGCAGCGCCGCACGCGCCCTGCTCCGGGACATTCCGCGGTACAGCTCGCCGTCCTCGGCCAGGACGAACACGGCGGCGGGCGAGCCGGTCAGCCGGGCGGTGCCCTCGGCCGCGGCGTCGGCGAGTTCCCGCAGACAGCGCGCCGTCTGCACGGCGGCGATCGTCTCCGACAGCAGTGTCAGCCGTCGTACCAGCGTCTCGGCGCCCGTGCGCATCCTGGCTCCGCGCACCGCGGCCCGTACGACCGCCTGGATCTCCTCGGGTTCCGCGGGCACCGCCAAGTACCCCTCGCCGCCCGCGTCCAGCCCCCGGCAGCGGTAGGCGGGACCCGCGGACACGGCGGAGAAGTGCACCACGGGCAGGGCGGCCATGGGCGGCTGCGCCTTGAGTCTGCGGCACAGCTCGAAGCCGTTCATGTCCGGGAGCCCGACGTCCACCAGCGCCACATCGGGCAGGGCGCCCGCGCGCAGCCGTACGTCGAGTTCGACGAGCGCCTCACCGGCGCTGGCCACGGGGACGACACTGTGCCCGGCGCGGCTCAGCACGGCGCCCAGCGCGTAGCGGTTGGCCGCCGTGTCGTCGACCACCATGACGGTGGACTCGGTGTCGGTGTCGTTGCCTTCCATACGAACAGCCCCTCGGGGCACGGGTGGTGGGGACAGGCCGGGGTGTTCTGGCCTGCCCCCACCAAATTAGTGCGCTGTCACGAGGCCCGGGTGAAAACCGCCACCGTACGACCCGGAACGGCGAACGTGCCCGATTCAGCCGCGTAGGACGAGGACTTGACGATAGAGTCCGCGCCCGACGCCTGCACCGGATGCAGCGCGTACGCCGTACCGGCCAGGGCACCGATCGTCTGCTCCTGCTTCTCGGGCGTCGCGTTGAAGACGACGACCAGGTCGCCGAGCTCCATCGTGATCACCCCGGGCGTCTCGTCCTTCCCGGACAGCGGGAAGGACAGCTTCGACTGCACCTGGTCGGCCGTGCCGAGCCCGAAGACGCTCTCGGTCGAACGGATCTTCAGCAGATCCCGGTACGCGGCCGAGGCGCCCTCGATCTGGCCGCAGCCCACCTTCACGGACGTCAACAGCGGTGTGGCGTAGGGCCACTTGGAGGCATTGTCGGCCGCCATCGGCAGCCCTCGCCCGAAGCCGTTGCCGTCCTGGCAGTTCCAGTGGATGGCGTTGAACCAGTCGCCGCTGTCGTACGAGTTGCGGTCGAGCGACTTGGAGCGCAGCAGGTCGGAGCCGGCCTGCGAGAGCGACGGGCCCTGCGAGAGCGTGGCCGTCGCCATGGCGAGGACCTGCATGCGGGCCCGGTCGCCCGCGCTCGTCGTGGCGGGCAGCTTGTAGGTGAGCGCGTCGTACAGCGACTCGTTGTCGTGCGCGTCGGCGTACGCGAGCGCGTCACCGGGCGCGTCCGCGTATCCGGCGGGCTGGCCGTTGTAGTCGACCTCGGAGCCCTTGACCTCCTTGCCGTCGGAGTCGGTGAAGTGGAACTTCGCGAGGTTGCCGGTCAGGCCGACCTTGATGAGGTCCTGGTAGTGCAGGAGCCTCGCCTTCTGCTCAGCCGGCGTTCCGTTGGCGGTGGAGGAGTTGGGGGCGGTGTAGAGGCCGGACGCGAAGCCCTGGATCCCCGGGTCGCTGTCGAACGGGCCGCCGCCGCGTACGGCGTCACGCGCCCGGTCGGAGAAGGTCGCGATTCCGGTCCCCGCCATGTTCTTCTGGGTGGCCTGCACGAAGCGGGCGTCGTCGGCGACCTCGCCGAAGTTCCAGCCCTCGCCGTACAGGATGATCTTCTTGCCGTCGACGCCGTCCTTTTCCGGGGTCAGCGCGTCGAGGGCTTTCCTGACCGCCAGGATGTTGGCCTTGGGGTGGTGGCCCATGAGGTCGAATCGGAAGCCGTCGACCTTGTACTCCTTGGCCCAGGTGACGATCGAGTCCACGACGAGCTTGCCCATCATGGCGTTCTCGGTCGCGGTGTTGGCACAGCAGGTCGAGGTGGCCACACTGCCGTCGGCGAGAAGGCGCTGGTAGTAGCCGGGCACCACCTTGTCGAGCACACTCGTGTCGGCCTGCCCGCTCGCCGCGGTGTGGTTGTAGACCACGTCCATGACGACCCGCAGACCGTCCTCGTTCAGCGATGTGACCATCTTGCGGAACTCGACCGTGCGCTCGGTGCCGTCGGGGTCGGTCGCGTACGAGCCTTCCGGCACCGTGTAGTGGTACGGGTCGTAGCCCCAGTTGTACGCGTCCTTCGCGGCGACCTTGGAGACGCACTCCTGCTGCTTCTCGGAGTCGGCCGCGTACGAGGCGAGGTCGCAGTCGGTGGTCGCCTGGTCGGCCTTCTTCTCCGGGATCGTCGCGATGTCGAACGCGGGCAGCAGGTGCACGTACGACGTACCGGACTTGGCCAGCTGCCTCAGGTGCCGGGAGCCGTCGCTGTCCTTGTCGGTGAAGGCGAGGTACGTGCCCTTGTCCCGCGCGGGAACGGTCTTGTCCGCCACCGAGAAGTCCCGGATGTGCAGCTCCTGGATCTGGGCGTCCTTCAGCGCCACGGCCTTGGGCTTCTTCAGGTTCGACCAGCCGTGCGGGGCAAGGGACTTGGCGTCGAGGTCGACGACCAGGCTGCGCTTCGAGTCGGCGGTCAGGGCCACCGAGTACGGGTCGGTGACCTTGTTGATGACGAGCTTCTGGACGGTCGGCGCCCAGACCTTGACGACGTACCGGTAGGGCTTGTTCGTCCAGGACTTCTCGCCGGTGACGGACCAGACGCCGGTGGTGGCGTTCCGCTTCATCGCGACCGTGGAGCCGTCGAGTTCGAGGCTCACCGACTGCGCGGTGGGTGCCCAGACGGACAGCGTGGGACGGCCGTGGTGGAACACAGGTCCCAGCTCCGCCTTCGTCGCGTCGTACACGTCATCCAGTACGCCGGCGATCTGGACGCCCGTCGCCGCCAGAATCGCGCCGTTGGCAGCCCGCTGCGAGGCGACGATCTGACCGCTCAGCGCCTCGCGCACCCGGTCGCGGTCGCGCGGGTCGACGGACCAGGCGGTGTAGTCCTTGAGGTGCGGGAACTTGGCCTTCTGGGCGTCGCTGAGATTGGTCTTGGACAACCGGAGCCAGCGCTCGTCGTCGCTGGTCAGCGCCCCGCCCTTCACCACGATCGAGCCGTCGTGGGAGTACAGCAGCTGGGTGGAGACCGCCGCCTCGGAGCCGTTCCAGGCGACCGTGTTCCGGTCGATCCAGACCGCCTTGGAGCTGGTCAGGTCGAGCGCGGCCGCGCTGCCCGCGGGCTGCGGGAGCAGGTACTTCTCCTGGCCGTTCAACAGCCACACCTCGTGGCCGCCCGCCGAGAGGTCGAGCGACTGGTCGGCGGAGAGGTCCTTCTCGTCGCCCTTGTGGATGATGTAGCTGAGGCTGGTGGCACCCTCGGCGAGCGGCACCTCGAAGACAGCGCCATAGGCGTCAGTCTTCACCGGCTCCAGGGGCTTCGACCAGTCCGTGGGCGTGGCGGCGCCGGTCCAGACGTGCAGTCCCCAGCCGGTGTAGTCGCCGTCGGCGCGGTGGTAGTGGATGACGGCCTTGGTCTTGTCTTGCGCCGGGTAGTCGGGCCGCTCGGTCTGTACGGCCTCCTTGCCCTGCTCGACCCAGACCTCACCGGTCTTGGTGACGTCGATCGTGCGGTCGGCGGCGACGTCCTTGTTGCCGTCCTTGTCGATGACGAGGAAGCCGACACTGGACGCGCCGGGCTTCAACTTCACGTAGGCGAATGCCCCGTAGGCGTCGCGGCCGATGAAGTCGTGGCCGGCGGGCCAGGTCGTCGACTCGCCGTCGGCGAGGTCGCCCCAGGCGTAGAGCCGCCAGTCGGTGTAGTCGCCGTCGGTGCGCTTGTAGTGGACGATCGCGTAGTCGCGCGAGGAGGCCGTCGGGACCTCCTCGGCGGGCGGGGCGCCACTCGTACTGGCCGCCGTCGCGCTCGCCGTGCGCCCGGCCGAGTCGATCACCACCGCCTTGTAGCGCAGGGCGGTTCCGGGCGGTACGTCCTTGCCGATGGCCTGGGTGACCTTGTACGGGGCGTGGTCGGCGGAGCCGAGGGTCCGCCACTTTCCGTTGCCGACCTGGGCGGCGAAGACGACACGGTTGAGCTGACCGCCTCCCCCACTCCCGGCTTCGCTCGAGCGGGAGGTGCCCCCATCGTCGGCGCTCAGTTCGACGGTGCCGGTGGCACCCTCGGCCGGGGCCTTCAGGGTCAGCGACGGCTTCGTGGCGGGGGCGCCGAGCCTGCCCGCGGCCTTGAGGACGATCGCCGAACCGGCGGGCACGGTGACTGTGACCTTCCTGTCCGCGTCGCTCTTGACGGACGCGTCGGTCCCGTAGATCCCCCGGAACGTCATGCCGGCGGAGCCGGTCGCGAACGTCGCCGTCCTCGCCTCGTCGGCGTTGTTGAGCGCGACGACGTACTCGGTCTTGTCGGTGCCCGTACGGGAGAAGGCGTACACACCCGCGCCGTCGGCGGCGTACCGCTCCGTCTGGACACCGTCCGCGAGGGCCGGATTGTCCTTGCGGAGCTTGGAGAGAGCGGCGATCTCCTTGTAGAGCGGCGCACTCGTGTCGTACGCGTCGCTCGCGTGTGTCCGGTCGGTGCCGATCTCGTCGTCGTCGAGGTAGTCGGCGACCTTGGAGGCGAACATCGTCTGGCGGGCGTCCTTGTCGCCGCCGGAGCCGGTGAAGCCCTGCTCGTCGCCGTAGTAGACGACGGGGTTGCCGCGGCTGAGGAACATCAGCTCGTTGGCGAGCTCGTCCTTCTTCAGCAGCTGCGTGTCGGTCGCCTTCGGGTTGTCCTGGTTCAGGAAGTACCCGATACGGCCCATGTCGTGGTTGCCGAGGAAGGTGACCTGCTCGTACGCGTTGGCCTTGTCCGTCGTGTACTTGTAGTCGTCACCGAAGACCGAGGCGAGCTTCTTGGCGCTGCCGCCCTGGGAGGCGTACGAGCGCGCCGCGTCCTGGAAGGGGAAGTCGAGCGTGGCGTCGAGGCGGCCCTGGGTGACGTACGGCGAAGTGATCGACGTGTCGGCGGAGTAGACCTCGCCGAACATGAAGAAGTCCTTGCGCCCGTGCCGGGCGGCGTACGCGTCGAGGGCGGTGGCCCACTGCGTCCAGAACTCCATGTTCACATGCTTCACGGTGTCGATCCGGAAGCCGTCGATGCCGAAGTCCCGGACCCATCGCTCGTAGATCTTCTCCATCCCGCTCACGACCTCGGGACGCTCGGTCCACAGGTCGTCGAGGCCGGAGAAGTCGCCGTTCGTGGAGCTCTCGCCGGCGAAGGTGGAGTCGCCCCGGTTGTGGTACATCGTCGGGTCGTTGAGCCACGACGGGACCTTGGCGTTCTTCTTCGCGGCGGGCACGGTCGGCGTACGCGGGAAGGAGTCGGCGTCCACGGCCGGGAACGTGGCGGTGCCGTCGGCGTAGTCGGCGTCGTCGAAGGGCACGCCGTCCTTGGTCAGATACGGGAAGGCGCCCTTGGAGAGGTAGTCGTAGGACTTCTCCTCGTAGTCGACGACATCGGCCGTGTGGTTGGTGATGACGTCGAAGAAGACCTTCATGCCCTTGGCGTGGGCCTTGGAGATCAGCGTCTCCAAGTCCTTGTTGGTGCCGAAGTGCGGGTCGACCTGGGTGAAGTCGGTGATCCAGTAGCCGTGGTAGCCGGCCGAGGCATCCTTGCCGGTGCCCTGTACGGGCTGGTTCTTGAAGATCGGCGCCATCCAGATGGCGGTGGTGCCGAGGCCCTTGATGTAGTCGAGCTTCCTGGTCAGGCCCTTGAGGTCGCCGCCCTGGTAGAAGCCCTTGTCGGTGGGGTCGTAGCCGGTCGACAGGCGTGACCCGGTCAGGCCGCCCTCGTCGTTGGACGTGTCGCCGTTGGCGAAGCGGTCCGGCATCACGAAGTAGAACTGCTCGCGGGTGTCGTCGTGCCGCGACGGCTCGGCGGCGAGCTTCGCGTCGGACGGGGGTGCGGGCGGTGTGTCGGCCCGCGCGGCGAGGGGCTGCGCAAGCGATACGGCCAGAGCGGCTGCGAGGACGGCTGCGCGCAGCCTCAGACGGCGGCGCGCCGGCCCTCTCGGTATCAGGTCCACAGGTGTGAACTCCTAGCGATTACGGCGTATTCGGGTCCGACCCCGCGCTGCGTTTCGGCTTCGGTGCCGAACGCCCGCGTGACCGTATCGCTCACGCAAGGTTTACAGCAAGAGTCTTGCAATGTGCGGCAAGGACTTTCAGCAGCTGGACTTGCCCGCGTAGATCGCCAGTGCCGTGTTGGAGCCCAGCGTCGCCGTGAACTGGCCGGAGCCGTTCACCGTGACGCTCGTGTTGTTCTGGACGTTGCAGTACGTCCCGGCGGCGAGGGAGGTGGTGTACGTCCGGGTCAGCGCGGAGGACTCGTGGTTGATGGCCACAAAGCCCTTGCTGCCACGGCCGAACGCGATGGCGTCGGCGCCGTTGTCCCACCAGTTGGTGACGGACTGGCCGCGGGTGGCGTTGCGGAAGGCGACCATCGACTTGATCTCCGGCCAGGCGTGCTGGCACTTCCAGCCGTCCTGCCAGCAGGCGTTGACCGTACCGCCGTTGGGCGGGCCGGCGTCCGCGTCGGACCACTCGTAGCCGGAGTTGATGTCGGGCGCCCCGTACGGGTACGCGAGCATGAAGACGTTCGCGAGGGTGTAGTTCGCGCCGTCCTTGTAGTTGAGCGTCGAGCCGTTGCGCTCGGTGTCGTGGTTGTCGACGAAGACGCCCGCGACCGAGCTGCTCATGTACCGCCAGCCCTCGCCGTAGTTCGTCAGGTAGGCGAGGTTCTCGTTGTTGAAGACCCGCTTGAGGTCGTACGCGTACCGGAACTCCTGGACGTCGCCGTTGCCCGTGTACTCGGTCGGCTGGACGGCCTCGCCCGAGCCGTAGATGACCTCCTGCTTCCAGTACACGGACGGATTGGCCAGCCGGGACTTGATGTTGGCGAGGTCGGCCGCCGGTATGTGCTTGGCCGCGTCGATGCGGAAGCCGTCGACGCCGTAGCCGAGCAGCGTGTTCATGTACCCGGCGATGGTGGACCGGACGTACTCCTCGCCGGTGTCCAGGTCGGCGAGCCCGACGAGTTCGCAGTTCTGGACGTTGGTGCGGTTGGTGTAGTCGCTGATGGTGGCGGTGCAGTCGTCCATGTCGTACGAGGAGTACAGGCCGGGGTAGTTGTACTTCGTGTACGACGAGCCGCCCGTGCCGGTGCCGGAACCGGCCGACATGTGGTTGATCACCGTGTCCACAACGACCTTCACGCCCGCCGCGTGGCAGGTGCTCACCATGTTCTGGAACGCGGTGGCGTCGCCGAGCCGGCCGGCGATCTTGTAGCTCACGGGCTGGTAGGAGGTCCACCACTGCGAGCCCTGTATGTGCTCGGCGGGCGGGGACACCTGGACGTAGCCGTAACCGGCCGGGCCCAGCGTGTTGGTGCATTCCTTGGCGACCGAGTCGAACTTCCACTCGAAGAGGACGGCGGTGACGTCCTTGGTGCCGGGTGGGGAGGCCGCCGCCGTACCGGGGGGAACGGTCACCGAGACCGCCAGGCCCGCCGCGAGGGCGAACGAGGCGGCAAGCGTTTTCCTTGCCATGTGGGTGCTCCTGCACTTCGTCGTGCGGGTGGGGGGATCGGAAGGTATCTCTTGCAAACAAGTTTCAGCAAGATGTCGTAAGAACTTTCAACTTCCTTATTGACGTCGCCCCTTCAACAGTCCCACGCTCCACACGTGTCAACCCCTGTGCCTTCCGGGCGAGTTGACCGACCCTGAGAGGAGCCGCAGCACGATGGCCTTACGACGACGAAGAGTCACCAGACTGCTGGTGACCGCAGCGCTGGCAGTCGGCGGCCTGGCCGCACTGCCCGCTCAGCAGGCCGCCGCGGCCGACACCGGTGTCCCCAACGGCGATGTGATCGCCAACCTGTGGGAGTGGAACTGGAAGTCGGTCGCCTCCGAGTGCAGAGACGTCCTCGACCCGGCCGGGTACGGAGCGGTCCAGGTGGCCCCGCCCGCCGAGTCGCTGAAGCAGACGAACTACTACTGGTGGGACGTCTACCAGCCGTACTCCTACGACCTGAACAGCCGCTTCGGCACCGCGAGCGACTTCAAGACCATGGTCGACACGTGTCACGCGGCGGGCATCAAGGTCTACACGGACGCCGTGATCAACCACACCGCCGCGCAGACCGGCACCGGATACAACGGCACGACCATCACCAACAAATACGACACCCCGGACTACGACCCGGCCGACAGCGACGACTGCACCACGACGATCTCGGACTGGTCCAACCGCTACCAGGTCCAGCACTGCGAACTCCTCGGCCTGCCCGACCTGGACACCGCCGAGAGCAACGTCCGCACAAAGATCATCGGCTTCCTCAACCAGCAGATCGACCTCGGCGTCGACGGCTTCCGGATCGACGCGGCCAAGCACATCGAGGCCGCCGACATGAGCGCCGTCGTCGCCGGTCTGCACACGACGACCTCGGGCTCGGCGCCGTACATCACACAGGAGATCTACCCCGGCGCCCCGCCCTCGCTCGACGAGTACTACGGCACCGGTGACGTCCTGGACTTCACCTTCGCCGCGCAGATGAAGTCGCAGTTCCAGGGCGACATCGCCAACCTGTCGTCCTTCGGCGGCAGCTGGGGCCTGGCGACCGAGGCGAACTCCAACACCTTCGTCACCAACCACGACACCGAGCGCAACGGCTACTCGCTCTCCTATAAGGACGGCGACACGGCGGTCCTCGCCAACATCTTCCAGCTGGCCCGCGGCTACGGCCGCCCCTCCGTCTACTCCGGCTGGACCTTCGGCCAGAGCGACGAGGCCCCACCGAACTCGGCCGGCTTCGTCACCGACACCAACTGCGCGAGCGGCTGGTACTGCCTCGACCGCAACACCGCGATCTCCGGCATGATCGGCTGGCACAACGCGGCGACCGGTTACGCGGTCGCCAACTGGCAGTCCCCCAGGTCCAATGTGATCGGCTTCGGCCGGGGCGGCGCGGGATTCGTCGCCATCAACAACAGCTCCGCCGCGAACACCTACACGTACACGACGGGTCTCGCCGACGGCACCTACCCGAACGTGATCGACGGCGGCGCCACGACCGTCACGGTCGCGAGCGGCAAGGCGTCGCTCACCGTGCCCGCCAAGGGAGCGGTCGCCTTCTACGACCCGGACTACGTGTGCACGGTCAACTGCGGCGGTGACAGCGGTGGTGGTGGCACCGGCACGGTCACGGCCACCTTCAACGAGTACGCGTCGACCACCACCGGCACCGATGTGTACGTGGTGGGCTCCGTCTCCGCGCTGGGCGGCTGGAACACGTCGAGCGCGGTGAAGCTCTCCTCGTCCGGCTATCCGGTCTGGAAGACGGACGTCTCCGTGCCGCAGAACAGCACGATCGAGTACAAGTACATCAAGAAGGACTCCTCGGGGAACGTCACCTGGGAGTCGAACGCCAACAGGACGCTCACGACCGGCACTTCGGCCGTGGAGATCGATAATTCCTGGAACGTGGCCGACGCCAACGCGACGGACGTGACCTTCGGCGTGACGGCGACGACCGACTACGGCACCAACGTGTACGTCGTCGGCTCGATCCCCTCGCTCGGCTCGTGGAACACCGCCGACGCGATCCCGCTCTCCTCGGCGTCGTACCCGTACTGGGGCAGGCTCGTGATCGTGCCCAGGTCGACGTCGTTCGCGTACAAGTACATCAAGAAGGACGCCTCCGGCACGGTGACCTGGGAGTCGGGTGACAACCGCTCCTACAGCACCGGTTCGGGTGTCGGCTACAGCGTGAGTGACACCTGGAGGTAGCGCACAGGGCGGTGCTCCGATCCCCTGGGGACCGGAGCACCGCTCAGGCGTGCGTCAGGCCGCCCACCACACGGTCGTGTCCGCGGGCAGCTTCGCCTCACCGTCCTGCGACAGGGTCACCTCGCCGCTGGCGAGGAGCACGCGGCCGTACGCCGGGACGGCCACCGCCTCGCCCCCGGTGTTCGCGATGCAGACGAACTCTCCACGGCGGAAGGCGAGTACGCCCTCGGGCGCCTTCAGCCAGCTGACCGAGTCGCCCGCGCCGAGGTCGGGCTCGGCGCGCCGGATGGCGAGCGCGCTGCGGTACAGCTCCAGGGTCGAGCCCTCGGCCCCCGTCTGCGCCTCGACGCTCAGCTCGGCCCACTCGGCGGGCTGCGGCAGCCAGCTGCCACCGCTGCCGAAGCCGTACGAGGAGCCGGTGCGGGTCCACGGGATCGGCACCCGGCAGCCGTCACGGAACCCGTCCTGGCCGGCGCCCCGGAAGTAGGCGGGGTCCTGCCGCACCTCGTCCGGCAGGTCCACGACGTCCGGCAGGCCGAGCTCCTCGCCCTGGTAGAGGTAGGCGGAGCCGGGCAGGGCCAGCATCAGCAGGGTCGCCGCCCGGGCCCGGCGCAGGCCCAGCTCCCGGTCGCCCGCGGTGCGGATCTGGGTGCCGAGGCCGGCCTCGTTGGCGAAGCGCGTGGCGTGCCGGGTCACGTCGTGGTTGGACAGCACCCAGGTGGAGGGGGCGCCCACCGGCCGCATCGCGTCGAGGGTGCGGTCGATGACGGAGCGCAGCTCGGCCGCGTCCCAATGGGTGCCCAGGTACTGGAAGTTGAAGGCCTGGTGCAGTTCGTCGGGGCGCACGTAGTTGGCGGTGCGCTCGATGGTCGGCGTCCACGCCTCCGCGACGAAGATCCGCCCACCCGTCTCCCACCACCGCCCTTCCAAGGAAGGCCCTTCGGGCCCCTTCTCAATTCCCGCGTACTCGTCCAGGATCGTGCGCCACTGCCGGTAGATGGCGTGCACGCCGTCCTGGTCGAAGAACGGCATGACGTCGTTGCCCAGCAGCTTCAGCTGGTCGTGGGCGCCCAGGTCCGGCAGCCCGTCCGCCTTCACCAGGCCGTGGGCGACGTCGATACGGAAGCCGTCGACACCCATGTCGAGCCAGAACCGCAGGATCGAGCGGAACTCGTCGCCGACGGCCGGGTGGTCCCAGTTGAAGTCGGGCTGCTCGGGTGCGAAGAGGTGCAGGTACCACTCGCCGGGGGTGCCGTCCGGCTCGGTCACGCGCGTCCAGGCCGGGCCACCGAAGATGGACTCCCAGTCGTTGGGCGGCAGTTCGCCGTTCTTCCCCTTGCCGGGCCGGAAGTGGTAGCGCTCCCGCACCGGCGAACCGGGACCTTCGCGCAGGGCCCGCTTGAACCACTCGTGTTGGTCGGAGGAGTGGTTGGGGACCAGGTCGACGATGATCCGCAGACCCAGTTCGTGGGCGTCGCGGATGAGGGCGTCGGCGTCCATGAGATTGCCGAACATGGGATCGACGGCCCGGTAGTCCGCCACGTCGTAGCCGGCGTCGGCCTGCGGCGAGGCGTAGAAGGGGCTGAGCCACACGGCGTCCACGCCGAGGTCGCGCAGATACGGGAGTCGGGAACGTACGCCCTCCAGGTCGCCCATGCCGTCGCCGTTGCTGTCGGCGAAGCTGCGCGGATAGACCTGGTAGATCACCGCGTCGCGCCACCAGTCGCGGTGGCCGGCGACGGTGGCGAGAGCGGAGTTCGGGGCCTGGTCGGCGGAGTGCTGGCTCATGGCGTCCTTGATGCGATGGGGTCTCCCGCTCCGGGGGTCCCCAGGCCCTTGAGGCACTGGGGGGAAGCCGAGAGTGGGGGAGGAATTCGGGTCATAGCTGCGTCTGGGGGCGGGGGATGAGGCGGCCGCGGTGCCGGCGGGGTCGGATGGGCACCGCGGCCGCCACCCGCGCACGTCGAGCGCGCGGGAGCCTTCGCGGGCGACGTGGGCGGATCAGCCCTTCGTGCCGCCCGCGGTGAGGCCGGTCACCAGGTTTTTCTGGACAAGGTAGAAGAACGCGGAGACGGGAATCGCGACCAGCACCGCTGTGGCGGCCATGAGGTTGCGCTGCGCGTCGTGCTCGCTGATGAAGCTCTGCAGGCCGACGGCGAAGGTGTACTTCGTGTCGGACAGCATGAACGTCGAGGCGAAGGCGACCTCGCCGAACGCGGTGATGAAGCTGTAGAAACCGGCAACCGCCAGGCCGGGCTTGGCGAGCGGCAGGATCAGCCGCGCGAACGTACCGAAGGGGGACAGCCCGTCGACACGTCCTGCCTCGTCGATCTCGAACGGGATGGTGTCGAAGTAGCCCTTGAGCAGCCAGGCGCAGTACGGCACGGCGGTCGAGCAGTAGACGAGGATCAGGCCGAGATAGCTGTCGATGAGCTGCAGATCCGAGAGGATCTGGTACATCGGCACGATGAGTACGGCGATGGGGAACATCTGGGTGACCAGGAGCACCCACATGAACTTCTTGTAGCCGGGGAAGCGCATGCGGGACACCGCGTAGCCGGTGGTCGCGGCGACCATCACACCGATGACCGTGGTGCCGAGCGAGACGATGAGGGAACTCTTCATCCAGTCGAAGAAGCCCGTGTGCTGGAGGACGAACGAGTAGTTGTCGAGCGTCATCTTGTCCCAGATGCCCGCGGGGTGTAGATAGTCGTCCTTGTCCGGGCCGAGGGACAGGAAGAGCAGCCAGGCGACCGGGAACAGCGCGATCAGGCTCGCGACGATCAGGATGCCGTGGGAGGTCAGGGACGCGGCGATGCTGCGGTCACCGCGTTTGCGCGCCTTGCGGGGCGACTCGTCGTCCGCGGGGACCTGGTCGGCCGGAGGCGTCTGAAGGGTGGTCGTGCTCATGGGGACTCCTGCCTCAGATCGCGAGCTGTTGGTCATTGCGGTTCAGCCAGCGGCGGTAGAAGGAGGTGAAGACGATCAGGATGGCCAGCAGCAGCATGCCGTAGGCCGCGGACTGCGCGAAGTCGCGCGGCTGTTGGCCGAAGCCCAGGTAGTAGGCCCAGGTGACGAGGATCTGCGCGTCCGGGGCGGTGTCGCCGAACAGCAGGAAGATGACGGCGAACTGGTTGAAGGTCCAGATGATGCCGAGGAGGACGACGGT
Source organism: Streptomyces sp. NPDC027189 (assembly GCF_055566975.1). Classification (NCBI taxonomy): domain Bacteria; kingdom Bacillati; phylum Actinomycetota; class Actinomycetes; order Kitasatosporales; family Streptomycetaceae; genus Streptomyces; species Streptomyces sp. NPDC027189. The sequence continues at coordinate 648,563 of NZ_JBVHRI010000003.1, forward strand.
GGAGCTGACGGACCTCAGACCCGGAAGCGTGACGTACCGGAACTGCTGCCAGGGGCTCGCGCCGTCCATCTCGGCGGCCTCGTACAACGTGGAGTCGATGGACTGCAGTCCGCCGAGCAGCGAGACCATCATGAAGGGCACACCGCACCAGGTGTTGACCATGATCGCGGCGAACCGCTGCCAGAAGGTGTCCTCCAGCCACAGCGGCGACGGCAGATGCACCGCGTCGAGCATGGAGTTGATGATGCCGCCGTCCGCGAGCATGAAGCGCCAGCCGAAGACGGTGACGAAGGTCGGCACGGCCCACGGCAGGACCAGGATGAGCCGGTAGAGGGTCCGGCCCCGCAGCTTCTGGTTCAGCAGCAGGGCGAGACCGAGGCCGATGCAGTAGTGCAGGGCGACACAGAGCGCCGTCCACACGATCGTCCAGATGAAGTGCGACCAGAAGCGGTCGTACGAGGTCGGGCCCCACAGGATGTCTTTGTAGTTGTCGAGGCCGATGAACTTGTAGGTGGCGTCGATGTGGTTGACGCCGATCGTGCGGGCCGAGTTGAGGCTGTTGGCGTCCGTGAACGTCAGGTAGAAGCCCCGCACCAGCGGATAGAGCACCAGTCCGCCGAGCACGACGACGACCGGGGCGATCATCGCGTACGCGTACCAGTACTTCTGGTACGAGTGCTTCAGACGCTGCAGCCGGCCGGGGCGCGGCGCTCGGTCACCGCGGCGTTTGCCGGTCGCTCGGTCGATGGCGACTGTCATGGTTCGACACCTTCTGCAAAATCAGGAGTTGGGCGCACACAGCCGGTGGCCGCCGGATCTGTCCCCCCAATTCAGGCAGATCCGACGGCCACACGGTCTACTTGCTGAAGTCCGGGACCAGCTTGGCGATCGCGAGTTCCGCGTTGCTCAGGCCCTTGTCCAGGGACTCCTTGCCACCCGCGATCTTCGGCAGCTCGGTGTCGAGCGGGCCCCAGAGCGAGCTGTACTCGGGCAGCGCCGGGCGCGGCTGGGCGGCGGCGAGGACGCCCTGGTAGCCGGCGATGCCGGGGTCGGCCTTGACCTGGGCGGTGTAGGCGTCGTCACGCGTCGGCAGCGTGGAGTTCTTCAGGGCGATGGTCTCCTGGGACTTCGCCGAGGTCATGAACTTCACGAACTTCAGCGAGGCCTCCTGGTGCGCCTTGTCCGAGCCCGCGTACACCGAGAGGTTGTGACCGCCGGTCGGGGCGCCCGCCTTGCCGGTGGAGCCGGCCGGGACGGTGGCGATGCCGAGGTTGGCCTTGTCCGTGAAGGCCGAGCCCTTGTAGAAGTTGGTGATCTCCCACGGGCCCTGCACGATCGCGGCGACCTTGCCGTTGACGAACGCGTCCTGGATGTGGGCGTACGCGTCGGCGGTGGTGTCGGCCTTGTGCAGGCCCTTGCCGGAGAACAGGCCCTGCCAGGTCCCGTACGCCTTCTTCGCGGCGGCCGAGTTCACGGTGATCTTCTTGGCGGTGGCGTCGACCGTGTCGGTGCCCTCGCCGTAGAGGAAGGACTGCGCGTAGTACGCCTGGGTGGAGCCCCAGTAGCCGTCGACGCCGGTCTTCTTCTGGATCGTGGCGGCGTCGGTCTTCAGCTCCGCCCAGGTGGTGGGCGCCTTGTCGATGCCGGCCTTCTTGAAGAGGGCCTTGTTGTAGACCAGCGCGAGGGTGTCGGTGACCAGCGGCACGCCGTAGGTCTTGCCGTCGAACTTGGCCTGCTCGATCAGGCTGGGCTGGAACTTGCTCTGGTCCGCGAGGGCCTCGGTGCCGTCCAGCGGCAGGAAGAAGTCCTTCTTCGCGAAGGCAGGGGTCCAGCCGACCTCGGAGCGCAGGATGTCCGGGGCGCCCTTGGAGCCGGCGGCCGTGTCGAACTTGTTCTGCGCCTGGTCGAAGGGGACGTTGACGTACTTGACCTTGATGTTGGGGTTGGCCTTCTCGAATTCCTTGGCCAGGGCCTTGTACGTCGGCGCCTCATTGGTGGCGTTGGAGGTGTCCCACCAGGTGATGGTGAGGGGGCCGTCCGACTTGTCGCTGCCGCTGTCGCTGCCGCCGCAGGCCGTCGCCGCGAGGGCGAGGGACGCCACCAGCGCGGTGGCCGCTATGCCACGCCGCATGAGATCTCCTTGAGGGTGAAAGCCCGAGTGGTGGGGGCAGCGGTCCCGCCCGCTCCCCTTGCCGACTTGCCGACTGCGCCGTTGCGTCCGCCGGGCGACGTGAACGTAACAGCGTTGTAAGCGCGACGAAAGACCTTGCAGAAAAAAAGTGCAAGAACTGCCGAGAGTTACCCGCCCGTGACTTCTCGCTCTTGATCGCGAAGCCCTGGTAAATGGCCGCTCAGCAGACATGGGGGCGCCTGTGCAAGACTCTGCAAGCTCTTGCCACAGCCGGCGGGTACGGGGATCATCGCCCCGTCAGCGCCTTGCAGGAGCCACCCCTTCCCGCGGCGCACGCACGGGACGCCGAGCCGACCAGAACACGAGGGAGCGAGATGACGCAGCAGCCCGGATCGGGCCGATCAACCGCCCGCACACGGCGTCTGGTTGGTGGGCAGGGTGAGGGCCGGCCGGTACAGTCCAATCCTGTGACCACACGGCTTGCCGACATCGCAGCCCAGGCGGGGGTCAGCGAGGCGACTGTCAGCCGCGTCCTGAACGGGAAGCCGGGCGTCGCCGCGACCACCCGCCAGTCCGTCCTGGCCGCGCTCGACGTGCTGGGCTACGAGCGCCCCGTCCGTCTGCGACAGCGCAGCGAGGGCCTGGTGGGCCTGATAACCCCGGAGCTGGAGAACCCGATATTCCCTGCCCTGGCGCAGGTCATCGGCCAGGCGCTGACCCGGCAGGGCTACACACCGGTCCTCGCGACCCAGACCCCGGGCGGCTCCACCGAGGACGAGCTGACGGAGATGCTGGTGGACCGGGGGGTCGCCGGGATCATCTTCGTCTCCGGCCTCCACGCCGACACCTCGGCGGACATGCAGCGCTACGACCAGCTGCGCGCCCAGGGTGTCCCCTTCGTCCTCGTCGACGGCTTCTCGCCCAAGGTGCAGGCGCCGTTCATCTCGCCCGACGACCGCGCGGCGATGGCCCTCGCGGTCACCCACCTCGTCTCGCTCGGACACACCCGCATCGGACTCGCCCTGGGCCCCAAGCGGTTCGTGCCGGTGCAGCGCAAGATCGAGGGCTTCGTGCGCACGATGCAGGAGCAGCTGGGCCTGAGCCCCGCCGACATCGAGGAGCGACTGGTCCAGCACTCGCTGTACACGCTGGAGGGCGGCCAGGCGGCGGCGACCGCCCTCATGGACCGCGACTGCACGGCGATCGTCTGCGCCAGCGACATGATGGCCCTCGGCGCGATAAGGGCGGCGCGCCAGCGCGGCCTGGAGGTCCCGAAGGACATCTCGGTGGTCGGCTTCGACGATTCCCCGCTCATCGCCTTCACCGACCCGCCGCTCACGACCATCCGCAAGCCGGTCCCGGCCATGGGGCAGGCCGCGGTGCGTACGTTGCTGGAGGAGATCGGTGGGACCCCGGCACCCCACAGTGAATTCGTGTTCATGCCGGAGCTGGTGGTGCGTGGTTCGACCGCTTCTGCCCCTGGGGACCGGAATCGTCCCTAAGGAGGAGTAAGTACGGCGCTCATGGGACTCCTCCAGGCGTAGAAAATGCGACGAGGACCCAACCAAGGGATGATCTGTCGGGGAACGCTTTTCTGGCAGACTCTGTGCCTATGGGTGAGACGACCGTGACGACACTGGAAGGCCAGGAGCAGGCCGCTCCACAGCCCGTCGCGGAGGAGAAGGCGGGGAAGGACGTCCTGCGTCGCATGCGGGCCCCGCGTCGCCCCCGCTTCTGGTTCGAGATCCTGCTCATCGCGGTGAGTTACTGGACGTATTCAGTGATTCGCAACGCCGTGCCGCAGCAGAAGCACGAGGCGCTTCGCAACGCGGACTGGATCTGGCGGACGGAGCACCATCTCGGGATCGCCGTCGAACAGTCGGTCAACCACGCCGTGAATGCGGCGACATGGCTGATCATCGGAATGAACTACTACTACGCGACACTGCACTTCGTGGTGACATTGGGCGTCCTGGTGTGGCTGTACCGAAGCCACCCCGGCCGTTACGCGGCCACGCGGCTCGCCCTCTTCGCCACCACGGCGGTCGCCCTGGTCGGCTACTACTTCTTCCCCCTGGCACCGCCCCGCCTGATGAACGGCGGCCAGTTCGTCGACACGGTTCTCGTCCACCAGACCTGGGGCTCCATGGCCTCCGGCGACCTGAAGCACATGTCGAACCAGTACGCCGCGATGCCCTCGATGCACATCGGCTGGTCCCTGTGGTGCGGCCTGACGGTCTTCGCGCTGGCGTCGGCGCCGTGGGCCCGGATTCTGGGCATCCTCTACCCGGTGGCCACCCTGGTCGTCATCGTCGCCACCGCCAATCACTTCTGGCTCGACGCGGTGGGCGGCATGCTGTGCCTGACCTTCGGCTTCCTGGTGGCGCGGCTCTGGTACGGCTTCCTGCCGTACGCGCTGCCGCGCTCGGTACCGGGGACGCGGGGTGCGCCACTGCTGCCGGTGAAGGCCTGAGCATCTGCCGTTGCCGCACGTCTTGAGGGGCCCCGCACCGCCAGGTGCGGGGCCCCTCGGCAACGCCGTCAGGAACATCCCGCCGCGGCGGCGCTCAGCCACCACGGCGATGTCCGGCGGTGCCGAACCGCATCAGCCCCCGCGATGGACCACGTGGCCGCCGGTCACGGTCAGACGTACGGGAGCCTCCGCCACCTCGTCCGCCGGCGCCTCCACCGGATCCAGGCCGAAGGCCGTGAGGTCCGCGCGGTACCCGGGCGCGACACGCCCCGTCTGATCGGCCTCGCCGGCCGCGACGGCCGCATGCGTCGTGCAGCCCTCCAGCGCCTGGAGCCCCGTGAGCCCGCCACGCGCGGAGGCGGCGCCCAACGGCTCCCGCGCCGTCGCCAGCACACCGCGCACGTCGTAGTGGGCGATCGGCCAGTCGGAACCCAGGGCGACCACCGCTCCGGCGTCCCGCAGGTCCCGGGTGCGCCAGGCGCGGCCGGCCCGCTCGGGCCCGAGCCGCCGTGACCACTCGTCGCCGTGGTCGCCCCGCGTGTACGCGGTGTGCGGCGGCTGCATCGACGCGATGACCCCGAGGTGCGCGAAGCGCGAGAGCGTGCCGTCCGGGGCGGTCTCCACGTGCTCGATCCGGTGCGCGAACCGCCCCCCGGCTCCGAGCCCCTCCACGGTGTCGAGAACGTGCCGTACGGCCGCGTCCCCGATCGCGTGCGTGGCCGTACGGACCCCGGCCGCGTGCAGTTGCCGTACGGCGGCGGTGTACGCGGCGGGGTCGGGCCAGAAGGCCGCCGTGCCCTGCCCGTGACAGTCGGCGTGCTCCAGCCAGGCCGTACCGCCCTCCACGGTCCCGTCCATGAAGAACTTGACCCCGCCGATGCTCCAGTGCCGGCCGCCACGCCCCTGGAGCGCCACGAGCTCGCCCAGCGCGTCCCCGTCGGCCCCCGGCATGCACCAGGGCGCGAACCGCAACCGCACCGGCAGCACGGTCTCCTCGGCGACGGCCCCGACCAGCTCCGGATCCCCCAGGTCCATCGCGTGCGCCCCGGTCAGCCCGGTCGCGGCCATCGCGGAGAGCAGCTCGACGAGCCGGGCCCGCCGTTCCTCGCGCGAGGGCCGGGGCATGACCTCGGAGACCAGCTCCATCGCGGCGTGCTCGACGAGATGCCCGGTGGGCCGCCCGTCGTCGTCGCAGACGATCTCCGAACGCTGGACGAAGGCCCGCGGCCCCTCGACCCCGGCGGCCTTGAGGGCCACCTCGGTCACCAGGGCCGAGTGACCGTCGTACAGCCGCAGAAAGGCGGGCGCGCCGCCGAGTACGTCCTCGACGAGGGCCCGGTGCACGGGCCGCCCGCCGAAGACGTTGTGATCGAGCCCGAACCCGATGACCCACCCGTCGATACGGGACGCGGCACCGAGCGCGCGCCGCAGCCCGTCCAGGTCCGCCACGGCTGACAGATCGACGCCGGTGGCCATGTCCAGCCCCCACACGGGGTGGCTGTGCGCGTCCACGAGCCCGGGCACGAGGTGTGCCCCCTCCAGGGGGACGACCTCTGTTCCCGGCCCCCGCCAGTCCCGTACGCCGGTCTCGTCGCCGACGGCGGCGATCAGTCCGTCGCGTACGGCGACGGCGGTGGCGTACGGCCTGGCGGGATCGAGGGTGCGTATCTTGGCGCCGGTGAGGATCAGCTCGGCGGTGGGCATGCGGGTGACTCCCTTGTGGTGAACGGTTATTCGGCGGGTTCGTCGGCGAACTCCGCGTACACCTGCGGTCGTTCGCGGCGCAGCCACCAGGCGAGGACCAGGCCGACGACGAAGACGGCGGGCGACAGGGCGATCAGGACGGTGTTCACCGTGGTGGACGCGCCGGTGAACAGGTCGATGTGGGTGACCACCAGCGCTATGGCCGTCGCGAGCAGCACGGTCGCAAGGACGGGCGCGACGACCGTCCGCAGCACACCCTCCTCGTGCCGTACCCGGCGGAAGTAGCACGGCACGGCGATCGCCGCGAGCAGCTGGAGCACGAACAGGCCGATCATTCCCGGGGTGTTGACCCACAGCAGCAGCTGCCCGTACGGGTCCGCCCCCGCCGCCCAGAAGGCCAGCACGACGACGGCACCGAGGACGGTCTGGACGATTCCAGCGATGTACGGGGAGCGGTGCCGTGGGTGAATGCGGCCCAACGCCCCTGGCAGCACGCCCTCTTCGGCGAGCGCGAGCCCGTACCGGTTGATGGCGTTGTGGAAGGCGAGCAGCGAGGCGAGGACGCTGGTGACGATGAAGACGTGCATCAGGTCGGCCGCCCAGCCGCCGACATACGTCGTGATGGCCGAGAAGAAGAGCCCGCCGGGGTCCTCGGCCGCGGCCTGCACGACCTCCGCGTCTCCGAAGGCCTGGATGACGACCCAGACGATGAACGCGTAGAAGAGACCGAGGAATCCGACGGCGACGTACGTCGCGCGCGGCACCGTACGCTCCGGGTCCCGCGCCTCCCGCCGGTAGATGACCGTCGACTCGAACCCGGTGAACGCGGCGAAGGCGAAGGCGAGGACGACGGCGGTGCCGGGGACGAGGACATTGCCGGGCGCGAAGGAGCCGCCCGACAGCCCGTGCGCGCCGCCCTTCAGGAGCACCCCGCCCGCGAGCAGCACGAGTATCCCGGTCTCGGCGACGAGGAGCACGCCGAGCAGCTTGGCACCGAAGTCGATCGACCGATAACCGCCGTAGCCGATCACCAGCAGCCCGGCCAAGGACACCGGAAGCCACGGGACGTCGGTCCCGAAGAGCGCGTGCACGGTGTCCCGGCTGGCGCTGCCCAGCAGACCGTAGACGCCGATCTCCATGCCGTTGTAGCCGATGAGTGCGAGCAGCGCGGCGCCGATGCCGATCGGGCGGCCGAGACCGCGGGTGATGTACGCGTAGAACGCACCGCCACTGCGCACATGCCGGCTCATGGTGGTGAAACCGACGGCGAAGACGGCGAGCGTGATGCCGGCGAGCAGATAGCCGACGGGTGCGCCGATCCCGCCGAGCAGGATCGCGAGCGGGGCGACACCTGCCATGACGGTGAGCGGGGCGGCGGCCGAGACGACGAAGAAGGCGATGTCGGCGGTGCCGAGGGAGCCGGAGCGGAGGGTCGCCGTGGTGGTCGGCGTTCTCTCCTCGGAGGTGGTGACGGGCATGAGGGAAGCCCTTCTGGCGGGGACGGGGAGGGGTCCGGGTGTGTTCTCGCAGTGGCTGGGAGCGGTCCGGGGCGTGCGGGGCACCCCGGGGTCCCGGAGTCGCGACGGCGCCCGGGATCCATAAACCTAAAGGCTTTCGGTTTCGGCAATGTAACCTCCCGTTGGGCATCCGGGAAGACCTCAGGGAGAGCACAGATCATGGGACGGCCGCGCACACCCCTACTCGACCGCGAGCGCATCACCACGACGGCGCTCGAACTGATCGATGAGCGGGGAGAGTTCAGCGTGCCGCAGATCGCCAAGCGGCTCGGCGTGCAGACGGGCTCGGTGTACCACCATGTGGACGGCCGGGACGGCATCGTGGAACTTCTCCGCGAACGGGTCGCCTCGACGATCGACACGGGAACCCTCTCCCTGACCCCCTGGGACGCGGCCCTGGCGGCCTGGGCCCGCTCCTACCGAGCGGCCTTCGCGGCCCACCCGAAGGCGATCCCGCTCCTGACGACATCACCCGTACGAGCGCCACGCGTCCTGGAGCAGTACGAGCGCGCGGTCACCCTCCTGCTGGACGCCGGCTTCGCCCTTCCCGACGTGATGCCGGTGATCATCGCCCTGGAGAACCTGGTCCTCGGCTCGGCCCTGGACCTCGCGGCCCCGGAGACGATGTGGGAACTCCCGGACGACACGACGACGCCCCGTCTCGCGGCGGCCCTGGACGCGGTGGGCGAGGGTCGCGCGGACCGGGCGTTCGAGCTGGCACTGGACGGATTCCTGGCCCACGCGAGGGCCCTGCAGAGGGCGTGAGGGAGAAGAGCGGCCGGCCTGAGCCAGCGCGCCTTCTGGGCCACACCCCGCAGCGCCTCCAACAGTCCCCGCAGCGCGGGCTGGTCAGGAGCCCTCTCCCGCACAGCGCGTAGCGAACCGCGGGCCGAACCGCGGCCCCCGGAGGGCTCACGCCCCGTAGAACAGCTCCTCGACAACGGCCCGAGCCCGCCGTGTCGTACGCCGGTAGTCATCGAGCATGTCCCCGACATGCCCCGGCCCATACCCCAAGTACCGCCCCACCGCGGCAAGTTCACGCCCGCCCGACGGGAAGGTGTCCCCCGCCCGCCCGCGCACCAGCATCACCGCGTTCCGCACCCGCGTAGCCAGCACCCAGGCCTCGTCCAGTATCGCCGCGTCCTCTCCGGACAGGAGCTCCGCGGCATAAGCGGCGGCGAGCGCGGCCCGCGTCCGAGTGGTCCGCAACCCCGGCTCCACCCACCCGTGCTGCAGCTGCAGCAACTGCACGGTCCACTCCACGTCGGACAGCCCACCCCGCCCGAGCTTGGTGTGCAGCGTGGGATCCGCCCCTCGCGGCAACCGCTCGGACTCCATCCGCGCCTTCAGCCGCCGAATCTCCCGGACGGCCTCATCGCCGAGCCCCTCCGCCGGGTACCGCAACGGATCGACCAGCTCGATGAACCGGCGTCCCAAACCGGTGTCCCCCGCCACGACTTCGGCCCGCAGCAGAGCCTGCGACTCCCACACCAACGACCAGCGCCGGTAGTACGCCTCATAGGACTTCAGCGTCCGCACGAGCGGCCCGGACTTCCCCTCGGGCCGCAAATCCGCGTCGATCAACAGCGGCGGATCCGCACTGGGAATCTGCAGCAGCCGCCGCATCTCGGAGACCACGGCGTTCGCGGCCCGTGAAGCCTCCTGCTCATCCACTCCGTCCCGAGGCTCATGCACGAACAGCACATCCGCGTCGGACCCGTAACCGAGCTCGTGCCCGCCGAACCGCCCCATCCCGATGATGGCGAACCGGGTGGGGAGCGTCTCCCCCCACCCGTCCCGCACCACAGCTCGCAGCGTCCCCGCGAGCGTCGCCGCCGTCAGATCGGAAACGGCACCCCCCACCTGGTCCACCAACGCACCCTGGTCGGCGACAGCCGGCGTCTCCTCGGTTCCGTAAGAGGCGACAATGTCCGCCGCGGCGGTACGGAACAGCTCCCGCCGCCGCACCCCACGCGCCGCGGTGACCGCCTGCTCACCCCTGGCCGCGCGCCCCACAGCCGCGAGGATCTCCTGCTCAAGGTGGGCCCCGGACCTCGGTTCGAGCCCACCCCCGTCCCCGTCCCCGAGCAGCGCCACCGCCTCCGGCGCACGCATCAGCAAGTCAGGAGCGAGCCGCCCGGCCGACAGTACCCGCGCAAGGTTCTCGGCCGCAGCGCCCTCGTCCCTCAACAGCCGCAGATACCAAGGGGTCTTGCCCAGCGCGTCCGACACCTTCCGGAAATTCAACAACCCGGCATCGGGATCGGCGGAATCCGCGAACCATCCCAACAGCACAGGCAGCAACGTCCGTTGAATCGCGGCCTTACGCGTGACACCGGACGCAAGCGCCTCCAGATGCCGCAGCGCCGCCGCCGGATCGGCGTACCCGAGCGCGACCAGCCGTTCCCGCGCCGCATCGGGACTCAACCGGCTCTCACCGGGAGCGAGTTGGGCAACGGCATCGAGCAACGGCCGGTAGAACAGCTTCTCGTGCAGCCGCCGCACCACGGCCGCATGCCGCTTCCACTCACGGTTCAGCTCGGCGACAGGGTCGGACCGCAACCCCAGCGACCGCCCAATACGCCGCAGATCGGCTTCGTCCTCCGGCACAAGATGCGTACGCCTCAGCCGATACAGCTGGATCCGATGCTCCATGGACCGCAGGAACCGATACGCGTCATCGAGCTGCACGGCGTCGGCGCGCCCCACATACCCGCCCGCCGCCAGCGCTTTCAGCGCGTCCAGCGTGGTTCCGCTCCGCAGCGACGTATCGGCGCGACCGTGCACCAACTGGAGTAGCTGCACGGCGAATTCGACATCTCGTAGTCCGCCCGGCCCGAGCTTCAGCTCCCGCTCGATCTCGGTGGCGGGGATGTTCTCGACCACGCGCCGGCGCATCTTCTGCACATCGGCGACGAAGTTCTCGCGCTCGGCGGCATGCCACACCAGCGGCGCCAGCGTGGCCACGTACTCCTCGCCGAGCTCGATGTCACCGGCCACCGGCCGGGCCTTGAGCAGCGCCTGGAACTCCCAGGTCTTGGCCCACCGCTGGTAGTAGGCGAGATGGCTACTGAGGGTCCGCACCAGTGGCCCATTCCGCCCCTCGGGGCGCAAATTGGCATCCACCGGCCAGATGCTGCCCTCGATGGTCGTCTCGGAGCAGATCCGCATCATGTGAGAGGCCAGCCGGGTCGCGGCCTGAATGGCCTTGCGCTCATCGGCCCCATTGACGGCCTCGCCCACGAAGATCACATCGACGTCGGACACGTAATTGAGCTCGTGCCCCCCGCACTTGCCCATCGCGATGACCGCGAGCCGGCACAACGCGGCGTCGTCGGGCGCGGCGGTCCGGGCGATCGCGAGCGCGGCGCGCAGGGTCGCGGTGGCGAGGTCGGCGAGCTCGGCGGCGGTCTGGGCGAGATCGGTGGTGCCGCACACGTCGCGCGCGGCGATGGACAGCAGGCAGCGCCGGTAGGCGACACGCAGCGAGACCGGGTCGCTCGCGTCGGCCAGCCCCCGCTCGAACTCGGCCACTCCGGGATGCAGGTCCTGCGGCTCGTAGGTCACGAGCGCCTGCCAGTCGCGCGGGTGCCGGGCGAGATGGTCGGCGAGCGCGGCCGAGGCCCCGAGAACGCCGAGCAGCCGGTCCCGCAGCGGCTTCGCCGCTATCAGCGTGTCGAGCAGCTCCCGCTGGGCCGTGTGCCCGTCCTGCGCCTCGACGAGCCGGACGAGACCGCGCAGCGCCAGATCGGGATCGGCGGTCGCGCCCAGCGCTTCCAGGAGCACCGGATCGGACCGTACGGGCTCCAGCTCGGCGCTCTCCAGGAGGCGCTCGGCGGCCGAGGGATCGGTGAAGCCGTGCCGCAGCAGCCGCGAAAAGGTACTGCTTCTGCGCCCCGGCGCCGTCATCCTCGGCCTCCTGTCGGATCAAGGTCGTACGAACTTGAGCGTAACCGCAGTCCTTGAGAGAAGCGCCGGGGCGGGCGGCCCCGCCCGGGACCGATGACTTCCGCCGGTGTGCGCGGACTCCCCTACGGCGGGACCATGTCGATCGAGGAGGAGAACCATGTCCGGCACGCAACCGCGGACGGATCTCGACCCGCGCTATGGCAGCCCCGGGGCGACCGCGACCCCCTGACCGGAGGCCCTGGCCCGGCCGGCCGCGGCCGAGCTGTACTGGCTGTCGACGGAGCGGCCGGGACTGACCGACGCATGTGACGCCGCTGCTCGGCGTCTGGCAGGACGGAGCGCTGCAGGGGGTCTGGGGGTGTCCCCCAGAGAACACAGCACGACCGGCGCGCGGGAGCGGAAGGCGCTCAATCTCGCCGGTACCGGTAATCCGCACGTCGTGCTGACCACGGGCACCAACACCTGGGCCGAGGGCTACGACCTGGTCGTCGAGGATGAGGCGGTGCGCGTGACCGACGACGCGCGGCTGCGCGGGCCGGCCAAGGCCTGGGAGGAGAAGTACGGCGCGGAGTGGCACTTCGACGTACGGGATGGCGCGTTCCAGGGGCAGGATGGGCCCTCCTTTGTCTTCACTGTGGCGCCGCGGACCGCTTTCGGCTTCGGTAAGGGGGAGCCATTCAGCCAGACCCGATGGCGGTTCGAGTGAGGCACTTCCGTGCGACAAAGGAGTCACCCCATGGACATGACCCTCGAAGTGATCCTGCTGCCGGTCTCCGACGTGGACCGGGCGAAGGAGTTCTACCGGGACAAGGTCGGCTTCCACGTCGATCTGGACGGTGAGGTGATGGAGGGGGTGCGGATCGTGCAGCTGACGCCGCCCGGTTCCGGGTGTTCCATCGCGCTCGTGGACGGACTCCAGGTCCCGACGGGGACGCCGCGGCCGGGGACGTACCACGGGATGCAGCTGTGCGTCACGGACGCCAAGGCAGCGTTCGAGGAGCTCACGGCCCGGGGGCTCGACATCAGCGAGCCGGTGGAGTTCGCCCCGCAGGACGGAGCCACGTTCATGTACTTCAAGGACCCGGACGGGAACGGCTGGGCGATCCAGGAGTACCGGCGTCGGGCGACGGAGCCGCTGCACCAGCTGCTGAGCGAGCTGGCCGCCCAGCGGCAGTAGTTCATCCGCTCTTCATCCCGCCGGTTGGGGGACGTGAGGCGCGGGAATGTTGTCGTGTGCATGCTCTGTCCGCACCGCCACCGTCGCATCTCCCCCCACCGGAGGTCTGAAGTGTCCGGCAGAAACGTGTACCGCCGCAGTCGTGCCGTCGTGGCGTCCGCCCTCGCCTTCACCGCAGCTGCGGTGGGCGTGTGGACCGGGTTCGGCGGCTCGTCCCCGGCGCACGCCGCGGCCGCGGTCCCGACCCCGGACCACGTCGTCGTCGTGGTCTTCGAGAACCACGCGTACAGCCAGGTGATCGGCTCGTCCAGCGCCCCGTACATCAACTCGCTCAAGACCGGCGGCGCCAACCTCTCCCAGTCGTACGCCGAGACCCACCCGAGCCAGCCCAACTACTTCGCCCTGTTCTCCGGCTCCGCCCAGGGGATCACGGACGACAGCTGCTACACGCCCGGCTTCTCCTCCGCCCCGAACCTCGCCTCCGAGCTGATCGCCGCGGGCAAGACGTGGGCGAGCTACAACGAGACGCTGCCCAGCCAGGGCTCCACGACGTGCAGCAGCGGCAAGTACGCGCGCAAGCACAACCCGTGGTTCGGCTTCAGCAACGTACCGACGTCCAGCGCCAAGACGTTCACGCAGTTCCCGACGGACTACTCGACGCTCCCGCAGGTCTCCTTCGTCGTCCCGAACCTGTGCAGCGACATGCACGACTGCTCGGTGTCGACGGGTGACACCTGGCTGAAGAACGACCTGGGCGCGTACGCGACCTGGGCAAAGACGCACAACAGCCTGCTCGTGGTCACCTTCGACGAGGACAACCGGCTGTCCGGCAACCGCATCCCGATGGTCCTCTACGGCCAGCAGGTGACCGCCGGCTCCTCGTCCACCACCACCTACAACCACTACGACCTGCTGCGCACGCTGGAGGACATGCACGGCCTCCCGCACGCGGGCAACGCCGCCTCCGGCAAGGACATCACGGGTATCTGGACGTCCTGACATGTACGTAGCGGACAGCCGCGCCAGCACTACGGCGGCGGCGTCCGCGGAAGGCGCCGCCCGGCCCCGTGCCGGGCGGCGCCGCGCCGCGGTCGCGCCCACCGTGCTGGCGCTCGGCACGGTCAGTCTGATCACCGACGTCTCGTCGGAGATGGTGACGGCGGTGCTGCCCCTGTACCTGGTGGCCGGCCTCGGCCTGTCCCCTCTCGGCTTCGGGTTCCTCGACGGGATCTACAACGGCTTCTCGGCTCTGGTACGCCTGGTCGGAGGCCATCTCGCGGACAGGGGCGGGGGCCGCCACAAGTGGGTCGCGGGCTTCGGCTACGGCCTCTCGGCGGCCTGCAAACCGCTGCTGCTGATGGCGCACACCCTCACCCCCATCGGGCTGATCCTGGCCGCCGACCGCACCGGCAAGGGCCTGCGCACGGCCCCGCGCGACGCGCTGATCTCCCTGTCGAGCACCCCGCAGACGCGCGGCCGCGCCTTCGGCGTACACCGGGCCATGGACACGGCGGGCGCGCTGCTCGGCCCGCTGGTCGCCTTCCTGATCCTCCGGGCGACGGTCGACGGATACGACGCGGTGTTCACGGTGAGCTTCTGCGTGGCCGTGGTGGGTGTGCTGGTGCTGGTGCTGTTCGTACCGGGTGGTTCCCGGAGGGGGGCCGGCTCCGATACGAGGGCAGACGCCGACACGAAGGCAGACGCCGACACGAAGGCCGACGAGGACACCTCCGTGGCCGCCGCCTCCGGGAAGGCGGCTCCCCGCCCCACCCTGCGCGCCGCCCTCGCCCTCCTCCACCGGCGTGACCTGCGCCGTATCGCCCTCTGCGCCCTCCTCCTCGGCCTGGCGACCGTCAGCGACTCCTTCGTCTACCTGCTGCTCCAGCGGCGCCTCGGCGTTCCGGACCGCTGGTTCGCGCTGCTGCCCCTGGGCACCGCGGCCGCGTTCCTTCTCCTGGCCGTCCCGCTGGGGCGGCTGGCGGACCGGATCGGCCGCTGGCGGGTCTTCCTGGCGGGCCACGGCGCGCTGCTCCTCGCGTACGGCGTGCTGCTCTCCTCCTGGCACGGGACGGCGCTGCCGTACGCCGTTCTCCTCCTGCACGGCGGCTTCTACGCGGCGACGGACGGCGTGCTGATGGCAGTGGCCTCGGACAGCGTGCCCGAGGAACTGCGTTCGTCCGGGCTGGCCCTCGTCCAGACCGGGCAGGCGCTGGCCCGCTTCGTCTGCTCGCTCGGTTTCGGCGCGGCCTGGACGGCGTGGGGCGACCGTACGGCGCTCACCGCGTCGACGGTGGCCCTCGCCGTCTGCGCGCTGTTCGCGCTCAGCCTCCGCCCCACCACACCAGAAGGCCTCGCATGACCCGGCGTACCCGCATCCTGGTCCTGATCTCGGCCCTCGTCGTCCTGGCGGGCGTCGCCACGGCCTCCGTCCGGCACGCCTCGGCCCGCGCGGACCGCCGGAACCAGACCCAGCCGGGCGGCCCGCGGATCACCGCGGGCACGGTCGCGCTGACCGGCGGCAGCGGCCGCATGGTCTTCCGCAACGTGGCGTGGGGCCCGCACCGCGACGAGCTGACGACGGTCCCGGCCTCGGACCCTTCGGGCCCGCGCACGGCCTCCGACGTCAAATGCCTGCGCTTCTACGCGGCTTCGGGCACGGGGGTGTGCCTCCAGGCGGTGCACGGCGCCGTCCAGGACACCTACCGAGCCGTCATCCTCGACGCCCATCTCCACGAGACGGCCCGCTACGACGTCCCGGGCATCCCGTCCCGCGCCCGCGTCTCCCCCAGCGGCCGCTACGCCGCCTGGACCGCCTTCGTGGGCGGCGACTCGTACGCGGGCACGAACTTCTCGACGAGGGCGGCGATCGTCGACACGCGCACCGGCACACTGACCCGCTCGCTGGAGGCGTTCCGCATCGTGAAGGACGGCGAGGCGTACCACGCGGCGGACGTGAACTTCTGGGGCGTCACGTTCGCGAGCGACGACCGCACCTTCTACGCGACCCTGGCCACGCACGGCAGGACCTACCTGATGCGCGGCGACCTCCGCACCCGTACCGTCACCGCCCTGCACACGAACGTCGAGTGCCCGTCCCTCTCCCTCGACGGCACCCGCGTCGCCTTCAAGAAGCGGGTGAAGGGCCTCCCCAAGGACGCCCCCTGGCACCTGTACGTCCTGGACCTGGGGACGATGCGCGAAACCCCGCTCGCCGAACCCCGCAGCGTCGACGACCAGGCGGTCTGGCGCGACGACCACACACTCGTCTACGCCCTCCCCGGCGACTACGGAGCCGACCTCTACACGGTCCCGTCCGACGGCACAGGAAAGCCGCGGCGCATCAGCACCGCGGCCGTGTCTCCCGCGTATCTCCGTTAGGCGGCGTGGGTGAGCGCGTACATGAGGGCCGTCGTTCGACAGCTCACAGAAACCCTGGCTGTTCGCACGAATCCCCCAGACGGAAAGTCTGGGGCTACAGAGATCATCACCGCAGTAACGGGGGCCGTCTCCGCGCTGGGTGGCGCCTGCGGGGGCATCGCCGCAGTCATCGTCGCGAAGCGCTCCGCGGGGGCTTCCCGATCGGCGCATGGGACAGATCAGCGACCGCCGCCCGCCTGACCTCAGTAGAAGGCGCACCACGGAAACTTCGGCCCGGCCCGCACGCGTGACCGCGCGTTCGTGCGTTACGCCGCCGTCCACACCTCAGGCCCGCCGCCATGCCACTCGATCAACTCCGAGTTGGCCACGTCCACCTCGTCCAACCCCTCCATCCCGGCCTGCTGAAGGAGGACGGTCAGGTCGTGCAGCGAATAAGCGGTGCCGAGAATCTCCGCGTCCACACGCACCCGTCGGCCGCCGCCGCTGGGGGACGGCGGGTACACAACCACACGCTGCTCAGCCATGACCCCAGCGTCACCTGCCGCCCGCCGACGCGCATTCCGGGCTGTTCGGTCGAGGTGGCCGAGCTCCGCGTCCGGGCGGCAGAACACGCAGGTCGCCGGCCCGTCCGACAGCGCCACGGTCGACCTGGGAGGCGGCTGCGGTTTTAGTGACAGCCGGACCCGGAAGGCGGTGGACAGCATGCACGCGGGCACCCATCCGCTGTCTCACGGCCCAGGGACGGCCCAGGGACGGCCCAGGGACGGTGAGACGCCGTAGGGCCGACGGTCAGCGACCGTCGGCCCTACCTGCCGTTCTCGCGGGAAACCCGCTCTGACCTGCGCCTACAGCACCGGCAGGTTCTTCCGCAGCTCAAAGGCGGTCACCTCGGAGCGGTACTCCTCCCACTCCTGCTTCTTGTTGCGCAGGAAGAAGTCGAAGACGTGCTCGCCGAGGGTCTCGGCGACCAGTTCGCTGCGCTGCATCAGGACCAGGGCCTCGCCGAGGTTCTGCGGGAGGGGCTCGATGCCCATGGCGCGGCGCTCGGCGTCGGAGAGGGCCCAGACGTCGTCGTCGGCGCCGGGCGGCAGCTCGTAGCCCTCCTCGATGCCCTTGAGGCCCGCGGCCAGCAGCAGCGCGTACGCCAGGTACGGGTTCGCGCCCGAGTCGATGGAGCGGACCTCGACGCGCGCGGAGCCGGTCTTGCCGGGCTTGTACATCGGGACGCGGACGAGGGCGGAGCGGTTGTTGTGGCCCCAGCAGATGTACGAGGGGGCCTCGCCGCCGGCGCCGGCGGTGCGCTCGGAGCCGCCCCAGATGCGCTTGTAGGAGTTGACCCACTGGTTGGTGACGGCGGAGATCTCCGCCGCGTGCTTCAGCAGGCCCGCGATGAAGGAGCGGCCGACCTTGGAGAGCTGGTACTCCGAGCCGGACTCGTAGAAGGCGTTGCGGTCACCCTCGAAGAGGGAGAGGTGCGTGTGCATGCCGCTGCCCGGGTGCTCCGAGAAGGGCTTGGGCATGAACGTCGCCTGGACGCCCTGCTCCAGCGCCACCTGCTTCATGACCAGGCGGAACGTCATGATGTTGTCCGCCGTGGAGAGCGCGTCGGCGTAGCGGAGGTCGATCTCCTGCTGGCCGGGGGCGCCCTCGTGGTGGGAGAACTCGACCGAGATGCCCATCGACTCCAGCATGGTGATCGCCTGGCGGCGGAAGTCCATGCCCACGTTCTGCGGCGTGTGGTCGAAGTAGCCGGAGTTGTCGGCGGGGGTGGGGCGGGAGCCGTCCAGCGGCTTGTCCTTCAGCAGGAAGAACTCGATCTCCGGGTGGGTGTAGAAGGTGAAACCCAGGTCGGAGGTCTTCGCCAGCGCCCGCTTCAGGACGTAGCGCGGGTCCGCAAAGGACGGGGAGCCGTCCGGCATCAGGATGTCGCAGAACATACGGGCCGTGCCGGGAGCCTCGGCGCGCCAGGGCAGCACCTGGAAGGTCGACGGGTCCGGCTTGGCGATCATGTCGGACTCGTACACACGGGCGAAGCCCTCGATGGCCGAGCCGTCGAAGCCGATGCCCTCGTCGAAGGCCTGTTCCAGCTCGGCCGGGGCCACGGCCACCGACTTGAGGAAGCCGAGTACGTCCGTGAACCACAGACGTACGAACCGGATGTCCCGCTCCTCCAGTGTCCGGAGCACGAACTCCTGCTGCTTGTCCATCTTCCGCTTCCACCCATCCTTGCTGGTCAGGCCGCCTGCTCCCACGCCTCGTAGACGATCGGGGCACCTGAGCATCCCACCACAACACCATTTCGTGCGCGTTGCGGACCTTGATCACCCGGGCGACCACGGCCTGAACGCCTCGCGTACGGCAGGTGTCCTGCTCTGACGCCCATCTTGCCTGCTCGGCCGCGTCTCTGAAATGGCGGACCGCGGCCTTCCTCACACTCAGGCGTCTTAATTTGCATCTCAGATGCAAGTTTTACTAGCGTGCCGTGCAGACAAGGGGCCGCAACCGCCCCTTCCCGCCTCGGCCTTGAGGAGTCCTGATGCTGTCCGAGCAGTCCGCCGCCACCGTGCGCGCCACCCTCCCCGTCGTCGGCGCCGCCATCGGAGAGATCACCGAGCGCTTCTACGACGGACTGTTCGCCGCGCACCCCGAGCTGCTGCGCGATCTCTTCAACCGCGGCAACCAAGCCGCCGGCACCCAGCGCCAGGCCCTGGCGGGTTCGATCGCCGCCTTCGCCACGTACCTCGTGGAGCACCCGGACGAGCGCCCCGACGCGATGCTTCGGCGCATCGCCCACAAGCACGCCTCCCTGGGCATTCAGCCCGAGCAGTACAAGGTCGTCCACAAGCACCTCTTCGCGGCCATCGCCGGGGTGCTCGGCGACGCGGTCACCTCCGAGGTCGCGGCCGCCTGGGACGAGGTCTACTGGCTGATGGCAAACGCCCTCATCGCCATCGAGCGGCGGCTGTCCGAGGAGCGGGGCGGCGGCGGATGGCGGGAGTGGGAGGTCGTCGAACGCGTCGAGGAGACCGCGGACGTCGCGACCTTCCGGCTGCGCCCGGCCGACGACGGCCCGGTGCCGGACTTCCGGGCGGGACAGTACGTCTCGGTGCGGGTCGAGCTACCCGACGGGGCCCGTCAGATACGCCAGTACAGCCTCTCCAGCGCTCCGGGCTCGCCCGTGCGCCAGATCGGCGTCAAGCGCGTGCACGGGGGCGCCACGCCCGACGGCGAGGTGTCGAACCACCTCCACGCGCGCGTGCACGAGGGCAGCAGGCTGCGGCTCTCCGATCCGTACGGCGATCTGGTACTGGAGGCCGACGACGCGCCGCTCCTGCTCGCCTCCGCCGGGATCGGCGTGACCCCGATGATCGCGATGCTGGAGCAGCTCGCGGCCACCGGACACCGCACCCCGGTCACCGTCGTCCACGCGGACCGGTCCCCGGCCGAGCACGCCCTGCGCACCGACCACGAGGCCTACGCGGGCAAGCTGCCGGACGCGGCCGTCCACTTCTGGTACGAGCAGCCGGGGCCGGGGCACCCGGGCGACCGCACGGGCCTGGTCGACCTCTCCGGAGTGGCGATTCCGTCCGGCACGCGCGCGTACCTGTGCGGTCCGCTGCCCTTCATGCGGGCGGTACGGGAGCAGCTCATCGGGAAGGGAGTGGCGGCGGCCGACATCCACTACGAGGTGTTCGGTCCGGACCTCTGGCTCGCGCAGCGCTAGAGAGCCGCAGAGCCGGAGAGCCGTCGCGGAGCTGCTGAAAAGCTGGAGAGCCGCGGGGAGCCGGACAGGCCCTGGCTAGGGCCTGCTGGAGATCCCGAGCAGCACCGGTCCGGTCGGCGCGGCGACCATGTCAGCGACGGTCAGCGGGTCCAGTGAGGCGAAGAACGCCTCCTGGGCCCGCCGCAGGGCGCCCCGCAGACGGCACGCGGAGTGCAGCGGGCAGGGCGTGGCGCCCTCGCATTCGACGACGTCGCCGTCCCCCTCGAAGGTGCGGACGACGGCGCCGACCGATGCCGTGCGCCCCTCCTCGGTGAGCGCGAGGCCGCCGCCCCGGCCCCGGCGAGCCGCCAGCAGCCCGAGGTGCTGGAGCTCGGCGACGACCTTCGCGGCATGCGTGTACGGCACGTCCATGTCCGCCGCGACCTCGCGGGTCGTGGGGGTGGAGTCGCCCGCGACGGCGAGCCGCATGAGGACGCGCAGGGCCAGGTCGGTGGATCGCAACAGCCGCATACCGCGAGCGTAAATAATGCGCATCCGCGATTCAAATTAACTGGACGAAAGTCGCCTTTCCGCCCGCACGAAGGCCACCTCTTCGGTCATTCCCGCGGGGCTCCCTGCTTGCATCCCCTCCTCCCCCACTACGATCAGCGGACCCGACCGTCCCATTCCCCATAAAGGACTCGCCATGGGCTCCGCCAAGAACAGCAGCAACGCCTCGCGCAAGGCGCGCATAGAGGAGATGCGCCGCGCCGAGCAGTCCCGCGAGCGTCGCAACCGGATCCTTACGATCGCCGCCAGCGTGGTCGTCGTCGCCGGGCTCGTCGTCGGCGGCGTCGTCCTCGTCAAGTCGCAGTCCGACAAGAGCGACACCGCGAGCGACTCGAAGGGGTCCTCGGGGCACTTCGTCACGGGCGCGGACGGCGTGAAGACCTGGAAGGGCACGCTGTCGCGGAACCACGTCACCAAGACCGTGAACTATCCGATGGAGCCCCCGGTCGGCGGTGACCACAACCAGGTGTGGATGAACTGCAACGGCGACGTCTACACCAAGGCGATCAACAACATGAACGCCGTGCACTCCCTGGAGCACGGCGCGGTCTGGGTGACGTACAACGGCAAGGCCTCCGACGCCGACGTGAAGGCCCTCGCGGCGAAGGTCAAGAAGACCCCCTACACGCTGATGAGCCCGGTCGAGGACCAGAAGGACCCGATCATGCTGAGCGCCTGGGGCAAGCAGCGCACGGTGACGGCCGCGAGCGACCCGAACGTCGACAAGTTCTTCGCGGAGTTCGTGCAGGGCAAGCAGACGCCCGAGCCGGGCGCCGCCTGCACCAACGGTCTGTCCCAGTGAGGCACGTCGGGTGGATCGCGGGGGCCGCGGCGGCCGTGCTCGTCGCGGCCGGGGCGATCACCTACGCGGTCGCCGACGGTGACGACTCCGGGATGAAGGCGCCCACCGCCGACTCCGCCGACGCGGGCTTCGCGCGGGACATGGCGGTCCACCACCAGCAGGCCGTCGAGATGTCGTACATCGTGCGCGACCGCACCAAGGACGTCGAGGTACGGCGTCTCGCGTACGACATCGCGCAGACGCAGGCCAACCAGCGGGGCATGCTGCTCGGCTGGCTCGACCTGTGGGAGCTGCCGAAGGTGTCCTCGGACGCGCCGATGACCTGGATGGGCATGGGCGACATGGCCTCCGGCAAGGACGGCGCGCTGATGCCGGGCATGGCCACCAACACCGAGATGACGAAGCTGAACACGCTGAGCGGCAAGCAGGCCGAGATCCTCTATCTGCAGTTGATGACCGACCATCACAAGGGCGGCATCCACATGGCCGAGGGCTGCGTCGCCAAGTGCGAGGTCGGCGTGGAGAAGAAGCTCGCGCAGGGCATGGTCGACGCGCAGCAGTCGGAGATCAAGCTGATGGCGGACATGCTGAAGGAGCGGGGCGCGAAGGCTCGCGACTAGGGCTTGTCCGGCGATGCGACCAGTGGGACGGGTCCGGGGCAGCGCCCCGGACCCGTCCGCCCCCCTCCGCCGCCTGATGGTCAACTGCCCTTCTGCCGCCTGATGGTCAACTGCGCCAGTCCGTACCGCACTTCAGTGCGACGCCGGTCGGCACCAGGCGTTCCACCGAACCCGGGCGGCCGTCGGTGACGGCGAGCTGGGCCTGGTCCAGGTAGCCGATGAAGAGCTGGGTGTGGGCGGGCATGGCCGCGGGGTCGTAGATGAAGACGACGGTGCCGTCGTCCCGCCTTTCCCGCTTCACGACCTCCTCGACCCCCACTCCCGAGCCGTGTTCGTCCACCTGTGTGCGGTCGTCCGGCCCCTTGCAGAACACCCCGGTCTTGACCAGGACGGGGAACCCCGCGTCGCGCAGCGCCTTCTGCAGCCCCGCCGGGTCCTTGAAGTACTGCTCCTTGGTCCAGGTCACCGCCACCGTGCCGTCCGACCGCTTGTCGACGGTGAACGCGGCGGACTCCGCGGGCGGCGCCGTCGACGGGTGGCCGTAGCCCGGCACGCCGAACGCGAGTCCCGCGGCCGCCACCGCGCCCACGGCCGCCACGGCCACGCGCCTGCGCCGCCGCCGGACCGCGCGGCCCTCGGCCACGATCCGCTCGAGGGGCACGGGCATGGTGACGTCCTCGAGCGAGCTCCTCAGCGCGTTCAGTACGTCCCTGTCGTCATCGATGGTGTTCACGATCCTGCCTCCGGGGTGTTGAGGGTGACGAGGTGGCCGCGCAACGTCGCGACGGCCCGCGACAGATGGGCGGTGACGGTTCCCGGGGCGATCCCGAGCGTCTTCGCCGTGGTCGCGGTGTCGAGGTCGAGGAAGACCCGCAGGGCGATCACCTCCCGCTGCCGCAGCGGCAGTTGGCGCAGCACGGCCAGCAGCGCGGGGTCGAGACCGGACCCGCCGGCCTCGCCGCCTCCGGCGTCCTTCCCGTCCTGGGTGTCGTGGTCGCCCAGCGCGACCTCGTACCGACGCCGACGCCACCACGAGATCCGGGTGTTGAGCGCCGTCCGTACGATCCAGGCGCGCGGGGCGGGATGCCGCCGCACCCGCGGCCAGGCCGCCCAGGCCCGGGCGAACGCCTCGGCCACGAGGTCCTCGGCCAGTTGCCGGTCGCCCACCGCGGCGAGGACCGCCCGCATGCAGACGTCCCGGCCGCACCGGTAGAACTCTTCGAACTCCAGCTGCTTCACACCCCCTTAACGCCGCGGGGCCGCGAGGCGCTTACAGACAGCACGTCGCGCTTGCGGACGCGTCATGCGCTGCCGGACGACGCGATGTGCTTACGGAAAAAGGGAACCCCTTGACAGAAGAAAAAGGGAAAACCCTCGACCGGGGCAGCACCCCTCTCCATACCGGCCCAAATGCGCCCCAATCACAGCCACTTGGGGTTTCCTTGGCCTTTTCATTCCCCTGGCATGAACGGTTCATCGAAAGAGTGGCCCCCATCTGTGATCCATTCCCCGTGCCCTGTCAATGCGCGGGGGTCTACGCGGATCGCCGACCAGCCACTACATGCGACGAACCGCATCGCAGGGGGTTCTATGAGATCCAACCGCGCCAAAGCGCGCGCCGGAGTGAGCATGGCAGCGACACTGCCGCTGCTCGCCGGCGCGCTGGCGCTCGGCATACCCGCGGCCCACGCCGCGGACGGCCCGAGCCGGGACACCCTTACGGGCACCAAGCCCGCGTGGGCCACGGCCAAGGCCGACAAGGGCGCCACGTCCGACAGCTCCCAGGTCTCCGCCCGGGTCTACCTCGCCGGCCGGGACGCCTCCGGTCTGGCGGCGTACGCCAAGGCCGTGTCCGACCCGAACTCGGCGTCGTACGGCAAGTACTTGAGCGCCAAGAAGACGCAAGCGCGCTTCGGCGCCACGAAGGCCCAGGTCGCCGCGGTGACCTCGTGGCTGAAGTCGGCCGGCCTGAAGGTCACCGGCACCACGCAGCACTACATCTCCGTGACCGGCGATGTCGCCGCCGCCGAGAAGGCGTTCGGCACCCAGCTGCACAACTACGCCAAGGGCAACAAGACCTACCGGGCGCCGTCGAAGACGGCCTCCGCGCCGGCCGCCCTCAACGGCGCCGTCCTGACCGTCACCGGCCTGGACAACGCCCCGCACAAGGCGACGCACAGCGACCAGCTGCCGCCTCCGGACGCGGTGTTCAAGAACTCCGGGCCGTTCTCCTCGTACTACGGCTCGAACACCGCGAGCACCCTGCCGGACGCCTACGGCTCGAAGATCCCGTACGCGGTCAAGGGCTACACGGGCAAGCAGCTGCGCGCCGCGTACGGCGCGGGCACGCGCACCGGCAAGGGGGTGCGGGTCGCCATCACCGACGCGTACGCCTCGCCGACCATCGCCTTCGACGCGCAGACCTACGCGGGCAAGCACGGTGACGCGGCGTACACCAGCGGCCAGCTGCGCCAGGTGCTGCCGGCGAAGTACACGAAGACCAAGGAGTGCGGGGCGGCCGGCTGGTACGGCGAGGAGACCCTCGACGTCGAGGCCGTGCACGCGGTCGCGCCGGGCGCGGAGATCACCTACGTGGGCGCCGCCTCCTGCTACGACGACGATCTGCTCGACTCGCTGAACAAGATCGTCGACGGGCACCTGGCCGACATCGTCTCCAACTCGTGGGGCGACATCGAGGCCAACCAGACGCCCGACCTCGCGGCCGCCTACGACCAGGTCTTCCAGTTCGGCGCGGTCGAGGGCATCGGCTTCTACTTCTCCTCCGGCGACAACGGCGACGAGGTCGCCAACACCGGTACGAAGCAGGTCGACACCCCGGCCAACTCGGCATGGGTGACGGCGGTCGGCGGTACCTCGCTGGCCGTCGGCAAGGGCGACAAGTACCTGTGGGAGACCGGCTGGGGCACCGAGAAGGCACTGCTGTCGGACGACGGCAAGAGCTGGACCGGCTTCCCGGGTGCGTTCACCTCGGGTGCGGGCGGCGGCACCAGCAAGACGGTCGCCGAGCCCTTCTACCAGAAGGGTGTCGTCCCGGACGCGCTCGCCAAGGCGAACAACGCCGCCGGCAACCGTGTCGTCCCGGACATCTCCGCGATCGCGGACCCGAACACCGGTTTCAAGGTCGGCCAGACGCAGACCTTCCCGGACGGGACGGAGCAGTACAGCGAGTACCGGATCGGCGGCACCTCGCTCGCCGCGCCGGTGATCGCGGCTGTCCAGGCTCTCGCCCAGGAGGCGCGCGGCGGCAAGGCGATCGGTTTCGCCAACCCCGCCATCTACGCCAAGTACGGCTCGAAGGCGTACCACGACGTCACGGACAACCCCACGGGGTCCGGGCTCGCCGTGGCGCGTGTCGACTTCGCGAACGGCTACGACGCGGCTGACGGAGTCATCACCTCCGTCCGCAGCCTCGGCAAGGACAGTTCCCTGCAGGCCGTGAAGGGCTACGACGACGTCACCGGCGTGGGTTCCCCCGCCCCGGGCTACGTCGACTCCTACGGCCGTCACTGACGCCCCGTCACAACGGGTACGCCCGCTCCTCGTTGGCTGGGGGGCGGGCGTACGTGCGTCCGGTGGCGGTGTGGGTTTCTTCGCCCCCTCCGCCCCTGCCCTCCCCCACTCTCGGCTTCGCTACTCTCGGCTTCGCTCGAGCGGGGGGACCCCCATCGTCCCTGGGGGCTGCGCCCCCAGACCCCCCTAAAAGATCGCGCAGTTCCCCGCGCCCCCGAAAGGGGCGCGGGGAACTGCGCGACAAGCCCCCACCGGCCCGCAGCCGAAACCGTTACGCGTGTTCGCGCCAGCGGTTGGTGATGGGGAGGCGCCGGTCCTTGCCGAAGCCCTTCGCGGAGATCTTGGTACCCGGCGGATACTGGCGCCGCTTGTACTCCGCCGTGTCGACCATACGGAGCGTCTTGACCACCAGCTCCCGGTCGAACCCGGCGGCGACGATGGCGTCGGCGCCCTGGTCCCGGTCGACGTACAGCTCCAGAATCGCGTCCAGCACCGGATAGTCCGGCAGCGAGTCGGTGTCGACCTGGTCGGGACGCAACTCCGCACTCGGCGGCTTGATGATCGAGTTCTCCGGAATCGGCGGCGTCTGCCCGCGCTCCACCGCCGCCCGATTCCGCCACTCCGCCAACCGGAAGACCAACGTCTTGTACACGTCCTTGATGGGCCCGTACGCCCCCACCGAGTCGCCGTACAGCGTCGAGTACCCCACGGCCAGCTCCGACTTGTTGCCGGGCGCCAGCACGATGTGCCCCTCCTGGTTGGAGATGGCCATCAGCGTCGTGCCCCGCAGCCGGGACTGAAGGTTCTCCTCGGCCAGCCCCGTCAGCCCCAGCGACGACATATACGCGTCGAACATCGGCTCGATCGGCACGGTCCGGAAGTTCAGCCCCGTCCGCCGCGCCAGCTCCGCGGCGTCGCCCTTGGAGTGGTCGGACGAGTACTTCGACGGCATCGAAACGCCGTACACGTTCTGCGCGCCCAGCGCGTCACACGCGAGGGCGGCCACCAACGCCGAGTCGATGCCGCCCGACAGCCCGATCAGCACCGACCGGAACCCGTTCTTCGCCGCGTACGCCCGCAGCCCGACCACCAACGCCGAGTAGACCTCCTCGTCGTCGTCCAGCCGCTCCGCGTACCCCCCGGCGAGCTCCGCCTCGTACGCGGGCAGCGGCTCCTCGGAGAGCGCGAGCCGCTCGATCCGCAGCCCGTCGTCCACCACGCCTTCCACGGGTGAGGCGGCGGCAGCCGGCAGATCCAGGTCCAGTACGACGCAACCCTCGGCGAACTGCGGCGCCCGCGCGACGACTTCACCGTCCCGGTCGACGACGATCGAGTCCCCGTCGAAGACCAGCTCGTCCTGCCCACCGATCATCGCGAGATAGGCGGTGGTGCACCCGGCCTCCTGGGCCCGCTTCCGGACCAGTTCGAGGCGGGTGTCGTCCTTGTCGCGCTCGTACGGCGAGGCGTTGATGGACAGCAGCAGCCCGGCCCCGGCGGAACGGGCGGCCGGCACGCGCCCGCCGTCCTGCCAGAGGTCCTCACAGATGGCGAGGGCGACATCGACCCCGTGCACCCGCACGACCGGCATGGTGTCGCCGGGCACGAAGTACCGGAACTCGTCGAACACGCCGTAGTTGGGGAGATGGTGCTTGGCAAAGGTCAGCGCCACCCTGCCTCCGTACAGCACCGCGGCGGCGTTCTGCGGGGCGCCGGCCGGCTGCCCGTACTTCGGCTGCGCGGTCTCGGACCGGTCGAGGTAGCCGACGATCACCGGCAGCTCCCCGAAGCCCTCGTCGGCGAGCCGGGCTGCCAGCGAGTGCAGCGCCGCGCGGGAGGCCTCGACGAAGGACGGCCGCAGGGCGAGGTCCTCCACGGGATACCCGGTCAGCACCATCTCGGGGAACGCCACCAGATGCGCTCCCTGCTCGGCGGAGTGCCGGGTCCAGCGGAGGATCGCCTCGGCGTTGCCGGCGAGATCGCCGACGGTCGAGTCGATCTGATTCAGGGCGAGGCGTAGTTGAGGCACGGGCCCAGTGTAATCGTCAGAGCGACACAATGGGGTGTGGGGCGCCCCACGTGGAGACCGGCGTGGAAACCGGCGTGGAGACGCCCCGCCCTCAGGGCCCGGCGGGCCGGATCCGGCGCCTCAGCTCCGGTAACCGAGCACGGTCATCATCCCCGCCTCCGAGTGGTAGACGTTGTGGCAGTGGATCATCCACAGCCCCGGATTGTCGGCGTCGAAGTCCACCGTCAGCGTCCCGTTCGGCAGCACGATCGCGGTGTCCTTGCGCGGGCCGCCCACCACGTTGGCCAGGCCGAAGGTGTGCCCGTGCAGATGGACGGGGTGCCACATGCTCGTGGAGTTGGAGAACACGAGCCGCACCCGCTCCCCGGCCCGGACGGGATGCCGCTGACCCGCCCCGGCACGGTAGGGCTTCTTGTCGAAGGCCCAGTCGTACTTCTCCATCCCGCCCGTGAGCTGCAGCTTCACCGTGCGGTCCGGCTCCTTCTCGGCCAGCGCCACGGACGCGTCGGCCCGCAGCTTGTCCGCCGTCAGCAGCCGCCCGTCGAGTTCCTTCGGCCGCACGGACCCGGCGGGCGCCGCGCCTCCGCCCGTCCGCAGCAGCGCCTGCGCCGACTCCTTCTTGCCCTCGGCCAGCGCGGTCAGCGGGAAGACGCCGTCCTTGACGGTGACGAGGACGTCGTACCGCTCGCCCATGCCGAGCAGCAGCGCGTCCGTCTTCGCGGGCCGCACCGGGAAGCCGTCCGTGTGCGTCACCGTCATCTCGTGCCCGCCGAGGGCCACGCGGAAGGCGGTGTCGCCGCCCGCGTTGATGATCCGGATCCGGACGCGGTCCCCGGGGCGCGCCCGGAAGACCGAAGGCGCCTTCGCCGTACGCCCGTTGACCAGGTAGTACGGATACGCGACGTCACCGGCGTCGCCGCCCAGCAGTTGACTCTCGGAACCCATGAGCAGGCGGGAGGGACCGGGCGAGGGCGATTCCTGACCCCTTGTGGACATGTTGGACATGTCGTGCCCGGAGTGATCCATGCCCCCGTCGTCGCCCATGTCCATGCCCATGCCGCCGCTCAACTGCTTGAGCACGGCGTCCGGGGTGGACCCGTCCACCCCGTCGACCCAGTCGTCGAGGACGACCACCCACTCCTTGTCGTACGACAGGGGCTCCTTGGGGTCCTCCACGATCAGCGGGGCGTACAGACCGCGGTCCTGCTGGGTTCCGGAGTGCGGATGGAACCAGTACGTGCCCGGGTGCGGCACCGTGAACCGGTACGTGAAGTCGGCGCCCGGCTTGACGGCCCGCTGGGTGAGGTCGGGTACGCCGTCCATGTCGTTGCGCAGGGCGATCCCGTGCCAGTGCAGGGACGTGGCCTCCGGGAGATGGTTGGCGAGCGTGAGGGCGAGGGTGTCCCCGGCGGTGACGCGGACCGCCTCGCCGGGCAGGTCGCCGCCGTACGCCCAGGACTTGACCGTACGGCCGCCCAGATCGAGGGCGGCCTCGGTGGCGGTGAGCCGCACCTTCCGGACGGGGCCCGAGCCCCGCTTCTTCTCGGCGGCGGCGACTTCGCGGCCCGCCGGGTCGACATACCCCTTCGAACCGCCGGTGGACCCGCTCCCCCCGTGGCCCGCGTGACCGGCCCCGGAGCAGGCGGACAGAATCCCCGTCCCGGCGACGGCGACCGCCGCACCGAGGACGGTGCGGCGCGTGTGAGTGCGCATGGGTGTGGTGGTGCGCATGACTGAGTAACACCTCGTCGTGGTGATGTTGCGTGCGGATGGGCGCGTCCGCTGCTTCTGGTACACCGCTCGACGCCCGGAGGTTCCCACCTCCGAACGGGCAGCCCGAAGCAGCCGGTGCGCCCGCCTAAATGCGCAGCACCGACAGACGGGAGAGAAGGGTTCGCCGCGGGGGCGGGTGGGGCCACAGGGCACGCAGCAGCCGTGCGCGCGCGGGCTGCGTGGCGCCGCTCGCCCACGGGGTGCCCAGCGCCGCCGCGAGCAGCAGGAGAAGGGCGGCGCCGCCGAGTACGGCGAGGCAGACGGACAGGGGGTCCATGGCGTTCATGGGGGGCATGGCGGCGTTCATCGACGCGACAGTCGTGTGCTCCCGCGCGTGACCCGGCGGGGAGGACATGGTCTGCGACATGGCGGACGAGGAGTGCCCGTAGCCCCCGGAGCCCTCGTGCGAGGAGTACCCGGAGCTCCGGTCCGAGCCGTGCGCGGCCGGATGCCCCAGCGTGTGCATCGTCACGATCCCGAGAAGCAGCGCGGCGAACAGCAGCACCTCGCGCGCCCGGCTTCTCTTCACCATGCCCCACACCTTACCCCCACCGGGTATCCGGGTGCGGGCGGGGAGTCCCCTGGAGGCTGCCGCCCCCAGACCCCCGCCAAAAGACTGCGCAGTTCCCCGCGCCCCTGATATGGGGCGCGGGGAACTGCGCGAACCGGGTCCGGGGCGGAGCCCCGGGTACGGGACCGGCAGGGGCGGAGGGGGCGAGAACACCCCCCGCTCCCCCAACCCGTCAGTGATCCACACGCTCCGCACGCGGCGGCACATGCGCCGCGACAAGCCGCCCCGAGCCCCCCGCGGAAGTCCCCGCGAGCACACCGGCCCGACGCCGGTCGACGGCGTACGCGGCGCCGGCCACGGCAAGGCCGAGCACCGCGAGCCCCGCCCCCGCGACCGCCGGAGACGTCGCCCCGAAGCCCGCGGCCAGAGCGAGCCCGCCGATCCACGCACCACCGGCGTTCGCGAGGTTGAACGCCGCCTGGTTGGCGGAGGACGCGAGGGACGGTGCCGCGGAGGCCTTCTCCATGACCATCAGCTGGAGGGGCGAGCCGGTGATGAAGGCGGCCACGCCGAGAAGGGTGACCGCGACGGCCGCGCTCCACTGGGCGGTCATGAGGACCGGGAAGAGCGCGAGGACCGCGACGAGGGACACCAGGCCACCGAAGAGGGTGCCGCGCAGGGAGTGGTCCGCGAGGCGACCGCCCACCAGATTGCCCGCGGTCGCACCGACGCCGAAGAGGGCCAGCAGCAACGTCACGCTGCCGTCGGCGTACCCGGCCGACTCCGTGAGCATCGGCGTGATGTAGCTGTACGCGGAGAAGAGCGCTCCGAAGCCCGCCACCGTCGTCCCCAGGGCCAGCCAGACCGGGAGGGAGCGCAGGGCGGCCAGTTCGCCGCGCAGGCCGCCGGTGGGGGCATGCGCGTGATCACGTGGGATCAGGAGCGCGAGCGAGGCGATGGCGGCCACGCCGATCGCGCTCACGCCCAGGAACGTGGCACGCCACCCCAGGTGCTGGCCCATGAGGGTCGCCACCGGCACACCGGCGATGTTGGCCACCGTCAGCCCGAGGAACATCAGCGAGACGGAGCGCGCCTTGCGCTCGGGGGCGACCAGGTTCGTGGCGACGACGGCGCCGACGCCGAAGAACGCGCCGTGCGGCAGCCCGCTGAGGAAGCGGGCGGCCAGCAGCCAGTGGTAGTCGGGGGCGAAGGCGGAGAGCGCGTTGCCGGCCACGAAGAGCCCCATCAGGGCGATCAGGACCTTGCGGCGCGACATGCGGGCGGTGGCGGCCGCGAGCAGCGGGGCGCCGATCACGACACCCAGGGCGTAGGCCGAGACCAGGTGGCCCGCGGCGGGGATGGATATGTGCAGGTCGTCCGCGACGTCGGGCAGCAGCCCCATCATCACGAACTCGGTGGTACCGATGCCGAAGGCGCCCACGGCGAGGGCGAGCAGGGCCAGGGGCATGAGGGGCCTTTCAGAGGAGCGGAGAACGTGCGGCGGGGCGAGCGGTCTTCCATGGGCGTGCGCAGGCGCAGGGACGACATACGCACGCGCATGGACGCGCCCGTGCACACCGATGTGCACGGGACGCGTGGGTCGAGCTGTGGGTTCAGCTGTAAGTTCAGCTAGGGAACAAACTCTCTCAGGCCCAGTATTCCAGGAGGTTAAGACGCGGTTGCGTCCACCTTGACGCGGGCGGCAATCGGAAGGTGATCACTGCCGGTCCCGGGAAGGGTCCACGAGGTCTCCGGCTCGATGCCCTTGACCATGATCTGGTCGATCCGGGCCATCGGGAACGACGCCGGCCAGCTGAACCCGAAGCCACTGCCCACCGCGCCCTGCGTGGAGCGCATCTGCGCGGTGACGGCGTTGAGGGCGCGGTCATTCATCGTGCCGTTGAGGTCGCCGAGCAGGACGACCCGGTTGATCGGCTCGTCGGCGATCGCCTCGCCCAGCGCGTCGGCGCTCTTGTCGCGCTGCCGGGCGGTGAACCCGGCCTCCAGCTTCACGCGGACCGAGGGCAGGTGGGCGACATAGAAGGCGACCTTCCCGGCCGGCGTCGTCACCGTCACCCGCATCGCGCGCGTCCAGCCCAGCTTGATGTCCACGGGCTGGGCGCCGGTCAGCGGGTACTTGCTCCACAGTCCGACGGTGCCCTGCACGGAGTGGTACTTGTACGTCGACGCGAGCGCCTTCTCGTACACCGGAACCGCCGAGGCCGTCAGCTCCTCCAGGGCCAGCACATCGGCGCCGGACGCGGCCACGTCGCGGGCGGTGCCCGACGGGTCCGGGTTGTCGGCGTTGACGTTGTGCGTGGCGACGGTGAGGTCGCCGCCGCTGCCGGTCTTGTCGGTGAGCAGCCCGCCGAAGAGGTTCAGCCAGACGATCGCGGGCAGCAGCAGCGCGATCAGGGCGCTCGCCGACTTCCGTACGAAGGCGAGGATCAGCAGGATCGGGACGAACAGGCCCAGCCAGGGCAGGAACGTCTCCGTGAGGCTGCCGAGGTTGCCGATGGTGTTCGGGATCTGCGCGTGCAGCAGCATCACCAGGGCGAGGATCACCGCGAGCGCGGCGAGGATCAGACCGCGGCGCCAGATGCCGCGGTCACCGCGCCAGCCGTCGAGCAGGCGCCGAAGCCGGGACCCTCTGCGGTCCGGCTCCCTGCCGCCGCTGCCCGTCTCCGTCATATACGCCTGCGCCATACCGTCGCCTCACAACCTGCCGTGCGCACCGTCTGCCCCTCGGCTACGACCCTAGGGGATGATCGGTGTCGTTCTCGCCGTCCTGTGACGGCCGTACGGGCAGGGGGACGTACAACTTCGTGTTCGGAGTTCCGAATACGGGCATGGAGCGCGCCCTCTGTGACGAAACGCGCACATTCGCCCCGTCAGAAACAAGCGAGACGACCCGTCAGGAGCAGACAGGACCAGGGGAACTACGGCTTGGTCGGCCGCAGTCCCTCCAGCAGGGTGTCGACGATCTGCTCCGCGAGGTCTTCGGGAAGTTCGCTCTCCGGGCGCAGGACGGAGCGGACGAGCATGGGGCCGACGAAGATGTCGTTGACCAGTTCGACGTCGACGTCCTCACGGAGTTCGCCGTTCTGCTGTCCGCGCCGCAGGACTTCGTAGCCCAGTCTGCGCCGCGGGTCGACGACGGTCGCGTGGTACGCGTTCCAGAGTTTGGGGCTGCTCTTCATCTGGGCGTACACGTTGTGCAGCATCGCCGACGAGCGGTTGATGAGGCCGCGTTGGCGCAGCGACTCCAGGAGGACGACGAGGTCGTCACGCATCGAGGTGCCGGGGAGTTCGGGGTCCGTGGGCTCGGCGGCGCGCAGCACGTCGACGAAGAGTTCCTCCTTGCCGCTCCAGCGACGGTAGATGGTCGCCTTGCCGACACCCGCGGTGCGGGCGATGCGCTCGATGGACAGGTCCCCGAGCGGTACACCGTCCTCCAGGAGCTTCATGACGCCCTCGAGGATCGAGCGCTCCACGGCCTCGCTGCGGGGGCGCCCCCTGGCGGGCCCCTCATGCCCGGCTCGGCTGTGCGCGAGGCTCACATCGAACTCCTTTTCCTTTGTTGACCGGCGTTCATTCTCCTTGGGTGCGGCGCCCGCGGGCACCCGGTGCCAGGTGCCCGCGATCCCGTACGCCCGGTCAGTGCTCCCCAGCCGGTACCAACTCGGTTTCCTCCTCGCCCTTCTGGGTTTCCGGGGTCCGGCCCGGCAGGAACAGGGCCACGATGACCGCGCCGACGATCGCGACACCCGCGCCGCACAGGGCGGTGACGTGCATGGCATGCAGGAAGGCGTCGTTGGCGGGGGCGACGAGGGCCTTGCCCTGGGGGCCGAGCTTGGCGGCGACGCCGAGGGTGGCTTCGATGGACTCGCCCGCCGTGTGGCGCAGGCCGGCCGGGACGACACCGAGCTTGTCCTCGATGCCGCTGCGGTAGGCCGTGGAGAGGACGGAGCCGAGGACGGCGATGCCGAGGGCGCCGCCGACCTGGCGGAAGGTGTTGCTGAGCGCGGACGCGGAGCCCGCCTTCTCGCGCGGCAGGGCCTGCATTATCACGACACTGGTCGGGGTCATGATGTGCGCCATGCCGGTGCCCATGAGGAAGAAGATGACCTCGAGGAGCCAGATCGGTGTGTCCGACTCGAGGATGGCGAACGCGGCGAGCATCGCGGCGATCAGCAGCAGCCCCGCCGTACACGTCGCCCGGTTGCCGAAGCGGTCGACGACGAGCCGGGCGCGCGGCGCGAAGATGATCTGGGCCGCGGCGAGCGGCAGCATCAACAGGCCGGTCTGCAGCGGCGAGTAGCCCCGCACGCTCTGCGTGTAGAAGACGGAGAAGAAGGTCACACCCATCAGCGCGAAGAAGACGAGCGCGATGGCGGCGATCGCCGCGGAGAAGACCTTGTTCTTGAAGTACGTGATGTCGATGGACGGGTGGTCGCTGCGCTTCTCGTAGACGACGAAGCCGGCGAGCACGACGAGTCCGGCCGCGATGGTCGCGAGGACCGTCGCATCGGTGAAGTCGGCCAGCTGGCCGCCCTTGATGATGCCGTAGACCAGCAGGACGAGCCCGATGACCGACAGGACGACACCGATCGCGTCGACACGGCCGGGGTTCGGGTCACGCGAGTCCGGGACCAGCCAGAACATCAGGACGAGCGCGAGCAGCACGATCGGCACGTTGATGAGGAAGACCGAGCCCCACCAGAAGTGGTCGAGCAGGATGCCGCCGGTGATCGGGCCGATCGCGATGGCGAGGCCGACGCCGCCGGCCCAGATGCCGATGGCCTTGGGCTGCTCGTCGCGCTCGAAGACGTTCATCAGGACGGCGAGCGTCGCGGGCATCACGAAGGCGGCACCGAGGCCCATCAGCGCGCGGAACACGATGAGCTGCACCGGCGAGCCGGATTCCGCGGCCAGCGCCGACCCGATGCCGAAGACGGCGAGACCGGCGAGCAGCACCTTCTTGCGGCCGAGCCGGTCGCCGAGCAGGCCCGCGGTGAAGAGAAGTCCGGCGAAGACGAGCGTGTAGGCGTTGATGGCCCACTCCAGCTCGCTCTGGGTGGCGCCGAGGCCGGTGGGCGCGGGGGTCGAGATGGTCTTGATCGCAACGTTCAGGATGGAGTTGTCGAGCACCACGATCAGCAGGCTGAGCATCAGCGCGCCGAGGATCGCCCAGCGGCGCCGATGCACCGCCTCGGGCACACGTCGATCGGCAGGAGGAGCGGAAGTCGTCATGGCGCCCAGCCTAGGTGCGATTCGATACGGAACCGTATCGTATCGAATGTACTTTACGGAGAACTTACCAAGAGATAACGGGACCCCGCGCGCCGAGACGTAGATCGCTCGACCCGCTCTAGCCGCGCGTGGCACGAGGTGCCACCATGGATGTGGTCCGGGGACGCCGTAAGGGCGCCTCGAGATGACAGAAGGAGCCGTTGCGATGACGCAGCTTTCGGCTGTCCAGAAGCAGCCCGCGGAGGGTGTGCGCCCGTCTACCGACAGCAGCAAGGCGCTGTACGGGGGCAAGAGCACCCGCCGCATCACGGTGCGCGACATCACCGCCGCCAAGGAGCGCGGCGAGAAGTGGCCCATGCTCACCGCCTACGACGCGATGACCGCGTCCGTCTTCGACGAGGCCGGCATCCCGGTCATGCTCGTCGGCGACTCGGCGGGCAACTGCCACCTGGGGTACGAGACGACCGTGCCCGTCACCATGGACGAGATGACCATGCTGTCCGCCGCGGTCGTACGCGGCACCAGCCGGGCCCTGATCGTGGGCGACCTGCCCTTCGGGTCGTACCAGGAGGGCCCGGTGCAGGCGCTGCGCTCGGCCACCCGCCTCGTCAAGGAGGCCGGGGTCGGCGCGGTGAAGCTGGAGGGCGGCGAGCGCTCGCACCGCCAGATCGAACTGCTCGTCGAGTCCGGCATCCCGGTCATGGCGCACATCGGCCTGACCCCGCAGTCCGTGAACGCCATGGGCTACCGCGTGCAGGGCCGTGGCGAGGAGGCCGCGCACCAGCTGCTGCGGGACGCCAAGGCGGTGCAGGACGCGGGCGCGTTCGCCGTCGTCCTGGAGCTGGTCCCGGCGGAGCTGGCCGGCGAGGTCACCCGCACGCTGCAGATCCCGACGGTGGGCATCGGCGCGGGTCCCGAGACCGATGCGCAGGTCCTCGTCTGGACCGACATGCTCGGCCTCACCGGTGGCAGGGTGCCGAAGTTCGTGAAGAAGTACGCCGACCTGCGTGAGGTCATGGGCAACGCGGCGAAGGCGTTCGCCGAGGACGTCGTCGGCGGAACGTTCCCCCTCGAGGAGCACTCCGTCCACTGAGCCACTGCGGCACCAAGTGCAGCCCGCCGATTTCCCCCGTCGGCGGGCTGCGCCTTTTCCTCGGGGCGCCGTCACGCTTTTCGCCCCCTCCGCCCCTACCCGTCCCGAACCTGGGGGCTGCCGCCCCCAGCCCCCCGCATCAGCCTGAACGGCCTCGTCCTCAAACGCCGGACGGGCTGACAGTGCACCCGCAGTCGCCGACGCACGGAAGGGGCCGTGCCGGTACATCACATGCCCCGTCGCTTACGTGGTTGCCAACAGGCCGAGCCATGAAAGCCAACCGATCTGCCACCGGCAACGGGGCGGATGTACCGGCACGGCCCCGGCCCACCCACCGGCGGACAAGCGCCGACGACACGCCCGTCGGCGGTACACGGCACCCCCGTCGGCGATATATCGGCGGCTGTCGGTCGGCTGTAGGCGGTTTGTCGGTGGCGGCTGGCACCTTGATGCCCATGACGCGAATCGACAAGAAGCCCCGACAAGAAGATGCCGGCGCCAAGAGCGCCGTCACCGTACGGGGGCTGGTCAAGCACTACGGCGAGACCAAGGCGCTGGACGGCGTGGACCTGGACGTGCACGAGGGCACGGTCCTCGGCGTGCTGGGTCCGAACGGCGCCGGCAAGACCACCCTCGTCCGCTGCCTGTCCACCCTCATCACCCCCGACGCCGGCCACGCCACGGTCGCCGGTTACGACGTACTGAAGCAGCCCCGCCAGCTGCGCCGGGTCATAGGCCTCACCGGCCAGTACGCCTCGGTCGACGAGAAGCTCCCCGGCTGGGAGAACCTCTACATGATCGGGCGGCTGCTCGACCTGCCCCGCAAGGACGCCCGCCGCCGCGCCGACGAGCTCCTGGAGCGCTTCTCGCTCACCGAGGCCGCCAAGCGCCCGGCGTCCACGTACTCCGGCGGTATGCGCCGCCGCCTCGACCTCGCCGCCTCCATGATCGGACAGCCCGCCGTGCTGTACCTGGACGAGCCGACGACCGGCCTCGACCCGCGCACCCGCAACGAGGTGTGGCACGAGGTCAAGCGCATGGTCGCCGACGGCGCCACCGTGCTGCTCACCACCCAGTACATGGAGGAGGCCGAACAGCTGGCCTCCGAGCTGACGGTCATCGACCGCGGCAAGGTCATCGCCAGCGGCCGGATCGACGAGCTGAAGGCGAAGGTCGGCGGCCGCACCCTGCGGATCCGCCCGGTGGACCCGCTGGAGCTGCGTCCGCTCGCGGGCATGCTCGACGAGCTGGGCCTCACCGGTCTCGCCACCTCGGCCGTGGACACCGAGACCGGCACCGTCCTGGTCCCGATCCTCAGCGACGAACAGCTCACCGCCGTGGTCGGCGCGGTCACCGCGCGCGGCATCACGATCAGCTCCATCAGCACCGAACTGCCCAGCCTCGACGAGGTGTTCCTGTCCCTCACCGGCCACAAGGCCAGTGCCCCGCAGGACGCCGCTCCCGCCCGCGCCTACGAGGAGGTCTCCGCATGAGTACCGCCGTTGTCGAAGCCCCCCTCGCCGCGAAGGGCGACACCCGTATCTCGCCCCGCGCGCACGCGCGCCACATCGGCGCCCTGGTCCGCCGCAACCTGCTGTGGATCCGCCAGGACCCGGAGTCGATGTTCGACGCCGTCCTGATGCCGGTCGTCTTCACCCTGCTGTTCGTGTACGTCTTCGGCGGCTCCATCGGGCAGTCGCTGGGCGGCGGTCAGCACGAGTACGTGCAGTACGTGGTGCCGGGTCTGATGGCGATGATGGGCATGAACATCGCCACGGCCGTCGGCACCGGCTTCAACCAGGACTTCCAGACCGGCGTGATGGACCGGTTCCGCACCCTGCCGATCGGCCAGGGCTCCGTGCTCTTCGCCAAGATCGTGGTGGAGCTGATGCGGATGCTCGTCGCGACGACGATCCTCATGATCGTCGGCGTGCTGGTCGGCTTCGACATCACGAACTGGCCGGGCCTGTTCGCCGCCGTGGGACTCGCCACGCTTTTCGGCTCGGCCCTGATGTGGATCTTCCTGGTCCTCGGGGTGACGATGAAGAACGCCCAGTCCGTGCAGGCGATGGGCTTCCTGGTGCTGATGCCCCTGCAGTTCGGTTCGTCGATCTTCTCGCCGCCCCGGACCATGCCCGGCTGGCTGCAGAACTTCACCGACTACAACCCGCTGTCCTCGCTCGCGGACACCGCGCGCGGCCTGATGGTGGGCGGCCCGGTCGCGCACGACCTGTGGGTGACCCTCGCGTGGACGGCGCTGCTCACGGTGGTGATGGCGCCGATCGCGATCCACAAGTTCCGTACCAAGAACTGACGTTCGGCCACGAGTGACGGCCATGACCATGGCCCCCGGTCCGCGTCAGATGAGGGCGGCGGCCTCCTCCGCGGAGAGCCCGCCGCCCTCGGCGTACGCGGCCTCGTACGCCGCGTCGTCGAGTACGGCCCGCACGCCCGCCTCGGCCCGGGTGCGCACCTCGTCCTCCATCGGGCCGGCGAAGTGGCCCGGCGGCAGCAAGTGGTCGGCGGCGCCGAGGAGCCGGGCCGCCTCGCGGGCGCGGCCGGCGCCGTCCAGGCCGGTGAGGGCGATGGCGGCGGTGGTCAGATGCGCGGAGGTCATGTGCGGCGCGATCATCTGCGCCAGCGGGTCCATGGACCGCGCCATGGCCTTGCGTGCCTTCTCCAGGGCGCTCGTGTGCCGCCCCTCCACCGTGTCCAGCCAGGCTTCCACACCGAGCATGAACCCGTCGAAGACCACGAAGGTGCTGGCCGCGAAGTCCTCGCGCAGCAGCCGCAGCTGCTCGCGCGCCTCGGCGGTCCGATCGGTGCGGCCGAGCCACATCGCGAGGAAGAGCCGGGCCGCGGGCATGGCCTCGTTCTGGGCGCCATGGCCCTCCGCGAGCACGTCCCGCAGCATCCGCTCGCCGCGTTCGGGCTCCCCCAACTCGATGGACATGCTGGCGAGTCGGACAGTGAGCACAGCCGTCTGGGCGCGGGCACCCAGCCGCTCGGCGTACGTGCTCGCCTCCGAGTAGTCCGCGGCGGCGGCCCGGTACTCGCCCTTGCGCTCATGGGCCTCACCGCGCGCGGAGAGAGCCTCGGCGGCCCCCCAGGCGTCGCCGATCCGGGCGAACATCTCCAGCGCCTCGTCGGCGTCGCGGGTCGCGTCGCCGACCATGTCGGCGCGGTTGGCGAGGATGTTGGCGCGCATCTGGAGGGCGACGGCGAGTTCCCACTCGAGGCCGAGTTCGCGGCAGGTGTCGACCGACACGTCGATGACCGAGCGCACCCGCTGCATGTCGCCGGTGAGCAGCACGGCGTAGAACGAGAGGTTGCCGGGGCTGCGGCAGGTCTGCGGGAGGCCCGGCCGGTAGGTCTCGCTGATGATGCGCAGCTTCTCCTTGGCCTCCGGGGTCTGCCAGTTCTCCAAGTCCATGTCCATGCAGGCGAGATGGACGAGGTGCACTCCGCGCCGGGCCTCTTCGAGGACGTCCGGGCGCATCGGCGGCGGGGCGGCCGTGCAGCTCTCGTGCAGCGGGACGGCCGGGCGCAGAGGCGCCGCGAAGGGGTCGGGGCCGAGGGCCATGACCTCGCGGGACCAGGTGCGGGCGTCGATGCGCTGGTCGCGGATCTGCCAGTACCAGCACAGCGAGAGGACGAGGCAGATCGCCTCCTGCTCGTCGCGCTCGGCGACGGCGTGCCGCAGAGCGGTGCGCAGATTCTCGTACTCGCGCTCGAGGAGCGCGATCGCGGCGCCCTGCCCGGGGCCGCGCAGTGCGGGGTCGGTGGTGCGGGCGAGTTCGCGGTAGTACGTGAGGTGGGCGCGCTCGGCGGCGGGGCGGTCGCCGGACTCGTCGAGGCGTTCACCGGCGTACTCGGCGACGGTCTCCAGGAGCCGGTAGCGCATCTCCCCCTCACCCGAAGGAGCCGCGACGACAAGGGACTTGTCGACGAGCGAGCCGACCGCTTCCAGCGCGGCGGGCCCGCAGACCGCCTCGGCTGCGGCGAGGCCGCAGCCGCCCGCGAAGACGGACAGCCGCCGCAGCACGTCCCGTTCGTCCTCGTCGAGCAGGTCCCAGGACCAGTCGACGACGGCGCGCAGGGTCTGCTGCCGCGGCAGGACGGTGCGGCTGCCGGAGGTGAGCAGGCGGAACCGGTCGTCGAGCCGGTCGGCGATCTGGCGCGGGGTGAGCATCCGCAGCCGGGCGGCGGCGAGTTCGATGGCGAGCGGCAGCCCGTCGAGGCGCCGGCAGATCTCGGCCGCCGCCGCAGCAGTCTCGCCGTCGGCGTCGATCCGGAAGCCGGCCCGGGCCGCGGCCCCGCGGTCGGCGAGCAGCCGCAGCGCGACGGGCTCCGGCAGCGGCTCCACGGGACGCAGCAACTCCCCTGGTACGCCGAGAGGTTCACGGCTGGTGGCGAGTACGGTCAGCTCCGGGCACCGCTCCAGCAACTCCTCGACGAGGTGGGCGGCGGCGTCCACGACATGCTCGCAGTTGTCGAGGATGATCAGCATGCGCCGCTTGGCACAGTGCTCGGCGAGCCGGGTGAGCGGATCGTCGTGCCGGTCGGCCACGGCCCTCATCTCCTCGGCACCTGCACCGCGCAGCACGGTCTCCCGCGCACCGACGGCCGTGAGCACGGCCTCGGGCACCGCCTTGGGATCGTCCACCGGCGCGAGCTCGGCCAGCCACACCCCGTCCCGTGCCGCGTACGCCACGGCCTCCGCCGCCTCCTGCGACAGCCGTGTCTTCCCGGCCCCACCGGGCCCGAGCAGCGTCACGAGCCGGGCCGCCGCGAGATCGCCCCGGATGGCATCGATGTCGGCCTCGCGGCCGACGAAGGAGGTGAGGCGGGCGCGGAGGTTGCCCGGGGGCGGGGTCGCCGGGCGGCTACGGGAAAGGGCGGCGGA
This sequence comes from Streptomyces sp. NPDC027189, assembly GCF_055566975.1. NCBI lineage: Bacteria > Bacillati > Actinomycetota > Actinomycetes > Kitasatosporales > Streptomycetaceae > Streptomyces > Streptomyces sp. NPDC027189. Next base: position 689,640 of record NZ_JBVHRI010000003.1, read on the forward strand.
GCCGAGGGCCGAGGCGGGGGCGCCGACGGCCGGGCCGGAGGCGCCGGGCTGTGCGGCAACCTGCCCACCGGCTCCGTCCCGGTCGACGGTCTGGACCGCGTCTCCTCCGCCGGGGGCCGGATCTGCGGCTCCGGCGTTCCGGGCGCCGGAACCGTCCGGAGCGGTGCGGTGCCCGGCGGTGCTCCCGTCCCCCGCGCCGTACGACCCGCGACCGAGGCCACGTCCACGGCCCGCAGCGGCGGGACCATCGGCCGGCGTCAGCAACTCCCTGTGAAGAGCGCGGAGTTCGGGCCCGGGGTCCGAGCCCAGGCGGTCGGACAGGAGTGCGCGTACGGACTCGTAGGCGGCGAGGGCCTCGGCGGGGCGGCCGGCGTCGCGCAGGGCGCGCAGACGGAGGGCGTGGAGAGGTTCGTCCAAGGGGTGGAGATCGCACAGAGCGGTGAGCTCGGGCAGGGACTCCTCGGCGTGGCCCAGAGCGAGGGCCGCGGCGAGGCGGGCGCGGCGGACGTCGAGGCGGCGGGTCTCCCAGCGGGCCGTCTCGGCGGTGCGGTCCGGGAGGTCGGCGAGGGCCGGACCGTGCCACAGGGCGAGGGCGTCGTCGAGGACCGCGGCCGCCTTCGCCGGGTCGCCGTCGGCGAGGGCACGCGTGCCCTCGCCCGCAAGGCGCTCGAAACGGTGCAGGTCGACGTCTTCGGCCGCCGCGGCGAGCCGGTAGCCGCCGTCCACCGAGTGCACCGCGTCCGGCCCAAGTGCCCTGCGCAGCCGCCCGACCAGCGCCTGCAGCGCGCCGGGCGCGTCCGCGGGCGGGTCGCCGTCCCACACCTCGTCGACGAGGACGGCCGCGGGCACGGTCCGTCCGGGCCGCAGCGCGAGCACGGTCAGCAGGGCACGCAGCCGCGCCCCGCCGACCGGGACGGGCGTGCCGTCGGGGCGGAGTGCCTGGGTGGTGCCGAGGATGCGGTAGCGCACGGGGTCCATTGTCTCCGGTGGCTTCAGGTGCGGGGGTCCGGTACCGCGAGTTCGACCAGGACACCGGACCGGCGGCGGAAGCGGCGCACCCCCGACTCCGTACAACTCTCGTCGTAGTCCCCGCCGAACTGCTGCGGGCAACTGTCGACGGCTTCCAGGGAGCGGTCCTCCGGGTCGGGCAAGAGGGTGCGCGCGTCGGGGCTGGTCTCGACGTAGCCCTGGTGCACCACGTGGATGGCGCCGACGCGACCCGTGGTCTCGGGCCACTCGATGCCGTGCCGCTCGACGGTGAGCAGGCCGAGCCTGCGGATCCACTGGCCGGGGTCGAGTCCGGATTCGTCCACGGGGTCGCCGTGCAGCGCGGCGAGGAGACCGTCGTCCGCCCGCAGCACCTGGATCACCCCGTCCTCGTCATGCACCCGTTCCACCGGCGCCGAGATCTTGCTGAGCTGCTCGAACCAGCCCCCGCCGAGCACATCCTCCGCAGAGCCCAAAAGCAGCGGCCAGCTCACCTCGTCCCCCACCGAGAACGGTGTGCCACAGCACTCCATCTGCCAGTCCGCGTAGAAGACCCGCCATCGCCCCATGTCCCCACCCTCTCCGGAACCAATGGCCGATCGCGAGACGTTTTCCGCATGAGCCCGGTACGGTCGGGCAGTCCCACCCCGTGAGCAGCAGTCCAGGGAGCCCCATGACCACCGCCGCGTACCGCCGCAGCGACCGGAGGATCAGTCCCGTCTTCGTCGGGATCGTGGCCGTCATGGCGGTGACCGGCTGGGCGGCATGGACCGGTTTCGCCGAGGTCCCCGGCGTGGCCGTGTTCCTCTTCGTGACGGCCGCGTGGATCGTCTCGCTCTGTCTGCACGAGTACGCGCACGCGCGCACCGCCCTGCACAGCGGCGACATCTCGATCGGCGCGAAGGGCTATCTGACGCTCAACCCGCTGAAGTACACGCACGCGCTGCTGAGCATCGTGCTGCCGGTGATCTTTGTGATCATGGGCGGGATCGGTCTGCCGGGCGGCGCGGTCTTCATCGAGCGGAACCGGATCCAGGGCCGCTGGAAGCACAGCCTGATCTCGGCGGCCGGCCCGCTGACCAACGTCCTCTTCGCCGTCGTCTGCACCGCACCGTTCTGGCTGCACGCCCTGGACGGCGTCCCGGACACGTTCCGTTACGCGCTGGCGTTCCTCGCGCTGCTCCAGGTCACGGCCGCGATCCTGAACTTCCTGCCGGTACCGGGCCTGGACGGCTACGGCGTGATCGAGCCCTGGCTGTCGTACAACATCCGCCGCCAGGTGGAGCCGTTCGCGCCGTTCGGGCTGCTGGCGGTGTTCGGGATCCTGTGGATTCCGTCGGTGAACATCGCGTTCTTCGACGCGATCGACACGGTTCTGAGCGGCCTGGGCATCCGCCCGGGCGAAACCGACTGCGGTCAGTGGCTGTACCGCTTCTGGCAGGAGAACAACGACGCCTGCCTCAGGTCGTGACGGACTTGTCCTTGCCCTGGCCCCGGCCGCGCCGCGCGTAGTACCAGGTCATGTTGGACGACAGGCCCGCCAGCAGCAACCAGACGACCCCCAGCCAGCTGCCCTGGACGAAGGAGACGACGGCCGCGGCGACGGAGAGGACACAGACGGCGAGCGCGTAGAGGGCGAGGCGGGGCATGGGGGCTGGCTCCTGACGGACAATGCGGACGACTTACGAGTGCTGCGCGTCCAGTGTCCCCCATGCCCGTGAGCCGCTATACGTCCGTCACCCGCAGGCCCGCGTGGGCCTTGTAGCGCCGGTTCACCGAGATCAGGTTCGCGACCAGGGACTCGACCTGGTGGGCGTTGCGCAGGCGGCCGGAGAAGACGCCGCGCATGCCCGGGATACGGCCGGCGAGGGCCTGGACCATCTCGACGTCGGCGCGCTCCTCGCCGAGGACCATCACGTCGGTGTCGATCTCCTCGATCTCCGGGTCCTGGAGGAGGACGGCCGAGAGATGGTGGAAGGCGGCGGTGACGCGTGAGTCGGGCAGCAGGGCGGCAGCCTGTTCGGCGGCACTGCCCTCCTCCGGCTTCAGCGCGTACGCGCCCTGCTTGTCGAAGCCGAGCGGGTTGACGCAGTCGACGACGAGCTTGCCCGACAGCTCCTCGCGCAGCGATTCGAGGGTCTTGCCGTGGCCCTCCCACGGTACGGCGACGATCACGATGTCGCTGCGCCGCGCGCACTCGGCGTTGTCGGCGCCCTCGACGCCGTGCCCGAGTTCCTCGGCCGCGCCCTGCGCACGCTCCGCGACCCGCGAGCCGATGATCACCTTCTGGCCGGCCCGGGCGAGCCGGTAGGCGAGTCCCTTGCCCTGGGGCCCGGTGCCGCCGAGCACGCCGACGACGAGCCCGGACACGTCGGGAAGGTCCCAGGGGTCCTTGGCGGGGGCCTTCTGTGCACTGTCACTAGAGGTCATGGGGCCGACTTTACGTGCGCGGATCGCGGCTGTGGGCGTCAGGTGAGGGCGGTCACCGGGATGCGGCGGAAGGTGATCGTCTCGTACGCGCCGAAGTCGCCCGTCTCGTAGAGGAGGCCGACGGTCCTCGCATCGACGCGTACGAGATCGGAGTACGCGGCGGGCAGCCCGTCCAGTGTGTGGGCGGGGCGCCAGGTGGTGCCGCCGTCCGTGCTGGCGCGCACGGTCATCAGGGCGCGGAAGGCGGGGTCGGCGGGGCCCGAGTAGAGGAGCAGGTCGGGGTCGCGGAGCTGCAGGAGGCTGCCCTGGACGACGGGCGTGACGAGGCCTGCCTGCGGGCGGAAGGGCTTCTCCAGGCTCTTGCCGCCGTCGCGGGAGTGGGCGTCGGCGCGGTTGCCGGGGGACGGGGAGTCGTTGCGGGTGTTGAAGTAGACACGCCCGTCGGGGAGTTCGGCCGCGGTCGTCTCGTTCACGTTGATGTAGCCGTTGGTGTTCTCGTCGATGTAGCCGAGGTACCAGGTCTCGCCGCGGTCGTCACTGAGCAGGCAGTGGCCGCTGTTGTACTTCGCTTCGGTGCCGTTGTCCGTGCCGGTGGGCGGGAGCGTGTGGTTGCCGGGGACGACGACGCGGCCGGTGGTGAGCTGGATCGCGTGCCCGGGTGTGGTGGCGTACCACCGCCAACTCGCCTTCTTCACCTGCGCCGTGATCTCCTTCGGGCTCGACCAGGTGACCCCGTCGTCGTCGCTGTGCTGCACCCAGACACGCCGCCCGTCGGCCGCCTTCACCTTGCCGCGCAGAAGGGCGTCCTCGCTCGCGGTGGCCGCGCTGCGGACGTGTACGAGGAGGACGCGGCCGGTGTCGAGGACGACGGGCGCCGGGTTGCCCGCCAGATTGTCGCCGTTCTTGGCGACGGCCTGGAGCGGACCCCAGGTGCGGCCGCCGTCCGACGACCGCTTCAGCACGATGTCGATGTTGCCGTGGTCGTGCGCGGAGTCGACCCTGCCTTCGCAGAAGGCGAGGAGCGTGCCCGCGGCCGTGGCGACGACCGCGGGGATCCGGAAGCTGGCGTAGCCTTCGCGGCCGCCGCGGAAGGGCGTGCTTGCTTCTGTCATGGGCTGGCTCCTTGTGTGACCGCTGATGCGGGCCTCTGCCCGGCTCGGGCGAATTCGTGGTGAACTCCGGGTCACGAGAGGCCGGTTGCGGCAGGATGCGTGCGCATGGATGCCGTACGGGTCGCGTTGTTGCGCGAAGTGCTCGCCGGAACCGAGTGGTTGGGGGCCACGCGGCGGTTCGCGGGGGCACTGCGGGGGTCCGTGGTGTCGTACGGGGGCGGGTTGCTGCTGGTCGGTACGGAGGAGTACGAGCCGTGGCATCTCGCCGCGCATCTCGTGGACGAGGCGGCGTGGTCGGGCACGCCGGAGCTGTCGCCGACGTTGGTGCGGCACGGGGCGCGGGAGTCCGATCCGGCCCACCTGGCGGTGGGGCTGGGGCGAATCGAGGCGGCTCGGCGGGGGGAGACGCTGCTTGTGGTGTCGCCGGGCGCGCCCGGGGCGCCGTTGCTGGAGCGGGTGCATGACGCGCGGCGGGCCGGGGCGACGGTGCTGGCGCTGTCCGCGGGGGATGCCGCGGGGGACCGTGAGCTGCCGGCCCTGGCCCACGAGTCGCTCGCGGTGCCGGCCGAGCCCAAGCTCGATCTCGATACCGTGCAGCATCTTGTCAGCGCGGCGGCCGGGGAGAACGCGCTGCCGTCGCCGCGGGGGCGGCGGCGGTTCCGTGACCGGTTGTCACGGCTCGCGGATCAGTTGACGGCTCCGCCGTCTGCGCGGTGGTAGCTCGCGTCCGCCTTCGTCTTCGGATGAGGGGGGTCTCGCCGCTTCGCGGCCCTTTCCCGCCCGTCCATCCGACTCGGTTTCCCTTGCCGCTTGCGGCGGACAACACGCGTCGCCTCGAGGCGACGTTTCGGCCTGAACGGCCTCGTTCTCTCGCCCACGTTCTCGGCTTCGCTCGACCAGGGGCACCCCATGACAGGCTGGAAGAGTGCCGACCGGGCCGGAAAGCGTTCACGCCGTCAGCGGGAACTCTTCCCCGAGGGCTCGAAAGACCGCCGTGTTCAGGGCGAACGCCCGCTTGCACTCCCCGATGATGCGCTGCTTCTCCAGGTCGTCGGCCTGGACTCCATCCAGGAGCTCGCGGTAACTCCGCTTGAACGCGGCCGGGTTGGCGATGTCCTGGAAGACGTAGAAGCGGACGCCGTCGCCCTTGCGGGCGAAGCCCCAGGTCCGCTCGGCCCTGCTGCGGATGATCTGGCCGCCTGAGAGGTCGCCGAGGTAGCGGGTGTAGTGGTGGGCGACATAGCCGCCGGGCCACTTCCGGGCGCACTCGGTGACGCGGGCCGCGTAGGCCCGGGTCGCGGGCAAGGCGGTGAGCGTCGCGCGCCAGTCGGGGCCCCGGAGATGGGCCAGGTCGCGCTCCAGGGCCGCGCGGCGCAACAGCTCGGGCCGCACGAAGGGCCCGGCCACCGGATCGGCCGCCAAGTGCTCGGTGTCCGCCTCCAACGCCTCGTACACGAACCACAGTTGCTCGGTGTAGCGCGCGTACGCCTCGATGCCCAGCCGGCCGCCGAGCAGGTCGCTCATGAACGTCGAGGCCTCCGCCTCCGTGTGCTGCTCGTGCGAGGCGGTGCGGATGAGTGCCGAGAAGGAGGTGCTCGACCTGTCCGTCGCGTTCATGATGCCTCCGGGGCCGAAGAGGGGACGAGAGCCGCCACAATCTTCTGTGGTTAGGCTTACCTAAGTCAATGAGTTCCCGACATCCTGTCGGTAAAACCGTACCCCGATTTCCGGTCAAGCCCACATGCGAAAGCCCGCCCTGTGGACAAGGCGGGCTTTCGCATGTACGAGGGTCCTGCGAGGGACTACGGCAAGGTCAGGATCTCCGCCCCGCTGTCCGTCACCACCAAGGTGTGCTCGAACTGGGCCGTACGCTTCCGGTCCTTCGTCACGACGGTCCAGCCGTCGTCCCACATGTCGTACTCGTGCGTGCCGAGCGTGAGCATGGGCTCGATGGTGAAGGTCATCCCAGGCTGGATGACGGTCGTCGCGTGCGGGCTGTCGTAGTGCGGAATGATCAGCCCGGAGTGGAAGGACGAGTTGATCCCGTGGCCGGTGAAGTCCCGCACCACCCCGTACCCGAACCGCTTCGCGTACGACTCGATGACGCGCCCGATGATGTTGATCTGGCGGCCGGGCCTGACCGCCTTGATGGCGCGGTTGAGGGACTCACGGGTCCGCTCGACGAGCAGCCTGCTCTCCTCGTCGACGTCGCCGACCAGGTACGTCGCGTTGTTGTCGCCGTGCACCCCGCCGATGTACGCGGTCACGTCCAGATTGATGATGTCGCCGTCCCGCAGGACCGTGGAGTCGGGGATCCCGTGGCAGATGACCTCGTTGACGGAGGTGCACAGCGACTTGGGGAAAGCGCGATAGCCGAGGGTCGAGGGGTAGGCCCCGTGGTCGCACATGTACTCGTGCGCCACCCGGTCCAGCTCATCCGTCGTCACACCCGGCGCGATGAGCTTGGCGGCCTCGGCCATCGCCTGCGCGGCGATCCGCCCGGCGACCCGCATCGCCTCGATCGTCTCGGGCGTCTGCACCTCCGGTCCGGTGTACGGCGTGGGGGCGGGCTTGCCCACGTACTCGGGACGCCGGATGTTTCCCGGGACGGGACGGGTGGGAGAGAGCTCCCCTGGTACGAGCAGCGACTGGCCAGACATGCCAGCGAGTCTAACCAGCGGGCATGGGGGACCATGTCCGTGGCGAAAGGAGCCGGTCATGGCCCTCTTCAAGAAGCGCACCGTCGGCAAGCCCGGCGAGTGGTACTACTGCCTGGAGCACAAGAAGGTCGAGGAGGGCCCCGAGTGCCCCGGCAAGGACCGCTTCGGCCCGTACGCCTCCCGCCAGGAGGCGGAACACGCGATGGAGACCGCCCGGGAGCGGAACCTCGAGTGGGAGAACGACCCCAAGTGGCATGACGCGACGGGGGCGGCGCCGGGAGCCGAGGACGAGTCAACTTGACCCGGCCGTGAACGGCCGGGCTTGGAGGTAGCGCCCAGCTGGCTGTTGGGTGGGCTCCTCCGTCCAGACACCCCTATGGGGTGGC